>CAZQSB010000049.1:0-15597 GCA_964596015.1 uncultured bacterium | reverse complement strand
GTCTCGTCGTCCATCATCGCTGTCACCGCATCCTCGTCCCGTCGGCGTTCTTGCCACGCTTGCAGCCGCAGTACGCCACGGCGTCCTTCGTGTAGACGGTCACCTTGTTGGTGCAGTGTGGGCACTTCAGCTTGATGGGTGTGCGGGTGTCTGCCATCAGCCCAGCTCCGCTCCGCCCCGGGCCACGGGCTTACCCACGGCCTTCCTACCGACCTCCTTCGCCCACACGGCGACACCAGCGGCGTCAAGGAAGGCGAGGAACGTGCGGTCGGAGATGTCCATCGGGATGAACGCCCAGCCCTCCTCCGTCACATGGAGGACGGCCCCGTAGTCGATGTCGGGCACGGGCAGCTCCTCGCCCCCGTCCCCGGCGATGAAGTCGGTGCGGGTGTAGGCGGCGAGCTGGAGGGCGGCGGAGTCGTACACGCCCTTGCCCGTCTTCAGGTCGATGATGGCGGGGGCGGGGCCCTCCATGCCGAGCTTGTCCAGCAGGCGCTCGTCGGTCAGGTTGACGATGAGATCAACCGTCCCGGCGTAGTGGTACTCCCGGGAGAACATCACCGCCTCCACATGCAGCACCTCCATGTCCACCTCCGACATGAAGGCGGCGATGTGGGCGCACTTGGCACGTTCCCCGATGACGAGGCTGTTGGCGTGTGCCTCTGCGTCCTTGGGGCGCCCCTGTGCGAGCAGCTCCAAGAACTCGTGGACACGGGTGCCCGAGTCGGCGGCGCTGCCAGACGAGCGCCACGGGGCGCCCTTCAACATGTCCACCGCCGCCTGCTTGTCGCCCGAGGCGATGAGGGAGGCGATGACCTCGTGCTGGTCAACCGCCGACTGCGCCGTGAGCTTGGCAGCCCAGCGGGGCAGGGCGGGCTTGGGCAGCCCGCCGTCGATGAGGGAGGTCACGGAGCCGAAGCGCTCGTCCCCCTCCCATGTGTAGAAGCGGGAGCCGCCCCGGTAGGAGCGGAGGTCTTCCCGCTTGATGTCCAGTGACTTGGCCATGTGGCTCTCTCCTGTTGTAGGTGTCGGTCAGCCCGATATCACGCACACCGACCCACCGCCACGCAGTAGAGGTTCCTTGGGGGGTCATGTAGGGGCCTAGACCGCCCGGGCTATATCCCGAGTGGACACACTGCGTCTGGAGAGGTGCGACTGCGTGATATCCTGTGGGACGCACCGGGGCAACTCGTTGTGGAATATGACACAGCGTGGTAGAGTTACAACGTTGGAACTACAAACGGGCGGGCGGAATCCCACCCACGATGACCGAGGAGGTCACTGATGACTGACAACGTGCGAACCGACATGAGCGAGAGCAACCTGCTCCCCCTCGTGGAGTCCTGCAAGGCGCAGGAACCCGGGTGGCAGCGGGACTTTGAGGCGCTCCAGTACGAGACAGCCCCGCTGCTGCGGAGCCTGATGAGCCGGTACCCGAGCTGGCTCCCCCAGCACGGCGACGACATGGCACAGGCAGCGCTCATGGGCCTGTGGGAGGCTGTGACGGACTTTGACCCCGACCACCCCAGCGGCAAGTCGTTCGCCACGGTGGCGGGCCTGAGGATGCGGAGGGCGATGGAGCGGTACCTCGCCCAGATGGGCGGGCGCATTGCCGTTGAGCGGCGCCACGGCTTTGAGATGCTGGGGCGCATCTACGGGGCGCTGGAGGCGTCTGGGCTGGCCGACCCTGAGGAGGCCCTGAGCCCCGAGGAGTTGGACGAGCTGACCGGGGTGCCCAACACACACCGCATCCTTAACGCCTTCCGTGAGCCGGTGGCCGACCCCGCCGTGGAGGAGCGGTCGCTGACCGCCTCCGCCGAGGACACCTTCTGGGAGGAGATTGGCGGGGAGCAGGAGCGCTCCGTCATCGCCCTCTGCAACCGCATGATGGAGGAGGCGCCCGACAACGCCGACGAGCGCAAGCGGATGGCCGACGAGTGGTGTGAGGAGTGGGGCTACGGGCCCGACATCTCCGCCAAGATTCGGCGGGCCGTGAGCAACAGGTTGTGATGGACGCCGTGTACATGGTGCGGCGGGGGCGGCGCAACGAGGAGCTGCGCTACTCCCTCCGCACCCTCCACCAGCACTACCCACAGGGGCGTGTGTGGGTGTTCGGGCACCTGCCCGAGTTCGTGGCCGACGGCTCGCTGAGGTACGAGTACGTCCCCCAGTACGCACCCCGCAACCGCTACGACAACGTGATGCGGCAGATGCTGGCCATCTGTGAGCATCCCGAGGTGAGCGACACGTTCGCCCTGTTCAACGACGACTTCTTCCTGCTGGAGCCCCACGAGCGCTTCCCCGTCTACTACAAGGGGCGGCTGGAGGACAGCATGGAGGTCTGGCGCAGCTACCGCTCCCGGGTGGCGCAGCCGACCGACTGGACGGCGGCGGGGCTCATCGTGGGCGACATGTTGGAGGCGCAGTGGGGTATCACCGAGGCTTGGGACTTCTCCACGCACACGCCCCTCCCCGTCAGGAAGGCCGACATGTTGGAGGTCGTGGAGGCTGCGATGGGGCTCGCCCGAGGCAGGCCCCTCCAGCTCCGCAACCTGTACGCCAACATCGTCGGGTTGAAGCCTGAGGTGCTGATGCCCAACGACTGCAAGGTCACCGAGCTGGACGCACCGCTCCCGGACACCCCGCTCGTCTCCACGAGCGCCAAGTCGTTCTACGACGGGCGGATTGGACAGCAGCTCAGGCTGCGGTTCCCCGAGCCCTCGCCGTACGAGGGTTAGACCCAGCCGCCCGTTAGGAAGTGAACGGCCAACCACGCCATGAAGGCGAGGAGGATGAAGCGACGGAGCTGCCAGCCCCGGGGCTTGTCCTTGACGGCGAACCACGCCCAAACCTTCTCGCTGAGCGTGTCGCCTGTCCTGTTGTTGAAGATGGCGGGCCCTTCGATGGCGGCGAACATCGCCAGCCAGAGCAGCCATGCCACCGTCCAGCCGTCCACTACTCCCCCTCCACCGTGGCGGGGGCGTACACGACCGAGCGGATCAGCTCATGGGTGGGGATGATGAGCCCGACGATGGCGGTGGCCTGTGTGGGCGTCAGCCAGCCGGTGAAGGCGGCGAGGACGACCAGCACGGCCTCCACGACGGCGGCGATGCGGACGGGTTCAGTACGCAGTAGGCGCTTCATTGGTTCGCTCCTGTAATCATGGGGGCCAGCTTGCCCGCCGTGAGGTCGGCAATCTCCTCCGCCTTCAGCGAGCGGATGACATCCCGCTCCGTCTCCAGCGCCGTCACCCGCTGGCGCAGCTCGTCAATCTCCCGGCGCAGGTCGGCGTTGGCCTCGCCCCTCGTCTGGGCCAAGTCCTCCAACTCCTCGTGCGTCTGCTTGGCGATGGCGGAGCGGACGTAGACGGCAGCGGCTGCCACCGTCCCGATGAACAGGACGACGGTGACGATGACCCCGGCGAGGCTCAGGTCAATCACGGGCGCTCAGCTCCCTCTCGTCAATGATGTGGTGGATGACCACCATGCCGACCACCCACGCCGGGACGGCGAAGGAGAGAACGGCGTACACGGGCGCCCAGAAGGGGATGAAGCCAAGCGTGGTGAGGATGAGGGCGGAGCCCCAGAGGAACATGAGGCCACCACCGAACAGGCGGTACTGCCAGTGACGGCCCCACGCCCGCCCGAGATGCACAGTGAGGCCCCCGGTCAGAATCCAGAGGGCTCCGGTGAGGACTTCAACAAGGGTGAGGTCAACCACCCTCGTCGCTCTCGTCCTCCGCTCGTTGTGCTTGTGCTTCCTGCGGCTGCCAGCCCGAGGCGAGGGCACGAGCCCTCCAGACCTGTGTGGCAAGCTCTTGCTGGGCGACCCGCTCTAGCAGGCCGTCCACCACGAGGCGCAGCTCCGTGTCAGTGTCCATCACTTCCTATATCACGCACTCACGCCGTCTAGGCGCAGGTCATCCCCGACCCCGGGACTCCAATTCCTCCACCCTGTCCCGCAGGTCACGAATCGTCGCCACCGCCCACGCCATGAAGTCAGGGAGCATCCCCTCGTAGGCGATGGCCTCCATGCCGTCCGTGACGTAGGTGAAGTGGGGGGCGACCTGTGCCACCTGTTCATAGGCGAAGCCCATGCGCCCGATGCCGGGGCCGACCTCGTACTCATCGAAGTAGTCGGCTGTCTCCCACCAGTCGTCGTCGTCCTTGGGAGGCAGGAGGGCGTCCACGCTGTGGCGCTGCATGGCCCGCATCTGCTCCCACTCCGCCGCCTTGTCCTTGCGGGGGCGGCGACCCTTCCAGCGGTCACGCTGGGGGTGGTCGGGGGCGTACTCAAAGTGGATGGGTTCCAGCCGGTCGAACACACTCCCCGTCCCCGAGTAGGTGCCGTCCTTCTGTGTCCTGCCGAGGCCACGGGTGCGGACTGGCTTGACGTTGCGCTTCACAGCCAGCGACGACGAGGTGTGCGCCTGCCCCATGTCAACGTCAATGCCCATCCACCGCATGGAGCCATTGGCGTTGTTGTAGGTGGGGAGCCTAGCGAAGCGGATGCCCGCACCGACAGCGTTCATGCGGAGGTCAACCCGGAAGTCGTTGTGGGTGGAGTAGGACACGATGCGCCAGTTGCCACCCGAACGGATGCCGACGTAGGACGAGGCGTTGCTGCCGATGATGGACTCGCCGCCGTCGCCCCAATTGACATGGCTCGTCAACTGCACGGTGCTTGCGGGGTAGGCGACGGTGCCGAGTGAACCGGAAGCCATCGCCAGCGAGGCGTTGAAGTAGAACACGGGGCGGTCGGTGTAGATGTGGTAGCCACCAGTGTTGCGGGCGCCGAAGTCGGCGTAGCCGTGGGCCGTGGCAATGCGGAGGTAGTCGTTGGTGCCGTTATTGACCGTGAGGGTCGGCGGGTCAGCGGCGGTGAACGACAATCCCTCCACGCCGTTGTACTGGAACCCCACCCCGCCAGTCCCGTCGTGGATGCGGATGCCGTTGTTCTGCTGGTCGTTGAGGATGGTGAAGTCGTCGCCCGACTGGGAGATGACGAGGTTGTCGTTGGCGCCATCGAATACGACGGGGTAGGCGTCTACGTCGTAGAAGGTGGTGCCCGTTGTTCGGAGTCGGAACCTTGCCGCCCCGTTGATGTTGAACGACAACTGGTGGTTGGTGAGGACACCAATGTTGGCGTTGCCGCCCGAGAAGTAGAACTCGTTGGGGTCGATGCCGACCTGCCCACCTGCCCCCGGCCCAACGGTGAGCCATGCGTTACCGATGGTGTCCCCGCCGATGGTCGCACCGTCAGGGCGGTTGATGGCCACCCCGTCGGGGGCGACGGTGATGAAGTCGTTGCCCGCCAAGTCCTCCACCGTGAACCCGAAGTCGTTCACGGCAGACACGTTGGCCCGCAACCGGTAGCCGTGCGTGCCCGTGGAGTCTTGGAGGTAGATGCCCGCGGTGGGGGCGTTGTCGAAGGTGAGCGTCCCGGTGACAGGCGAGTTGGTGGCGTCAAGGCGGAGGTATGACCCGTCAAGGTCGGGGGCGCCCTGCGTCTCCATTGAGAGGAGGCGGCGGTCAAGCTCTGCCAGCCGCTCCGTCGTGGTCAGTACACGCTTGCTCATACCAGCTCCAAGCTCATCTTCTCCAACCCCGTGCTGTCCACGTTGACCTGATAGCCAACCACCCTGCGGGTGGTGGACACGAGCCCGAAGCCGTAGTCATACTCAATGGTGATGGTGTTGCCGAGGGCGAGGTCACAGACGGTGCAGTCCCCGTGCGACTGAATCTCTGGGGAGGGGTCGTAGAGGGGGTCGCCCAGCTCGTCCACGAGGCCCTGCGCCTTGGCGGTGATGGTGGCCTGCTCCGTCACCCCGTTGGCCGAGGCGACGGCGGCGAGTCGCCCGTACTGGGCCATGAGGACGGCGTTGGTGGCCGAGCCCGACAGGGCAGCGGTGCCGCCCGTCCATGCGTAGCCAGCGGTGGCGAGGTCGGCGGGCCCCGCGCTCCAGACAGCGTTGGCGTTGGCGATGAACCGCCCGTCGATGATGAACGAGTTGGAGGTGTCGGTGCCGAGGGTGGGCGTGCCGAGCAGTAGGGCCCTCGTCTCAGGGTCAATCTCCCACTCAAAGCCGCCCGACACATCGCCCAGCTCCGTCAGGCGTTGCCCGATGATGTGGGCCTCCGTACCGGCGTAGGTGCGGTCACGGGTCGTGCCCGAGGCCGTCACCCCGCTCGTGTCGAAGCCGAAGTTGCCGTAGTCCAGCGCCTGCCAGTAGTCCACGAGGCCCTTGGCGATGGTGTGCTGGTCGGTGGCCGTGTAGCTCAGGGTGTCCCCGGGCTCCACCACCATCCGCCACAGCAGCGAGGCCAGCTCCGAGGCTTGGAGGTTGACCGTGCCGCCCTGCACCTGCATCCCGGTGACGGGCCCCGCCCAGCGCAGCTCCGTCAGCCCAGACTTGGCGCTGGTGCGGTACACCCACAGCTCCGTTGGGAGGGTTAGGTCAAGGAGGCGGGCCTGTACGTCAGGCGACTGCACCTCAGGGGCGAACGACAACGAGAGCTGCCCGTAGCCAGACAGCTTCCTGCTCCACGAGAACGAGGGCACGGCGTTGAGCGCCTCCACCTCCGTGAAGGTGGGAGCGCCGCTCTGGGCCATGCCCCTGTTGACGAGGACAAGCTCGTAGTCGTGTGGCTTCATGGGTTAGTAGTCCACCGTCAGGTAGAGGGTCGGGTTGGTGCCGCCGTAGAAGCCTCCCCGGTACAGCTCCTTGGACGCCGTGGAGGTGCCCGAGTTGTAGACGGCGAAGCCGTAGATGCTCCCGTCAATGAGCGCCTGCGCCAAGTCGTTCACGTTGATGTCCACGGTGTCACCCACCCTCGTCCTAGCCCCAGAGCGGGGGCTACCCCAGCGGACGATGCCGCCGTTTAGGGTGGCAGGCTCCGATGCGGGGGCCGAGGCGTCAGCGCCGTAGACGTAGGGGTAGATGCCCAGCGAGGTGTACTCGTACCGCACCTGAAGGCGCAGGGTGGCGTCCGTCACCGTCGTCCTACCCCCAATGGTTGAGAGGATGTCTGAGCGGTTGAAGCGCATCACACCCGTGGCACGCTGCATCCCACCCGCTACACCAACGTCGTCCCAGTCGCCTTGGATGAGGTCGTTGGCGGGGTCGGTGAACGTGTACGCAGCCTTGGCGTACGGGCTTGCCTCTTGGTATGAGGCCGTCCAGATAGGGTTGAACGTGTACTGGAGCGGGTCAGACTTCACCCACAGGGTCGTCCACGACGAACCATTCCACGCCTTGATGGCCCCGATGGTGGAGCCCGTCCACGACGAGCCATTCCACGCCTTCGGGCTCACCCCGATGCTCGTCCAAGTGGAGCCGTTCCATGCTTTCAGCTCAGGCATCGTTCAGGCGCTCGTGTCAAACCAGACGTCACCCGTCTCACGCCCAGTGGACGAGGGGGTGCTTGAACCGATCCAGATGTTGCGGATGCGGTAGGCAGCGAACGAGTTGCTCGCCGTGTTCTGGGGGGTTGTGGACGAGATGTAGGCGTGGGTGTGTGAGCTGTTCGCCTTGGACGCAGCGAGGTCGTAGGCAGCCTTCACCGCCGACGGGGTAGCCGCCGTGGAGGTGGAAGTGCTGCTGGTGGAGGTGGAGAGCTGCACCACGCCCTGAGCGCTCGTGGAGGCGTCGGGCAGGCGAGCCGCCGACACGGTGCCCGAGCCAATCTTGGAGGCGTCCAAGCTGGGGATGCGGGCAGCAGCGAAACTCCCCGTCGTCACCGCCGAAGCGTCCAGCCCATTGATGTCCGCATCGCCGTGCGAGTGCGTGGACGGGGTGAAGGTGGCGGGCTTGCCGGTGATGTCCGCCCAGTCGTGGGCGTGGGCGGCAGGCTCCGAACCAACCCGCTCGTCGGTGATGTCGTTGATGCTGATGGTCGTCACCCCTGCGCCGACGTTCACGGTGGCGAGCTTCAGGGAGGCCGTCCACCCGCTGTCAGGCCCCGGCGCCCCTCCGCCTACGGTGCCGGTGCGGTAGCCGATGATGGGCAGCGCCAGCCCCGAGGCGTCGTAGGTGTTGTCCAGCACCACGAGGTACACCTCGTCCACCCGAGCCTGCGACGGGTCGGAGGCGGGAACGGTTACCGTGAAGTCGGTGGCCGTGCCCACGAGGTACTGCCCCTGCCCCGCCGAGGAGCCAGCGAGGACGGCAACGTCCCCGTCGGCGCCCACCGTCAGGTTCATGCCCGAGTCAGGGGCGACGGCGAAGGAGTTGTTGAGTACGCCCTCGCCCCAGAAGGCGGCGTTGAGCCTAAGCTCCGCCCCCGAGGCGTCTACGACATCCACTCCTGAGATGTCGGTGCGGCCCTGCACGGCGTAACCGAGCAGGGACTTGTCCATGTTGGTGGTTGATGCCATGTCAGTCTCCTGTCTCTATGTCCAAGCGTCTCGCCAGACCAGTCGGCATGTCACGTTCCCCTCGTCGGTGGGGCCCGTCACACTGAAGCGGACGCCGTTGACCGTGCCCGCCTGCAAGCGCCAAGGCTTGCGGGGCTGGGCCCAGTCGCCGTAACGGGACGCCGAGCCGATGGCAACGTGAGGGCCGGGACGGCCCTGCACGATTGCGCCCATGTCGGCCGTGAGCGTCTGGCCGGTGGTGATTGTTGCGTTTACGGTGAGGTCTTCGTCGGTGGTGCTGTTGGTGAGGGTGAATGAGGTGATGGGGGTGGCGTCGGCGTTGCTCACCGTCACCACGGGGTAGGCGTCTGCGCTGCCGTTCAGCAAGACGAGCTGCTCGCCGCCCACGCCGTCTGTGAAGTCAACGTCCAGCGGCAGCTCCGTCGGGAAGTCGTAGGCGCCAGCCGAGGCAGCGGCAGCGGGGTCATAGACGGGGATGCGGAGGTTGCGCTCCGTGTCCGAGTACAGGCGGGGGTCGGCCTGAGCCAGCGCCACCACGACCCTGAACAGGTTGGAGCGGGCCTCCTGCGGGCCGTACGGGGCCGACACCCTGATTGGCCTCGCCTGCAACCTCCAGATGCGCTCCTGCGAGCGCCAGCGCATCCAGCCGACCGACGAGCCCTCCTTGGGGCGGAAGGCTCTCAGGAGTGCCTGCACACGGCTCTCCGCCTCCGTCAGCGAAGAACCCCACACGAGGAACGACAGCACCTGCGTGTCCGCCTCCAAGTAGACAGGCATCGGGATGGAGCCGTGGCCACGGGGGATGGGTACATCCGCCACCCGCCCCTGCCAAGCGAACAGGTCAAGGGGCTCCTCCAAGACGTATGGGGTGCCCTCTCCGAAGACGAGGTTGTTGAACTCGCCCTGATGCAGCAGCAGCTCAGCCATTACGCAAACCTCGCTTCAAGCGCACGCTGGCGCTCAATCTCGTGGGCGAACTCCGACATGGAGCCCCCGACTGGGGCGTTGAAGATGTTGGTGACGGGGGCCATGCGGGCGGTGCCAGCCCTCCCGGTGCCCGAGCGGAACTCGCTGCTGGTGGTCACGGTGGCAGCCGAGGCGAGCCCCTCCGCCGCCTTGGCCACCTCGTCCTGCGTGCCGAGGATGCCCTCCGCCAGACCGATGCCGAGCCACTTGCCCTGCTCAGCCATGACCTTCGACGGGGAGCCGATGCCGAGGGCGCCCTTCACCGTGTCCACGATGCCCGAGGCGAAGCCCAGCACCTTATCCCTCAGCCAGCCAATCATGTCCTTGATGCCCTCCCAGAGGCCACGGATGAGGTCGCCGCCAGCGCCCTTCAGCCAATCCCCGGCGCTCTCCATCCACCCCTTCACCTTCTCAGGGAAGCCACTGAACCACTCCTGCACCGCCTCCAGCACCGAGGCCAACCCCTCCTCCAAGAAGCGTGCGAGGTCGGCCACGATGGGTGTGAGGTTCTCACCGATGAAGGTGGCCACCACGCCCAGCACCGAGCCCAGCGCTTCCAGCACGGGGGTCAGGACGGCGCTGACGATCTCAGCGAAGATGCCCAGCAGGGGGATGAAGGGCTCCAGCAGGGAGAACAGGAGCATCAGGATGTCCCCAACGGGGCCCCCGATGAGGTCGATGAGAACTTCAAAGGCGGGCATCAGGGCGTCCAGAATCTTACCCACGGTGTCGGTCAGGATGGGCAGCAGTCGGCTGGCCACCTTCTTGACGACCTCCAGCACGGGCGGGATGAGCTTGCCCAGCACCTCCGCCAGAGCGGCCACCACGGGGATGATGACCATGAGGCCCGACTCCAACAGGAGGAGGAAGACATCCAACAGCGGGGGCAGCACAGCGTCCAACAGCTCGCTCAGGGGCTCCACCAGCTTGTCCAAGGCGGGCACCAAGATGGCGAGCGCCTCCGACAGGAACGGGCCGAGCATCTCCGCCAGCGAGGAGAACAGCGGGAGGATGGAGGTGAGGATGCCAGACAGTCCGATGACCACCTCACCCAGCACGGGGCCAAGGTTGGTGATGAGGTCGGCCACCACGGGGATGAGGTCTTGGATGATGGGCGTCAGCTTCTGGAGGGCGGGCGTCAGGGCCTGCCCGAGCCCGAGCGTCACCGTGTCCTTCAGGGTGGAGAGGACACCTGAGAACGTCTGCGAGAGCTTCTCCGTGGAGCCTGTGAAGTCAGCGAGCGGCCCCTGCGGTTCTTGGAAAGCCTTAGCCAGCACCTCAGGAGCGACCTCCCCAGCGGAGATCATCTTAGACAGCTCCTCCTCGCTGACGCCCATCTGAGCGGCCAGCTCCCCCATGATGGGGATGCCCCGCTCGCTGATGACGTTGAGGCTCTCCAAGTCCACCTTGCCCTTGGCGAAGGACTTCTGGAGGGCGAGCGACACGCCGACGACATCCTCAGTGGAGCCACCGAGGGCAGCCACCGAGTCGCCCACGCCCCGCATGGTGGGGATGACATCCTCCTGAGCAATCTTGCCCGTGGCGAGGAGGGCGTTCTGTGCTTTGCCCAACCCCGCAATCTCAAAGGGGGTGGTGGAGGCGAAGTCCGTGAGGGCCTTCATCTGCACCCGGGCAGCCTCCTCGCTGCCGGTGAGCTGGACGAGGGCGACGTTCAGCGTCTCCAAGTCGGCAGCGGCCTTGATACCCACGCCAGCCGCAGCCGTACCGATGGCGCCGAGGCCGATGGCAGCCGTCCCAACGCCCTTGGCGATGACTGCGGTGGTGCGACCGATGCCCCCGGCCACACCCTTCAGGGAGCCGCCGATGCCACGACGAATCCCGCCGCCAACATCCTTGACGGCGGACTTAGCTTGGCGACGGAACTCACCCCAGTCGCCTTCAATCTCAACTCCAACAGTCCCGAGTTCTTCAGCCACGGCCTGCCAACCTCTCCAGCTCCTGCAAGGAGCCTGCGGTCACGGCCCCCGGGCGGGGCCCACGCCTGCGCCGAGCCCCGGGCTTCTCCCCCGGGCGGGGGATGTGCAGGGGCTTGGGCAGCTTCTTAACGCCGCCGATGCCCATGACGGCGAGCAGCAGGGCGTGACCCACCTCAGCGTTCACTGCGGCCAGCTCGTGGGTGGTCGTCCACCCGTCACGGGACTTCAGCGCCCCGTCCTCTGGCACCCGCTTCAGCAGGTTCAGCAGCTCCCGCCACGAGATGTCCGACGAGCCATACACGACCTCCCTCAGGCTGAGTCCGTAGAAGCGCCTGAGGTCGGCCTCGCACTCCTCCCAGCGTTCCTTCAGGAGGTGGGCGAGGCTCATCAGTTTCCCGGGGTCACTCCGTACAACTCAGTGAAGATGGCGGTCAGCTCGCTGGAGGTGAGGCCGTTGTCCCGGCAGGCTGCGGCGAAGTCGTCGCCACCAAGGGCCTTCAACCCTTCGATGACACGACCCTCTCCGAAGTCCTCCAAGACAGCGACGGGCACCTCTGCGGGCAGGTCGTAGACGACCCCGCCCAGCGTCAGCTTGCGAGCTTCCTGCGTCTCCGCACGGGCAGCACGGTATGCGTCAAGGTCAAGTTCCATGAGTCCGCTCTCCTAGCTCGTCCGTTGACTACGCCGAGGGGGTGGCGTAGTAGATGTAGAGCGCCTGTCCGGTGCTGTCGGCCAACCCCGAGAGGGTGACCTCCAGAGCCGAGGCTTCCCCACGGACGAAGGTGATGTCACCGAGGCCGGTGACCGAGACTCGTGGAAGCACGATACGGTAGGACTTGGTGCCGTCGGTGGCGTCGATGACAACGGCGAAGTCCGAACCCTCGCCAGCGAGCGGGGGCTCAAAGTCGTAGGTGTCGTCGGCGTTGTCCGTCCAAGTCCCGCCGCCGAAGGCGAGCTTGAGGCTGTCCTCGTTCCACTCCAGCATGGAGAAGCTGGCCTCCAGCTCCGTGCCGGTCACGACCGTGCGGACGGGGTAGAGGCTCTGCCACGCAGGGATTCCCTCCTGCTCAGTGGCGAACGAGAACGACACACCATCCTCACTGATGTAGCCGACCTCAGTGAAGGCGGCATTCATAGCGGTGGTGCTGTCGGTGGGCAGCGTCTCCGAGCCGGTGTATGCGGTCACATACACCTTCCCGTTCGCTGCCACAGGAATGGCATTGGCGTCGTTGGGCATCATCGACTCCTAGTTGTCTGAGCGTGAGGGCGGCTCACGCCTTTCTTTCCTATATCACGCACTTCACACCCGCACCCGCAGCAGGACTTCAAGAATGACCCGCTGCTTGGTCGGGGTGAGGCTGGTGTCTGGGCTCTCCGTGTAGTTGATGAGGTCAACCATCACGAAGGCAGCGCCGTCGAAGACTGTCCCCTGAAGGGACGCCAGCGACGAGCGCACGGCCTCTGCCACGGTGTTGGCTTCGGCCTGTCGGTCTGCCCACACATCCACCTGAAGCCGAACCTCGTCCAGCATCAGGGGGTCAGTGAAGACAGGCCCGCCGCCCGTTCGGGCGACGAGGATCATGGGGAAGTTCTTGGGCTCGTTGGGCAGCACCGTGTAAACAGCGGTTCCGGTGTGAGCGTTCACAGTCGGGTCGTTGCGGAGGTGCTTGGAGATGGAGCCCGAGACGTTGGCGAGGAGGGCCATCAGAGCGCCTTCCGCTTCAGGCCCAGCGAGTCCAACGCCCGCCGCATCGGGCGGGAGGGGCCGACGTACATGGCGCCCCCGAACTCGTCAAGGTGGGCGAACGAGTAGGTGGTGTAGGCGGCAGCGGTGGCGTAGCCCTTGGCGTTGGTGCCCTCACGCACATGCCAGTGCTTCTCCTTGGCGTAGCCAGACCAGTTGGCCTTGCTCTGCGTCTCACGCTCAATGGCGTCGGCAGTGCGTCGGAGGTGGGCACGGAACCGCTGGCGGGAGGCGAGGGCTCGCAGCCCAGCCTCGTTCAACGTCCAGCTCGTGCTCACCTTGGCCATCAGGTCGCTCGCTTCAGGGTCAGCTCCACATGGGAGACGTTGCCGGTGCGGGCGTTGACAGCCGCCCAAGGGGTGCCGTCCACCTCGTAGGTGAAGGCCCCCACGGTCACGGCGTCCCACGCCTCCACGGGGGTGTCGGCGGGGAGGAATAGGCGGAGCTGCTCCGTCACGATGCCGGTGCCGTCCTCGCCCGTCGTCTGCTGGGCGAGGTGGCCCACGGTCGTCAGGGTCGTCTCAGTCACGGTGGGCTCACCGTTGTCGGAGACAGCACCTTCCGTCCGCTGTACCAGCGTCACCGAGGTGTGGAGCAGGTTCAGGATGCTCACGCACCCTCCGCTGCAATCCTCGCCTCGTACTCACCCTCCAAGGTGTCAGCCACCATGCTGGTGTTCCGCCACGGGGCGAGCAGAGCCTTCACATCGTCGGCCATCAGGAGGGCGTAGTCGGAGCGCCCGGGCTGGGCGTAGCCAACGGAGTAACCGCTGACCGACTCGTTGACCACCTGTTGGCCCTTGTCGTCTGTGCGGGCGATGCGGGCAGCCTGCATGAGGCAGGCCAGCTTCACCCTGTCGGGCACGGGGGTCGTCGGGATGGTGGAGTGCGTGTTGGCGTCAATGACGGTGGACGCCAGCTCCACCAGCACACCCGCTCGTGCGGCGTCGATGCCGGGGAGGTAGTCCTGAAGGTCACCAGCCGTTGCGTATGCCATCGTTCACACTCCTCCTGTGTTGAAGGGAGCAGGGCAGGGGGAGCAGAGCGGAGGACTCCTCCGCCCCGCTCCCCTCAACTCTCACTCAGGACTAGGAGCCCTGAGCCCCGATGACCGTGGCGAACGGCACGGTGGCCGTGCCAGTGACACGGGAGATGGGCTTGGCGAGAGCCACACCCACTCGCATGTACGCACGCATCAGGGTGATGTCCTGCTCAAAGGCCGAGACGGTCACGTTCCCCGAGCCGTCGGTGAGGACACCGTGCTTGGAGAACTCCACCCGCAAGTCCTGACGGACGCCGACGAGCAGCTTCGACCAGTCACCAACGATGAAGTCCTGCGAGGTGTTGTCGAAGTGGGTCGTGGAGCGGTACGGGAGGCCGAGCAGCACGCCCGTCACACCCGCCGTCGGGTCGGAGTAGAGCGGGACGCCGTTCTCGTCACGCAGCCCACGGACGTACTGGCGTCCAGCGATGTCACCGACGATGGCCGACGGCATGACACCCGAAGCCTCCACCGAGCCGATGGCGGCGTTGAAGGCGTCGTGCAGGTCGGTGCCCGCAGCGCTCGAACCCTGCTCAGCGGTGAGCCCGTCGATGATGCCGCCAGAGATGAAGGTGGCCGGGGCGTTGGTGCCGAACAGGACAGCCTTGTCGAAGGCGTCCGCAAGGGCGTGGGCGACATCCGAGGCAACCTCGTCCCACACGGGGAAGGTGGCGTCCTCAATGAAGTCGTCGGGGATGGGGATGGTGACCGCCAGCTCCTCAGGGGTGAGGGAGACGGTGTTCCACTCAACGGCGGAGGCAGGCTTCTGCCCGCCGTTGGCGGTGACGAACCCAGCCGCAGCAACGGCGGAGTTCACGGGGATGTTGGTGGTACCCGCAGGAAGCGACCGAACCCGGGCCAGCGACATGACGGCGGACTGCTCCGTCGCCATCTTGATGACCTCAGAGGCCACCTCCTTCGGGGCAAGGGCGCTGTAATTAGTCGCCATAGTGTTTGCTCCTCAAAGGGGTGATGGGTGTTCTTGTCGTCTCTGCGGTGGCCTCAGGCCAGTACCAGCAGTGCCCCACAGGGGCGCAGCAGCGGGGCCCCACAGGGGCTCCTCAAAGGAGATATCACGCACTCCGCCGCTCCAGACGCAGTTGACTTGGAATGTCCTGACGAGATAGTCCTAACGGCAGCCGTTAGGACTTCAAGGAAAGAGGGGCCCCGGTCTGGGGCCCCTCCTTCGTGTGGAGGCGTCGGGAGTTGAACCCGAGTCCGGTGCCGTGCCGCTTGCGGCCTTCCAGCCCCGTCGAAACCACACCGCCCCCAAGCCCGTCAGCTCTGGATACGCCCCCTGAGCCAGTTGTTGGCGTCGGCAGCCCCATCGGCGGGCGAGCCCTGCGGGCCCGTGTCCCCGCTGGGCGGCGTAGCAGCCCCCGCAGCGAGGTACGGCTCCGCCTCCAGCACAGCCGCCACGGCTGCGTCGAAGTCCTCCTGCGAGGACTGGGGGCCAAGCTTGTCGGTGTCCACGAGCTTCTGCGCCAGCGCAGGGTTGGCCAGCTTGCCCGTAGCCGCCGCAATCAGTCGGGA
>CAZQSB010000048.1:0-16032 GCA_964596015.1 uncultured bacterium | reverse complement strand
TCCCCCGGCCCACCCGGAGCCCGGGTCCTTCATCTGAGGGACCCGGGTTCTCTTTGCGGTCCTGGAGCGCGTCGCATGTGCTCACGGGTGTACGCCGAGCGGAACAGATCCGGTGGAATCGGGGTTCCACCGGGGGGGATTCCGGCGCGTTACACATTGATAAGTTGTGAAACTGTGGTATAATAAATGCATGGAGGCTGCCCGGGATCTCGGTGTAATCTCGACGGAACCGGGGTTCCATGACGGCATCAAAATCAGTGTGCAGGGAGAAACGAGAGAACACACTGGCGCCGGAGACGTACGCGGAGCTCCGGTCGGTGTATCGTTCAATGATCTCTTCGGGAGGTGCTTTCGTGTCGAGACCAGCGGCTCTTCTCATCGCGCTGCTCCTGATCCCCGTGACCGCTGCCGCCACTATGGTCCCGCTCTCCGGCGGGGAGCAGGTATCGGTGGAGGTCCTGGAGGCGACCGAGGACAGAACCGTCATCGAGCTCTCGATCGGGAGCTTCGATCGCGCCGCGCTCGACATCGGCGGCGCGCCGTACTACGCCGTCACCCTGTCCGGGGAGGGTCGCATCCAGGTCGAGGGCGCTCCTGAGCTTCCGCTCGTGGCAAGGAGCGTGGCCGTGCCCGGAGACGCCGAGATGAAGGTGAGGGTGTTGTCGCTCAACTCGGTCGACTTCGAGGACACGCCCGTCGCCCCCTCGAAGGGCGTGCTTCTGAGGAACGTGAACCCGGCGAGCGTCCCGTACACTTTCGGTTCCTCCTACACCGAGAACCGGTGGTACCCGGAGCGCGTCGTTGAGCTGGGGGACCCGTACATCATGCGCGACGTCCGCGGCGTCGCGGTCCGGTTCTCCCCGTTCCACTACAATCCGGCGACCCGCACGCTCCGCGTGTACGATCGCGTCGTGGTCGCTGTGGAGAGGACCGGCACGTCCACGAAGAACGTTATTCGGGAAGAGCGGATGGCGCCCATGGATCCGGAGTTCCGCCGGATCTACGAGGAGCACTTCGTGAACTTCACGTCGTCTCCCCGGTTCCGGTACGCCCCGGTGGGGGAGAGCGGCGCGATGCTGGTCATCGCCTACGACTCCTTCATGACGGCCATGGAGCCCTTCGTCGAGTGGAAGAACCAGATGGGCGTCCCGTGCGAGCTGGTCGGGACCTCGACGGCCGGAACGACCGACGCCGAGATCAAGAGCTACATCCAGAGCTACTACAATACGCACGACCTTGCGTACGTTCTGCTGGTCGGCGACGCCGCGCAGGTGGCGACCCCCTACAACGCGGGCGGCTCGTCCGACCCGACGTATTCGCTGCTGGCCGGGACGGACAACTACCCCGATGTCCTCGTCGGCAGGTTCTCGGCGGAGACGGTGGCCCAGGTCGAGACCCAGGTCCTGCGCTCGGTCGAGTATGAGAAGTATCCCGACTTGGCGGGGAATTGGTATCACGTCGGGACGGGCATCGCCTCCGACGAGGGCCCCGGCGACGACGGTGAGTACGATTACCAGCACGTCGACAACATCCGGACCGACCTTCTGGGGTTCACCTACACGTCCGTCGACCAGATCTACGAACCCACGGCGACGGCCAGCCAGGTGACCGCGTCGCTGAACACCGGACGCGGCATCATCAATTACACGGGCCACGGCTCGACGACCAGCTGGGGTTCGTCCGGTTTCAGCTCCACGCACATCAACGCGCTGACGAACGACAACATGCTGCCGTTCATCGTGAGCGTGGCGTGCGTGAACGGGTACTTCAGCGGCACGACCTGCTTCGCGGAGACCTGGCTGCGGGCGACCAACGGCTCCGAGCCGACGGGCGCCGTCGGCACCTACATGTCGTCGGTCAACCAGTCGTGGGACCCGCCGATGCAGGCGCAGGACGAGATCGTCGACCTGCTCGTCGACGGAGCGAAGCGTAGCTTCGGCGGCCTGTGCTTCAACGGCAGCAGCCAGATGATGGACGAGAGCGGCCCGGACGGCGAGGACATGTTCCTGACGTGGATCGTCTTCGGCGACCCGTCGCTGCGCGTGAGAACGGACACTCCTGCATCCATGTCGGCGGCGCACGAGAGCACGATCGACCCGGTGACGGGCTCGTTCGACGTGACCGTGGACGGTGTCGAAGGCGCCCTCTGCGCGCTGTACGGGAACGACACGCTCTACGGGTCGGCCGTGACGGACGCCTCGGGCGCGGCGACGATCCCCGTGAGCGGCGCCATGAGCCCCGGCGACACGCTGACGCTCACTGTGACCGCGTTCAACAGGGCGCCGTACTTCGCCTCGATCGAGGTGGGGCAGACCTACACGCCGGTCGTGTCGGTCACACCGACCGCATTCGAACTGACGCTGGAGCCCGAGGAGACGGCCGTTCAGACGCTGGATGTCGCGAACGTCGGCGAGGCCCTCTCCATCCTTACGTACTCCGTCGAGATCGTGGACGCCGGCCGCTCGAGAAGCATCGACGGCTCGAGCGTCACGGTATCTCCGGGCACTCTGACGCCCGGGACGACCGTCGACTACTACTTCTCGCTCACAAACTCGAGCCCCGACGACGAGTGGGTCAACGGGGCGACGCTGGTGTTCCCGGCGGGCGTCACAGTGAACTCGTGCACCGACTTCCAGATCAGCGGCAGGGCCCTCACGTGGGACGGTTCGACGGGCGAGGGCGCGACCGTCACATGGGCCGGCGACTGGTGGAACATCGTCTACCCCGCCGAGACGGCCATCGCGACGATCAACCTGACCATCGACGGCTCTTTCACGGGCGACGCCGACATCGCATACACCATCCAGGGAGACGGTTACGGCAACCCGCCGCATTCGGTCACCGGGACGGTCACGCTGGAGGGCCCGAGCGGCCCGACCATCGAGGTCGTCTCGCCGAACGGCTCCGAGATCTGGGGCATAGGCGAGACGCACAACATCGAGTGGACGGGGACCGGCGGGTACTCTGACGTCGGCATCGAGTGCTCGACGGACGGCGGAACCACGTGGTCGACCATCGTCGCCTCGACGCCCAACGACAGCGTCTATGAGTGGACCGTGGACACCGGCACCTCGGACGACTGCCTCGTCAGAGTGACGGCCGCGTCGAGTCCTCCGGTCAGCGACATGAGCGACTCGGCGTTCTCGGTCTACCAGCCGGTCACCTGGCTGGTCGCCACGCCGGTGGAAGGCGACGTCGACGCGGGCACGTCCGACGCGGTCGAACTGACCTTCGACGCCACGGGACTCATCGAAGGCGACTACCTGGCCGATGTCGTGATCACCACGAACGGCGGCGACCCCGTGACCGTGCCGGTCACCCTGCACGTGTCGAACACCGGGGTCGAGGGGCGCATCGCCTCCGAACTCGTGCTCTTCGGCAACTATCCGAACCCGGTCGGCCCGGCGACGAACATCTACTTCTCGATCCCCGAGCCGACCAGGGCGAGCGTCTCGGTCTACGACGTGGCCGGAAGGCTCGTGAGGACCATCGATAGCGAGTCGCTGCCGGCGGGCCGCCATGAGCTCACATGGAACGGCAGGAACCGCGACGGCGAGCGGGTTTCGTCGGGCGTCTACTTCTACCGCCTCGAGGCGGCCGGAGAGAGCCGGAACGCCAAACTGCTGGTCATCAGGCAGTAGGTAGCGGCTCGAGAGAGCCTGGGAACGCAGAGAACCTCCGAACACAAACAGGGGCCGCCCCATTGGGACGGCCCCTTCTTCATGTGACGCGCTGTGACTTTCGGAGACGAGGAGCGATCCCCTCGCCTAACGCAGCAGGATCATTCTGCGCGCGTGTTCGCGGTCGCCGGCGGTCAGGCGGTAGAAGTAGATGCCGCTGGACATCCGTCTGCCTGAATCATCGCGGCCGTTCCATTCGACCGTATGGGGGCCGGCCGGAAGAGGGCCGTCCACCAGCGTAGCCACCCTTCGGCCGGCGACGTTGTACACGACCAGCTCCGACACGGCCGGGACCGGAAGCTCGAAGGCGATCCGCGTTCCGGCGCGGAACGGGTTCGGCGCGTTCTGGGCCAGAGCGAAGCGCGGTTCGACCCCCTCGATGCCCGTTCCGTTGACATCGATGAAGAGCGTGATGACGTCGTACGTGCTGTACCTGCTACCTGTCGAGAGCTGCAGGTCGAGCTCGACGACGCTGGAGTCGGGCTCGGCCGCGACGGTCAGGACAAAGGGCGACGCCGAGTTGTCCACGGTCGCGCCGCTTCCGATGCTGCCGAAGGCCGCCGTTCCGTCCACGATCGTGACATCGAGGTCGGAGGTCGTGACGACGCCCGTCACTGACGTCGCGGTGCCGGCGCCGAGGTTCTCCACGTCGAGAACGAGTTCGAACGTCTCAAGCGGCTCCGGCGTTCCATCCCCATCGCCGCCGGACGAGTCGTCGACCGTCGTGTCGCCCGGGATGAGCCAGACGGCCGGAGTGGAGGGAGGCGCCGTCGTGAACTTGATCGCCTGCCCGTTGTCGATCGGTTCGGCGGCAGGGTCGTAGGTTGAGTTGTACAGATACTCTATGCCATCAGACTGCGATGGGTTCTCTATGCCGGCCGTCATGCTCCACGGGAAGCGGACGTCCTCGTACTGGAAGACGATCTCGCCGTCGCCCGTCGCGGTGGGGTGGTACGCCGGATCGTAGAGGATGACCTCGAAGGTCTCAGGGTTCGCTCCGCCGTAGTGGACGTTCGCGTCGAACTGGACGACGAACCGATGATTGGCGCTGTCGTACCACTGGTAGATGTCGCCTCCTGCCGACGGGTCGAGGTCGTCCCAGAACGGCGCGACCATCGCCGCCGGACCGTGCGCGTCGGGGATCTGTGAGTTGTCGCCGAAACGATAGGTCTGGGTCCCCAGAGCGAGGAAGCCGTTCGAGCAGACCGAGATGGACGTGTAGTCCGAGCCGTAGTACTGGAACGTGAACGGCAGCGAGAACGTCGTCGTCTGCGCGTCCTCGTCCGTGATCTCGCTGATCAGTGTTCCCGGTCCCGGCGGCGCGATCTCGACCCAGTCGTACACCGGAGCCTGGCCCGACCACGCGTCGGTCGTGTCGTACGCGAAATACCCGTATGTGTCAGGGCCCGTCGTGACGTTCCCGTTGAGCGCGAGCGGGACGGCGAGCGTCTGCTGGTGCGTGTAGGTCGGAGCCGTCCCTGTGAGCTCGAGGTCGAGCGCGGCCGTGTAGTTCTCGGGCGCCGAAACGGAGCCGCTGACGCTCACGCGGAACCGATCGCTCGTGTTGGAGGCCGATCCTCCGGCGGAGATGCCGCCGAAGAAGCCCGAACCGTCGGTGATCGCGACGAAGGGGTCGGTCGTCGAGAGCGTGCCGGCGACGCCCAGAAGGTCCAGCGCTCCGTCGTTGGTCAGGTCGAACGTGATCCAGGCTGTCTCGCCCGGCTCGAGCGTGCCGTCGCCGTCGCCTCCCGGCGCGGCGTCGTCGACGTTCGTCGCGGTCCTCAGGAGTTTCGCGGCGGAGACCGTCAGGTCTTCGACGGGGATGAGCCACGACGCGCGCGCTCCGTCGGTCGCGATGAGTTCGAGGCCAACGTCGTCGCCGTCCGCAGCGTCCGCCCCGACGCTGAACGTGAGAGCGTCGAGGTTCGAGCCGGTCGCGCCGGAGACGATCGTGCCGTACGACGCGGTCGAGTCCGTCAGGGTGACGGCCTCGTGAGCGGCGGCGAGGGTCCCCGTCACGCCGCTCGCGTCGTCCGGCCCGGCGTTCTCGAGCGTGAGTGTCAGGTCGATGGTCTCTCCCGGGCTCACCAGGCCATCGCCGTTGCCGCCTGGGGAGTCGTCGACCACGTGGCTCTCGTAGACGAGATAGGGGCCCGAGAGCGTGACGACGGCCGAGCCCTCGTAAGGATGGAGATTGCTCCCTGTGACGGTCACCCAGAGCGTGTCGGCGTCCGTCGGGTTGACCGTGAAGGCCACCTCGCCTGACGCTCCGGTGAGGGCCGATTCGTAGATCTCGTCCTGGGCGTAGACACAAACGGCTGCGTTGCGGACCGGGCTTCCGCCGTACTCGACCAAGACGGCGAAGGTGCTCACGCCAGTCGGGACCGTGGCGTTGTGCGTGACCGTCAGGGCCTTCGGCGTGGCCGTCCAGACGCTGAGTTCCGGGTCGCCCTGGCAGTTCCAGCCCTCGTACTCCTCCTGATCATCGTAGAGCGAGAACACGCGGTACTTGCCCTGGTTGAGGGCCTCGGCGACGGTTCCCGGCTCGCTCTGGAAGAGGACCGTATGGAAGTACTGGTTGACCACGCTTCTCAGATGCGCGCCGTGGGTCACGATCTCGCTCGTGGCCACGAACGCGACGGCACCTTTGGGCTCAGCAATGGTGCCTGCCCGCATCCAGGTCTCGCACGGATATCCGTCGCCTTCGTACGACCCTGTGCCACACGTGGCGGACATGAAGACAGGAAGCCGGTAGCCGTTCGTGGTCTGGCTCGGATAGATGTCGAAGGGACTCCACCAGTTCGAGACGCCCTGCCCGCGGTAGTTCACGATCGAGCGTCCCGCGTCGATCGACGCGACCCAGTCGTCGCCGTCCGCTCCGTGCTTCCTGAAGAGCGTGTCGATGACCGCGAATCCAGCGCGGTCCATGAGGTCGTATGCGTGCCAGGTGTCCTCGTAGTAGGTGGCGTCTGAGCTGTCGTAGTCGTCGCGGACGACCAGACAGCCGCTCTTGAACCAGTCGGGGTCGCTCATGTGCGGCGTCCGTCGATACCCGAGCGTCTTCGCCACGAGGAGTTCGCAGTCCGCGACCGAGTCGGCGGAGAAGCGTCCCAGGTGGGCATCAACGAGGTAGTCGGAGCCGGCCAGTGTGGCGTAATAGTCGTCGGTGTACCCGGAGCCCTGGGGCACGTACTCCGTGTCGCCGACGAGCAGGATGTAATCCGGCGGCACCACCCACGTGTCGTAGGCGTTCTGGATGTAGCTCTTGATGTCGGACGCCGAGGAGCCGATGACCGACAACTTCGCCACCTCGACCTCCCGGCCGCGAAGGTGCTTCCACTCGGCGAACTCCTGGATGGCCGGGTAGAACGTGTCGTGCGTGATGATGAGGTACTTGCCGCGTTCATCGGACTCGTACCGTGTCTCATCGAAGTTGAGGACCTGATCACGGTAGATGCCGGCGAAGGCCTCAGAGACGGGTCTGTTCCGGGTCAGGAGGTTCGTCCGTCCGGGAGAGGAGAGGTCGATCTCGACGACGATCCTCGAGAGGATCCGCGCGGTGCCAAGGGTCGGGTTGTAGCGGACGGGATAGAACCTGAGCGGAATGACCCGGAGGTCGCGCATGATGGCGGGCTCGCCGATGGCCGCGAACGTGTCCGGTGTGAAGAGGTCCGCGCCGTACGCGTCGGCATCGGGCGGCGTCTTCGACCCGGAGGATGCCTGGATCGGCGCGAGGAGAAGGCCGTCGATCTCAATGTGCTCGGTCTCGAGGATCGACAGCTTCGGCCCCGCGTCGCCCGGGATCGAGAGGAGCGTCGCGATCGCGGCAACGGTCGGAGTACCGGGCTCACCGAAAGGGTGAGTTCCCGCGAGGTCGATGCGATCGTACGCGACGCCCTCCAGCGTGACGCCCTGCCGGTGCGGCTCCGGGAATCGCGCCTCGACGACGATGCGCTCGGGGGTCGACTCAAGGACCTCGAGTTCGGCAGAGGCCGGAGCGGCCTCGAGAGCCGGTGAGAAGGTCGCGACGAGGACCGCGGCGGCGACGAGGATGTAGGCTGTTCGCCCCAGTTGCATGTCATGCTCCTCTCGGACGAGGTGCCATCATCAGAAGCCGAGTTCGCCGTCAACACGAACTCGGCCGTATCTGCATACCAAGCTACACCTTAGCATAGTTCTTGACGCTTGTCTATGGTTGTTCGGCACTTTCGTCTCGACCGACTGACAGATCGCCGCTCGGCCCAGGGATGGATCGTGAGCCGACACCTCACAGGAGCGGTCATGCCCACGGCGGGGCGGCCGCCTCATGCCCCGGGGAGGTGGCTCAAGGTCCGGGTGAAGGCTGCCGGAAACGCTTGACAGTGAACGGCGACTCAGATAGAATGAACTGAAAGCGTGGAACTGTCCACATGGTTCATTCAGTATGTTACCGCGGGCGCGCGGCCTGAGAGGGCCGAGAGCGGCCTGACGGACGACGGGGGGAGCGGCATGGCGAATGTGGGGACGCGGGAACGTGAGATCCTCGACGCCGCCGGTCGCGTTTTCGGGAAGTACGGCATCCAGAAGACGACCGTGACCGACATCGTGCGGGAAGCGGGGGTTTCGAGGGCGACGCTCTACAAACACTTCGAGAGCAAGGAGGAGGTCTTCCGCGAGGTCCTGACGAGGGAGATCAACGACATCCTCGAAGCTGATCGGCGGGCCGTGAGTGAAGCCGGGACGACGCGCGAGAAGCTCCGCGCGGCGATCGTGACGCACACGAACACGCTCAGAGAGAAGATCAACATCTACCAGGTGACGATGGAGGCGTTCGTCAGTCTGATGCCGCGCCGGCGGGAGCACTTCGAGCATCTGGTGGACGCGACGGTCGCGATCTACGCGGGCATCCTCGAGGAGGGCCGGGACAACGGCGACATCGTGTTCGATGACCTGCGGTTGACGACCTGGTCGCTTCTTCTGATGCTGAAGGGGATCTTCATGGGCATCGTGAGCGGCGACGTCAGGGATGACCGGGACGAGATCGTGGAGAGGATGCTGGACATCATCATGGACGGGCTCAGGCCCAGGGAGGAGACGACATGAGAGCGAGCGCATGGTTGCTGCTTCTGGGCGTGGCGCTGGCACTCGTCATCGCCCTCTCGACCTCGAACGCGGCTGAGCGGCTTGAGCTCAGCCTTGACGAGGCGATCGAGGTCGCGCTTGAGGAGAACCGCGAGCTCAGGGCAGCGAAGGCGCGGGAGATGGGGGCGGAGGCGCGTGAAGGACAGGCACGCTCCAGGCTCCTTCCCAGCGTCAGCGCGAGTGGCTCGTACACGAAGCTCGACGAGCGTCCCTACATGGACGCCTCGGGCTTCGGGAGCATCTTTGAGCCGTTGATGGAACCGTTTCAGTACCTGGTCGAGCAGGGCTACCTGGATCCGTCGACGCTCGAGGGGCTCGAGGGCGGAGGGGGGGCCGACAAGATCTATGTCGGCGACGACGACGTCTACTCGTTCGGTGTGAGCGTTCAGCAGACGCTCTTCTCGGGAGGCTCCGTGTGGAACGGCTACCGGGCCGCGGAGCATGCGGCCGAGGCGGCCGAGTGGATGACCGAGAGACAACGGCATGAGACCGTCTACCGCGCGACCGAGGCGTATCTCAACGTCCTCCGGGCGCGGGCGGGGCTCGAGGTGATGCAGGACGCGCTCGAACAGATGAAGGCCCATCTCTCCGACCTCGAGGCGATGTACGAAGAAGGCATGCTGCTCGAGAGCGACATCCTCCGGGCGCGGGTCCAGATGTCGAGCGTGCGGCTTCGCAGGAACGAGGCGGTACACGGTGTGAGGCTTGCCGGCGCCGGACTCGCATATCAGTTGGGCCTCCCGGTCGGAACGGAGATCGTGCCGAGCGACGACCTCGAGCCCATCGGGCTTCCGGAACGCGAGCTCGACGACTGGACGAGTCGCGGGCTGGAGTCGCGGCCCGACCTCCGCGCGGCGGAGCGGGGCGTTGAGGCGGCGTCCAGCGGCGTCGCCGCCGCTCGAGGCGAGTACTTCCCGAGACTCGTCCTGAGCGGAACCTACAACTGGGACCGGCCGAACAGGGAGTACGAGCCCGAGTTCTACGAGCATTGGAGCGTGACCGTGGCGCTTCAGATGAACATCTTCGACTGGGGCGGCCGTGGGAACAGGGTCAGCGAGGCGAGGGCCGCGAGGATCGAGGCCGAGGAGCTGGCCGAGATGGCCGAGGAAGGCGTCAAGCTCGACGTGACGTCGCGATATCTCGCGCACGATGAGGCTCTCATGGCCGTCTCGATCGCGACCGACGGAGTGGAGCAGGCCAGAGAGAGTCTGCGCGTGACGCGCGAGTCCTTCCGAAGCGGCGCCGCGACGAACGCCGACGTGCTCGACGCGCAGGCCGCGTTGACGACGGCCGAGATGGAGCTCGTGAACGCTCAGGCGCAGCTGAGACTGGCTGAGACCGGGCTCATGCTGGCGACGGGGGTGATCAACCGATGAAGAGGAACCTGAACGCACTCAAGAACGCACTGCTGCTCTTCGCGGCGCTCTTCTCGGCCGCAGTTCTCTTCGCAGGCTGCGGCGGAGCCGAGGAGGAAGCGGTCGAGGAAGGGCCCGTCCCTGTCGAGGTCACGAGACTCGAGAGACGCATGGTGTCGCCGACCCTGAACTACACGGGCGGCATCGAGGGCGCCAGGCGCGCCTCACTGGGCGCGGAGATACAGGGACGCGTCGAGCGCTTTCACGCGGACGCCGGAGACCGCGTGGAAGAGGGCGAGCTCCTCGCCGAACTCGCGAGCGAGCGGCTCTCTCAGGTCGAGGCCCAGTACAGAGCGGCCGAGAAGGACTGGAAGCGCATGCAGTCGCTCTATGAGAAAGACGCCATCACGGCGCAGGCGCACGAACAGGCGGAGGCCGCTTTCGAAACGGCCAGGGCCAACTACGAGATGATGCTCGACAGCGCGCGGATCCGGGCCCCGTTCTCGGGCTACGTCACCGCGAGGCACCTCGAGGAGGGCGAGCTCTTCCTGCTGATGCCGGGCGAGACCGGCGCGCCGTCGATCCTCGACGTCGCCGACATCAGCACGGTCGCCGTCGAGGTCGAGGTCTCCGAGCGGGACTGGCCGCTCATCAGCGTGGGGCTTCCCGCGAGCATCAGGGTCGACGCGTACCCCGAGAGGGCGTTCGAGGGAAGCGTGCACCGCGTGGGCGCGGCGCTCGACCGGACGAGCAGGACCGCCGCCGCCGAGGTTCACGCGCCGAACCCCGACGGGCTCCTCCGGCCCGGCATGTTCGCCGACATCGAGCTCACCCTGTCCGAACGCGAGGCGGTCCTGGTTCCTCTCGACGCTCTCATGAGACAGGAGGGCACCGGAGTCTCGTACGTCTTCGTCGTCGAGGACGACGTCGCGCACAGACGCGACATCGAGATCGGCGAGGTCTTCGGCGAGGCCGTCCGGGCGCTCTCGGGCGTCGAAGAGGGTGACCTGGTCGTGCTCGCCGGCCGCTACCGTCTCTCGGACGGGGCGGCCGTCAGGATCGACCGCCGCGCGGGGGAGGACCGATGAATCTGCCGACCTTCGCAGTCAATCGCCCCGTGACCGTCTTCATGATGTTCGCGGTGCTCGTTCTCTTCGGCGTGTTGGCGCTGACACGTCTGCCCGTCGACCTCATGCCCGAGTTCGAGTACCCGGTCATCAGCGTTGTGACGCCCTATCCGGGAGCGGGGTCCGAGGACATCGAATCGAACGTGACCGAGCTCATCGAAGACGCGATGGCCACCATCAGCGGCGTCGAACAGGTGAACTCGGTGTCGCAGAGCGGGATCTCGGTCGTCATGGTGGAGTTCGGCTGGGACACCGACCTCAACGAGGCGGCTTCCGACGTTCGCGACGCCCTGGAGATGCTGAAGTCCGAGCTCCCCGACGACATCGACACGCCGATGCTCGTCAAGATGAGCTCGGCGAACATGCCCATCCTCGTCATGGGAGCGACCGCCCGGGAGAACTTCCCAGGCATTCGCCACATCGTCCAGACGCAGATCGCCGATCCTCTGAAGGCTGTGAGCGGCGTCTCCGAGGTGTGGGTGTTCGGAGGCCCCGAGCGTGAGATCAAGGTCGACGTGGACCCCTCGAGGCTTCAGGCGACCGGGATCACGCCCGCGCAGATCGCGGACGTGCTTGCCGCCGAGAACGTGGACATCCCCGCCGGCGACATGGACATCGGGAGATACCGCTACACGGTGCGCGTTCCCGGCAAGTTCGAGGAGGTCTCAGAGATCGAGCGCATCGTGGTCGGGCAGTCCATGGGCAAGATCATCAGGCTCGGCGATGTGGCCGCCGTGGAGGACGATTTCGCGGAGCAGCTGATGAAGGCGCGGGCTGACCAGCAGGACGGGCTCGTGTTCTTCGTTTCGAAGCAGTCGGGCGCGAACTCGGTGACGATCGCGAACGCTGCGCTCGAGAAGATCGAGGAGATCGAGCGGGAGCTCCCGCCCGACATGGAGATCTTCACGTTCTTCGACACCTCCGACTTCATCCAGAAGGCGATCAACAACCTGACGACAGCCATCTACTTCGGCGGGCTGGGGGTCATCCTCGTGGTGCTCCTGTTCCTCCGGAGGATCCGCTCGACCATCGTCATCGGTCTCACGATCCCCGCGTCGTTCATGGCCGCGCTCTTCGTGATGTATCTGCTCGGGTACACCATCAACATGGTGTCGCTCATGAGCCTGTCCATCGCGATCGGACTCGTCGTCGACGCGGCCGTCGTGGTTCTCGAGAACATCACGCGCCACGTTGAGTCGGGCGAGCGCGTTCGCGAGGCCGCGATGTTCGCGCCGTCCGAGATCGGCGAGGCCCTGGCGGCCTCGACCTTGACGACGATCGTCGTCTTCGTCCCGATGATTTTCATCTCGGGGATCGTCGGCGTTCTCTCCGAACAGATGGCCGTCGTCGTCATAACCGCCATCGCCGTATCGCTGTTCAGCGCGCTGACCCTCACCCCGGCCCTCTCTGCGACCCTGATGAAGGGAAGCTTCGAGGCGCAGGGTGGAACGGGGCTTCAGAAGCGAGTCTTCGACTGGGGCGAGCGGGTGTTCAACCGGGTCGAGGAGCGCTACAGCCGTCTCCTGAGGGCCTCTCTGGACAGACGGAAGAGGACGATCTTCCTCGCTCTCGGACTTCTCGTCGCCACACTGGCGCTCGCGGGCTTCATCAAGACGGAGTTCTTCCCCTCGCCGGACTCGGGCGAGATCGAGGCCATCCTCGAGCTGGCGCCCGGCACGACGGTCGACCGGACGATGAAGGTCCTCGGAGAGATCGAGGACTTCATCGAGAAGGAGATCCCCGAGCGCGAATACATGTACACGTTCGGCGGAGAGACCGGGTCCGGCTGGGGCATCATCCAGGGCGAGGCCGAGGGAAGCCACGTTGGTCACGTGGGCCTCAAGCTGGTGGACAAGTCGGAGAGGGACCGCTCCTCGGACGAGGTCGGCGATATCCTCAGAGCGAAGATGGAGTCCATGCCCGAGGTCGTGAAGCACAGCGTTCGGACCGGAAGCTCGGTCGGTCAGATGATG
Source organism: uncultured bacterium (assembly GCA_964596015.1). Taxonomy (GTDB): domain Bacteria; phylum Joyebacterota; class Joyebacteria; order Joyebacterales; family Joyebacteraceae; genus WJMD01. Next base: position 2,776 of record CAZQSB010000048.1, on the reverse strand, counting down.
GGGCTTTCCGGGACGCCCATCTCGGTGCAGATCAAGGGCAACGACATGGACGCCCTCGTCCGCGTCGCCGAGCAGGCCCGGGAGCTCATCGCGGGCGTCCCCGGAGCGGTCGACATAGCGGTCGACCTGGGCGACCCGAGGCCCGAGTTCCACGTGGAGATCGACCGCGACAGGGCCGCCGCGATGGGGCTCAACACCTATCTCATCGCGAACGCGCTGCGTTCGCAGGTCTTCGGGGTCGACGCGACGAAACTCAGGCAGGGCGGAGACCAGTGGCAGGTCGTGGTCCGGGCGCCCGTGGACGAGCGCTCTTCGGTCGAGGACCTCATGGCCATGCCGATCCCGTCGGTGACGGGCTCGATGGTCCGGCTCTCGTCCGTGGCTGACGTCCGGATGTCGGAAGGACCGACGGAGATCAAGCACGAGGACCAGCAGCGCATCGTGGCTGTGACCGGTCGGATCTCCGGCCGGACGCTGGGCGAGGTCGCCGCCGACGTGCGCGAGGAGCTGCAGAGCCTCGAGAGACCGCCCGGCGTCACAGTGGAGTTCGGAGGCGACGTCGAGAGCCAGCGCGAGGCGTTCGGAGACCTTTTCCTGCTCCTCATGCTCTCGCTCGCCCTCGTGTACATGGTCATGGCGTCGCAGTTCGAGTCGCTTCTGGACCCCTTCATCATCATGTTCTCGGTTCCGTTCGCGTTCGTCGGCGTGGTGTGGGCGTTCCTGATCTCGAACACGCCGCTCAGCATGACGTCATTCCTCGGCGTCGTGATGCTCATGGGCATCGTCGTCAACAACGCGATCGTGCTCATCGACTACGCGAAGATCATGAGGAAGCGCGGCATGGAGCTTCGTGAGGCGATACTGACTGCCGGAAGCAGGCGACTCCGCCCCGTTCTCATGACGGCGTTCACGACCATCTTCGGCATGCTCCCGCTGGCGCTCATGCGCTATTCGGGCTCGGAGGTGTGGAGGCCTCTCGGCATCACCATGATCGGCGGACTTCTCGTCTCGACGTTCGTCACGCTGGTACTGGTTCCGACCGTCTACATGATCTTCCACACGAGGATCGAGGCGAGAGCGCGGAGGTCGGCATGAAGCTCATACGAATGACCTACTACGTCGGCATCCACGAGGAGGTTCAGGACATCCTCGCGGAGTTCGGGGTCACGACGTTCAACCGGCTGCCTCAGGTGCACGGCCGGATATCGGGAAGGGATCCCAGGGAGGAATCGCACGTCTGGCCGGGCACGAACTCCCTCGTGGAGTTCTGCGTTGAGGACGACCGTGTGGACGCCGTGCTGGACCGTGTCCGGGAGTACAACCGGCAGGGAGGCGATCGCGGGATCGACGCGAACGTCCTCGATGTCGTGAAGTGCGTGCGCGCGGAGGAGGCGGGCGCGTCACAGTGACGCGGCTTCCGGCGGCGACAGACCCCTAGGAGAACGGTTCCTGCCGGCAGGTCGGGTCGATCTCCCTGGCGCTCTCCGGGTACTCCTCGAAGAGCCGTCCCCAAGGGCTCTCGCGTTTCCACTTCTCGACCACGGGCACGCCGTGCCGGGGATACCAGAACCTGTCGTGGTAGGTCTCGCTCGCCCAGATGAACATCTTGACGATCGGCGTCTGGAAGAGCAGCTTCTGGAATATCTTCAGGGGCGAGCGCCAGAGCAGCATCCCCGTGCCGGTTCCGAGGTTCACCCCGACCTCGAAGTTCCAGCGCTCAGCCGCGGCGCTCTCGTCGCCCACGATCTCTATCTTCCGCGGATCTCCCTGCCCCAGCCCCCGCTCCGTCGCGTGCGCGATGTAGTCCATCTTCATCGGCTCGAAGCCCATCATCTGCGCCGAGACGGCGTCGATGGCCACCTGGTCGGCCGACGCCAGGATGACGTCCTTCCTGTGCGGGATGAGCGTCCTCGGGCCCGGCCCGCTGCCCGCGGTCGTCCCGTCCATGGTGCAGAAGACGCCCGCGTGGATCTCCTTCTGGATGGCGAGGAGGTCGACGATGGTGTCGTGGATCCACGTGTGGGTCATGTGACGGTTGACGTTCAGGAGCCCGCCGAACGCGTTCTTGAGGGCGCCGGTCGTGGTCGTGTAGCTGTGCGTCTTGACGGTGGGCAGGTGGACGATGTTCTTCCCGAAGAAGTAGTCCGGGAGGTAGATGCCGTTCGGGAAGACGCGGTCGAGCACCGCCATCTCCGCCTTCGGCTTGTACTCGATCCAGGACATGTGGTCCGGGTTGAAGTTCTGAAGCGTCGGGACGCCGTGCTTCGCGAGGACCGGGCCGAACTTGTTGTACTTGTCCCCCAGGTCGCAGATGGTCACGACGGTCTTGTTGTGGACGTCGACGAGGTCCTCGAAGCCCTGGTTCTTCAGGGCGAGGATCGTGCCCTCGAGCTGCCACGGGGTCGTGTTGGAGCTCGGGTACATGAGATGCCAGCTGATGTTGTCCTTGAGGATGGTCGTGGCGCCCGGATCGAGCGCGTCCCTCATGCCGGCCAGCTCGCACAGGCGCTGGTAGTCATCGAGGACGGTCTCCGGTCTGGTACGGAGCACTGCGACACTTGACTTCGCCACGATGCGCTCTCCTCAAGCGTCGTTCCGGGAGGAGGCCCCACACGACCCCTCCGCGCCTCATGGAACGGGGCGGCTGGCGCCGCCCCGGGGTCCGCTCTGGTGCCGAAGGGGGGACTCGAACCCCCACAGGGTTAAACCCTACTGCGCCCTGAACGCAGCGCGTCTACCAATTCCACCACTTCGGCCTTGAAGCGCTCGTCGATTA
>CAZQSB010000047.1:0-17033 GCA_964596015.1 uncultured bacterium | reverse complement strand
GATCGACTCCTTGATCTCGTTCGTCACGTGCGGGATGACCTGCACGGTTCCACCGAGGTAGTCCCCTCGACGCTCCTTCGTCAGGATCGCGTCGTAGATCTGCCCGGCGGTGATGTTGTTGGCCTGGCTGAGTTCCCGGTCGATGAACCGCTCGTAATGCCCGAGATCGAGATCGGTCTCGGCCCCGTCACGGGTGACGAAGACCTCCCCATGCTGGAACGGGCTCATGGTGCCCGGGTCGACGTTCAGATAGGGATCACACTTCTGGAGGGTCACCGAGAGGCCACGGGACTTCAGAAGATACCCGAGAGACGCGGACGCGATGCCCTTGCCCAGCGCGGAGACCACACCGCCTGTGACGAAGATGTACTTGGACATCAGGCACTCCTGTCGAGAGAGCGTGGGGAGACAGCGGAGACCGTCACACCGGCCGCCGATCAGACCACCAGGTCGCGGCCACCGGCCTCGAACTCGCGTTCGACCCTGGCGAGGTCCTCGGGGCGGTCGATCGACCAGCTCGCCGTCGTCGTTGTCGCGACGCCGATGGCCATGCCGTGCTCGAGAGCCCTCAGCTGCTCGAGCGACTCACGCATCTCGAGCGGCGACCTGTCGAGTTCCGCGAAGCGCAGGAGCGCGTCGCGCCGGAAGCAGTATAGACCAACGTGATGGAGATACCAACCACTTCCGCCCGCCGAGGGGTCGGCAGGCGCTGAGGGGTCCGCGGGAATCGAGGGGTCCGCGGGAGTCGAGGGAGCCGCAGGAGTCGAGGGAACCGCAGGAGTCGAGGGAGCCGCGGGAGTCGAGGGAGCCGCGGGAGTCGAGGGAGCCGCAGGCTCCGAGGGTCCCGCGGGAATGGCCGCGCGAGAGAAATAGAGCGCTCGCCCGCGCGTGTCGGTGACCACCTTGACGACATGCGGGTCGGCGAAGGCCGCGGTGTCCCGGGAGCTGAAGGCCAGCGTCGTGATGTCGAGAGAAGGGTCGCTCCTGAGAAGCTCCAGGGTCGACGCGATGTCCGCGGGGTCGATGAGCGGCTGGTCGGCCTGCAGGTTGATGACGAACTCGCAGTCGCGTTCCCGCGCCACCACGGCGACCCGGTCGGACCCGGTGGCGCAGGGCGTCTCGATGAGCACGGCCTTTCCGCCGAGCCCCGTCACCGCGGTCAGAACCTCCGGGCTGTCGGTCGCCACGAGCGCCTCATCGACGGCGGGCGTGGCCGCGAGGCGTCTCAGCGCGTGCCAGACGACCGGATACCCTGAGAGTTCTGCCAGGACCTTCCCGGGGAAGCGCCTGGAACCGAGCCGTGCGGGAACCACTCCGAGGACGCGCGTTTCAGGCCTCCCATCGGCGCGGGGCCGTCTTTGCGCCCGCAGGTCCGCGCCGTCCGCGGCGCGACCCGCCGGACGACGGGGTCACTCGTAGTCGAGCACCACGACCTGCGACGGATCGGGCAGCGTGTCGGGGTCGAGTTCGACCGTCTTGCTGCCCTTCCTGTCCACGTGCTCCATCAGCTTCAGGAAGTCGTCGACCGGCTGCACCGGGAAGCCAAGCGCCTCCGTCTTGTAGTGCATGGGGATGATCACCTTCGCGCCGAGCGCGTCGGCGGCCTTCTTCGCCTCCTCGGGGCCTATCGTGTAGTAGCCGCCGATCGGGGTGAGCAGGACGTCGACCGAGCCGATGTCGGCGACTTCTTCGGGCGAAAGCTCATGCCCGAGGTCTCCCAGGTGACCGACACGCATACCGTCGACCTCCATCACGTAGATGGTGTTCCGGCCGCGTTCCTGCCCCCGGCTCTCGTCGTGGTAGGTCTGAAAGCCCGTGATCGAAATGTCGTCGACGGTCCGCGGTTCCGGACCTCTGATGACCTGGGGCCCGCCCTGCACGACGTCGACCGCGTTGTGGTCCGCATGATCGTGGCTGACGGTGACGATGTCCGCGCTTTCCGATATGGGCTCGTAGCCCACCGCCCCGTCGTAGGAGCCCGCCTCGAACGGGTCGGTGATGATGCGGGTCCCCCTCTTCGACTCGATGAGAAACGACGCGTGTCCGAGCCACGTTATCTTCATCCTGTCGACTCTCCTCCCCATCCACGCTCGGGCGATGCCCCGCGGCGCCGCCTTCAGGAACGCAAACAGGGACGCGCGACGGAGGGCCTTCCTCCGCGACGTCCCTGCGGTTCTTCTCTCACTGTTTGAAACGGTCGAGCGCCCGGCGGTTCGGCCGATGGCTGGTCCTCGCCACGGTCGTCGCCCGACATGTCCTCGCCGCCAGTGTGTCGCTCCGGCATGTTCGGCACGCTACTGGACGCTCACGCGCTTCCGGTCCCGCCCCCAGCGCTCGAACTGCACGTGCCCGTCCTTGAGCGCGAAGAGCGTGTCGTCTCCGCCCTTCCCGACGTTCTCGCCGGGATAGAACCTCGTGCCGCGCTGCTTGAGGATGATCGTCCCGGCGCGAACGAACTCGCCGCCGTATCGCTTCACCCCGAGGCGCTGCGAGTTGGAGTCGCGGCCGTTCCTCGAACTGCCGACGCCTTTCTTGTGTGCCACGTCTTCCTCCCTGGAACAGGAGCGGCCGCCGACCTACGAGCCCTGGATCCCCTTGATCACGAGCTCGGTGAAGTCCTGCCGGTGCCCCTGGGTCTTCTGATAGCCCTTCCTGCGCTTCTTCTTGTAGACGATGATCTTCGGTCGCCGGCCGTGCGACACGACCTCGGCCTTGACCAGGGCGCCCTCGACGAGCGGCGTGCCCACGGTGAGCTCGCCGTCGCGGCTCAGTGCGAGCACCTCGTCGAGCTGAACCGTGTCTCCCGGCTCGCTCTCGACCTTCGGAACGCGGATCCGGTCGCCCTCGGACACCCGGTACTGGTATCCTCCGGTCCGGACGACGGCGTAGCTCACATCTCCTCCTTGAGGGTGGTCGTACTTCCATGCTCCTGCTACGAACCCCCATACTATAGGCGCGAAGCCGGGGCTGTCAAGAAACAAGTGCCGCCCCGCCTTGCCCTTTCCGTCGCGCTCTGCTCGTGCTATGCTCGCCCCTGGGCGCGGCCCCCGTCGGGGTTTCGCGCCCTCGGCGTCTGTCGCGGGCCGCCCCGCGGCGTCCTCGTCCCGAGGTGTGGCGTGAGCGAACTGCTGCTGGGTCAGCTTCTCTCGCTTGTCTCAGCCCTGCTGTGGGCGTTCTCGGTCGTGCTCTTCCGGCTCTCGGGCCGCAGCATGACGCCGGTCGGCCTCAACCTCTTCAAGAGCGCGGTCGCCGTCCTCATGCTCGTGCCCACCCTCCTGCTTTTCGGGCGGGGCTGGGACCCCGGCGGCCACGTCCCCGACGTCCTCATCCTGTTCGTCGCCGGCGCCGTCGGCATCGCCGTCGCCGATACCGTTTTCTTCCAGGGCCTGAACCTCGTCGGCGCGGGTCTCTCACAGATCGCCAGCTGCTCCTACAGCCCCTTCGTCATTCTGATGTCGTTCTTCGCGCTCGGCGAGCGGCTGACCCCGGGCGACGGCATCGGCGCCGTTCTCATCCTCTCGGGCATCTTCATCTCGGCGCGGACCGACCCGCCGCGCGGCGTCGGAACGGCGGAGCTCAGGAAAGGCATCCTTCTGTGCACGGTGGCGATGGCCCTCAACGCTCTCGGGGTCGTCATCGGAAAGCCGGTGCTCAACAGGACGCCGGTGCTCTGGGCGACGACGGCGCGTCTCGCGGGCGGTCTCCTGACGCTTGCGCTCATCGCGTGGTTCGTGCCGGGACTCCGGCGCTCGTGGAAGGCGTTCATCCCCCACAGGAACTGGAGGATCGCGCTGCCCGCGTCGGTCATCGGAACCTATCTGACGATGATCGTCTGGATCGCCGGGATGAAGTTCGCGCCGGTGTCGATCGCCTCGATCCTGAATCAGACGAGCGCGATCTTCGTGCTGCCCGTCGCGGCGCTCATGCTGAAGGAGCCCATCACGCTCCGGAAGCTCGCGGCCGTCGCCCTGGCGCTCGGCGGCGTCGCGCTGGTGACGCTGACCTGACGCCCGGGACCGGGCGCCTCTCCCGGGACGCTCCGCAGGCGTGACGAGGCCCTGCTGAACCGCTTGAGCGCCCGGGTCAGTGTGGCAGCGCGCCGTCGTCCATCGCGCGCCGGATCTCTCCGATCAGGCTGTCCATCAGGTACGGCTTCTGAACGAAGCCGGCTATCCCCTCGCCCGCGAACCTGCCGTAGACCTCCTGCTCCGAGTAGCCGCTCGAGAGGACCACACGGACGTCGTCCCTGATGCGTCTGAGCTCGTCGAAGGTCTCGCGCCCGTCCATTCTGGGCATGGTGAGGTCGAGCAGCACGCATCCGACCTCGTCCTTGTGTTCCTTGAAGTACTCGACCGCTTCGGTTCCATCGGCGACCGTCACGACATCGAAGCCGGACTGCTCGAGCATGCTCGCGCCGACAAGACGGACCGTCTCCTCGTCGTCGACGAGGAGCACCACGCCGCCGGCCCGCCCACCGGCCCGCGCGGTCTGACGCGCCTCGATCGTCTCGTGCGAAGCTCCGTCGGTCGGGAAGAGAATGCGGAACGTCGTTCCCCGCCCCTCCTCGCTCTCGACCCGGATGCCGCCCTTGTGGCCCCGGATGATCCCGAGCGCGGCCGCGAGCCCCAGGCCGCGTCCCGTGAACTTGGTCGTGAAGAACGGGTCGAAGATCCGTCCGACCGTGTCCTCCGACATGCCGCAACCGGAATCCATAACCTCCACGTAGACGTACATGCCCTCGGGCAGATCGCTTCCGGCGTAGCACTGCGAGAGATCGGACTGCGCGCACCGGGCGACCCCCGTTGAGACCGAGATGACGCCCTCGTTCTCACCTATGGCGTCGGATGCGTTCGTGATGAGGTTCATGATGACCTGTCTGAGCTGCGTCGCGTCCCCGATGATGGAGGGAAGCCCGCTCGCCAGGTCGCACCGGAGCGTCGCCTTCTTCGATATGGACACCTCGAGCAGATTGCTCATTTCGGCGACGACGTCGTTGAGGTCGATCGGCTCGATGACGAAGTTGCCGCGGCCCGAATAGGCCAGCATCTGCCTCGAGAGTTCGGCCGCGCGCTCAGCGCTCTTCTTGATCTCCCTGAGGCTCTTCCCGACGCCCGTGTCCTCGTTGGTCGTCATGAGCGCAAGGTCGGCGTTCCCCAGGATGCCCGTCAGGAGGTTGTTGAAGTCGTGCGCAATGCCCCCGGCCAGCACGCCGAGACTCTCGAGCTTCTGCGCGTGGCGCACCTGCTCCTCGAGCTCGCGGCGCTCCTCCTGCGCCCGCATCCGCTCGATGGCCGCCGCTATCGTTCCCGACACGAAGGTCATGATCTCGAGATGACGCTCGGTGTAGACCGACGCGCGGTCGTACCGCTGAACGGCGAAGACACCGAAGACCTCCTGCCTCGTTCGGAGCGGCACGCCGAGCCAGATGGGCGAGTCCGTCCCCACGAGCGCGACCTCGCCCTCTTCCTGAAGGCGCGTGTGCACCTCGCTGTCGACGAGGAGCGGACGGCCCGTCCTCCGGACGTAGTCGGTCAGGCTCCGTTTGAGCTCAATGGGCGTGACGTCGTCGATCTCGTCCTGCTCGTCATAATGGCAGGGGAACGTGTACGTGTCGGTCTCGTGGTCGTAGAGGGCGACGTAGAAGTTCGTCGTGTCGAGAAGCTCGCCCAGCGTCGTCCGGATCGTGTCCAGAAGCTCCCTCAGGTCCCTGGCATCGTTGAGAGACTCGGAGATCCGGAAGAGCACCGACTGGATGATCTCGGACTCCTTGAGCTCGGTCACGTCCTGCCCGTAGATGTTGACGTAGCCTGACTTGGGAACGGGCGCCAGGACGAAGGAGAACGTCCTGTCCTCAAGGCGCGTCTCGAGTCTGTCGGTCCTGGATGTCTCGTACGCCCGCGCGACCGACTGTCTGAGTTCCGGCGTCAGATAGTGGCCGACCTCGCATCCCCAGTGCTCGAGCAGCCACTTCGTGGCCTCGTTCGCGTAGACCACCCTCCCGTCCCGCATCACGCGGATGACCGGGTTCGGGTTCTCGGCCGGGAACCGGGCTATGCTCCTGATGGTCTCCTCGGCCCGCTTCCTCTTCGTGATGTCCCGCACGAACGCCTGGATGTACTTCTTCCCGTCGAGGGTGAAAGCCGTCAGACCCACTTCTGCGTCGAACGGTGTTCCGTCGGCGCGGCAGTGTGTCCACTCGAAGGACTGCGGCTCCCCCTCGGTCACCGCGGAGATCTTCTCGAAGGCCTTGTCCCTCGAGAGACGACCGTCCGGCTGCTTCTCGGGCGAGAACACGTAGGGCGGTTTCCCCACGATCTCGTCCCGCGTGCAGCCGAACATCTCGAGCGCGCGTTCGTTGCAGTCGATGAACGTCTCCCCGTCCATGACGAAGATCGCGTCGTTGGCCCGCTCGAACAGGAGCCTGAGACGCTGCGTGCGGTCCCGGATGGCGCGCTCGTTCTCCACCTGGTCCGTCATGTCCGAGATGAAGTTCAGCGTCGCGGGGTCGCCGCCCCACTGGAAGCGGACGGCGTTGATGCGAACGTGTCGCACCCGGCCGTCCTTTGTGAGGGCTCGGAACGTGTACTGGCTTTCGGGGTTCCCGCCGGTCAGCCGCTCGCGATGACGCTCGGCAACCATGGCCGCGTCGTCAGGGTGGATGAGCTTCGCGAACAGCATCTCGCGGAGTTCGTTCTCCTCGTATCCGAGGATCTCGACGAGACGTCTGTTGAAGAACCTGAGGCGACCGTCCTGAGCGACCACGATGGCCTCGTCGGCGTTCTCGACGACCTGCCGGTAGTGCTCCTCGGACTCGCGGAGCGCCTCCTGCGCCTTCCAGCGCTCCGTCGTGTCGGTCGCGATGAGGCCGAGTCCGGCGCCGGCGCGAAACGCCTTGAGCGAGAACCGTCTGTCGGTGAGGTCGCCCCCCGGACAGACGTCGAACGCCTGGTACGGCTCACCGGTCTCGATGACTCGGCGATAGCTCGCCAGCGTGCCCTCATCGCCGGCCGGAGCGTAGACCTCGGAGATGTGCGCTCCGATGAGCTCGCTCCGCTCACGGCCGAGCGCGCGGCACGCGGCGGCGTTGGCGTCCATCAGGTTGAGTTCCTCGTCCCACAGGGTGAAGATGTCGGTGGCGGCCTCCATGAAGAGCCGCCGCTCAGCCTCGCTCTTCCGGAGGGCGTGCTCGATGGAGAGGATCTCGCGCATGTCGTGAAACGCGATGAGAACCTTCGGCCGCTTCTCCTCTCCGCTCTCGACGTGCGAGACCCTGAAGCTGACAGGAATCTCCTTTCCGGTCGCTGAGAAGAGCGGCAGGACGTACGCCGCGGGAACGTCGCCGGCGGCGGCGCGCTCGAACGACTCGAGGGCGGCTTCCACGTGGGAGGGCTCGATGAAGCGCTTCGCGAGCTCGGTGACGCGATGGCCTGTGATGTGCTCGGCTTCGACCTCCAGCAGAGCCGCCATGGCGGGATTGACGTCGAGAACGATTCCGTCGGGCGAGACGAGCACAATGCCGTCTCCCATGGCTTCCATGATGGAGGCCCGATCCGCCATGGCCTCGAGCCGCGCGTCCTCGGCGAGCTTCTGCTCGGTGACGTCGGCGACGAAGTTGAGCGTCGCCGGTCGGCCGTCCCACTCGATGGGCACGGCGTGCACCTCGCCCCACACGACGCTGCCGTCCCGGGCGAGGCTCCGGTACGTGTATGCCTGCGGGACGTCCTTCCCTTCGAGCCGGTCGCTGTGCCTCCTGAGGAGCTTCTCCCGCTCGTCCGGGTGGAGGAACTCGGTGAACGGTCTCCCGACCATCTCCGAGACCTCCATGCCCAGAGCGTCCGCTCCCTTCGGGTTCACGTAGGCGACGAGCCCGTTCTGAATGACGATGATGGCCTCGTGAGCGTTCTCCACGACCTCGCGGTAGTGCTTCTCCGACTCGCGGAGGGCGCGCTCCACCCGCTTGAGTTCGGTGACATCGGTCACGCTGACGAGGGAGCTGGTCGACCCGCGCCCGAAGCTGCATGTCATGAGGACGTCGTGCTTCTCGCCGTTCTGTGACCTGATCGTCGTCTCAGATCGGTAGCAGAACCTGCCCTCGGCGATCGACTGCGCCAGTCCGCAGATGAACGGAAGCGACTCCGGCGTCGCGAAGGAGGCGATGGAGTCCGGGATGTCGGCTCTCGTGGGAACGGCGAAGAGCCGCAGGCTCTCCTTGTTCGCGTCGACCAACCGCATGGTCCGGCACGCGTCCATGACCGCGTCGGGACGCTGGGCGCAGTAGGCGGCGACGTCCCGGACCCCGCGGTCCCTGAGCCGGCGCACCCAGTCGATGAAATCGCCGAACTCGACCTCGCACAGGGATACGGCCGCGCCCTCGAAGATCCTCCGGTACTTCGTCTCGCTCGCTCTCAGGCGCTCCTCGGCCGTCTTGAGGTCGTCGATGTCGAGCGCGATCTCGGCCCGCACCTTCCGCCCGTCCGGCCAGTCGATGGCCTTGTCGATGCAGCGGTACCAGCGGCGGTCATTCTCGTTCCGGAACTCCCAGACGTACGACTCGCCCTCGTGCTCTCCGAATATCCTGTCGTTGGAACAGAACGGGCACGGTTCATCGCGGCCCTGGAGGGCCTCGAAGCACTTCCGTCCTTCGATGTCGCCGAAAACCTCCCGGAGTGACTCGTTGATGAAGAGAAGCTCATGCGTCTCCGGGTCTGCCACGTAGACATGCTCGTCGAGGCCCTCGAAGATGGAAAGAAGCTGCCTTCTCTCGCTCTCCATCAGGCACTCCGCCTCCTTGCGGTCGGTGACGTCGAGTATGAAGGCGCGGATCGAAGGCTCGCCCTCTCCGGGAACGGGTTCGGCCGTCTCCTCGAGCCAGCGGACGGCGCCGTCCCTGCGGATGATCCGGTACTCCTTGTGAAGAGGGACATCGCGACCGGCAAGCAGGTCCTCGTGGTAGGCGAAGACCTCCTCGCGGTCTTCGGGATGGAGTATTCGTTCGGCGAGAGATGCGGCGTCCATGGCCGAGAGCTCTTCCCGCGTGTAGCCCGTGATGCGCGTGAGAGCTCCGCTCGCGTGCTCGAGTCTCATGCCCCGGATGAGGGCGACGGCGACGCCTGAGCGCTCGAGAGCGCTCGAGCAGAACGCGCCGGGCTCCCGTCCGCAGGGAGCGGCGCGGGAAGTCCGCTCCCGCTCGGAACCGGCGGCGTTCCCGGAGGCGTTCCGGGCGACGGCCGCCCGGTCCATGTCCCTGTCCGCGCGGCCGTCGTCCATCCCGGTGCCTCCGTTCGACTCGGTCGATCACGGTCCGCCCGTGATCTCCATGAAAGTCTCGTCGTCGTACAGCGGTTCGAAGTCGGGGTCCTCGGTCGCTCTCGGTCCGAGTTCAGGGTCGAGTTCGACCGCCTTTCCCAGGTTCTCCAACGCCTCGTCGCGCATGCCGGCCCGCGAGTAGTAACAGGCCAGATGATAATAGGGCTCGGCCTTCTCGGGCGTCAGCGCCACGGCCTCGAGCCCGACGCTGATCGCCTTGTTGTACTCCTCGAGGTCGACCAGCCTGTAGCCCTCGAGGATGAGCGCCTGCTCCTTCCAGAGGTCGACCAGCCGCCGGAGCTCCGCTATCGGGTCCTCGTGGTCGTCGACCCGGAGGTCGCAGTAGCGGTCGTCGAATCCTCCGTATCCGGCGCCCTTCCTCTCGACGATGATCGCGGCCGACTGCATGCCGCGCGAGTCGCCGCCGGCCGCCTGCGCCGCTTCGAGCGAGCGCATGAGCCGCTCGACGAGCATCATGTCGGCCGTGGCTTCGAAGGTCTCGGCCAGCGCGTCGACGGTCGCCTCGCTCACGAGGATGTTGCCCTGGGCGGCGTAGTTGGGCCCCGTCCTGTGTCCCGCCCACTCGAAGCACTCCTCGCCCGTGAACGCGGCCGAGTTGCCTTCCGCGTCGACGATGCCGACCTGTCGCCGCTCCCGGTCCTCGTCGTTCGAGAGGAGCTCGTCGAGCGTCTCGTCGACCGTCATCCCATTCTCAAGCAGAGCCAGGCCGCGCGGCCCGAACGAGGTGTTGCCGAAGGCCTGCGTCGCCACGGCCCCGACCTCGGTCTTCGCCCACGGAACGACGGCGCCGACAGCGAAGAACTTCGACTGCACCGCGACACCGAGGTCTCCGGTCGCCGGGTCGTGTCCGACGATCGAGTAGGTCGCGACGGGCTCCTCCGCGCGACCGACCCCCACAGGAAACGCCGATACTGCGACGAGGGCCGCGAGCGCTCCCAGGAGCGCCATCCGCCCACATCCAATGCAAGGAACCTGCCAGAATCTACGCTCATTCATGACTATTCCTCCTCTCCCTCGGTAAACCGGCCGGGTCTCCTGCCACGCCGTCAGTTCGCCTCCGGAGGCCCGAGAACATCCTCGGCCTCCGCGGCCGCCTCGTCGAACCAGGCGACGGCGTCATCGAGACGCTCCCTGAGCTCCTGAAGGTCGGATACGAAGAACATCCGCTCGAGCCTCTTCACGACGTCCGGCGGGAAGTCGTAGTACACGTAGCGTGTGTGGAACCGGTGCTGCGCGGGCGCATACTTCATGCGGAGGACCTCGATGAGAGGACGCAGCGTCGTCCCGTGGAAGTAGGTGACCGCCTCGATGCCGTTGCCGCGGCGGATCTCCTTCTCGACCATCACTCTCCCGAAGAGCCCGAACACCGTACGAAGCGTCGCCAGCCGTTGCCGGAGGGCTTCGCGGTGCGCGACCGCGTCGAACGACGCGGGCTTCGCCACGCCCGTCTTGTCGAAATGCACCGTCGGGCGCCCGTGCATCTCAGGCTCGAGGAACTTGTCCTCGGCCGAGCGCTTGATGACGCAGAAGTCTATGAGATGAAAGGGGCTCGCGCCTTCGAGACGCCAGAACACCTGCGAGTGTCCGTGCCACGCGGGCTCCGGCATGCGGAACATGAGCTCTATGGGCGCCAGGGCCTCGAGAGCCTCGCGCGCCGCCTCGAGCGTCTCCTCGACGCGGTCGTCCTCGCAGACGGTCTGAAGATCGAGATCGGACCACTGGTCGACCCGGTCGAAGGCGGCGGCGCCGCCTTCCCACAGTGCGTCCACGTGGGGAAGCGGCTCGAGACGCTCCACGAGCGCTCTCACGATCGCTTCCCTGTCAGGCAGGGGTTTCATCATGCGGTGAACCTCCTCTGTCGAGTTCCGAGGCCGACGACGCGTCGAGGAGCCACAGCACCCCCCCGGACCGCGGACCGATCCGGTCGGTCGGGAGCGCGCGCCCGCGTCCGGCGTCGAGTGCCTCTCTCACGATGTCCGACTTCTCAGCGCCGAATGCCAATACCCAGACCTCTCTCGCGTCCGAAAGGGCCGCCGGCGTCAATGAGACGCGGAGTCCCCGTCCTTCGCCTCCGTCGGTCGCGAAGGCCAGGCGCTCCCCGTCCCACTCCGACTCCCTTCCCGGGAAGAGCGACGCCGTGTGGCCGTCGGTGCCGATGCCGAGGAGCACCAGGTCGAAGAGCGGGCCGGACCGGGTTCCGACGTGAGCCCTGAGCGTTCTGTCATAGAGGGAAGCGGCGGCTTCTGCGCCCTTCTCAGCGAGGATACGGTGCACCCGCTCAGGAGCGGCGCCGACGGGTTCGAGGAGGGTCTCCCGGGCGAGACCGTAGTTGCTCTCGTCGGATGCCGGGGACACGGCCCGTTCGTCGCCCCAGAAGAAGCGCAGGCGGGCCCAGTCGATATCCGACCGGTCAGACAGCCGGCGGTAGACCCCGGTGGGCGTCGAGCCCCCGGACAGGCAGAGCCGGACCTCGTCGCCGGGAAGCGAACGGATGAAGGCAGCGATGCGCTCCGCCGCCTCGTCGGGTCCCCGACCGTCCGGAACCACGATGATCCGTTGTTGTCTAGTCATGCGTCGCGGCGCAGCCCCTGAGCCAGGACCGGTGGTCCTCGGCGACGAGTTCGTCCGACTCTCGCGGACCCCATGTTCCACCTTCGTACTCCCCGATCCGCGAACGCCCGGCGCCCTCCCAGTACCTGATGAGCGGGTCGACGAACGACCACTCGAGTTCGACGCCGTCCGCCCGCGTGAAGAGCGACGGGTCCCCGGTCAGCGCGTCCAGAAGGAGTCGCTCGTATGCCTCCGGTATGGCCGACTCTCCGAAGGAGTCGGAGTAATGGAACTCCATGTCGACGGAACGCATGTCGGCCGGCGTGTCCGGGACCTTCGCCTCGAAGCGGAGATGGATGCCCTCGTCCGGCTGGATACAGAGAGCGAGTATGTTGTGGGTCGGAACGTGGTCGGGCGGGAGGGGGAACATCACGTGCGGCGGACACCTGAACTCGATGAGGATCTGCGACGTCTTTCTCGCGAGCTTCTTTCCCGAGCGTAGGTAGAACGGAACACCCTGCCACCGCCAGTTGTCGACGAAGGTCCTGAGCGCGGCGAAGGTCGGCGTCGTCGAGTCGGGCGGGACGTCCTCCTCGTCGCGATACCCCGCGTACCGCGCCGCCACCGAGTGATGCGCCGCTTCGCCTTCTTCAAGGCGGCGAAGGGCCGAGAAGACCTTGACCTTCTCATTCCGGATGGCGTCCGCATCGAAGCTCGCGGGCGGCTCCATCGCGACCAGAGCGACGAGCTGGAGGATGTGGTTCTGAAACATGTCCCTGAAGACGCCCGCGCCGTCGTAGTACGCCGCCCGGTGCCCGACACCCAGCGTCTCGGCCACGGTGACCTGAACGCTCGAGATGTAGTTCCTGTTCCAGACCGGCTCGAAGATGGCGTTCGCGAAGCGGAAGACCAGGATGTTCTGGACCGTTTCCTTCCCGAGATAATGGTCCATCCTGTAGATCTGGTCCTCCGAGACCGTCGCATGGAGCGCACTGTTGAGTTTTCGCGCGGACTCGAGGTCGCGCCCGAACGGCTTCTCGACGACGACCCTGCGTGACCCTTCCTCCTCCGAGGTCATGCCCGTCGCCGCGATGTGCTCAACGATGTCGGTGTAGAAATCGGGCGAGGTCGCCAGGTAATACACGCGGTCTACGCGTTCGCCCTCGATCTTCTCGAGTTCCTCCGCCAGGCAGCGACAGTCATCGAGCTTCATGAAATCGCCCTGGATGTACGACAATCTCCCGCTGAGGGTCTGCCACGCCTCCCCTGCGGCCTCGACTCCGGCGTGTTCCGAGACGGCGTCGCGCATCGCGCTTCGGAAGCCGTCGTCGTCCCAGTCCGTGTCGGCGAAGCCGACCACGCGGAGCCCGTCCGGCAGACGCCGTTTCCGCTCGAGACTCAGCAGCGCCGGCACGAGTTTGCGCCGCGTCAGGTCGCCGGAAGCTCCGAAGATGACGAGCGTGCATGGTCTCTCGGGCATCACACCCCCTCCTTCGGCTTCCCGTTCTCGTCCTCGTCCGAACCGGACTCCTTCACGGCATGACCTCCGAACTCGTTCCGGAGCGCCGCCAGGAGTCGTTCGCCGAACGGGTCGTCGCTCCGCGAGCGGAATCTCCGATCGAGCGCCAGGGCGATGACCGGGGCCGGCACACCCAGGTCGACGGCCTCCTTGACGCTCCAGCGCCCCTCGCCCGAGTCGGCCACCCAGCCGCGGATCTCGGCGAGCGACGGATCGTCCGCGAGCGCGTTGGCGGTCAGGTCGAGGAGCCAGGAGCGGACGACGCTCCCGTCCCGCCAGATGCGCGCGACCTCGGCGAGGTCGAGCCCGAAGTCCTCCTTCGCGTCCATCAGCTCGAAGCCCTCGGCGATCGCCTCCATCATGCCGTACTCGATGCCGTTGTGGACCATCTTCACGAAGTGACCGGCGCCGCTCGGCCCGACGTGGCCCCATCCCCTGTCGGGACCGGGCGCCAGCGTCTCGAACACCGGGGCCATCGACTCCGCGACATCCCGGGGACCGCCGACCATCAGACTGTATCCCTCCTCCAGGCCCCAGACTCCGCCGCTCGTTCCGACGTCGAGGAAGGCGATGTCGCGTTCCCGGGCGGCGTCGGCGCGGGTCATCGAGTCGCCGTAGAAGGAGTTCCCTCCGTCGACGATGATATCCCCCGGAGAGAGAAGCTCGAGCAGCGACTCGACCACGCCTCCCGTGACCTCCCCCGCCGGAACCATGACCCAGACGACCCGAGGCGGCGACAGGAGTTCCACGAGCTCGGAGAGCGCCTGGGAACCCACGGCTCCCTCCTCGACCACGTCCTCGACGGCCGCCGAGTCGGGGTCGAAAACGAAGAGTTCGTGGCCGCCGCGCAGCAGACGACGCGCCATGTCGCCCCCCATCCGACCGAGTCCGACCATGCCGACCTTCATCGCTCCTCCTTCTTCCAGGTGGTCACACCGTCCTCGCCGGCCTCGAACACGACATCGACCATGCCGAGGAAGAGCCCGTGCTCGAGCACGCCCGGGACCGCGTCGAGCGCGGTCGCGAGCTTCACGGGGTTCTCAATCGGACCGAAGCGGCAGTCGAGGATCCAGTTGCCCTGGTCGGTGACGAAAGGGACGTCGCCGCCACGCAGGCGAGGCTCCCCGCCCAGCTCGCGCAGCCGCTCGAGCACGGGCGTCCGCGCGAAAGGAAGAACCTCCACCGGGATAGGCTTGCTCTCCCCGAGCCTTCCGACCCGTTTCGAGGCGTCCACGATGATGACGAGCCGCCGGCTGGCGCTCGCCACGACCTTCTCCCTGAGAAGCGCCCCGCCGAGCCCCTTCACAAGATCGAGGCCCGGCGTGAACTCGTCGGCGCCGTCGACCGTCAGGTCGAGCTCGGGAAAGTCGTCCAGCGACGCGACGGTGAGTTCGGCCTCGGCGGCCAGCCGCTCGGTCTCACGGGAGGTCGGCACGCTCACGAGTCCGTGGAGCTCTCCCGACTTCACACGGCCGGCGAGCAGCGCCACGAAGAAGGCGACGGTCGACCCGGAACCCAGACCGAGGCGCTGCCCGCTCTCGACGTGTTCGAGCGCCGCGTGGGCCGCGGCGCGTTTCAGCTCGTCGGTATCCATGACGCATCCGCCTCCCTCGACCGCGGGCGCTCAGGAGCTCATGTTCTGTTCGATCTCGCGGATCCGCTTTGACATGTCCGTCAGACGGAACTCGATGGAGTTGAGGATCCAGAACTGGAAGTGCTCGATGCGCGTCTGCTTGTGGATCATCCAGATGATCTTGACCGAGACCAGGAGCACGCCGAGCTCGATGGAGAAGAGCGGCGGAATGGGGATCCGCCAGTCGAGAACGTGCCGGGCGACGTCGAGAAGCAGCAGGAACACGATCGCGGCGATGAAGAGTATGTTCCAGGTCCTGTCCCTTCTCTTCGATGCCGCGCCGCCGATCCCCCCGACGATACGTCTGATCTCCTCCTTCTCGCGGCGGAACCGGTCCAGCTCCTCCTGCAGAGCATCGGCTTCGGAGCCGCTGTCGCTTCGTTGGTGCTCTCTCGTCACTGCGACGGCCTCCCTGTTACCAGAACCTCTCGAAACGGTCCTTCTTCGCCTTGCACACAGGGCACACCTCGGGCGGTGTGTCGCGCGCGCAGAGATACCCGCACACCCGGCAGCGCCATACGGGGAGCTTCGGCTCGCCGGGCTGCCCGCCGGAGGGGCGAGTCGGCCTGTGCTGCGCCCTCTCGTCCCTCTCGGGACGTCTCTCCGGGATCGACCGGAGCTCGCGCTCCCCCCGAAGGACGTCTTCGGTGACGTAGAGCGCGCAGTAGCACGTGCCGTAATCCGCAAGATCCGGATCGCGATAGTCGCACGGACAGATGATGTCGAGGTCCTCGATCTTGTCGCCCTCGGCCAGACGGCACGGGCACGACTGATACCCGTACCGGGTGACGTTCTGCAGAAGCCCCCGGACGAGCCCTCGCACGAACTCCCTGTCCGGATTGAGGTGATAACCGCCTTCCTCGGCCTCCCGGTCGAGGCGCTCGTACAGCTCGTCGATCATCTCGTCCGTGACGTTCCCCGGTTCGTTCATGGCTTCACCCTCTCCTCACGGAAGCACTCACATCCCCAGCTTCTCCTTGAGCTTGTCGGGATCGAACCCGACCACGGACTCCTCGTCGTCGATGACGACCGTGGGGAAGTTGACGTCGGGGTTCCACTTCCTGACATCCTCGATGGCCTTCTGCCGCTCCTCACCTTCGAGGAGGTCGACGTACATGAAATCGAAGGCGATGTCGTTCTCCTCGAGAAACTCGCGGGTCTTCTTGCACCAGATACACGTCGACAGCCCGTAGAACCTGCAGGGATGCTCGTTCTTCGAACCCTCGACTCTTCCTGTCGCCTCGCTCATCAAGGCCTCCGTTCCCGTCATGTGATGGCTCCCGGCCCGCGACCGCGGCGCAGCCGGGGTTTCGCCCTCTCTCTAGAGTCTGTATGTCGATACCTTCATCGGCTCGCCGCCCGCCGCGGGATGGACCCTCAGAACGAGACTCCGGGCCCGCGGCACGTCCTCAAGCAGCCTCTCGGTCAGAGGCCCCAGTTCGAAGAGCCCTCCGCTTCTCAAGGCCCCTTCGCATCCGGCCCGGCCGCGTGCCGCGACGACGACATCGACGCTCGGAGGCACGGCGTCCAGGAAGGAAGCGGTCGAGAAGAGAGCCAGATCGTCCACGACGCAGCCCCCGTCCACCATCACCTCCACCACGAGCCGTCCGCGCTCCATTCTGGCGTCGACGACCTCGACATCGAGCGAGTACGCCGACGGCACCTCCCCGAGCCGCACGAGGTCGCCCGCGCCCGCGGGAGGAGCCACGCGGCACGCCATCGAGCCGCACCCGGCCAGCCCCGCTCCCAGGGCCGCGACACAGAGCAGAGCTACCGCGCGACGAGCGGGCCCCCGGTCTCGCTTCTTTCCTGAGTTCATTCGACACCTCGCATGCGTGGAAACCGAGTCAGTGGTCCTCTCTTGGTCGGATGCCAGGGACGTGGCGGCGGTTCGCGACCGTCGGCCGGCCTCGAGGGCTTCAGGGCATCGGCGCTTCTCGACGTGGGCGCGGTCCGTGACCGTCGGCGGCGACCTCAGGCTACCGTCGACTCCGCTGGTCGCCT
>CAZQSB010000046.1:0-17164 GCA_964596015.1 uncultured bacterium | reverse complement strand
TACAGGAGCTTGAACGTGAGACCGAGCGCCAGTGTCTCGCGGAACCGCACATCGTCGTCGATCTCCTCGTCGTAAAGAAGGTCGAGTATGAGGTTGACCGTGATGTGGTCGGTGATGGAGGCGGCGAGCGTGTTCTCGAGCGAGGCGTCGAGCGACTTCCACTCGTCGCCGACGCCCTCCTCGTCCTCCTCGGAGTAGATGAGGGCTTGATAGAGCTCGAGGCGGCTCGAGAGCGTGATGCGGTCCTCCGCGAGCGGCGTCCGGAGCTCGCTCACGAACTGGATGCCGCCGTCGGTCGTCGTCTCGGTCTCCTCCTCGCCGCCGACGTTCCGGTCGAGCTCCTGCCTGAACGCGACGCCGATACGGTTCGTCCACTCGCGCTCATCCGTTCTGAAGACCGCCCTCGCGATGCCGGCGCTTTCGGTGAAGAGCGCGGGGTTCAGGGCCATCGTGTTGTCGAAGCGCTCGTCGTGGAACTGCGTCTCCACCCGGCCCGCGACGTACGGGTCGACGAACCAGCCGATCATGAACTGCAGAAGCGTCTCATAGTCGATGACGTCGGCCGACTTCTCGGGGCGCTTCCATTCGTTGGTCTCCGGGTCCTGTCGGTGGGTCTGTCCGTATTCGAGCTCCAGCCTGTGCTTGTTCAGGATCGAGTCGGTGAGCATCTTCTCCGCCACGCTGTTCGAGGTGAACGCCCAGGAGATGGAGCCCGTCTCGGTCCCGTCCCAGTTGTCGCTGTAGGCGTTCTGCGTCAGCGTGAGGTTGATATCGGAGGCGACGTTCCAGCCTTCCTCCTGCGCGGACAAAGCTCCGGCCCAGACCAGGATCAGCGCCGCGCTCAGGACGATGAACCACCGCATGCTTCACTCCCTTCGTCTTGTGACGGACGCCGGCTCGACCGCGAGCCGGCGCCCCATGTGTGCTCCACATCTTCGTTCCGCGTCAACGGCTGCCGCCGGGACGTCCTCGTCAGGTGGCGACGCGCTCCAGCTCCGACGTGCAGAGCGGGCATCGCTTCGCGCCGATGGGGATCTCTGACGTACAGACGGGACAGGCCTTCGTGGTCGGCTCGGCGGGAGGCGCCTCCTCCTCGCGCTTCAGGCGGTTCATCTGCCTGATGACCATGAAGATGGCGAAGGCGATGATGAGGAAGCTGATGATCGAGTTGATGAAGACGCCGTAGTTGATGGTCACGGCGCCCGCCGCCTGGGCCTCGGCGAGCGAGGCGTACGGTCCGGCGATGTCCAAACCCTGCTTCAGGACGACGAAGAGGTCCGTGAAGTCTGCGCCTCCGAGCAGAAGGCCGATGGGGGGCATGATGACGTCCGCGACGAGCGACCGGACGATGGTGCCGAACGCCGCGCCGATGACGATGCCGACCGCCATGTCGACGACGTTTCCGCGGAGCGCGAACTCCTTGAACTCCTTGAACATGCTCTTCCTCCCTCGTTGCGGCCCGCCGGACAGCCGGCCGACGCCGTTTTCCGGTCGCCCGACAGGCGCCGGTCGCTCCTCCGCCCGTCGGCTCGGATGCCGGGTCGCCGGCCCCGCGCCGCCAGTGACTCCTCCTACCCCTCGCTCTTCGCCATGTGGACGTCGAGCTGCGGGAACGGGATCTCGAGCCCGGCCTCCGGGAGCGCCTCGTAGATGCCCTGCGTCAGAGCGATCTTGACCGGCCAGTAGTTCTCGGTCTTCACCCAGGCGCGGAGCGCGAGGTTCACGGAGGAGTCGCCGAGATCGGTGACGAGCACGGCCGGTTCAGGGTCGTCCAGCACGAGCTCGTTCGACTTCATGAGCTTGAGAGCCACCTCGTACGCCTTGTCGACGCTGTTGCCGTAGGCGATGCCGACGGCGACGTCCACGCGGCGCGTGTCGAGACGCGTGTAGTTCGTGATGGCGCTGCCCCAGACCTCGGCGTTCGGGATGGTGATGAACTTGTTGTCCGGGGTCGTGAGCTCGGTCGCCATGATGCCGACCCCTGAGACCGTCCCGGCGATGCCGTTGACCTCGACGTACTCGCCGACGTCGATCGGTCGGAGCGCCGCGATCCACGTGCCCGAAGCGAGGTTGTTCACCGTGTCCTGCATGCCGAAGCCGAGGACCAGGCCGACGACGGCGGACAGGCTCAGGAGGATGGAGCCGACCGTCACGCCGAGCGTGCTGAGAACGACCAGGATGACGAGGATGTAGAGCAGCGCGCCGAAGAAGCGGCCCAGGAACTCCACGAGGACCGCCGTCAGCTTCGAACGCCTCAGCGAGCGCTTGAAGACCGCGATGACGACGCGCGCGACGATCATCCCGACGACCAGCACGGCCGCAGCCGTTACGACCTGAAGGATGGTGATGCTCGTATGAGGAATGGTCATGTCCCAGCTCATCCGACCTTCCTTTCTCCGACGCCCGAGCCGCGCGGGCGGCTCCGGCTCCGGCGTTCAATACGGAACCTCTGACGCAGCCAAAGATACCGACTTCGGTGGTGGCCCTGTCAACTGCTTTTCCAGCGGCCTCCGGAGCGGGGAGGGGTGAGACGCGGCGCTGAGTCCCCAGATACGCCTTCAGGTAGGGCAATCCCGCTTGACACCGTGTGATACGGCAACTACCATGACCGCGATGAGCGCGGGCCGAACGCCGCGAGGCGCCGCGCCGTGTCCTGAGAGCGGGGGGGTACCATCGACATGCTCCTCATCCAGGCGCTCGCGCCGCCGCGCCTGTTCTCCATGAGCGCGCTCTGGCTGGCCATCGGTGCCGTGGCGGGGTGGCTCGTCTGCCGCGTTCTGTGGCACCGCCGCGAGCGGCGCCGGGACGACATCGAGAAGAGCAAGCGCCAGCTCCAGGCCATCTTCGACGGCATCACGGACGGGCTCATCATCGTCGACAGGGACTTCCGCATCGTCGCCGTCAACAAGGCCGAGGCGGCCTTCCTCGGTCAGTCGCCGAAGGAGCTGGTGGGGAAGCCCTGCTACGAGGTCTACTGCCGGGGCGAGGAGGCGTGTCCGCTCTGCCCGGCGCACGAGACCTTCGCGACCGGCAAGGCGGCGCTCGTCTCGCAGCTCGAGCTGACGGGCGGCTATCACCGGAAGGGCGTCGACGTCTACACCTTCCCGGTCTACGACGAGAAGGGGCGCACGGTCCAGGCGATCCAGTACATCAAGGACGTCACGGACCGGCTCCAGCTCCAGCGACAGCTCCGGGAGGTCGAGCAGCTCACCGGCATCGGTCAGATGGCCGCGAACGTCGCGCACGAGATCCGCAACCCGCTCATCGCGGTCGGCGGGTTCGCGCGTCAGCTTCACGAGAAGCTCGACGAGGACGACCCGAGGCGCGAGTACTCGCAGATCATCCTCGAGGAGGTCACGCGCCTCGAGCAGATCCTCCGGGACCAGCTGACGCTCGAGAGGCACCTGCAGCCGGTCCTCGGACCGGTCGACATTAACCGCATCCTCAGGGACGTCCGGAAGCTCGTGACGCACGGGATGCTGTCGTCGCAGGTCCGGATGATCGGTGAGCTGGCCGACGGCCTGCCCGTCACGATGGGCGACGCGAACCAGCTCAAGCAGGCGTTCCTCAACGTCATCTCGAACGCCATCCAGTCGATGCCCGAGGGCGGGAGCGTCACTGTCAGGACCGAGCAGCGGGGACAGCAGATCATCGTGTCGATCAGCGACACCGGTGAGGGCATCCCCAAGGAGGTGCTCGACAAGCTGTTCGTTCCGTTCTTCACGACGAGGAAGACGGGGTCGGGCCTCGGTCTGGCCGTCACGCGGAGGATCGTCGAGAACCACGGCGGGACCATCTCGGTCGAGAGCGAGGCGGGCGAGGGAACGACCTTCAGGATAGCGCTTCCGGTGGTCAGGAGCTCGCCGGAAGTTGAGCGCAGGAAGTTGTTCGCCAATGAGGGCGCCGGTGAGGCGCCGCCCCCGGACGGCGGGCCCGACGGGGGACGAGGAGGTGACGCATGACGAAACTTCTTGTCGTCGATGACGAGAAGAACATCAGACGGCTCTACGAGACGGAGCTCAAGGGCGAGGGGTACGAGGTGGCGACGGCGGAGAGCGCCGAGGAGGCGCTCGAGATGATAGAGAAGGAGCCGCCCGATCTCGTGGTGCTCGACATCAGGCTCGAGGGCATGGACGGCATCGACGCGCTCCGGACCATCATGGAGAAGCGTCGCGACCTCCCGGTCATCCTGAACTCGGCCTACTCCACCTACAAGCAGGACTTCGCCTCGTGGATGGCCGACGCCTACGTGGTCAAGTCGGCCGACCTCACGGAGCTCAAGACGACGATCAAGGACGTGCTGAAGGACCGGGGCAAGGAATAGCCCGGACGGGCGGGAGCGCGCGGGACGCTCGGCCGTGGCGGTCGCGGGGGGCGGTGAGCCGGTTTTGAAGCGGCATACGACGACCAGCGTTGAGAAGGACGTGCGGAGGACGCTCCGCGGGGCCGAGGACGAGATCCAGGCCCTGTGGGACCTCGCGGGCGGCTACATGGACGACGGCCGCTACGCGGACGCCGTCCTCGTGCTCCAGCAGCTCTCGGCCCGGCGTCCCACCGATCACGTCGCGATGCTGGCGTGCGGCACGTGCTACCGGCGGCTCGGTCTTCTCGAGCCCGCTCGGGCCGAGTTCGAGCGCGCCGTCCGTACGACGCCGGAGAGCGCGGAGGCTCACTACAGTCTCGGACGCGTGTACGACCTTCAGGGGCGCCGCGACGAGGCCATCGCAGAGCACGAGCGCGCCATCGAGCTTATGCCCGACGACCCCGAGCCGTACTACCGGCTGGGGGTGACGCTCTCCCGGGGAGGCGATTTCGAGGCCGCCGAGTCCTCGTTCCGGAAGGCCGTCGAGGTGGACGACCGCTGCGCCAAGGCCTACACGAACCTGGGATACGCGCTCGACAGGCTCGGGCGGACGCGCGACGCCATCCTGGCGTTCAAGAGCGCCATCGAGATCGACCCGGAGAACGCGGAGCGACATCTGAACCTCGGCGCCATCTACGGCGAGCGCGGGATGCTCAGCGACGCCATCACCGAGTTCCAGCGCGCCGTCGAGATCGAACCCGAGAGCGCGGAGGCGCACTTCAATCTTGGAACGGCGCTCCTCGGAGCCGAGGAGGAGGAAGCGGCGCAGGACGCTCTCGAGCGCGCCGTTCGGCTCGACCCGAAGAACGCCGACGCGCACTACCGGCTGGGCGTCGTGAAGGCGAGACGCGGACTCTTCTCGAGCGCGGTCACTTCGTTCCAGCGGGTCCTCGCTCTCGAAGGCGAAACGCCGAACGTCTGCTATCAGATGGGCGCGGCCCTCGCCGCGATGGACCGGCTGAAGGACGCCGAGCGCTACCTCAAGAAGGCGGCCGCGCACGACCCGGAGGACCGACACGTCCACTACCAGCTCGGCCTCGTGATGGACAGGCTCGGCCGAGACGTCGACGCCGCAGACGCCTACCGCCGGGCCGACAGGAAGGCGCGGCGCGGCGACCTTCCCGGGAAGGACCGACACTGAACGAGCGAGAGCACACGCGCGCGCCGCGGGCGCGGCCTCTTCTGGCGGGCCTCCTCCTGGCAGCGGCGCTCCTTGTGACGGCCGCACCGGTGGACGTCGCGCAGGGCGGCGACCTCGCCGCGCCGCGACCGCCCGCTTCCGTTCCCCTCGACCACTGGGCGTACCCCCTTCTCGAGAGACTGGCCGCCCGGGACCTCCTGGAGATCGACCTCTCCACGAGGCCGGTGAGCCGGGCCGACATTGCGGACGCGCTGGCGGGTCTCGATGTGAGGGCGTTCGGGGACCGCGGGAGCGAGCGGGAACGCTGGGTCCTCGACCGGCTGCGCTCTGAGTTCGAGCTCGGCGCGGTCGACGTCCCGGCCGTCTCGATGAAGCGCGGCGAGGCCTCGCTGGGACTGGGGCTCAGCGTCGGCGTTCAGGGAGTCTACGGAGGCGAGCGAGAGGTCTCGGACCTCTGGCCCGGCGAGCTGCCGGACGGGACGCTCAGGATTGCGGCCGGCGCAGCGTCCGCGGAGCCTCGAGTCACAGTCTCCGATGAAGACGAACTCGACCCGGCCGTTGTCGTGGCCTACGAACTGTGGGGCGGGGTCGGGGACCGCTTCGGGTTCGAGGCGGAATCGCGGGTCATTCTCCGCGAACAGGACGGACCCAGACAGGTGCGGCTCTCCAGCAGAGCGAGGACCTGGCGCGGCGTCGCCGCGCTGGCGGAGCGCGCGTACGTCCTCTGGGAGAGCGAACACCTGTCCGTGGCAGCCGGACGACGCGGGCCGGCGTGGGGTCGCGCGCGCTGGGGGCGGCTGCTCATCTCAGGTCGCGCGCCGACGTTCGACCAGGTCGACGCCCGGTACTCGGTCGGGTCGCTCTCGTTCCACGCGCTCCACGCCGTCGTCGAGCGGCAGCCGGAAGGCGACGATCCCGGGGACGAGGACATCTACCTGGGCGCTCACAGGATCGCGCTCTCGGGTGATGCGGGAAGCGTCGCAGTGAGCGAGCTCGTCGTCTACTCGTCGACCGTTCCCGACCCCGTCTACCTGAACCCGCTCGTGCCGTACTACCTCATGCAGCACAACGAGCGCGGCGACGACAACATCCTGTGGGGACTCGACTACGACTGGCGTGTCACACCGGGCCTCGAGCTCTACGGGGAGTTCGTGGTCGACGACCTCCAGTACGATCGGGACACCGGACATCCCGACAAGTACGGGGTCACCATAGGGAGCGCGTGGTACACGGCGGTCGGCGACATGGACGCCCGGCTCGTCGCCGAGTACACCAACGTGCGGAAGTGGACCTACACGCACGGCGTCACCGAGCACCGACTCGAGCACGACGGGATGCCCGTCGGATTCGAGCTGGGCCCGGACGCGGACCGCGTCGCGCTCGAGGCGCGCGTTCACCCGTCGGTCGCCTGGACGGCCGCGCTCCTCTACGAGCGCTCGAGGAAGGGCGAGGGGACGCTTTCCGAGCCCTTCGAGGAGGACGAGAACGACTCGCCCTCGTTCCCGTCCGGAGTGGTCGAGACCACCGACCGCGTGGCGCTCGAACTGGCCTACGATCATCTCGACGGCATCGTCTTCGCCGGCGGGGCCGCCTACCTGAGCGTCTCGAACGCCGGCAATGTCGAGGGAGAGGATGACGACGACCTCGAACTCTGGGCGGGCGTCCGTTTCCGCATCGGTCGGAGCGATCGCTGAGCTTCTGAGGCCGCTGAACGGCGCGATGGTCGCCGCGGCCGTGCTCGTCGGCGCCTACGTTTCGCGTTGGCCGATGCGCTGGCCTTCGGCGCTCCTGGGAGCGGCGGCGGCGTTCGCGGCGGCGGCGGGAGCGAACGCGCTCAACGACGCGGCCGACGCGAGGGCGGACGCGGTCAACCGTCCCGGGCGACCCGTCCCGTCGGGCCGAGTGTCGCGGACGACGGCGGTCCTGGTCGCGCTCGTCGCCTGGGTGATGGCGCTGGCCGTCTCGTCGGTGGTCGGCGGTCGGGCCGTCCTCATCGTGGCGGGCTGGATCGTGGTCTCGTCGGTCTACTCGCCGTGGATCAAGCGGGTGCCGTTCCTCAAGGACGCGGTCGTGGCGCTCATCGCGGCGTCGCCTTTCGTTCTCGGCGGCATCACGCAGGACAAGCTGCTGCTGTCGCTCGTGCCGTTCGCGCTGGCGTTCCTGGCGCACTCGGCGCGGGAGCTCGTGAAGGACGCGCAGGATCTCGAGGGCGACCGCAGGGCCGGGGTGCGGACCGCGGCCGTCGTGTTCGGTCCTGGGGCCGCGCTGGCGGCGGCGCGGGGGACCATCTTCATACTGATGGGGGCGGCGGCTCTCCCTTACCTCCTCCCGCGTCTCATCGGGACAGAGGACTTCCATCCGGTGCTCGGCCCGCTGGCCCGGAGGATCGCGGAGGGCATCGGCTACAACTGGGGATACGCGGCGCTCGTCGTCGTCGCCGACGTACTGCTTGTGAGAGTGCTGTTCCTCATCTCCGACGAGGCGGACGGCCGGGCGCTCCGGAGGGCCTCCGGCACGCTCAAGGTGGTCATGGCCGTGGGCATCGCGGCGTTCGTCGTGGGAGTGTCGTAGCTCGAGCGGGAGTGTCGTGGCTCGAG
The DNA here is from genome assembly GCA_964596015.1 of uncultured bacterium. Taxonomy (GTDB): domain Bacteria; phylum Joyebacterota; class Joyebacteria; order Joyebacterales; family Joyebacteraceae; genus WJMD01. Next base: position 9,063 of record CAZQSB010000046.1, on the reverse strand, counting down.
ATGAGGCGGGCGGCGTGAACGTCCCGGCGCCGGAGGCGTCTCACCGCCGCGGCGGCTCGGGAACAACGACCGGGAGTTCACATGACCGTGTTGCAGGGCATCCTCCTCGGGCTCCTTCAGGGCCTGACCGAGTTCCTCCCGGTCTCGAGCTCGGGGCATCTCGCGCTCGCGGAGCACTTCTTCACCATCGACAGTCCGGGCGTCGTCTTCGAGGTCTTCGTGCACTTCGGCACGGCGCTCGCCGTGATCTGCTACTTCCGGCGGAGGGTATGGGGCATTGTCACGGCGGCCGTCCGCTGGGCGTTCCGGCTCGAGCACGACGTCGAGGACGCGAAGCTCGCCTGGCACCTCATCCTGGGGACGATTCCGGCGGGCGTCATCGGTTTCCTGCTGGCGGACCGCGTGGAGGCCATCTTTGAGCGACCGTTCTACGTCTCCGTCTTCCTCATCGCGACGGGCGTGCTGCTCTGGCTGACCCGGCGTCTGAAGCCGGGATGGAAGGAGCGCGAGGGCGTTCCGGAGGCGCTCGGCATCGGGCTCGCGCAGGCCGCGGCCATCCTTCCCGGCGTGTCGCGCTCGGGCGCGACCATCGCGACCGGGCTTCTCTCCGGCGTCCGCCGCGAGCGGGCCGCCGAGTTCGCGTTCCTGCTCTCGGTGCCCGTCATCCTGGGCGCGACGGCGGCGAACACGGGCGCCGCGCTCGACGCGCGGGCCGTGGCGGGCCCCGCCATCGTGGCCGGGACCGTCGCCGCGTTCCTGTCGGCTCTCCCGGCCATCGCGGTGCTCATGCGCGTCGTGACGGCCGGGCGGTTCTACCGTTTCGCGTACTACTGCTGGGCGGTCGGCGTCGCCTCGCTCGTTCTGGTGGCGTTCGGCTACTGACCCGCACAGAAGATGAGGTTGCCGCCTCCGGGCGGCCCGCATGGGAGGTCCGGATGAGAACGCTTGCCGTGGTCGTGGCTCTTGTGGCTCTCGTTGTCGGGGCGCCGGCGCAGGAGCCGGGCGTCTCGGTCACCGTGTACAACTCGAACATCGCGCTCGTGAAGGACGTGCGGACGATGGACATCCCCGAGGGGGTGAACGACATCAGGTTCCCGGGAGTCGCCGAGCGCATCGAGCCCACCAGCGTGCACTTCACCGTGCTCGAGGGTCCCGAGGCGGCCGTCTGGGAACAGAACTACCGGTTCGACCTCGCGAGCTCGTCCAAGATCCTCGAGAAGTACCTGACGCGCGACATCGACGTCGTCACCGAGGACGCGGACCTCTTCAGCGGCCGACTCATCAGTGTCGACTCCGGCTCCATCGTGCTCGATCAGGGCAGAGGCACCGGTCCGGTGGTCACGCTGAACCGCGAGAAGGTATCGTACATCCGCTTCCCGGCGCTCCCGGCCGGACTCATCTCGAGACCGTCGCTCGTCTGGAAGGTCGGCGCGGAGCGCGGCGGCGAGCGGCTGGTGGAGGTCACGTATCTCACGTCCGGGATGACCTGGCACGCCGAGTACGTCGGTGTCATCAACGCGGCCGACGACATGGTCGACCTCGCGGCGTGGGTCTCGGTCGAGAACCGGTCCGGCGCGACCTACGAGGACGCCCGGCTCGACCTTGTCGCCGGCGACATCCACCGGGCGCAGGAGGGGCGCGGGGCGAAGGCCATGGAAGACGAGATGCAGCTCGCCCGACCTGCGGCGCCTCCGCCCGAGTTCGCGGAGGAGGCTCTTTTCGAGTACTATCTCTACAAGCTCGACACGCCCGCGACGGTCGCCGACCGCGAGATCAAGCAGCTCACCTTCTTCCCGTCCACCGCCGTGGCCGTCGAGAAGGTGTTCGAGTTCGACCACTGGATGGGCTCGGACGTCCGCGTCCTGCTCGAGTTCGAGAACTCCGAGGTGGCGGGACTCGGGCGGCCGCTCCCGGCCGGCACGGTGAGGATGTACAAGGAGGACTCGGCGGGGGACCTCCAGTTCCTGGGTGAGGACCGCATCGCGCACACGCCGAAGGACGAGGACGTGTCGCTCACGATCGGCGCGGCGTTCGACGTCAAGGCCGAGCGGACGACGGCGGCGGCGAGGAAGATCACCGACAGGGTCCGCGAGGAGGACATCGAGGTCGAGCTCCGCAACCACAAGGACGAGGACGTCACGGTGCGGGTCGTGGAGCACCCGCGCGGCTACTGGAACGTGACCGCCACGACACACGAGTTCGAGAAGACCGAGGCGTATCGCATCGAGTTCGACGTTCTGGTGCCGGCGAACGGCGAGGTGACGCTCGCGTACACCATCAGGTACGAGTACTAGGAGGCGGCACGGCCGCCTGAACGGAGGCGCTCATGGAGTCGGTCGGTCAGCTCCTGAGACGGGAACGCGAGGCTCAGGAGAAGAGTCTCGAGGACGTCGCCAAGGACACCAAGATGAGCACGTCGACCCTCGAGGCGCTCGAGGACGACCGTTTCAGCGCGCTTCCCGCGCAGGTGTACATCAAGGGGCACCTCCGCACCTACGCGCGCTATCTCGGCCTCAACGAGGACGAGGTGGTGGCGATGTACATGCGTTTCACGCAGCAGACGGAGAGCGACGAGCTGGACGAGTGGGACGCCGTCGAGCTCGAGCTCACCGAACGCAAGGAGACCGCGAACCGGCGCTGGGTGCTCATCGGCGTGACGGCCGTCATCACCGTCGTCGTGCTCGTCGTGGGACTCCAGTGGTTGAGTCGCCGAGGCCCGGCGACCCCGGAGATGTCGCCCGAAACCGAGCTCGAGGCCGTGACCGACCCGGTCAGCCAGGCCGCCGCGCCCGACACCATGATCGAGTGGCACAAGCTGGAGCTCATGGCGGTGGCGCGCGAGCGCACCTGGGTCCGTGTGGCGGTCGACGGCACACCGGTGACCGACCTCACGCTCGAGCCTGGGGAACGCCGTCTCTGGGAGGCCAACGAGCGGTTCACGCTCGACGTCGGCAACGGGGGAGGTCTCGACCTCTACCTCGACGGCGAGTTCCTGGGCACGGCAGGAACGGGCTCGCGTCTCGTCGAGGGGCTCGAAGTGACCGAAGAGGGCATGTCGCGCTAGGGAGGGGCGGAAGCAGGGGATGGCGAAGGCGTTCAAGCTGGTCTCAGGGTACGAGCCGAGAGGCGACCAGGGGGCCGCGATCAAGGAACTTTCCGAGGGGCTCGAACGGGGCGACCGTTACCAGACGCTCCTCGGCGTGACCGGGTCGGGAAAGACGTTCACGATGGCCAACTGCATCGCGAACGCCAACCGACCCGCTCTCATCATATCCCACAACAAGACGCTCGCCGCGCAGCTCTTCGCCGAGTTCCGCGCGTTCTTTCCCGAGAACGCCGTCGAGTACTTCGTCAGCTACTACGATTACTACCAGCCAGAGGCCTACGTTCCGGTCACCGACACCTACATCGAGAAGGACGCCAACATCAACGACGAGATCGACCGCTTGAGGCTCCGCGCCACGGCGTCGCTTCTCGAACGCCGCGACGTGGTCATCGTCGCGTCGGTCTCGTGCATCTACGGCCTGGGCTCGCCGGAAGTCTACAAGTCGATGCTCCTCTCGTTGGAGGAGGGGATGAGCGTCGACCGCGACGCGATGCTCCGCGAGCTCGTCGACATGCAGTACGAGCGCAACGATGTGGAGTTCGCGCGCGGCACGTTCCGCGTTCGCGGGGACGTCATCGAGGTGCGCCCGTCCTACGAGGAGCGCGCCGTCCGCGTCGAGCTGTTCGGAGACGAGGTCGAGAAGCTGTCCGTCATCGACCTCGTGACGAGGAAGCCCATCGAGGAGCTCGACCGCGTTTCCATCTACCCCGCCAAGCACTTCGTCACGACCCAGGACTACATCGAGAAGGCGATAGAGCGCATCGAGGACGAGCTCGAGGACCAGGTCAGGTTCTTCAAGGAGCAGAACAAGCTCCTCGAGGCGCAGCGCATCGAGACGAGGACGCGTTTCGACATCGAGATGCTCCGCGAGATGGGCTACTGCAGCGGCATCGAGAACTACTCGCGCCATCTGGCGGGACGGGGGCCCGGAGAGCGGCCCTCGGTGCTCCTCGACTACTTCCCGGACGACTTCCTGATGTTCATCGACGAGTCGCACGTGGCCGTCCCGCAGATCCGTGGAATGTACCGCGGCGACCGCTCGCGGAAGGAGACGCTCGTACAGTACGGGTTCCGGCTTCCGTCGGCGCTCGACAACCGCCCGCTCACGTACGACGAGTTCGACGAGTTCATGAAGCAGGTCGTGTTCGTCTCGGCGACGCCCGGGGACTACGAGCTCGAGAAGTGCGAGGGCGTCGTGGTCGAGCAGATCATCCGTCCGACCGGTCTCGTCGACCCTGAGATCGTCGTGCGTCCGGTGGCGGGGCAGGTTGACGACCTCCTCGAGGAGATCCGCGCGCAGACGAAGGGCGGTGGGCGGGTCCTCGTGACGACGCTGACGAAGCGGATGTCCGAGGACCTGACGGACTACCTTGAGGGCCTCGGCGTGCGCGTGAAGTACCTCCACTCGGACATCGACGCGCTGGAGCGGGTCGAGATCATCCGGGGCCTGAGGCTCGGAGAGTTCGACGTCCTCGTCGGCATCAACCTTCTGCGCGAGGGGCTCGACCTGCCGGAGGTGACGCTGGTCGCCGTGCTCGACGCCGACAAGGAGGGATTCCTGCGCTCCGACACCTCGCTCATCCAGACGGCGGGGCGGGCGGCGAGGAACCTCGGCGGACGCGTCATCCTCTACGCCGACAAGGTGACGGGGTCTATGGAGCGGGCGATGGCGGAGATGGAGCGGCGGCGCGCCAAGCAGCTCGAGTACAACGAGGAGCACGGCATCACCCCGAAGAGCATCGTCAAGTCGATCGAGGAGATCATGCGCGCGACAACGGTCGCCGACGCGCGGGCCGACCTCGAGAGCGACATCGAGCTTCTCACCATGGAGCCCGACGTCTCCCGCGATCAGATGATCGACATCCTCGAGGAGCAGATGATGAACGCGGCGGCCCGTCTCGAGTTCGAGAAGGCCGCGTCGCTTCGGGACCGCATCGACGAGCTCAGGATGGCGGACCTGGCGGAGGAGGGGACAGAGAAGCGCCGCGTCAAGAAGCAGCGGAAGCGCGCGCGTCGCCGCGAGGCGCCGAAGGAGCCGAAGCGCGTCATCGAGGGGCCCGAAAGGAAGAAGCGCGGGTGATGGACGGGAACACCTGCGTGAAGGGCCGTCCACGCGGCGCACTCACAAAGCGTTCCTGAGCGACGCAAAGACCGGAGAGGACCTGTGACCGAGACCACGAAGAAGCTCATCCGCCTGGCGCTCGAGGAGGACATCGGGCGCGGCGATGTCACGACCGACGCGACCATCCCCGAGGACCACCGCGCCGAGGCGCGCGTCGCCGCGAAGGAGGACGGCGTCTTCTTCGGCGGCGGGGTGCTCGAGTTCATCTTCAGAGAGCTCGACCCCGACATGGAGATCGAGCTCATCGCCGAGGACGGGATGCCGGTCCAGGCGGGCGCCGTCGTGGCGCGCCTCAGGGGCCGGACGCGCGCCGTCCTGACGGGGGAGAGGACCGCGCTGAATTTCCTCCAGCGGCTGTCGGGCGTGGCGACGCTGACCTCCCGCTACGTCAAGGAGCTCGAGGGAACGGACACCCGTCTTCTCGACACGCGGAAGACGACGCCCGGCATGCGTGAGCTCGAGAAGGCCGCGGTGGCCTCGGCGGGCGGCGTGAACCACAGGATGGGTCTCTACGACATGGCGCTCATCAAGGACAACCACATCGCGGCCGCGGGCGGTGTCTCCGAGGCCGTCGCGGCGGTTCGCGAGAACGCCCCCGACGTGCCGATCGAGGTCGAGGTGACGAACCTGCGCGAGCTCGACGAGGCGCTCGTTGCGAAGGTCGACCGGGTGATGCTCGACAATATGACCGACGCCATGCTGCCCGAGGCGGTCAGAACGGCGAAGAGCGCCGAGGACCCGCCCGAGGTGGAGGTCTCGGGCAACGTGACGCTCGCGACCATCCGCGACATCGCCGAGCTGGGTCCCGACTTCATCTCGGTGGGGGCGCTCACGCACTCGGCGCGGGCGCTCGACATCTCGCTCGAGATCGGGGAGGAGGAGTGAACGGTCCCCTGACGGCGGACGAGCTCGGTCGCGTTCTCCCGGTGAGGGGCATCGAGTGGACCGTCCACGCGTTCGGGTCGGTGGGCTCGACGAACGACGTCGCCGTGAACCTCGCGCGCTCGGGAGCGCCCGAGGGGACGCTCGTCATCGCGTCGGTCCAGACGGCCGGGCGCGGGCGCCGCGGCGAACCCTGGGAGTCGCCGGAGGGCGGGCTCTGGATGTCGTTCGTGCTCCGCCCGCGTCTCGAGGCGTCCCGAAGGCCCGGCATCTCGCTGGTGTCGGCGACGGCAGTCGCGCGGGCGCTCCACGCGATCTCCGGACTCCCGGTCCGGCTGAAGTGGCCCAACGACGTGCTGGTGGGGGGAAGGAAGATCGGCGGCGTCATGGTCGAGTCGGCCGGCGACGCGCTCGTGGTCGGCATGGGAGTCAACGTGAACATCCCGCCGGACGACCTCCCGAGACCGCGTTGGTACGAGGCGACCTCGCTCCTGAGGGAGACCGGACGTCTCTGGGACCGCGCCGAGCTGGCAGGACGGATCGTCGACGCGTTCGAGAGCCGGTACGAGGCGTACACGGGAGCCGGACGGGACCGCGTGCTCGACGAGTGGCGCCGTCTGTCGCTCATCCTGAACGAGATCGTCTCGGTCGCGGGGGGCGGACTCACCTTCGACGGTACGGTCGTCGGCATCGACGAGGACGCGGCCGTCATCGTGCGGCTGCCGGACGGACGACAGGTCCGCGTGCTCCCGCTCGGAGACGCTACGCTGAGGATACTCAAGCCGGAGGCCGGCGGCCGGTAGGAGCCGCGGCGCAACGGGAACGGAGTGGACATGCTGCTCGCCATCGACGTCGGCAACACCAACTCGGTCATCGGCATCCTGGACGGCACCTGTCTGAAGCATCGCTGGCGCATCGCGACCGATCCGAGGAAGACGGGGGACGAGTACGCGATTCTCCTCATCCAGCTCTGCGGGCAGTCCGGCGTCGAGCTCTCGTCACTGGGCGCCGTCGCGCTCACCTCGGTCGTTCCGGACGCGACATCCGCGCTCGTCTCGGGATGCGAGGATCGCCTGGGCCTCACGCCGCTCGTCGTCACGAGCGATCTCGACCTCGGCATCGAGGTGGACTACGACCACCCCGCCGAGGTCGGAGCCGACCGTCTGGTGAACGCAGTCGCCGCGAGAGAGCTCGTGGACGGCGCGGCCATCATCGTGGACTTCGGCACGGCGACGACCTTCGACGTCCTCACGGAGGATGGGCGATACGTCGGCGGCGCCATCGCTCCGGGCGTCAGAACCTCGGCCGAGAATCTCTTCCGGCGCGCGGCGCTGCTCTTCCGCGTGGGCATCACCCCGCCCGAGCGCGCCATCGGCCGGACGACCGAGCAGTCGGTTCGCTCGGGCATCGTCTTCGGCGTGGCCGGGCAGGTGGAGGGCATCGTCGCCCGGCTGACCGAGGAACTCGGGACGAAGCCCACGGTCGTGGCGACCGGCGGCCTGGCGGCCCAGTTCGCGATGTTCGCGCCCTCCATCGACATGGTGGAGCCCGACCTCACGCTCCTGGGCCTCGCGCTCATCGACCGGAGGCTCCGGGGGAAGGCGCGCTGAGCCGGCGCGGGAAGGCGTTGAGCCGGCGCGGGAAGGCGCTGAGCCGGTCCGGGAAGGCGTTGAGCCGGCGCGGACGAAACACCGAACCGGCGCGAAAAAGCGCTTGCGTCCCGCCGGGGCTTCGTATAGATTAGCACTCCGCAAAACGGAGTGCTAAGTGGCGGGTCCGCCCACGGGGCGGACGGGTTACCGTCTGTGAGAGGGAGGAAAGTTCCATGGCGACGAAGAAGAAGACCAGCAGCAAGAAGTCGAAGTCGAAGGCGAAGAAGTTCTCCATCCAGCCGCTCCAGAACAGGGTCCTCGTGAAGAGGCTCGAGGAGGAGCTCCAGAAGACCGCCGGCGGCATCATCGTCCCGGACACGGCCAAGGAGAAGCCGCAGCGCGGCAAGGTCATGGCTGTCGGTCCCGGCCGCATGACGGACGACGGCAAGCGCATCGACGTCGAGGTCAGTGTCGGCGACGAGGTCCTGTTCGGCAAGTGGTCGGGGAGCGAGATCACGGTCGACGGGGAAGAGTACCTGTTCATGAAGGACGACGACATCCTCGCTATTCTCTAGCGACAACCGAAGACCGCTGTCCTGCGGCGGGATCGAAGACCGCCACTCTGTAGCGGCAACCGAAGATGATGTGAGGTGGTTAAGACAATGGCAAAGCAGGTTGAGTTCGATTCAACTGCGCGGGAGCACTTGAGGCAGGGCGTCGACAAGCTCGCGAACGCGGTGCGCGTCACGCTCGGTCCCCGGGGACGCAACGTCGTCCTCGACAAGAAGTACGGCTCGCCCGTCATCACGAACGACGGCGTGACCATCGCCAAGGAGATCGACCTCAAGCATCCGTACGAGAACATGGGCGCGCAGATGCTCAAGGAGGTCGCCACGAAGACGGCCGACATCGCCGGCGACGGCACGACGACGGCGATCGTCCTGGCGCAGTCCATGGTGGCGCAGGGTCTCAGGAACGTGACGGCAGGCGCCAACCCGATGCACCTGAAGCGCGGCATCGAGGCGGCTGTCCAGGCGGCCATCGAGCAACTCAAGACGATGAGCCACGACATCAAGGACCGCGGCGAGATCGCGTCCGTGGCCACGGTGTCGGCGAACAACGACCCCGAGATCGGCGAGATCCTGGCCGACGCGATGGAGAAGGTCGGCAAGGACGGCGTCATCACGGTCGAAGAGGCCAAGAGCATCGAAACGTGGCTTGAGGTCGTCGAGGGCATGCAGTTCGACCGCGGCTATCTCTCACCGTACTTCGTGACGGACCCCGAGCGCATGGAGACCGTGCTCGAGGAGCCGTACATCCTCATCCACGAGAAGAAGATCTCGGCGATGAAGGACCTGGTC
>CAZQSB010000045.1:0-17761 GCA_964596015.1 uncultured bacterium | reverse complement strand
GCGCGCACGGTTCGGGACCGTGAGGTCGGAGGTTCAAATCCTCTCGCCCCGACCATCAGTTTGAGCACTCCGGACGCCCTCGGGCCAGATGCCCGGGGGCGTCGCGCGTCCGGGCCGGGCCGGCGATGACGGGTGCGGCCCGCGCCGCGTTCCCGGGCGCGTCAGGGCGGACATCGGCGGTCCCCCTTGAACCGACGGCGACCTATGGGGTAGTGTCGGTCGGACCGAGCGAACAAGGAGAGGGAAGCGGAGCGCCCATGCCGGCGGGACGGCCAGTCAGGATCTGCGTCGTAGGTCGAGGAGAATGCGGACCGGACCTCGAGGAGCTGGCGCGACGCGTCGGCGCCGAGATCGCGGGCCGCGGCGCGGTGCTCGTCTGCGGCGGCCTGGGCGGCGTGATGGAGGCGGCGTGCCGCGGCGCGCTCGAGGCCGACGGGCTCACTGTCGGGATACTCCCCGGTGAGAGCGCCTCGGACGCGAACTCCGCGGTGGTCGTCCCCCTGCCGACAGGCATGGGGGAGGCCCGGAACGTGATCAACGTGCGCACCGGCGACGCCGTCATCGCGCTCGAGGGAGGATTCGGAACGCTCTCCGAGGTCGCCCTGGCGCTCAAGATGGGAAAACCCGTCGTCGCGGTGGGAGCCTGGAAGGACATCGAGGGAGTGACGGTCGCGGACGGCCCGCAGGAGGCCGTCGACGCGGCGCTTCGTCTGGCGGAGAGGAGCGCGCGAGATGAGCGATGAACGACTCGAGGCCAGGGTGCACGGCGTCGTACAGGGCGTCGGCTTCCGCGCCTTCGTGCGTAGGAAAGCGTCTGAACTGGGCCTCGCGGGCTACGTGGCCAACCGACCGGACGGAACGGTCGAGGTTCGGGCCGAGGGCCCCGGGGAATCGCTCGACCGACTCCACGCCGCGCTCGAACAGGGCCCGCCCGCGGGCTCGGTGGAGAAGGTGGAGAGCTCGCGAAGCGACGCGACGGGCGAGTTCGACGGCTTCTCTGTGAGATTCCAGTCCCGGAGGTGACGTGAGGCGGCGTTCCGCGAAGGCGGCACTCATGCTCGTACTCGCTGCTCTCGTCATCGCGGCGTGGTCCGGGTGCACGCCGCTCGAACCGAGAACGGCCGGCGGCGATCCCGTTCGGAGCTCGACGGGCGGCGTCTACCACACCGTACGAAAGGGCGAGACGCTCTGGCGCATCTCGAAGACGTACGGCGTGTCGCTGGCCGAGCTGGTCGAAGCCAACGATCTCCAGAGCTATACCATCCGCGTGGGACAGAGGATCTTCGTCCCGGGAGCGTCCTCGAGACGTCGGGTTCCCGAAGCGCCGCTTGAGGAACCGGGCCCCATCTCGACGCCGCTCGACTGGCCGCTGGCGGGACGGGGTCGGGGGGCCGTGACAAGCGGCTTCGGCCCGAGGGTCGACCCGATCACCGGCGGCGAGGTCTTCCACAAGGGGATCGACATCGACGGCGCCCGCGAGGAGCGGGTGCTCGCGGCGGCCGCCGGAGAGGTGGTCTTCTCGGGGAGCATGCACGGCTACGGGACGGTGGTCATGATCGACCACGACGACCGCCTCATCACGGTCTACGCTCATCTGAGCAGGGCCATCGTCCGTCTGGAGGACGAGGTCACGAAGGGACAGACGATAGGATACGTCGGCATGACCGGCAGAACGAACGGTTCGCATCTGCACTTCGAGGTCCGCTCGCGGGGGGTCGCTGTCGACCCGCTCGAGTACCTGCCGTAGATGAACGGCTCCGCCCGGGGATGGGCGGAGCGCGTGGAGGGAAGCCAGTATGGACCTGAGGAAGCTCATCCGCGACGTGCCCGACTTCCCGAAGGTCGGCATCGTCTTCAAGGACATCACGACGCTGACCAGGCACCCGGAGGGGTTCCGTCAGGCCGTCGACGAGCTGGCCGGACGATACCGGGACGCCGACATCGACGCCGTCGTCGGCATCGAGTCGAGGGGTTTCATCTTCGGAGGAGCCGTCGCGTATCTTCTCAAGGCGGGGTTCGTCCCCGCGCGGAAGCCGGGCAAGCTACCCGCCGAGACCGTTCGGGCCGAGTACGAGCTCGAGTACGGGACCGACGCCATCGAGATGCACAGCGACGGCATCGAACCGGGCCAGCGCGTGCTCATCGTCGACGACCTCCTCGCGACGGGCGGCACGGCGGCCGCCGCGGCGAAGCTCGTCGAGGAGCTGGGCGGCGAGATCGTCGGCATCGCGTTCCTGATCGACCTCACGTTCCTGAAGGGGCGGGACAAACTGCGTGGGCACGACGTCTTCTGTCTGCTAGAATACGGCTCGGAGTGAGCGCGGCCGTCCCTCAGGCGACCGGGCGCGGCCGACCTCCGCGAGAAGGACAGAGAAGCCCCCGTAGCTCAGGTGGATAGAGCATCGGTTTCCTAAACCGAGTGCCGCAGGTTCGAGTCCTGCCGGGGGTACCATCTTCCTGCACGACGGCGGTCGCCCGACCGCCGTCGTTCGCGTTTGAGGGACGGGAAGGGAGGACGACGATGAACGCAGCGCTGAAGCGGGTGACGCTGGTGCTCGGACTGTCGCTCTGTCTGGCCGCGAGCGGCACCGGCTGCGCTCAGGTGGCGGAGTACCTTTCGGGCGTCGCCAAGGACGCTCCGTTCGAAGGGCTCGAGCGCATCAGTCTCCCCGACGGATTCAGCATCGAGACGTACGCCGCGGACGTGCCGGGCGCCCGCTCGATGTGTCTGGGGGAGGAGGGCACGCTCTTCGTCGGGACGAGGAGAGAGGGGAACGTCTACGCGCTCGTGGACGAGGATGGGGCTCCCGGCGCCGACCGTGTTCACAAGATAGCCTCGGGCCTCACCATGCCGAACGGCGTGGCCTTCAGGGACGGCTCGCTCTACGTCTCGGAGGTCAGCCGCGTTCTCAGGTTCGACGACATCGAGACGCGGCTCGACGAACCGGTGGAACCGGTCGTCGTGAGCGAGGGGTTCCCTTCCGACAGGAGCCACGGCTGGAAGTTCATGGCGTTCGGCCCGGACGGGAAGCTCTACGTGCCTGTCGGAGCGCCCTGCAACGTGTGCGACCCCGAAGACGAGCGATACGCGTCGATCATGAGGATGAACCCCGACGGGACCGCGCTCGAGGTCCACGTCGAAGGCGTCAGGAACACGGTCGGATTCGACTGGCATCCGGTGACCGGAGCTCTCTGGTTCACGGACAACGGCAGGGACTGGCTGGGCGACGACCGTCCGCCGGATGAGCTCAACAGAGTCGACCGCCCTGGTCAGCACTTCGGGTTCCCGTACTTCCACGGGAGGGGCATCCGCGACCCCGAGCACGGCGGGGACAGAGACCCCGATGACTACGTGGAACCGGAGATCGAGCTCGGTCCGCACGTGGCCGCGCTCGGCATGCGCTTCTACACCGGCGAGATGTTCCCGGACGAGTACCGCCACCAGATCTTCATCGCGGAGCACGGCTCCTGGAACCGGGAGACCCCCATCGGCTATCGCGTGATGCTGGTTCGGCTCGAGGACGGCGAGCCCGTCGATTACGAGGTGTTCGCGGAGGGATGGCTCGAAGGTGAATCGGCCTTCGGCCGGCCCGTGGACGTCCAGGTCATGCCGGACGGCGCGCTCCTCGTCTCCGACGACCGCGCGGGACGGATCTACCGCATCGCCTATTCGGCGGAGTAGGGAAGCGTCACCTGTAGAGCGCCTTGATGACGCCCCAGCTCAGTTCCTGCTCGCTCTCGATGTCCGTCGTCTCGTCGCCGAGCAGGAGCTCCCACGAGCAGACCTCGCCGGGATCGCCGGGCTCCCAGTCGATGACCGTGAGCGTCCACTCGCCGAAGCTGTCGATCCCCGAGAACACGGCCAGCGCCTCGAGCGGGTAGTACGAGGCATCGGCAAGCGGGGAGCCGCCCGGGAAGAGGACCGGGCAGTCCTCCGGCAGACAGTGCGCGGGGCCGACGGCGATGTCGCTCAGCGCGAGCGCGCTTCCGCAGTCGAGCGAGACATCGCACAGCGGCCGGTCGAGCAGGATGATCTCGAGGCCGCCATGCCGGAGCGTCATGGAGAGCTCGCTCCATGCGGCGTGGTTCGCGAAGACGGCGACGTCCACGAAGTCGAACGGGATCGACTCACCGACGAAGATGGTCGACTGCCAGCCCGCGGGGTCGCCGTCGGGGACGGGCGCCGGCGGGTCGAAGACCTCGGAACCCGCGCTCTGGACCGCGAAGTCGCAGCCGCAGCAGGACTCCCCGGGTTCATCCACGCAGTCGGGATGGTTGACATCGACGCACTTCCCGCGGATGCTCCCGGGCCCGCAGTACGAGCCGACGAGCTTGTTCTCGCAGTAGCTGGCGCTCCAGCAGGTCGTCTGACCGTTGTCCTCGCAGTTCTCGCAGATGAACTGAGCCTGAGCGGAGGGGACGAGCGCGGCGAGCAGAACGAGCGGCACGATGGCCAGAGGATGACGAGATCGAGCACACATGACATCCTCCTTCCGGACCCTACGGCCCGTATTGTGATTATCGCTCATTCACGTCCGCGGCGCAAGCGCGCATTCGGCAGCGCCCGTGGTATGATGTGACATCGGGGTGCTTGACGCCGGTTCGCCGGGACGGCTGGTCTGAGGGTGGGGAGGTTCCAGGATGCTCAAGGGCCGGGAGATCCATGGGGCCATCGACGCGATCGCCTCGTTCATCGTCGAAGCGCTCGACGGCTCTCCGCGCACGGGCATAGCGGTCGGACTGTCCGGAGGACTGGACTCGACCGTGACGACCGCGCTCTGCGTGAGAGCGGTCGGCGGGGAGCGCGTGACGGCGTTCCTCCTGCCCGAACGCGAGGGCCCTCCGAAGGACGAGGACGACGGTCTCTTCGTCGCCGAACGGCTCGGCGTCGAGAGCGTCACGGTGAACGTCACGGCGGCGCTCGACGGTCTCGGCGTCTACGACTTCCTGCTCTCGAAGCTCCCGTCGCCCGTGAGCGACGCGATCGTCCGCGTCTCGTACGAGGCCCGGCGTCTCCTCGGGACCAGGGACCCGCTCATCGAGTCGCTGACCGGCTCCGCCAACCCGGCGGTCTACAAGGCCGCGGCGCACTTCAAGATCAGACACCGCGTCCGCATGGTCGCGCTCCTCTTCGAAGCGGAGAAGCGGAACCTCCTCGTCGCCGGGGCGGCGAACCGGACCGAGAAGCTCACCGGCATCTACACACGCTTCGGGGTCGACGACTCCGCCGACATCATGCCCATCGCGAACCTCTATCGGACCGAGGTGCTGGAGGTCGGCCGCGCGCTCGGCGTGCCCGAGCGGATCCTCTCGAAGCCGCCTGCTCCGGGCATCATACCGGGCGTACGGAACAAGTACCGGTATCTCCTGGACCTCCCGGCGGAGGACGTCGACAGGGCGCTCGAGGCGCTGGAGAGCGGCGAGACTCCGGAGGAGACCGCGAGGCGGCTCGATCTTCCCGAGGAACCGATCCGCCGCATCGACAGGGTCCGCGAGGAGGCGCTCCGACTGAGAGAGCTCCCGCTCGTTCCGGAGCGCTGACGCGTGCGAACCGCCGCTTGCCTCGGGTTCCCGCGTCCGGTATAACCTCTGTTGAGGCGTCCCGCTTCAGGCGGGACGCAGCGGAATCCTGCCACCCAGGCTCATGGAGAGACGCCGTGCCGGAGGACCCGACCTCGCGCGCCTACTACCGGATGACGGTGGAGGAAGCGCTCGAAGCGCTCGAGACCTCGCCGAAGGGCCTTCCCAGAGACGAGGCCGACAGACGGAGAGCGAAGCACGGCCCGAACGAGCTCTCCGGCGAGTTCCATGTCTCGAAGCTCCTGACCTTCCTGCGCCAGTTCAAGGACGTCTTCGTCATCCTCCTCCTCATCGCCGCCGCGATCTCGTACGGCATCGGGAGCTTCCGCGACGGCTCGGTCATGCTGGCCATCGTCGTCGTGAACGCCGTCATCGGGTTCGTCCAGGAGTACAAGGCCGGGAAGATCATCGAGAGCCTGCGGAACCTCATCCGGTCGCCGGCGAGGGTGGTCGTCGACGGCGAGCTCTCCGAGGTCCAGCAGCACATGCTCGTCCCGGGCGACATCGTGAAGGTCGAGGCGGGAGACAAGATCCCCGCCGACATGCGCCTCATCGAGTCGTTCAACCTCCGGACGAACGACTTCTCGCTCACGGGCGAATCGACGCCGCAGGGGAAGCACACGAACGCCATCAGCGAGGAGGCTGTCCTCGCGGACCGCGACAACATGGCCTACCTCGGCACCACTGTGGCGTCCGGCTCCGCGACGGGCGTGGTGATGGCGACGGGCATGGGGACCGAGATGGGCAAGATCGCGGGCATGACGCAGGAGACCCGCGAGTTCCCGTCGCCGCTCGAGCGCGAGCTGTCATCGCTCGCGAACCGTCTGACGGTGGTCGTGCTCTTCATCAGCGGCGCGCTCTTCGCCGTCGCCCTGTGGCAGGGCTTCAGTCTCTACACGAGCCTCATCTACGCGCTCGGCATCGCCGTCGCCATGGTGCCGCAGGCCCTTCCGGCGCAGGTGACGGTGGCGCTCTCCTCGACAAGCAAGCTCCTCGCCGAGAGGAACGCGGTCGTGAAGAACCTCCCGTCCGTTGAGACGCTCGGCTCGACAACGGTCATCTGCACGGACAAGACCGGGACCCTCACCAAGAACGAGATGACCGTGCAGCGGGTCTGGTTCAACGGGAAACACCACGAGATGACCGGTCTCGGGTACGAGCCTGAGGGCGACATCCTGGGCGATGATGGAGAGGAACTCACGCAGGAGGAGATCGACGAGATCGAGATCCTCATGGACGCGGCGACGATGGCGTCGAACGCCGAGATCCACCCGCCCGACGACGACCACCCTTCGTGGTACGCCGTCGGCGACCCGACCGAGGCCGCGCTCGTCGCGATGTCGACCAAGCTCGGCACGCGCTCGCCGACCGAGGACGAGGAGAACCCCGAGCTTCAGGAGTTCCCCTTCGATTCGGAGCGGAAGAGGATGAGTTCCGTCCGGCAGTTCGACGATCGCATCGAACTCGCCATGAAGGGCGCCACCGACAGTGTTCTCGCCATCTCGAAGTCGATCTACCGTGACGGCGAGATCCGTCCGATCACGGACGAGGACCGCGACGAGATCAGGAGGATCAACGAGGAGTACTCGAACCAGGCGCTCCGCGTGCTCGCCATCGCGCTGCGTCCGCTCGACGAACAGGGACAGGACTACGTGATGGAGGAGGTCGAGAAGGACGTCACGTTCCTCGGCCTCGTCGGGATGATCGACCCGCCGAAGGAAGGCGTCAGGGAAGCGATCGCGGAATGCCGGAAGGCCCACATCCGGACCTTCATCATGACCGGCGACCACGCCATCACGGCGCAGGCGGTCGGGCGTGAGATCGGACTCTTCGAGCCGGAGTCCCCGGCGCCCGTCATTACGGGCGCCGAGCTCGGGGGCATCGGCGACGACGAGCTCGCGGAGACCATGGAGAACAACCGCGCGATCATCTTCTCCCGCGTCGCGCCCGAGGACAAGCTCCGCATCGTCGACCTTCTGTCCGAGAGGGGAGAGGTGGTCGCGGTGACCGGCGACGGCGTCAACGACGCGCCGGCCCTGAAGCGCGCCGACATCGGCGTCGCGATGGGGCAGATCGGGACCGACGTCGCGAAGGAGGCATCCGAGCTCGTGCTTCTCGACGACAGCTTCCCGACGCTCGTCGAGGCGGTCCGCCAGGGCCGCACCATCTACTCGAACATCAGGAAGATCGTCCTCGCGTCGCTCACGACGAACGGCGCCGAGCTCTTCGTCGTGCTCTTCGGTCTCGCGGCCGCGTCGCTCCAGAACTGGGCCATCGGCATTCTGGCGATCCAGATCCTCGCCATAGACCTCTTCGCGGAGATCCTGCCGCTCACGTCGCTCACGTTCGACCCTCCGGACGAGGCCATGATGACGGCGCCGCCGCGCGACCTCGGAGACCACATCCTCAATCCGCGGACCGCGCCCGAGATAGTCTGGCTGGGGCTCCTGATCGGCGGCCTGGCGTTCCTGAACTACGCGCTCTTCATGGTCCGCGAGGACACGTTCTTCACGACCGAGGCGCCCAGGACGGCGATGTACGCCCGTGCGACGACGCTCGCGTATCTCACGATCGCCTATTGCCAGTTCGCCAACATCCTCTCGCGGCGGTTCGAGAGGACGACCGTCTTCCACAGGAGCTTCTTCACGAACCGTCCCATGCTCATCTCAGTGGCGGCCTCCATCGTCCTGACGTCGGTCGCCGTGTACACTCCCGGCATTTCGGATTTCCTCTTCTTCGAGGGGCCGCGCCCGGTCGACTGGATCTACATCCTCGGCGCGGGGCTCCTCTATCTCGCCGTCTTCGAGGGAATGAAGGCGGTGAAGAGGAAGAGGTCCGACGAGCCGCCGGTGGTCGAACAGGAGGCGTGACGCCGTGCGCACATGGCTGGAGAATCGCTGGGAGATCCTGAGCACGAACTTCTGGACGCTTCCGGCGGCGATGGCGCTCGCCGCGCTCGTCCTCTGCCTCGGACTCGTCGCGGTCGACACGAAGGTCACGATCGATTTCGGCGGACCGCTGGGGTGGCTCAACATCGGCACCATCGAAGGCGTTCGGACGCTTCTGGCCACGCTCGTCGGGTCGCTCGTCACAGTTCTCGCCCTCGTCTTCTCCATCACCATCGTCGCCCTCACGCTGGCAGCCTCGCAGCTCGGACCCCGGCTCCTCCGCAGCTTCATGCGCGACAGAAGCAACCAGGGCGTCATCGGCGTCTTCACCGCGACGTTCCTCTATACGCTCATCGCGCTGCTATCGGTGGGGCGTCTCGAGGCGCGCGGTGTCGTTCCTCACATCACGGTCGTGGGAGCGTTCGTCCTGACCACGCTCTCCGTGGCGGTGCTCGTCTACTTCATCCACCACGTCTCGGAGTCGATCCAGGCGCCGAACGTCATCGTGGGTGTGGCGGGAGAGCTCGTGGACGTCGTCCGGAGGATCTACCCTCAGAACGACCCCGAGAACACGCCCGAGGAACCCTCAGAGCCGCCGCGCGAGGTCTGGAGTCGCGAGGCCGGGCGCGCGACCTCAACGAGAAGCGCGTACATCCAGGCGATCAACGAGGGCAGGCTCGTGTCGGTGGCCGAGTCGCGCGACCTCGTGCTCGACGTCCTGGTCAGGCCGGGCGATTTCATCGTCGAGGAGGGCTCGCTCGCCGTCGTCTATGGCGAGGAACCGATGGACGAAGAGACGGCCGAGTCGATCCGGGACGCGTTCTTCATGGGAGACCGACGAACGGCGACGCAGGACGTCGAGTATGTCCTGATGCAGCTCGTCGAGATCGCCGTCAGGGCGCTCTCGCCCGGGATCAACGATCCGTTCACCGCGATGACCTGCGTCGACAGGATCGGCGCCGCCATGTGCGTTCTGGCCTCGAGGGTCGAGCCGCCGCGGCGCCTGGCCGACGGCGACGGGATGCTCAGGGTGGTCCTCGACAGGACGGACTTCGAAGGCATCATGGACACCGGGTTCAGACAGATCAGACAGCACGGCGCTTCGCAGCCGGCCGTGCTTGTGAGGATGCTGGAGACGCTTGCGACCATCGCGTCGGCCGCGCGCACGGACACCCAGCGCGAGTCGGTCCGGAAACACGCCGACGCGGTGTCCCGGGCGGCCGCGGGGCTTCCGGAAGAGCTCGACAGACGGGACGTCGAGGGCCGTCACAACGCGGTCATGTCGGCCCTCGGCGAGTCCGACGGAAGCGAAACAGGACCCCTGAAGGAGAGTGAAGCGTGATCGTGCGGCATCTGATGCGGCTTCTGACGCTCGTGGGCGTCCTCTGCATGTCGACCGTCGCCGCGGCGCAGACGTCGGGCGCCGAGGCGGCGCTGCCGCCGGGCGACCAGCCGCCGCCCACCATCGCAGACCGCGTCGAGAACGCGGGGGCGGCGGACGAACACGGCGGCGCCGACTACGTCGTCGTCTACGAGCACTCGGTCAACCACGTGAGCGACCTCGGCGTGAGCACCGTGCACGAGACGATCGTCTACAAGGCGCTGACGCCACAGGGCGCGAAGGACCTCGCCGTCAGGACGTGGTGGTACGAGCCGTGGAGCAGGACGATGCGGATCGAGGAGGCGGCCGTCGTCCGCGACGGCGAGCTCATCCCGTTCGAGGTGAGCGCCGTCGACCTCCCGGCTCCGCAGTCGTCCATCTACTGGAACGCAAGGATACGGATGCTCCAGACGCCGAGGCTCGATGTCGGCGACGGACTCGTGCTCAAGCTCTTCAGAAAGGGCTATTCCTACGCTCTGTTGGAGCAGGACGGCGCCGCCCCTGCGACGGCGGCCGGCGCCGCCGCGGCTTCCGACGACGACGGCAAGTACGTTCCGCCGATGCCGGGCGAATACTTCGACATCGTGCTCTTCCAGGAGAGCGTGCCTGTGGTCGAGAGGCGCTACGAGCTGGTCCTCCCGGCCGACAAGAGGATCCACTCGGAGACCTACAACGGACCGCTCTATTCGTCGACGTCCTACTCGGCCGACAGCACGCGCTACGCGTGGTGGGCGAAGGACGTCCCGGCCCGCCCGTCGGAGTACCGGAGCGCCGCGGCCAGCGACATCTCGCCCAAGGTGGTCCTCGCCACCGTCGAGAGCTGGGAGGCCAAGAGCCGCTGGTTCTTCGACGTCAACAGGAACCAGTTCGAGGTCACGCCGGAGATCCAGTCGAAGGTCGACGAGATCCTCGCCGATGCCGGCGTCGCCCGGGGCACGGAGGAGCAGAAGGCCGAGGTCCTCGTCCACTGGGTCGCGCAGAACATCCGCTACAGCGGCCAGACGATGGGGGAGGGCGAGGGGTTCATGCTCCACCCCGGCTGGATGATCTACGAACAGCGAAGCGGCGTCTGCAAGGACATCGCCGGCATGCTCATCACGATGATGCGTGCTGCCGGGATGGATTCCTACGGCGCGATGACGATGGCGGGAAGCCGCATCGAGGAGGTGCCCGCCGACCAGTTCAACCACTGCGTCACGGCGCTTCGGACCGAGGACGGAACGTTCGTCATGTATGACCCGACATGGGTTCCGTACATGAACGACATCTGGTCGAAGAACGAGACCGAGCAGCAATACCTCATCGGCACCGAGCGCGGCGAGTATCTCGCGACCATACCCTACAGTCCGCCGGAGGAGTCGCCGCTGCGCGTCGAGCACCGCGCGACGCTTCTCGAGGATGGAACGCTCGAGGGGACCTTCAGGTTCGACAGCGCCGGCGCGATGGACGGGCGCCTGAGGAACCTCGTGGGGTGGAGTCGCCGCGCCGACATCCACCGGGACATCGCGGCGCTTCTCACGCCCATCGGCCGCGCCATCGAATCGCTCGAGTTCGACCATCTCGAGCGCGACGACTTCAGCGAGAACATGTGGCTCGAGGTCACGTACCGGATCCGCGACGCGGCGCTTCCGGTGGGAGAGGGGCTCGAGTTCGAGAGTCCCGCGGCGGCCGTGGTGCTGAGCGACGGCTGGCTCTTCCGCGCCGGCATCCGCGACTGGCCCGAAGAGAGAGAGACCGACCTCTTCCTGTGGTTCACACAACTCGTCGAGATCGATGAGCGCGTCACGGTGCCGCGCGGCTTCGAGCTCGCCGAGGCTCCCGAGGCCGAGCCCGTGGACGAGACGTACGCGTCGTTCGAGGGCTCGAGCGAGCTCGACGGGCGCACGCTCACGATCGAGTCCCGGGCCGAGGTCAGGCGACGCCAGATCCCACCGGACGGCTATCCGGGCTTCCGCGAGGCCATCACGGCCATGAGGACCTGGGCCGACGGCGTCTACCGCATCGAGGAGGCCGACTGATGAAGAACCCGACGACCATCTTCCTCACGGCGACCGTCCTCGTCGCGCTGTCGGCCGCGGCGGGCGCCGCGCCGGAGGACGCCACGGGGCACTACGACATCGGACGCCTGCTCGGGCTCGCCGACGAATGGTTCAACCTCGAGACCCAGGACGCCGTCGTCCTGCTCGACTCGCTGCGCGTCGAGCGACTGGCTGACGGCGCGGTCCAAAGGACCGCACACACGATCGTCTGGTTCGGAACCGAGATCGGACTCGAGACCTACGCCGACGTCCACGTCCCGTGGAACGCGGGCTCAGGCGGCGTCGAGGTCCACGACCTCAGGACCTGGCGCGACGAACGTTGGTGGCCGGCAGCCGACTCCGTCAGCGGAACGGCCGTGGTCGAGACGACGCCGGGAACCGCCTATCGCGCGTACGATTACGCCGAGCTCCGCGAGCAGGCGCTCCTGCATGACGGCGTCGAGCTTCCGTGCGTGGTCGAGACGCGCTACACGGTCGTCGAAGAGCGGAACCCGTCGCTCGGTCTGGACGGCGCGCGGGTCGCGGGAACGCTCGACCCGACGGTCAGGAACGCCTTCGTCCTTCGCCTGCCTGGCGACAGGGAGGCCGCGTTCCGCGCGCTCCGCGGCGCGCCGGCGCCGGAGCCGACCGAGGAAGGGTACGTCTGGGGAATGACGCGGCTCGACCGTTTCGAACGCCCCCTCGCGGGTGACCGCGCGACGGCGTCCCCGACGCTCGTCTGGTCGAGCTGGCCTTCGTGGAACGCGATGGCCCAGTCGTTCATGACGCCGTTCGATAAGTCCGCCGTGCTTGAAGGCGCGCCGCTCGACAGCCTCGCCGAGCGCCTCGAAGGCAGACACGGAGCCGAGGCCCGGGCACGCGCGATCGCCGCGTATCTCGACGAAGCGACGAGGCATGTCGGCGCGGACGACGAGGCCTGGCTGTTCGGTCCGCGTCCGGCGCAGAGGACCTGGGAGACGACCTACGGACACGTCATCGACCGCGCGGCGCTCGCCTGCGCGCTCCTTGACGAGGCCGGGCTCGAGGCCGAGCCGGTCTGGGTGGGGCACCGGGGAACCGACCTGACCGACACGCCGCCCGGGCTCGAGCGGTTCGAGCGGCTGCTCGTCGAGGTGCGCGGTGCCGGGTTCCACGGAACGCTCGATCCGGCTTCGTCGCGCCTGGTACCCGGCGACGCGGCCATGACGGAGCGGACGACCTGGCGGCCGGCCGCTGGCGGCGCGCCGACGCATCTGCCCGCGGGCGCGGGAACGCTCGAGGCGACGATGCGTCTCGAGGAAACCGATGACGGCGCCTTCGCCGGACGCGGTTACGTCCTGGGCACCGGCTGGCTCGCCCCGTACGAGCGCGTGACCGGCCTCGATGGAGCGCTCGAACGCTACGCCGGGACGCTCGCGCGCTCGGTGCTTTCCGGCGCGAAGGCGGAGAGCCCCGGCGTGACAGTGCTCGAGAGCGGCCGTGTCGAACTCGGCTGCGACGTGACGCTCGGGGCGCCCGAGGAGGACGAACTCGGACGACTCCCGTTCGTCATCGGTGACCCCGCGGGCGGGATCGTCAGCGCGTTCGAGCCGTCGCTCGAACTCGAGGTTCCCTCGCGCGACACGCCGGTCCGGCTTCCCGCGGGCGCGACGGAGCGCGTGACACTCGAGCTCCGCGTCGGCGAGAGGGAGCTCGTGCGCGCGCCCGAGCCGGTCGAGATCGCGAACGACGCCGGCAGGTTCTCCCTGACGGTGGCGCAGGACGGCGCCTGGCTCGTCGTCACGCGGGAGCTGGAGGTCGAGGCGGAGACCGACCCGGAGCTCTGGCCGGAGCTTCGTGGGCTCCTGCTGGAATGGGACGCCCCGCGGAACAGGACCATCCTGCTCGACTGAAGCGGTCACAGACGACAACCTCAGGAGGCCCCGGGCACAGTGCCCGGGGCCCCTTCTCGTACGGCCCGCACCGACATCCACGGAGCCGGACCACGGCCCTTTTCCGAAAGGCGCGACGGCCCTTTTTCCGGAACGCGCGACAGCCCTCTCCGGAACGAGCGACGGCCCACGACCCGCGGCCGGATTGCTCGAGAGAACGTTGCAGCGCCGGGCTTGCTATGGTATACTGACCACGGTTCGCCTATCATGCGACTTTGCATGCTCCGCGACCGCGGCACGCTCGCCCCCGAGCATGCCGATCGACACCGCGACCTGCTGTGTCGGCCGACCCATCCCAGAAGGAGGGAGAGACCATGCGACGCGGACTGACGCTGCTCGCGGCGCTCCTTCTGTCACTGTGTCTGAGCGGAATCGCCGGCTCCAGCGAGGACGCCGCCGTCGTTCGGCGGGTCCATCATCCCACCGCCTTCCCTTCGACAGCGAACCACAACGAGCGGGCAGGGCCCGACACCCTCTGGATCTTCGATGCGGACTTCGAGGACCTCGTCGGCGACAACGCCGGCTGGACCGCTTCCGACCGGAGCGGGACGCTCGGGCAGGAGAACTACTGGCACCACGACACCATCCGCATCCGGGACTTCAGCTGGCTCGGGGACAGTACCTGGTGGTGCGGCACCTACGACCCGTGCTGGCTCCAGTCCAGAGGGTACGGCAATGACTGGTACCAGATCCTTGAGCGCGACTTCCCCGAGGTCGCGCTGGGAAGCGCACCGGGCGACGAGCTGGAGCTCATCTGGGACCAGCGGTTCGCGATGGAGCACGACTACGACTACGGCTACATCGACATCTCGGAGGACGACGGCGCGACCTGGAGCACGCTCCACTTCGTACACAACTACGGTTTCGCAGGGCAGCCGGGCAGGGGCTCCGACTGGGATGATGCGATGTACGCTCATGTGGAGCTTGACCTCTCCGCCTACGCCGGCATTCCGTTCCGCCTTCGCTTCCGCTTCGAGTCCGACGCCTCGTACTCTGCACAGGACCAGTACAACAACCCGCCGATGAACTCGGTCCAGGACGGGGCCTGGCAGCTCGACAACATCACGTTCCTGAAAAACGGCGAGGACACGCTCTTCTACGACGACTGCGAGTCGGGCAATCTCGGCTGGATCCACGATGACATCCCGGCGACAGGTCAGACGGGCGTCACGTTCCGCCGCGGGCAGTACAGCATCGACTTCGTGTCCGGCCGCTTCTCGTGCGACGAGCCTCCCTTCGGCACGTGGATGTACGGCGCGGTCGACAGCGTGACCGGCACGATGGTGGACGGTCAGTACTCCTGGCTCATGAGCCCGCCGATCGACATCGCGGGCGCCGACAATCTCGTCGCGTCCTGGAGTTTCTGGCTCGACATGCCCGAGGCCTCGGAGGACATCTTCAACCTCTTCCTCTCGTCGCCCGATGAGCAAGGCTGCGTGCACTATCCGGACAGCTACTTCGATGAGGAGCCCGGATGGTGGCACGGAGGGCCGGGCTGGTACGTGAGCACGGACGACTGGAGCGCGTACGCGGGCAACGACTGGCTCGGGATCCTCTGGGCCATACAGAACTTCGAACCCGCGCCTGAGCACCGGGCGGGCTTTCTCCTGGACAGACATCGAGTCGGGATCGTCCAGGGTGACGTCGGGACGGCCCTGGAACGCCACGCGTGGAGACGGTTCAACGACTGGTTCGGCGAGGAGCTCTCCGATGCGCTCCTCGATTCGGCCCAGATCCGGGTCACCGACGCGGACGGCGTGCTGAGCGTGCATCTGGTGGTGAGGAGCAACCTCGCGCCGGTCTGGGAGTCGTACCTATGCCGCCGCATGAACGCGCAGTGGTGGGTGGTTCCGCCGCCCTGGAACCACATGATTCCCGGGAGCGAGATCCACTACTACTATGAGGCGACCGACAGTCTGGGCACCACGGCCGTTCTCCCTGAGGGCGCGCCCGACGAGACCTTCGAGATGTCGATCCTGCCGATCACTGGCTCGGTCTCGGAACCCGGCATCCTGCTCGTCGACAAGCACGGGCAGCCGACGCCCGGTGATGACCGGAGCCTGCGGGCGCCATCCGAGACGGCTTATCGAGAGGCGCTCGACATCCTGGGCTACGAGTACGACGTCTACGACGTTGAGCTTCCGGGAAGTGAGACGGACCTCGCCGACGGGCCGGACAGCTCCGGCATGAAGTACTACGACACCCAGATCTGGTTCGCGGGCGATCTCAGAAGCGCGACGGTCACACCGGCCGACCAGGCCAACCTCATCCACTGGCTCGACCGGGCGGGGGAGGGCAAGGACCGGAACCTCCTCCTCACAGGAGAGAACATCGGCTATGAGCTCGCCGGCACGGCCTTCTACGATACGTGGCTCGCAACGGACTTCGTCGCGGACGACGTCGGCGCCGTGACGGTCGACAGCGTCCCAGGGCTCGCCGACGACGGGAGCGGGTGGACCTTCATGGACCACGACGACGCGCTCGCGGCGCTCGCCGGCGGTTGCCCGCTGCCGGCCTCGTTCGACGTGGTCCAGCCGGGCGACGGCATGACCGGAGCCGAGACGGTCGCCGAGTACGTCAAACTCGATGCATCCAGGCTGCCGGCGGGAGCGGCCTACACCCACGCGACCGAGGGTTACCGGACGGTCACGCTCGGGTTCCCGATGGAGCGGATGGTGGGAAGCACATCGGGACCTTCCGGCACGTATCCACCGGGCGCGGACGACCGCGTGAACCTCCTCGAGAACATCATGGCGTACTTCGCCAAGTCGCCGACCGCCTCAGGGACTGACGTCGTCCAGGGCCGGAGGAACGCGCTCTCGCACGCGCATCCGAACCCGTTCAACCCGGTCACGAAGATCCGCTTCAGCCTGAGTGAGCCGGGCCACGTGACGATCCGGGTTCACGACGTGTCCGGCCGGGTCGTCCGGACGCTCATCGACGAGACGGTCGCGTCGCCCGGGCCGGGGAGCGTCGTCTGGGACGGCCGGGACGAACGCGGGCAGAGGTGCGCCAGCGGCGTCTACTTCTACCGGCTCGAGGCACCGGCTTTCCGGACGGAGCGGAGAATGGTCCTCCTGCGATGAGGCACGTGACCGTGCCCCCCGCCGATCCACGACCATCTATGCTCGGTCACAGAGATAGAAACCGCCGACTCCGCCCCGCGGCGTCGGCCTTCCGGGGGATGGGCAGAGCGGGGTGAGTGACCTTCTCTCAGAATTCGCTTGCCAGAAAGCCGACTCCGGGAGTACAATGACGCCGAGTCGGGAAATAGCGAAGGCAGCCGACGCGTTGCCGCGGACACCCTCACCCGCGCATGACCACCTGGTCCTGTGAGCGGGTAGACTCACGCCTGAAGCACCATCCCTCTCACAGGATTCAAGGAAGATATCACCGCCTGGGATTGCGACGTTCGAGACTGTTCTGTCTCCGCCAGGAGCGGTTACGCGGGACCGTTCACCGGCACGAGCGCGCCGGCCGCGGAGACGTCGTACGCGAGGTGTGAGCTGGACCACCTTCCCAGAGAAGGGGGGACTGAGCGAATGAGAAGCAGCATGTTCGCAGTGACGGCGGTCGCGCTGGTTATCCTGGTCGCCGCTCCGCTGGCCCTGGCCAAGGGCCTGGGAACGGAGTACAGGAGCGCCATGCCGGTCGTCGATTCCGAGCGGCAGACTCGGCCGCAGCACGAAGGTGCGCGGCTGGAGACGCTGTGGATCTTTGACGCCGACTTCTCCACGCTGACCGGCGACAACGCCGGGTGGACGGCGTTCGACCGAAGCGGCACGCTCGGGCAGGAGAACTACTGGCACCACGACACGATCCGCATCAACGGCTTCGCCTGGCTCGGCGACAGCACGTGGTGGTGCGGCACGTACAATCCCTGCTGGCGGCAGCCGCGCGGGTATGCGAACGACTGGATCCAGATCCTCGAGCGCGAGTTCACGGAGATGGCCACGGCCACCG
>CAZQSB010000044.1:2716-20613 GCA_964596015.1 uncultured bacterium | reverse complement strand
TGCATGAACCTCCAGAGTGCGAACTCTGTAAGTCTATTGCAAAACCAACCCCTAGGCTTCGAAGTGCCGGTGGATCTCCGACTTGGTCAGTTTGCCGGCGGCCACGGCCATCGTCTCGTCGAACAGAGCCTCGGCCATCTCGTCGAGGGATTGTTCGCCGCGGGTAATCGGCGTCGCGTCGAAGTCGACGTTGTCACGGATCAGATCCATGCGATGCGGATTCGCCATCACCTTGATGACCGGGAGCAGGCCGCCGGTCGTTGCCCCGCATCCGGTGGTGAAATAAGCGAGATGCGCCCCGCAGGCGGCAAACTGCGAGATGTCCTCCGAATCGCCGAAGTAGGTCTGTGAGCCCGGGGGAGCGATTTGCAGGTAGTACCCGGCCTTCGGAGGCGGCCCGTAGCTGCGCAGAACTCCCTGCAGTGGCCGAGATCCCGACTTGGCGAGGCAACCATACGACTTCTCTTCGATCGTCGTCAGTCCGCCTTCGATGTTTCCATAGCCGATGTGAAACAGCCCCGCCTCGAAGCTCTCCCGTTCCGCCTCGTCGATCGCCTCGCGCACGTCGCGTGCCACATCCTCGTTCACTGCACGCGAAGCCAACACATCCCCACAGCCCATGAGCTCATGCGGCTCTGCGTGCATGTAGGCCGCTCCGCGGTCGATCAGGCGATCGGCGACCGCTCCCACGAGCGGATTGGCGACCAAACCGGATGTCGCATCCGAACCGCCGCATTCCGAACCGACAATCAACTGGGAGACGTCCATCGGCTCACGTCGGACGACGGAGGCGTGCTGAAGCAGATCGGCGAGGATTCGGGATGCTCTCTCCATTGCCTTCAAGTCCCCGCCTTCGTCCTGAATCGTCACCGCTTCCGCCGTCTGTCCGGACTCGGCAATGCGCTCCGCCAGCCCCGCAGCATCGGTGCCTTCGCAGCCGAGTCCGATCACCAGGGCCGCAGCGTAGCTCGAATGCTGAGCTATCGCGGCCACCTTGGTCGCCGGCGCCTCCCGATAGGAGCACCCTTCCGGATAGCCGAAGAGCTGCGTTCCGACGGGAAAGCGTTCGCTCAGTCGGCGAGCCACCACCTCGGCGCAGTTGGTGGTGTAGACAATGGCGACGTGGTTGCGGATGCCGATGCGTCCCTCCGGTCGGCGGTAGCCAAGAATCTCAGGGAGTCGCTTCACAACGCCACCTCATGCGTGGATTCCATACTTCTCCTGACGGAACCCGTACCGCGCACTTCGGCAGTTGTGGACGTGAACCCACGACCCCGGTTCGATGTCCGACAGTGCCTGTCCGATGGGCATTCCATACTTGACGACGTCCTCTCCCTCGGCGATCCGTCGGATAGCAGCCTTGTGCCCGAAGTGCACGTTCTCGGACAGCTCGACCTCGCAGCAACGGCCCCCCAACCCTGCGATCACCGCGTCCCCTGCATCCAGATCCATCAGCAGGGTCGCCACGTTGTCCTCGGAATGGAGGACGATGGCCGTCTTTCGAGGACTCTCCCGCGCGACCGTCACAGACTCCTTTTCCCCGGGGCGATCACTTCGGCTTGCACCTATCCGCCGCTAGTCTCCGGTTCCACGTACTTGATCACGCTTTGACTCTCGTAGTCAAATCGGCTGTAGGGCAGCTGTTTGCCGCGGTTGACGATCCCCTTGCTGATGATCTCTCCGAGGAAGATCGTGTGATCTCCGGCGGGAAGCGTTGCGTATTTCCGGCACTCATAGAAGACCAGACAATCGTCCAGAATCGGCACGCCGCTCTTCCCCGGATGATGGGCGACCGTCGCCAGCTTGTCCACGTCGCGCCCGTGCTGTTCTCCGAAGTGGCTCGCCACGTCGTGCTGATCGATACGCAGGGAGCAGATTGCGAAGTGCGTTGCCTGATACAGAAGCTCGTGCGTCGTCTGCTGCAAGGCCACCGCCACCGAAATCAGCGGCGGCTCATGCGACGCCTGGGTGACCGAAGCCACCGCCATTCCGTTGGTTCGCTCGTCCGCCTTCACGGTGAGGATGTGCACACCGCGAAGGAAACAGTCGCGCGGATCGTCGAACCGCGGGCAGGGTCCCTGCGCTTCTTTCGTCAGCCAATCATCATGTCCCACCATCGATGCCAGCCTCCCCTTCGTAGAGTCGGAGTACGTTCGGCGATTATAGTGACAGTGAACGCCGTTTCAACAAATTGCGTTCCTCGAGCAACAGCTTGGCCGGGAGGCCACACTTTTGCCAGTTTCATTCTGCGATATCGGGATTGGAAGAACGCTGACTTCCCTTTCAGCCGCGCTGTCGGTATCATCTCGAACGTCATCAACCGGGAGCAGCTCGGTCGAAGCCGGCGAGCTGGGACCAAAGGAGGAAGCATCCGTGACGCGTTCGAAACAAGGTCCCAAGAAGCGGCGATCTGACAGCCTCCGCGACCGCGTAATGACCGAAACGCTCATTCGAGCCTGCGGCGTCTGCGACGAGGAGTTCGAGCGGCCGTTCGTCGCCGTCGTCAACTCCTGGAGTGAGCTCCATCCGGGGCACGCTCATCTGCGGGGCATAGCCGAGGGCGTGAAGATCGGGATTCGAATGGCGGGCGGAAGCCCGTTCGAGCTGAATACGATCGCCCTTTGCGACGGCATCGCACCGGCTCACCACTACGTCCTGCCCAGCCGCGAGATCATCGCCGACGCCATCGAGACGGCGGTTGTTGCACCGCAGTTCGACGCGATGGTCCTCATCTCCACGTGTGACAAGATCGAGCCTGCCCAACTGATGGCCGCCGCGCGGATCGACATCCCGGCGATCATCGTCACCGGAGGACCGATGTACCTCGGTCACTACCGTGGACGCCGGTGCACAGCGGCCGACCAAGAGGCGCTCATCACTGGACTCCGCGATGGAAACCCACTTCCCGAAGTAGAGCGCAAGGCGTTGAAGGATTGCTTCCATCTCGGGGTGGGGGGATGCTTCGGGATGGGCACGGCGAACACCATGGCCTGTCTGATCGAAGCGCTGGGGATGTCTCTGCCCTACTGTGCATGCATTCATGCGACCGATGCCGAGAAGTTGCGGGTTGCCCGGGAGTCCGGAAGAGCGATCATGAATCTATTGGAGAAGGACCTCCGACCGTCCGAGATCATGTCGGAGCGCGCGATCGAGAATGCGATCCGCGTGAACGAAGCCATCGGCGGGTCCACGAACACGCTCCTTCACCTGCCCGCACTCTGCCACGAGCTCGGATTCGAACTCCCGTTGGACAAGTTCGATCGACTCTCCCGCGAGACCCCTCACCTCTGTCCTGTGATCCCGTCGGGTCCGCACACGATGGAAAATCTCCGCGACGCGGGCGGGATTCCCGGCGTTATGAAGCGCCTGGAAGCCGCGCTCCACACCGACCTGATGACTGTCAACGGCCAAACCGTCGGCGAGCGGCTGGAGGGGGTCGAGGTCTTTGACGAGACGGTTATCCGGCCCCTGAACGACCCAGTTCATCCTGAGGGGAGTCACGCCGTGTTGCGGGGATCGCTCGCCCCCGACGGCGCCGTCGTCAAGCAGTCGGCCGTTTCGGGGGCAATGCACCGGCACAGCGGGCCGGCGCGCGTCTTCGACGGAATGGAAGGAGCCCTTGAAGCCATCGAGGCGGAGACAATCAAGCCCGGCGACGTCCTTGTCATTCAGTACGAGGGACCGGCCGGCGGTCGCGGGATGCGGGAGATGCTCGACGCGACGGCGGCCCTCTGCGCACGTGGCTTGGACGAGAGCGTCGCCTTGGTGACCGACGGACGATTCTCCGGGTACACCCGAGGGCCGGCGATCGGCCACGTTTCTCCGGAGGCGCAGGCCGGGGGCCCCATCGCGTTCGTCCGGGACGGCGACACGATCACCATCGACATTCCGAAGCGGCGGCTCGAAATCGCGGTTTCCGAGGAAGAACTGGACAAGCGGCGAGAAGCATGGACCCCCAAGACTATCGAGGGTACTGGGTACTTCGCCCGCTACTCGCGCGCGGTGAGCTCGGCCAGCCGGGGAGCGATCCTCGAATAGCCGTCTCCAAGGAATCACTCCGGAGAGGAGCGACCTCATGAAGGTGCAAATGCTGTGGAAGGCCTGGTACGGCGACGAGACCATCGAGTTGTCGTTTCCCGATGGATGGGACGTCGACGTCCTTCGCATGACCGATGCCGAGGGCCTTAGTGATGGACAGATCGAGGCTGCGTTCGACCGGCCGATCGGATCGAAACCGATCGAGGAGCTGGTCGACGGCTGCAAGACGGTCGCTATCACGGCGGACGACCTCACCCGCCCCACAAGAGCCGCCCGTCTCCTTCGACCTCTGTTGTCGCGCCTGAAGCGCGGCGGCATCCATGAGTGCGACATCACGCTGATCGCCGCTCTCGGCGCGCATCGACCGATGACTCGCCCCGAGTTCGTGACCAAGTATGGTGAGGATGTGGTCGATGCCGTGCTGACGATGAACCATTACCCGTTCGACAATCTGGTCGACGCCGGGGAGACCAGCACCGGCCGGGCAATGGTCAACCGGATCTTCTACGAAGCAGACATCAAGATCGGCGTGGGAACTGTCTTCCCGCACGGTCACTCCGGGTTCAGCGGCGGAGCGAAGATCGTCCTCCCCGGCGTGGCCGGCATCGATACGATCAAGGCCAATCACTACTGCGTCTCCCGCGGTGAGGGGGATACGACCGGCGGGATCGGGGTCGTAGAGGGGAACGCCACTCGGCTTGACATGGAGACGTTTGCACGTCAGATCGGACTGACCGCGATCGTCAACGCGGTAGTTAACTCCAAGCGGGAGACGGCCGGCGTCTTCGTTGGCGATGTGGTTGACGCTCACCGATCGGCGGTGGAGCTTGCTCGCACGACCTATGCGACGCCGATGCCCGAGTGGCGATTCGACGTGGCGATTCTCAATGCCTATCCCAAAGACACCGAGCTGATCCAATCGCCGAACGCCTTCAACGCCTTCGGCAAGGGCGGACCGTCGGCGGTGCTTGAAGATGGTGGGACAGCCGTTGTGATGACAGCGTCCAGCGAGGGACGGGGACTGCACTACCTATACGACAGAGGAATGTGTCTGTACACGCCGGCCCACGAATTCCCGTCGCACAGAGACTTGTTCGAGAACTACCAAACGATCGTCTTCTCTCCCAACCTCAGTTTACGGGACCTGCGCGAGATCTACCCTCCACAGACCCGACTTGCGCGAACGTGGGAGGACGTCATCGCCCTCCTCTCCGCCGACTACGAGGCTCCATCGGTCGCCGTGTTCCCCTTCGCGACGATGCAGTTTCCCGCCGAGGCATAGCCGAATGCCCAACGATCGGGATGCGATCATCCGTAAAGTGACAACGCACCGAGTCGGCGGCGGCATCTCCGACTGGCTCCTCGTTACGCTGACGACGGAGGCTGGGGTGATCGGGGTCGGCGACGCCACCCTCGAGGGACAGACGGACGCCGTCGAAGCGATCGTCGGGTCCCTTTGCGAACGGCTTCTTGGGTGGAGCGCATTCGGCATCGCCGACTTCGTCGCCACGGTCTTAGACACGACGTTCTGGCGCGGCGGACCTGTATTGATGAGCGCCATCGGCGGGGTGGAGATCGCGATGTGGGACGTCGTCGGCAAGCTCCTCGACCAGCCCATCCACCGACTGCTCGGTGGTAGCTGCCGATCGTCAATCCGAGCCTACGCCAACGGATGGTATCGCTCGATCGACCGGCCGCAGCAATTCGCCGAGGAAGCGCAGGCCGTGGTCGCTGACGGCTACACCGCGCTGAAACTCGATCCGCTCGGGAAGACATGGCGAGAGTTCACGCCCGCCGGGTTCCGAAACGCCGTGGAGATTGTCGCCGCCATCCGCGAAGCGGTGGGAGACGATGTCGACATCCTTCTCGACCTTCACGGCCGTCTCTCGCCTCCGGCGGCCGCAGCCTTCGTCAAAGCCCTCGATCCGTTGGCCCCCTACTGGGTCGAGGAACCGGTCCCGCCGGAGCAACTCCACCGGATTGAAGAGGTGTTCCGCGATTCGTCGATCCGCGCCGCCCTCGGCGAACGGTTCTACACGCGGTCCGCTTGCGCCGAGTTCCTCAAAGCGCATCGCGTCGACGTCATCCAATCCGATCTCGGGCACGCCGGCGGGCTGCTCGAGGGGATGCGCACCGCTTCGGTCGTCGACGCGTTCGGCGCATCGATCGCCCCTCATACCGGCAACAGCCCGGTGATCACTGCGGCGTCTCTCCATCTCGCGGGGTGTGCGCCCAATGGGCTCATCCAGGAGATGTTCGAAGACTACGATCATCCAACCATGCGGTCGAAGCTGTTCGACGGGCTGCCGGCGTTGCACGATGGCGAGATTCCTATCCCCAAACGACCGGGACTGGGGATCGATTTCGACGAGAGGGCCTGGCGGGATTACCCGCCGCAGCCGCACCGCAAAGGTGCCGTTCTCGTCGACGACGAGTGGCCCCGGCTCTGCTGGGCAGAGTAGCGGCAGATTGATCCCTCTTCAGCGATCCGCCTCTTACTCCGAGGGCGATCGCTCGACGAACTCCATCAACTCGACGCGATAGCCTTCCGGGTCCTCGACGTAGTCGATCCGGCGGATCGTGTCACTGTACTTCGGTCGCGCGTTTTCCACCAGGAACTTCACGCCCTGTCGCTTCAGCTCCGCGGCTTTGTCGTCCAGTCCTTTCACCCGGAAGCAGATGTGGGGCACCTTCATGTCCCGAATGTTGTACGGTTCCGTCCGGTCGTGCTCGTAGATCAACTCGACTGTACAGCGATCTCCGTCCCCCTTCAGGTAACAGAAAGAGATCTTCCCTCCGCTTCGCCAGGGTGCGATCGATGTACCTGTGCAAATCTCCTCGCCTGGCTCCGCTTCGATCAACCGGAGACCGAGAAAGTCGCGGTAGAACTGGATACTTCGCTCTAGATCGCGAACGTGGATTGCGATGTGATCGAACTCCATGTCTCCTCCCTTTCCGTGCTCTCCATTGTCGTCGACTCCCTCCTGGCGTGCATGAAGTGCAAAGCGCAGTCATCAGTCGCCGTTTCAGTGGTGCCGAACCATAACGACAGCGTGTTCCGCCCATTGCGTATCGGTTAGACAAGTATATGGCTGTGAGGTGTCTCTTGCACAAAGTTGACGACACTGAAAGGCCGCGCTATATTTCTGAAAGTACATGAAGCGAGTCTGCAATGGAGGTGATCTGCAGGGTCAAGGAACGGCAGTGGAGTCAGAAGGCGAGCACTACAGAAGGTACGGGAGGGTATCAAACCATGCAGAGGAAATCACTTTGGTGTCTGCTGACCGTCGCGCTTCTCGTGATGTCTATGGCGCCACTTGTCGTGGGCGAGAAGGTGCATACGTACGCGGCAGAATACCGCGTCATCACGATTGATCCGAGTAAGGCTCAGCTGGTCGAGAATACCATCATCACGGCGAACACTTACGAAGGATTGCTGATTTGGGATCTGCCCGAGATGAGTGCAAAAGGCGCCTTAGCGGAAAGCCGCGAAATCTCGGCAGACGGGATGTCCTGCACGTTCCAACTTCGTCAAGGTGTCAAGTTCCACGACGGCACGGACTTCGACGCGGCGGCCGTCGAATACTCGTGGAACCGGATGAGGGAAATCGGGGCCGGCCCTGCCCAGATGTTCACATCGATCACCGGCTTTGAGATCATCGACGACTACACTGTCAAGTTCACCACCGACGATACCTTCGCATTCTGGGACAACGTCTTCGCGTCGGTCGATGGATTCAAGATCTGTTCTCCATCTGCGGCTGCGGCGAACAAGACTGCAGATGACCAGTGGGCGGAGGAATACTTCGCGGAGAGTGTCGTCGGAACCGGGCCCTACACAATGACAGAATGGGTCAAGGGGCAGTACGTGGTTCTTGAGAAGCACGCTGACTACTGGGGCGGATGGACGGATCTGAACTACGACAAGATCATTCTCCGAATCATGACCGAGCCGGCCGCACGAGCGGCTGCGCTTCAGGCCGGGGAAGTCGATTCCAGTACGAGCATTCCGAGCGACATGTACGCTGCGGTCGAAGCAAATCCGAATCTGACCGTTCACGTCACAGAGTCCTCTTCGATTCAGGCGATCTACCTGCAGTGCCATCGGGGTGTTCTTTCGAACAAGCTGCTTCGGAAGGCGATTTCCTACGCGGTAGACTACGATGCAGTCCGCCAGTGCATGAGATACTCGGTTGCTCCGTGTGGACCGCTGGCCAGCTGGTTGCCGGGAGGCTGCCCAGACTGCTACGACTGCATCCAGCACCAGGACATGGAAATGGCTCGCTACTACCTGTCGCTTGCGGGGTACGAGCCAGGAGAGCTTGAGTTGGACTTCTCCATCATTTCTGCGACGGATTTCCATGAATGCCTTGGACTGATTGTTCAGCAGAATCTCGCCGATCTCGGTATCAAGGTCAACCTGGTCCAGAAGAACTGGCCCGATTTCTCCGCCGAGAGTCGCGACGCGAACGTGTCCAACGTCATGTCGACTCAGTACGGCGCAGCCGGCGGGGCTGAGCCCTACGACGTTCTCTACCTGAACTACAGCAACAAGTCCGCTGAGGACCCGAATTGGGGTTGGAGCAACGGATACTTCAACGATCTGGTCTCGGGGTGGATCGACCAGATGGCCACGGAGCCGGACAACGCGAAGCGTGAAGAACTCGCGGTCAAGGTCTCCGAGGTCCTTATCGAGGATGCCCCGGTCGTCTTCTTGTTCACGGTCCCCTACGTTGTCGTGATGCGTAGCGACATCGAGGGCTATCACGGAATCCCGATCAACCGGGCGCTGGTTCTCTTCTACCAGCTGCAGGAGGAATAGGAGGCTGGCACCTCCGTTTGCTGGAGGGTAAACGCGTGCGGCAGAACCGCGCGATCGAGAGCATCGGTCTGTGCGGTCTGCCGCGCGATCTTGCGATGGACGGGACACGAGTGTGATCGACACCTACCGGATGAGGGAGCCTACATCGAGATGACCAACTACATCATCCGGCGCGTCGCCGTCATCCCCCTGCTCGTTCTCGGCGTGATCACGATCGTCTTCCTGCTGACGAACCTCACCCCGAGCCGCGCGATCTACGTTCGCCTCGGCCTTCGAGGCACCGCCGAGCAAGTTCAGGCGCTCACCGAGCAGTACAACCTCGACAAACCGATCTGGTATCGGTACTTCGACTACCTCGGGAGGGTCTTCCGAGGCGACTTGGGGGAGTCGATGGCCGAAGGGCACCCGGTTGTCGAGGAGATCGCGCTGTATCTCCCTGCATCCCTTGAACTGGTGGCAGCGTCGATTTTCTGGATCATCCTCATCGGCATAACTCTGGGCATGCTGAGCGCGATCTACAAGAACCGGTGGCCGGACACGATCGCCCGGGGAATCGCCGTCCTCGGAAACTCGATGCCCGAGTTCTGGTTTGCCATCATGCTCTTCTTACTCTTTTTTTCCACCTTGCGCGTGTTACCCGGCAGCGGGCGGATCGAACCACTGATCGGCGCGCCGGAACGGATCACCGGGATGTACGTGTTGGATAGTCTGCTCGCCGGGAACTGGCGAGCCCTCGGAAGCGCTGTCCTGCACATGATTCTGCCGGTGATGAGCTTGACGGTGACTCGGCTTTCCGCGATCACGCGAATGACGCGGACCGCCTTCCTCGACGTTTTGTCCCAGGACTATATGTCGACGCATCGCGCGTACGGATTCCACCGGATGCGCATCGTTCTACGCTACGGCTTGAAGAACGCGCTCCCGCCCATCCTGTCGATCATGGGACTGCTGACCGGCGCGCTGTTCGCAAGCACGTTCCTCATCGAGACCGTCTTCACCTATCCGGGGATCGGCTTCTACGCGATGACGGCGATCCTTCACCGGGACTTCCAGCCGGCGATCGCCTGCGCCATCCTGTTCTCTCTCATCTACGCGGTGCTCAACGTCCTCGTAGACATCGCCTACGCCTGGCTCGACCCGAGAGTTCGCTATGACTAACACCATCGATCAACGAAGGGATCTGCCATGACGGGGACGCCGGATCAACGTCCGCCCGAAGATGCAACGACCGAAGGCCTCCGCCATGCGCTTCACAGCGAATCGATCACGACGGGAGGCGGAGGGCCCGAGGAGGACCAGGGAAAGGAGCACAACCCTTCGAATCTGCGATACGCCTTGTACT
The DNA here is from genome assembly GCA_964596015.1 of uncultured bacterium. Classification (GTDB taxonomy): domain Bacteria; phylum Joyebacterota; class Joyebacteria; order Joyebacterales; family Joyebacteraceae; genus WJMD01. Next base: position 10,411 of record CAZQSB010000044.1, on the reverse strand, counting down.
CTCTGGTCAGATCACCGACCGCCATGATCTCCACGATTCTCCTGTTGACCATCCTCATCATGGCCGTTTTCGCCCCGTGGATCGCACCGTACGACCCGTTCCGCGTCAACATGACGGACAGACTGCAGGCCCCTTCCATCAAGCATTTCTTCGGCACGGACAACGTGGGCCGCGACCTGTTTTCCCGCGTGGTGCACGGCTCACGGATTTCCCTGGCCATCACCGCGGTCGTCGTCGCCACGGCGACCATCTTCGGCACATTGATCGGCGCGCTCTCCGGCTATTTCGGAGGGGCGGCCGATTCGGTGATCATGCGCATCGTCGACGTTTTCTTGGCCATCCCGCCTCTGCTGTTTGCCGTCGTCGCCGTTGCCTCCCTCGGTCAGTCGATGTACAACGTGATGTTGGGACTGGGACTCAGCTGGTGGACGTGGCACGCCCGCATCGTTCGCGGTGAGATGCTTCGTTTGAGGGAAACGAGGATGACCCTCGCCTTGCGCAACCTGGGCGCGTCCCCATGGCGGATCCTGTTTCGTCATCTGCTGCCCAACTGCGCTGGCCCGATCATGGTCCAGACCACCACACAGGCGGGACTCGTTGTCTTGGTCTCGGCCGGCCTGAGTTTCCTCGGACTGGGAGCCCAGCCACCAGCCCCGTCGTGGGGCGCGATGATCGCCCTTGGGCGGGGATACCTCCCAGCTCACTGGTGGATGAGCACGTTCCCCGGGATCGCCATCGTCATCCTGTCGATGGGGTTCATGCTCCTCGGAGACTACTTGCGTGACTATCTCGCTCGGGAGGTGAAATAGCTCAAGGGGCTCTCACGATGTCCACCAAGAACGTCCTCGTCGCGACGCAACTGACGGATGAACAGAAGGGCCGGACACGCCAAGCGCTCTCCGGACTGGCAGAGGTTCTGTTTCTCGACGAGATGGAAGGAGGCGAGCTCGACGAGCGGGCCTCATCGATCCACGTCGTGTTGCGCTACGGCGGCTACAAACCGTTCCCCGATGCGGTGTTCGCCAAGATGTCCAATCTCGAGCGGGTCCACCTCCTGTGCGCGGGGACCGATACCATCCGCCGCACCGAGACGATCCCCGATGAGGTCGTCGCTCGCGGAGCGATTGGCGCCAACTCGGCGGCGGTCGCGGAACACGCGTTCGCCCTCATGCTCGCCGCGGCCAAGCGTCTCCGCCGCCGCGACGCGCTGATGCGGGACGGCGTGTTCGATCAGCGGGAGCCGACCGATTGCCTCGCTGAGAGCACGGTCGGTGTTGTCGGGTTGGGCAGTATCGGCGAGGAATTCGCTCGCAGGGCGACCGCCTTCGACATGCGGGTGCTCGGCATCAATCGACGCAGGGCGTCCTCGGTGCCCGTCGATTTCGTGGGAACATTGGAGGACCTCCCGTTCGTTCTCTCTGAATCCCATTTCGTTGTCCTCGTTCTGCCTCTTACCGCACAAACGCATCACGTCATCACGGCCAATGAGCTTCGCCAGATGAAGGACGACGCTTGCTTGATCAACGTTGGCCGAGGGGGTTTGGTGGTTCAGGACGATCTGTTTGATCACCTTCGGGAGCATTCGCGATTCACCGCGTGCCTCGACGTGTGGTGGGAGTACCCCTCGGTCGACAGCGAGGTCTGGCATTTCCTCGAGCGTCCCTATCGGAAGCCGTTTCACGAGTTGGGGAATGTCTTGATGACGCCCCATTGCGCGGCACTTTCGGGCAAATACCGCGATCGGATGCTTCGCACCGCCCTGGATACCCTGGTCGAAGCCCTCCGCAAGACGTCGAAGGAGGCCGACGGATGACGCGAATGGAGACTCCCGTCGCTCGCCCGCGTGTGAAAGGCGACCCATCCGGTTCAAATGAGGCGTTCCTCTCCGTCTCCGGATTGACCAAGTACTTCCCTATCCGCAAAGGCCTGTTCGGGAAGAAGATCGGGGATGTCAAAGCGGTGCGCGACGTGTCGTTCGAAGTCGACCGCGGCAAGACGCTCTCCTTGATGGGGGAGAGCGGTTGCGGCAAGACAACGTGCGGGCTGGCCATTCTCCGCTTGACCGAACCAACTGCGGGAGACGTCCGCATCGGCCGGTACAACGTGACCGCTCTCCGGACTGATGAGATGAAGGCGTTCCGGCAGGACGCCCAGATGATCTTCCAGGATCCTCAGGAGCCGCTCGATCCGAGAATGAACGTTCGGTCGGCCATTCTGGAGCCCATGCGCATCCACGGACGGCTGCGCGAGGGGATCGATCGACTTCCCAAAATCATCGACCGCGTGGGGTTTCCCGAGAAGTACTTGCGACGGTATCCTCGGGAATTGAGCGGGGGACTGCAACAGCGCGTCTGCCTATCGAGAGCGCTGATTCTGCAGCCCAGTTTCCTCGTGCTCGACGAACCGACGTCCGCCCTTGATGTCTCCGTACAGGCACGGGTCCTCGACCTGCTACTGGAACTGCGTTCCGGCCTGGAACTGACGTATTTGTTCATATCGCACGATGCCGCCGTCGTTCGCTACCTCGCCGATTCCGTGGCCGTGATGTACTTGGGCCAGGTTGTCGAGATCGGCCACACGGAGCAAGTCTTTGCGCGACCGTCCCATCCGTATACGCAAGCCCTCTGCAACGCCGTTCTCACACCGCAGAGTCGGATCCGCTCCTGCCAAGTCGTCCTACACGGGTCTCCGCCGAGTCCGGTCGACCTTCCGGAAGGGTGCGCGTTCGCCCCCCGCTGCGCGCAGAAAGACGAACACTGCAAGCCGGAGCCCCCGAACTTGGTGCAGGTTGAAGACGGCCACTACGTCCTCTGCCATCGTTGCGCTGCGGAGGTGACCGACAAATGACCGAATATCGCCAACCGGACGACCGATCCGCTGTCAACCCTCCGTCAACGGGAAATCGGTTGTTGGAGGTCAATCACCTGTCTATGGAGTTTGTTGTACAGGAGGGCATCGTCCGCGCCGTCGACGACGTCTCGTTCTACGTTCGCGAGAACGAAGTGGTCGGGATGGTGGGAGAGACCGGCTGCGGGAAGAGTGTCACCGTCAACTCCTTGATGCGATTGATCCAACCCCCGGGGCGGATCACGAGGGGAGAGGTCCTGTTGAACGGTCGCGACTTGATGAACATGAGCGAGGTCCAGATGCGCTCGGTTCGCGGGTGCGAGATTGCCATGATCTTCCAGAGGCCGATGACGTCGATGAATCCCGTGTTCACGCTGGGATCGCAGTTGATCGATGTCATCCGCCTCCACCGCTCCGTCTCCGAAGAAGAGGCTCGACGGATCGCGGTCGACAGCCTGAAGGCGGTGGCGCTGGGGAGTCCGGAGAGCCTTCTTCCGCGATATCCGTTCGAGCTTTCCGGAGGCCAGCAGCAACGGGTCATGATCGCCATGGCTCTCAGTTGTGGTTCGCGCCTGCTCATTGCCGACGAACCAACCACCGCACTCGACGTTTCGGTTCAGCTTCAGATTCTGAAGCTCATCCGACAGATCATGGACGACACCAACATGTCGACGCTCGTCATCTCGCACGACATGGGCGTCATCGGCTGCGTCTGCGACCGGATCTATGTGATGTACGCCAGCCGGATCGTCGAACACGGGCCCACTGAGGAGATTATCGGTCATCCGCGGCACCCTTACGTCATTGGCCTCATCCAGTCGATCCCGGCGTTCGAGAAGAATGTCTCGCGGCTGGAACACATCCACGGTGAAGTCCCCAATCCGATCAACCCGCCGTCCGGATGCCGATTCCATCCGCGCTGCAAGTACGTCGAGGACGTGTGTCGAGTGGAGAAGCCGAAGCTGGTGAAGGTCGGTGAGGAGCACTACGCCGCCTGCCTGCGGGCGAACGATCTACCCACACAAGACGAGAACGAAAGGAAGGCCCCATGCTGATCCGAGAATCCACGAGGAAATCGTATCCAGAGCCTCCATATGCGGATTTCCCGGCCGCCGAGTTCGGCCGGCGGTTCGACCGAACGCGGCAATTGATGAAGGAGCAGAAGATCGACGCCCTCATCTTGTGGGACAAGTCGAACATTCGCTACTATACCGGATTCCACTCGATTCACTGGCACGCCCTGAGCATCCAGCCCGCCGTTTTGATTCTGCCGATCGAGGCCGAGCCGATGCTGATCGTTCCCGAGTTCTTCCGGGGGGTGGCCGAAGGGCTGACTCACCTTTCGGACATCCGCGGCCAGGCCGACCCCCATTGCACCGAGAAGATCCGGGAGCTTCCCGATGACGTCGCCCAAGCGGTCCGCGAACTTGGTTACGAGAACGGCCGGATCGGCATCGAAGCCGGAAGCCTCGGCGGCATGACCGTCCCTCGTCCGATCAATGACATCGACCGATTCAGAAATGGCCTGCCCAGCGCGACGTTTGTCGAGGCGACGGACCTCGTCTGGCAGAGCCGAATGATCAAGAGCCCCTTGGAAGTCGACGCGATCGGCGTAGCCACCGAGGCCGTGGTCAAGGCACTCGATCATCTGGTCGCGTCGTTCCGCCTCGGGATGTCGGAGCGAGATGTGGGCATCTTGCTTCAGGAGGTTCTGGTCCGCCACGCGCACGAGATCGACGCGCTCAACGTCCGGTGCGCAGAGGATCGGTATCCGATGCCGGATACGCCGCCGTTCTACGAGAATGTGGCCATCGAGGAGGGCGATCGGATGGTCATCGAACCCCTCCCGATGGTGAGAGGATACTGCGGCAGCTGCTGCCGCACGTTCCAGGTCGGCCCACTTGGCCCGGAGGCCGAACGGTCGGTGCGCATCATCGAGCGGTCGCAGGCTGCGGCCATCGGTGCCATCCGCCCCGGCGTGAGCACCTCGGAACTGATCCGCGTCGTCGAAGAGGTCTTTCGCGACGAGGGCTCGCCAATCGAGATCGAGATGATCGGTCACGGAATCGGCTTGACCGGCCATGAACCTCCGATGCTGACGGCACGCGAGCCGGCGGTCCTGGAAGAAGGCATGGTCCTTGCGGTCGAAATCTGGAAGTACGACGTCGCCGGATTCGCCTACGGGGATTCGCTCCAAAGCACGAAGAACCTCGGGCCGTTCGGAAACGAAGATCTGGTCGTGGTCACTGCTGACGGTTGCGAGCGGCTGCCCGCCTACCGGAAGGACATCTTGTCGCTTCCGCACGAAGCGAAGGCGTAGACGAAGAGAGCAAGGGGGGCGATATGGAGACGCGATTCAAAGTCGTGGTGACCGACGCGGAGACGACGACGCTTCCGATCGAGCAACAGGCGGTGGAACGAATCGGCGGGCGACTCGTCGTGGGGAATTGCTCGTCGGAAGAGGATGTCATCGAGCTGGCAAACGACGCCGATGCCGTCCTCTACGACTACGCGCCGATCACCGCTCGGGTCATTGATGCGCTCGATCGCTGTCGGATCATCGTTCGATACGGTGTCGGTCTCGATCGCATCGATCTCGCCGCGGCGGAGGCCAAGGGAATCGAAGTCCGCTACTTGCCTGGCTGGTCCGCAGAAGAGGTGTCCGATCACGTTCTCGCGCTCGCCTTCGCGTTGGCGCGCAAGCTGTTGCCGCTCGATCGCTGGGTCCGAGAAGGCCATTGGGGGTACGCGGGGGAACGGAACACCGTGCGAATCGTCGGCAAGCGGATCGGCCTCGTCGGATTCGGCTCGATCGCCCGGCGTGTCGCCGCCAAAGCGAACGGTCTGGGAATGGACGTCGTCGCCTACGATCCGTTCGTCGAACCCTGTATCTTCGAGGCGGCCCAGGTCCGATCCACCACCCTCAACCAGCTGCTGGCCGGATGCGACTTCGTCTCTCTTCACGTCCCGTTGAACGAAGCGACCGCAGGGATGTTGGGACGAGAGGAATTCGATCGAATGCGAGACGGAGCGTTTGTGATCAACACCGCCCGAGGCGGCGTGCTCGACGAGTTGGCACTGGTGGACGCTCTCCGCGCGGGCAAACTGGCCGGCGCCGGCCTCGACGTCTTCGCCAACGAGCCTCCACCATCGGACAGCCCGCTGTTCGACCTCGACTCGGTCATTCTGACGCCTCACATGGCGTGCTACTCGGAGCGATCCATGGACGAAATGCACGAAATGGCCATCAAGCAAGTTGTCGACGTGCTCGGAAAGGAGAGCGATGATCGATCTTGAAGGACAACGCGGAGTAGTCACCGGAGCTGGAACTGGCATCGGAAAGGCGATCGCGCGTCTTCTCGCCGAGCATGGGGCCTCGATTGCGGTTCTCGACCTGAACCTGGACGCTGCAGAACAGACGCGGGATGAGATCGCGAAGCTCGGCCTCAAGGCGATGGCCGTTGGCGGCGACGTCTCCGATCAGGTGGCAATGGAGGACGCGTTCGCCCATATCGAGAACGAGCTGGGCGCACTCGATTTCCTCGTCAACAATGCCGGGGTCTCGTCGACCGGGCTGGCCGTCGATCTTACCGAGCAGGAATGGGATCAGCACTTCGCGGTGAATGCCAAGGGAACGTTCGTCTGCTCCAGAATCTGCGCTCGACGGATGATCGAACGAAAGCGCGGACGGATCGTCAACATCGCCAGCCGACTCGGGCTAGTCGGTGGAGCGATGTACTCGCACTACAGCGCTTCCAAGTTCGCGGTGCGCGGGTTCACCCAGTCGTTGGCGCTGGAGCTGGCTCCGTACGGAATCACGGTCAACGCCGTCGCACCGGGGAAGGTGGACACGCCGATGCTCCGGCGCGAGTGGGGATGGGAGGCCGAGCTGCTGGGCAAAGAGGCGCGTGAAATCGAAGAAGAGATCGTCAGCTGCATTCCCTTAAGGAGGTTGGCGAGTCCCGAAGAAGTCGGGCGGGGCGTTGCCTTCTTCCTTTCGGACTACGCGGGCTACACGACCGGACACACGTTGAACGTCACCGGCGGACTGAGGATGGATTGACAAAGAGGATCGATCAGAAACGAGAGGAGAGGAAGAGGAAATGACCGACCTATCGAAATTCCGCGGCGTTTTCGTCCCCGTGGTGACGATCTTCAACGAAGATGGCTCCATTTGCGAAGCGAGAACACGCCGATTCATTGACTACTTGATCGAAGAGTGCGGCGTTCACGGGATCTTCTGTCCCGGGAGCACCGGAGACTACACCCTGCTGTCGCTGGAGGAGCGGAAGGAGCTCATTCGCGCGGTCGTCGACGTCGCCAGCGGCCGGGTTCCCGTCCTCGCGGGCAGCGGTCACAACGCCACCCACATCGCCCTCGAGTTGAGCCAATATGCGGAGTCGGTCGGCGCCGACGGTGTCCTCGTGTCGCTGCCCCACTATCCGCGACCGACGCAAACCGGGCTGCACGAGCACTTCCGCGCGCTCGGTGAAGCGCTCTCCGTTCCGGTGATGGTCTACAGTTACCCAGCGGGGATGGGACTCGATATCGAGTTGGAGACCATCGTCCGTTTGGTTAACGAGGGATGGATCGCCGGCATCAAGGACTCGATCGACGACACCGACCACACCGTCAACATCATCCGGGAGGTCGGTGACCGAATCGCCGTGTTCACCGGGATGGACGCGAAGTTCCTTCCTGTCCTCGTCATGGGCGGGGTTGGGCTGATCGGAACTGCCGCGAACGTGGCGCCCAAGCACTTCGTTGCCATCTGGGACGCCTTTCAGCGGGGAGACCTGCCGGCCGCTCGAAAGCTTCAAACCGAGGTCATGCCTCTTTGCTCTCTCG
>CAZQSB010000044.1:0-2706 GCA_964596015.1 uncultured bacterium | reverse complement strand
GTACGAGCAAGCGGCAACCAAAGCTGCCCTGCAGGCGATGGGATTCCCCGTAGGCGCACATCGTCTTCCGATTACCCCGGCGGAATCCGAGACGGTGAAGCGGATTCGAGCAGTGGTCTCCGATCTCGGTCTTCTCGACTCTCTCGAGCACGTGGTCGGCGTCAAATGACCCCGGAGGAAAGGAACCTGTCCATGGACGCGAGCGAACGCATCCTCGAGACCGACCGACAGCGCATCGAAGCCATGGTCGCGGCCGAGCCTACAGATCTCGAGTGCTACTTCACCGAGGATCTCACCTACACCCACACCAACGGCAGCGTGGACTCCAAGGCAACGTTGATCGACAAGATCCGAAACGGCGCCTACGATTACACGTCGATCGACAGCAAAGAGATCGTCGTGAAAGGGATCGCCGATCGGGCCGCCGTCCTCATTGGAAACGCCGTCCTTGGGGTGCGAACGGCCGCCGGCAAGACCATCGAAGTTCCGATTCGTTTCACCAGCGTCTATGTTCGTGATGGCGATGACTGGAAGATGACCGCCTGGCAGTCGACACGGAGCGAGTAGACGATAGCAGACACTGGATTCGGCCGCCCGACCGAAGAAGCTACGCGACGAGGGCCGCTCCTAGAGTCCGTGCTCGTCCAAGCGCCGTTTGGTCGCCGGCGACATCATCCGGTCCTACGGCGTGGGCGTGCACGATGCCGGCGATCTCCGCACCAACGTGCGCGAATCCATCCTGAGACATTCGCAAGGCGTTGACGCCGCCGGACGAGATAGCCCCGATCGAGCGCGAGCTTGACCTGAGCCGACACGGTTTCCCAGTAGACTGGGCTGGCGATGAGCAGGGCGTCTGCCGATCGGAAGCGACGAGGATTTGCTGCATATCATCGTCGATCATGCACTCTCCGGCGCGTTCCGTACGGCAGCGCTTGCACGCCGTGGCAAGCGCGGATCCTCAACTTCGTCCAAGAAGAAGACCGACACATCGGCCCCGGCCGCCCGTGCTCCCTCCGCTACCTGGCCGGCCAGCAGCGTGCTGTTTCCCTCACGCCGCGGGCTTCCCAGCCAGACCGCGAGCTTCTTTGAACCCATGCTCACCTTTTCGGCACCGTCGGGTCTTTGCCCAATACGTCTTGGGATTCCGCGCGCTGCATCGCGCGAGACGCCAGGTGCGCACTGCGCGCGTCAGACCGCGCAACGTCAATCGCCACAGCTGACCCCACCGCCTCCGCGATGCGTCCCACCTCCGCGTGACTGAAGCCCGGACAGAGGGTGATTGCGTCGACCTGCTCCTCCTCGACCAGGTTCTTGCAAACCGCGATGACGCGCTGCCAGTCCGCGGCATCGACCATTCGTACCGTCAGCTCCAAGGTGTCCGCAGAAAGCTTGGCCCGATGGATCGAAGGATCCGCGCCCGCCGCCTTGACGACATACCCCACGCGAAATGGCATAGGCAATCTCTCACTCCCCTTCTCAGGAAACGTAGGGCAACGATTAGCTATTTCGATCGAGAAGGCTTCGTCGTGGTGCTTCGCTCAGCCCGTCTTGCGGCCGCGCCGTCCGTATTCGCGTCGACCGGTTCCGGCGGGAGACCATCACGCAGCTGGAAGTACTTCACGGTTCCCACCCAAAGCACCTTCACCGGATCGTCCCCCTCCGCTTCGTAGCCGTGTGGCGTCGTGGCGTTGAAATGGTAGCTGTCTCCGGGTCCGAGCACGTGCGTTGTGTCATCGATCGTCAACTGCAGCCTGCCCTGGAGCACATACCCGAACTCCTCGCCCTTGTGGGGAACCGGCGGATAGACATACCCGGGGGAGATCTCCCCGATAATGATCTCGAACTCGCGGCCGGGAAAATCCCGGCTCAGAAACCGATACTTGATCGCCGAGTCAGAGACAAGGATCACCGGCTGGTCTTGCTCTTTCATTACCTCGGCCGAACGCCCGCTCGAAAGCCCCGCGCCGACCAATCCGTCCACTTGGGCGAAGAAGTCGGCCAGCCGAACCTCCAAAGCTTGGCAAATTGTATGAAGCGAAGCAATCGAGATCGAACAGAGGCCTCGTTCGACTTGCGAGATGAAACTCGTCGACAACTCGCAACGATCCGCGAGCTCCTTCAGCGTCCAACTTCGCCCCTGCCTGAGCTTGCGGATGTGCTGGCCGACTGCATCCATGGATTCAGTATAGTTAACACGGTCGGCGCGATCAAGACGCAGGCCGGTTTTGCTGGCGCCCGCTTGTCCACTATCACTGAATGAGCCGATGTGGTGATAAGGAAAACATGCCGCGCGCTTCTTCCCCTCGTGGCAGAGGGTCGCGCTGCTCGAAGGCAGAAGCGGGACAAGCGCACGGCCTGTCCCGCTTCTGGCACGCCCGATGAGGACGGGAACTTGCTGCGGGGCAGCGAGTTCCTTGCGAGTTCCCTCGATGAGCGGGTGGGGAACTCGGGTCCCTGTTCGGCGAAACGCAAGACGGAGACCCCACAGATGGGATCTCCGTCTTTCGCTATACGCCCGATGAGGACGGGAACTTGCTGCGGGGCAGCGAGTTCCTTGCGAGTTCCCTCGATGAGCGGGTGGGGAACTCGGGTCCCTGTTCGGCGAAACGCAAGACGGAGACCCCACAGATGGGATCTCCGTCTTTCGCTATACGCCCGATGAGGACGGGAACTTGCTGCGGGGCAGCGAGTTCCTTGCGAGTTCCC
>CAZQSB010000043.1:0-20619 GCA_964596015.1 uncultured bacterium | reverse complement strand
GGTCGTACCTGCTCGGACGCCCCGACACCGTTCAGCCCTCGTCGTAGTAGCCCTCGAAGATCTTGGCTCGCTGGGGGTGACGCAGCTTGGCGAGCGCCTTCGTCTCGATCTGGCGGACCCGCTCCCGGGTGATGCCGAACTCGTGGCCCACCGACTCCAGGGTGGCCGGTGGCGACCCGTCGAGGCCGTAGCGGAGGGCGAGGATGGTCCGCTCCCGCTCGTTGAGCACCTCCATCGCCACCCCCATGTAGTCCTGGAGCAGTCGGAAGGCGGCGGCATCGACGGGGACGACGGCATCGGTGTCCTCGACGAAGTCGGCGAGGGTCGAGTCGCCCTCCTCCCCCAGCTCCATCTCGAGGCTGATCGGGTCCTGGGCGATGCGCTGGAGCTCGGCCACCCGTTCCGGTTCCATCTCGAGCTCCTTGGCGATCTCCTCCACGGTGGGATCCCGGCCGAGTTGTTGGACGAGCGCGCGTTGGGTCCGGACGAGGGCGTTGATGGTCTCCACCATGTGCACCGGCACGCGGATGGTTCGCGACTGGTCGGCGAGGGCCCTGGTCACGCCCTGGCGGATCCACCACGTGGCGTAGGTCGAGAACTTGAAGCCCTTGCGGTAGTCGAACTTCTCGACCGCCCGAATGAGTCCGAGGTTCCCCTCCTGGACCAGGTCGAGGAGGCTCATGCCACGACCGACGTACTTCTTGGCGATCGAGACCACGAGGCGCAGGTTGGCCTCCACGAGTCGCTGCTGGGCCTTGGCGCCCGCCTTCACCTCCCGGGCGAGCAGCGCCCGTTCGGCGTCGGTGAGGTCCTCGGCCGACGCCAGACGTTCCTCCGCCCGCGACTTGGCCTCGACCCGCATCGCCAACTCGACCTCCTGTTGGGCGGTGAGCAGGGGGACCCGGCCGATTTCCTGGAGGTACATCTTGACGGGGTCCGAGAGGGTACGGGCCTCCTCCTCGGTGAGCACCGGTACCTCGTCGTCGAGGTGGTCCTCCACCACCCGGACACCATCGTTGCCGAGGCGGCCGACGACCCGCTCGAAGGCCTCCTCCCCGGCGCCGGCCTCCTCGAGGTCCTGTTGGACCTCGGCCATGGTCAGGAAGCCGCGCTGGCGGCCTCGCTTCAGCAGTCGTTCGTAGACGTCGCTCATGATTCCCTCCAGCGGGCACGCTCTCGGAGCAGTTCGACGAGGCGCCGGCTGAGCGGCTCGTAGGCGGCATCGTCGGGTCCGAGCCGGGCGAGCTCCCCCTTGACCTCGTCGACTTCGCGCTCGAGACGGCCCAGCTCGAGCCGCCGATACACCCCGTCGGGGGACTCCTCGGGGGCATCGGCGAGCGTGAGCCGCCGCAACCGCTCGGCGAGCGCCGGGTCGGCGGCGGCCACCGCCGACAGGTCGACCGGCCGGTTCGGGGCGGCCAACAGCGACTCGTGGAGGACACGGAAGACCCGGCGGCGCTCCTCGGTCGTGAAGTGGTCCTCGGTGACGGCGAAGCCCCCGAATCGGTTGAGTGCCAGCAGGCGCAGGGCCTCGTTCTCGAGCCGATCCCGGCCGGTGGCGCGGGTGGGAACAGGACCCGCCGGAGGCGACGTGGGCCCCCGGCCGCGGCCACCCTCGACCTCGCGGCTCACGAGATCGGGCTCGATGCCGGTCCGCCGGCTGATCTCGCGGGCGTACTCGCGTCGAGCGACCGCGTCGTCGAGGCGACCGACGAGCGGGGCCACCGCCCGCAGCGCCCGGGTGCGGCCCTCGACCTCGGACAGGTCGTGGTCGGCGAGCACCCGGTCGATCTGGAAGGCGAGGAACGGCTCGGACTCGTCGATCGCCTTGCGCAGCAGGTCGGCCTCACCATCGGCGAGCAGGTCGGCGGGATCGCGCCCTGCCGGCATCCGGGCGACCCGCAGGTCGATGCCCACGTCGGTGGGGGTCGAGAGCCCGCCCCCCCGCAGGGCGGCGCCCGCCCCCGCCTCGTCCGCGTCGAAGGCCAACACCACCCGGTCGGCGAACCGCCGGAGCAGGTCGAAGTGGTCCTCACCGAGGGCCGTCCCGCAGGTGGCGACGGCGGTGTCGATCCCGGCGAGGTGGCAGGCGATGACGTCGGTGTACCCCTCGACGACGACCGCCCGGTTCGATCGCGCCATCGGCGACCGTGCCGTGTGCAGGCCGTAGAGGACCCTGGCCTTGTGATACACGTCGCTTTCGGGGCTGTTCACGTACTTGGGTCCCTCCCCTTCGAGGATCCGCCCCCCGAACCCGACCGGGTCGCCCTTGAGGTCGTGGATCGGGAACAGCAGGCGACCGTGGAACCAGTCCCGCAACCGCCCGCGTTGGGTGCGGGTGGCGACCCCGGCCGAGAGCATGTCCGCCTCGGTCACGCCGTGGTCCTTGAGGTGGTCGATGAGGGCGTGCCAGCCGGGCTCCTCGGGGGCGAAGCCGATGGCGAAGCGGTCCACGACGTCGGCGCCGTAGCCCCGGCCCCGCAGGTAGGAGCGGGCGGCCCCGGCGTCGTCGCCGGTCCGGAGCCGGTCGTGATAGAAGTCGACCGCCAGCCCGACGACCTCGACCAGCCGTCGGTGGCGACCGTGCTGGGCGGCCTGGCGGGGGTCCCGCTTCAGGGTGATGCCGGCCCGGCGGGCCAGCTCCTCGACCGCCTCGGCGAAGTCCATGCCCTGGGACTCCATGACGAAGGCGTAGACGTCGCCGCCCTTGCCGCACCCGAAGCAGTGGAACAGCCCCCGGGCGGGATCGAGCGACATCGACGGCGAGCGCTCCTGGTGGAACGGGCAGATGGCCTTGAACGACCGCCCCGACTTCTTGACGGTGGTCACCGCCTCGACCAGCTCGACCAGGTTGGTGGCGTCCCGCACGCGCTCGATGTCGTCACGGTCGAAGGCCATGGGGCGAGTGTATGCGACGGGCCGGACCGCCCGACAGGGGGTCGTCGGCTCACCTGCTTCGACCGAGGCAGGGCGGTTCGACACCCGTGAGGAGCCGGAAGCCCGCCTCGAGCGACGACCGGTCGTTTGGCTCCACGGTGTGGCATCCGAGATCGCTCTCCCCCAGCCCCCACGCAATCAGCTCGGCAGCGTGCTCGCGCCCCTGCAGATACCACGGGGCCGGGGGACCCCACGTCTCCAGCCCGCGGGCGACCAGGAAGGCCTCCTGCGCGGCAGCGTCGAGGTGCTCGTGCGTCCAGACGTGGGCGAGCTCGTGGAGCAGGACTCGGCGATACACCCGATCGGTGCGTCGGTAGAGCACGCACACGGCGATCTCCTCGACGTCGTCGGTCGTCGTCACGAGGCCGCTGCCGCCCCCGCAGGGACCGCGGTCGCGATGGAAGACGATGCGAAGCTCGGGAAGGTCGAAACCAGCCACCTCGAACCGTCCCACTGCCCACACGGCCAAGTCCGCCTCACGCTCCGTGCCCTCGACGTCGAGACCGCCGTAGGGTGCCGTGCAGGCGGCCAGCGACAGGACCAACGCCAGCGCCGCCCCAGCGGCGATGACCGCCGCATCGGCCCGGCGTCGCATCACACCCTCCCTTCTTCCAACCCCCACCGTGCGCCGCCGCCCTGTCCCCCGCCCGTCCGGTCGACACGGCAGACCAGGCACTCGGGGACAGGAGGACGACAGGCCGTCCGCGCGACGGCGGCGCCCCGGAGGACGCCGCCGTGCCCCTGAAGCCGGGGGCGGAGAGATCAACCGCCGGACACCTCGATCTCCTCGATGAGCCTCTCCCTGACACCGGCGGGGTCGGGCGATACCTTGCCCCGCTCCAGCGCCTCCTCGGTGATGTCGGCCCAGTAGGTCTCGGCCAACTGCTCCGCCAGAGCGACCCGGCCCTCCAGCGCCGCCTCGCCCAGTACCTGGAGGTAGTGGGGCTCGGCGCTCAGGACGAGTGCCTGTTCGTTGACATCGGCCCAGTAGGTCTCGGCCAACTGGTCGGCCAGGGCGACCCGGCCCTCCAGCGCTGCTTCATCGAGCACCTGCAGGTAGTAGGGCTCGGTGACGGCGGCGGTGCCGGCGCTGCCGGTCTCCACGGCCAGACGACCGACCTCCTCCCAGTAGTACGCCTCGGCCCCCACCTCGGGCTGCCGTTCCCCGACCTCTTCGATGGGCCAGTTCACGGCCAGCACGGAGACGGCGCCAACGGCGAGCAGGAGCAGGATCGCCGTCCATGCCCAGCCCGGGACATGCAGTCCTCGGTGGCGGGGCGTCGTGACGGTGGTCATGTCGACCTCCCTTCCTGTCTCTCGGTGGCGACTCTCGCCATCCACGGACATCGTCCTGAGGGGGCCTGCCAGCCGTCCGTCGGCGACCTTTCGGCCGTCCAGGGCCCGAAAGGTCAACGAAAGGTGCCCGAGTCACCATGGGAACGGCACCGAAAGGGGGCCGTGTGCAGTTTCGAGTGTTGGGGCACCTCGAGGCCGTCAGGGACGGGGAACCCGTGGACCTCGGCTCCCCCCGGCAGCGACAGGTGCTGTCGCTGCTGCTGTTGCACGTCGGCGAGGAGGTACCCCTCGAGCACCTCCTCGACGCCCTCTGGGAGGGGGATGGCCGCGAGAACGCGGTCTACATCGCCATCTCCCGTCTCCGCTCCGCCCTCGGCGCCGACGGGCAGGGGCTCGTCACGGGCGACCATGGGTACCGATTGGCGATCGACCCGGAGTCGGTGGACGCCGTCCGGTTCTCCGATCTCGTCCGCCACGCCCGAGCACTGGTCGAGGACGACCCGGCGGCGGCGCGCGCCGCCCTCGAGGAAGCGCTCGGCCTGTGGCACGGTCCGGCCTGGTCCGAGCTCCGCTACGTGGACGCGGCCCTCCCCGAGATCGAGCGGATCGACGAGTTGCGGACGTCGGCCACCGAGGACCTCCTGGCGCTCCGCCTGGACGACGGTGACACCGGCGCGGTCCTGGCCGAGGCGACCGCTCTCCACCGGGAACACCCGCTGCGGGAGCGTCCCGTGCACCTGATGATGGAGGCCCTCTACCGCACTGGTCGCCAGGCCGAGGCCCTCCGCGTGTTCCGACGCTTCGAGCAGCGACTCGGGGAGGAGCTGGGCGTCGAGCCCTCACCGGGCCTCCGCCGCCTCGAGGAGCACGTCCTCGTCCACGACCGCGCCGTGCAGACGCCGGGCGGCGGGGAGGGCACCAACCCGTACCAGGGCCTGCGGGCCTTCCGGGAACCGGACGCCGATCGCTTCTTCGGTCGTTCGCGGCTCGTTGCGTCGGTGCTCGAGGCGATCGACGCCGGCGAGACCATCGTCACCCTGGTGGGCGCCTCAGGGTCCGGGAAGTCAAGCGTGGTGCGCGCCGGCGTCGTCCCGGCCCTGCGGGGCGGCGCCCTCCCCGGGTCGGGCGATTGGGTGGTGGCGACGATGGTGCCCGGCTCCCGCCCCTTCGTGGAGCTCGAGGCCGCTCTGCTGCGGGCGGTACCGCGGGCACCCACCGGCCTCTCGGATCAGCTGCACACACCGGACACGGGCATCCTGGCGGCCGGTCTCTCCCTCCTCCCGGACGACGATCGCCGCCTCGTGGTGGTCGTCGACCAGTTCGAGGAGCTCTTCACGCTGACCACCGACCCCGAGACCCGTCGGCGCTTCCTCGACGCGATGGTGACGGCAGCCAACGACTCGCGCCGCCGACTCGGTTTCCTGCTCACGCTTCGCGCCGATCGCTACCACCTGGCACTCGAGGAGCCCCGATTCGCCGAACGCTTCGACGATGGCGTCGTGCACGTCCCTCCGATGTTGCCCGGGGAGCTTGAGGCCGCGGCAGTCGAACCGGCCCGACTGGCGGGTGCCGACGTCGACCCGGCCCTGCTCACGACCCTCGTCGCCGACGTCGGCGGCCGGCCCGGCAGCCTCCCCCTGTTCCAGTACGCGCTCACCGAGCTCTTCGACCGAGGACGCCCGATCCTCTCGCTCGCCGACTACGAAGCGGCGGGGGGACTGCACGGCGCCATCGGTCGCCGGGCCGAGTCGGTCTTCGCCGACTTCTTCGAGCACGAACGACATGCCTGCCGGCACCTCTTCCTCCGGATGGTGGCCATCACGGACGAGGGCGTGACCCGCCGTCGTCTGACGATCGCGGAGGCCCATGCCCTCGGCCTCGACGAGGCCACCGTCGAAGGCGTCGTCGACGCCTTCGTGGAAGCCCGACTGGTCACGACCAATGAGGACCCGGCCACCCACGAGGCGACCGTGGAGGTCGCCCACGAGGCGCTGTTCGAGGCATGGCACCGGTTCGCGACCTGGATCGACGACGCACAACAGGACCTGCACCGGCACACCGTGCTCGCCACGGCGGTCGTCGAATGGGAGTCAGCGGGCCGCGACCCCAGCTACCTGTGGTCCGGAAGCCGATTGGCCGACTTCCAGACCTGGACGGACTCGTCGAGCTTCCGACTCGACACCGGCGAGCGGACCTTCCTCCAGGCCTCGGCGGAGGCCGAGGCGGCCCGGGAACATCGGGAGCGGAGGAACCGACGGGCCAGTCGCTACGGCCCGGTCCTCGCCGTGGCCATCGTGGCACTCGCCACCGTCGCCGGTCTGGCCCTCTACCGAGCCTCCGTGCTCGGCTCGGTGCCGGCGGCCAAGGCCCTCGTGCTCGACGCGTCGGTCGACGACGCGGCCACACGCCTACTGCTCGACGGCCTCTACGAGGCAGCCGAGGCGAACGACGTGGCGGTGGAAACCGCCCGAGTGGGCACCGACTCGGGCCCCGACATCAACCGAGCCATCGAGGTCGGTCCCGACCTCGTCGTCATCGGCCGGCACGCCGGCGAGGTGTTCGGCCCCATGTTCTGGGAGGGCGTCGAGATCGAGAGACGTTTTCCCTCCAGCACGGTCATCGTCGACCTGTCGCGCAAGGACGTGCGCCCGACCAACTACCTGACCGGCAGGCAGGCGGACTGGGTCCGGGTCGAGTTCGCTGACGTCGAGGCCGGAATCCTCGCCGGGGTCCTGGCGGCCGAGCGAACCGAGACCGGGATCGTCGCCTTCGTCGACGACCAACCCGGTGAGGACGCACTGCTCCTCGCCGGGTTCGTCTGGGGCGTGCACGAACACCATCCCGACGTCGACGTGGTGGCGGTCCACACGCCGGTCGATGGCCACCCGAACCTCGCCCAGGACGAGGACGCCGCCAAGGGGGCCTACACCAGCACGCAACAGGCCATTGTGGCCGGGGCCGACGTCATCTTCGAGGCCCACGGAGAGGGTGACGCCGGCGTGGCGGGGGCCGCCGCCAATGCCGACCGTCCCGTCTGGGTCATCGGCCACGACTCCGACCTCCACGCCGACCTCGTCGGCACGGACCCGGCGGCGGCGGATCGGGTGCTGGCATCGGTGATCCGACGGTACGACGTCGCGGTCACGGAGGTGGTGGATCGGCTCATGAACGGGGAATCCATCGACCGTCTCCTCCTCCACGTCGGCAACTACGGCATCGACGTGTCCTGGCGGGACACCGGGAACCTCACGCTGGCGGAGGCAAGTCGCCTCGAATCCACTCGTGGACTCCTCTCGGACGCCCGCCACGAGGCGTGGGACGAGCCGGTCTTCATGGGCGTGGGTGGCGCGAGCCCCCTGCGGGACGCAACCCGGCTGGCCGAGGCGGATCTCACGACTGCGGCGGTGTTCCTCCCCGACGGTCCGTGGATCGGCGACCTCGGCGGCGGCGTCGTGGGCCAGACCCTCACGGTCCACGCGGACGCAGAGGACGCGCCCGGCGCCGGCGCCTGGGTGGCCGTGGGTCGGATGGGAGCCGCAGTCTCGAGTCGGTTCGTGTCCCTACCCGACATCGTCGTCCAACCGCCCTGGCAGACGCCCCATCTATGGGACACCTTCGAACCGCGCAGCTGGGCGATCATCCCCACCCATGCCTCCGACGACGTCGTCGTCGTGCTCGACCGACCCGGACGGTGGATGATCGGGATGGGCGTCACCGCCGAGGAATGGATCCTTGCCGAGTCCATTCTGCCGGTGGCCAACCCCGACTTCCTGGCCTACTCCCGCTACCAGCCCGTCTGGCAGACCTTCGAGGTGGTCGAGTCGCCGTCCGGCGACTCCTGAGGTCACGACGCACGCGACGGGGGCCGGCACCGCAGTGCCGGCCCCCGTCGCCCGTGGAGGGCTACTTGGCCAGGGCGGCCAGTCGGTCGATCTCCATCTCGAAGTACGGGATCCAGTCGCCGAATCGGGCCAGGCGGCCGAGCTCGGCGAGCCCGGCGATCTCGGCGTCGTAGTCCGACACCCAGCGGCCGAACATGGCCTCTCGACCCAGGGCCTCCAGTCCGGCGACCTCGGCCTCGAAGTAGGCGCCCCAGTCACCGAGCCGAGCCGCCTCCGCCAGCCCGACCAGACCGGCCACCTCGGCGTCGAACTGCGCCTGCAGCGCACGCTCGGCGAGGATTGCATCGGCCTGGGCCTGGTAGCGGGCGGCGTCCGCCGTCCGGGCGGCCAGGTTCACGCCGTGGTATTCGGCGAGGCCGGTCAACCGGGCGGTCTCGGCGGCCAGGGAGTCATTGCTGCGCACGTAGGTGTTGGCGAGCCCCTGGAGCCGGGCGGCCTCGGTCTCGAGGACCCGTTGCTGGCGGTAGTACTCGGCCAGCGACTCCCACTTGGCGGTCTCGGCGGCCCTGATGCGAGCCGTTTCCAGTTCGCCGTGATATTCGGCCAAGCCCTCGTAGCGGGCCGTGGCTGCCTGCTGGGCAGGATCGACCGCGGTCACGCTGGTGGGCCGGTTCTGGACCCAGGCCACGCCGGCGATGGCGAGCACCACCAGGACCAGGGCCAGCCCCCATCCCCAACGGGGCACGTGTACGTGGACGCCCCGGTGAGGAGTCGTGTAGATGGTCATCACATCCTCCTCTGTCTCTGCGGGTGGCGGCTCTCGCCATCCACCCCGAGGATGCAGCACCACCCTGTCATGGCACCGTCCTCCGACCCCCGGCCGCAGGAGGGTGGACGACAGGTGGACGACAGGTATCGAACGGCGCGATGATGGGAAGGCGTGCGAGCGTTCGATTGGAGGTCGCTCGTGCAGTTCAGGGTGCTCGGCCCGCTCGAAGTCGAGCGGGATGGCGTGGTGGTCGACATCGGCCCCAGGAAGCAGCGCGAGGTGCTCGCGCTGCTCCTCCTGCATCCCGGACGGGTGGTCTCCAGCGAGCGGATCCTCGAGGCGGTGTGGGGCGAGGAGCAACCCGCCTCCGAGAACGCCCTCTGGGTGACCGTCTCGCGGCTCCGGTCGGCACTGGCCGGCAAGGGTGGCTCGAGCCCGCTGGCCACCCGGGACCACGGGTACGCCCTCGACATCGACTCCGACGACCTCGACGCCACCCGGTTCGAGCACCTCGTCACCGCGGCCCGCCGCCGCCGCGACACCGATCCCGAAGCGGCCCGGCGCGACCTGGAGGAGGCGATGGGCCTGTGGCGTGGCGACGCCTTCGCCGACGTCGCCTATCGGGACTTCGCCCTGCCCGAAGCCCGCCGATTGGAGGAGCTCCGGGTCACCGCCACCGAGGACCTCTTCGAGTTGCGACTCCGGGCAGGCGACGACGGCGAACTGATCGGTGACCTGCAGGCCCTCGTCCTCAGGCACCCCTTGCGAGAGCGACCGGTTGCCCAGCTCATGCTCGCCCTCCACCGATCGGGACGACAGGCCGAGGCACTGGCGACGTTTGCGGACCTGGAGCGCCGCCTTGGCGAGGAGTTGGGACTCGAACCGTCGCCCGAGCTGCGGCGGTTGGAGGAGCGGATCCTGCTGCACGACCCGCTCGTGGCCCCGGTCCGGACCGTGGCGGCGAGCACCAACCCGTTCCGTGGGCTGTTGCCCTTCCGGGAGGCGGACACGGGCGTGTTCTTCGGCCGGGACCGGGTCGTGGCCGATGTCGTTCGGAAGCTGTCCACCGGCGAAACCCTGGTGACCGTCGTCGGGGCATCGGGCTCGGGCAAGACGAGCTTGTTGCGGGCCGGGGTCGTGCCGGCACTCGGCAGTGGCGCCCTGACCGGCTCCGACCGGTGGCTGGTGGCGACCATGGTCCCGGGGAGCCACCCGTTCGCCGAACTCGAGGCGGCCCTCATCCGGGCATCGCTCGACGCCCCCGACACCCTCACCGACCAACTGTCGGACCCCGAGACCGGGATCCTGCGGGCGGTCCTGCGAGTGCTGCCCACCGAAGACGACCGGCTGGTGCTGGTCGTCGACCAACTCGAGGAGGTCTTCACCCTCACGGCCCCCGCCGAGCGGGACCGCTTCCTGTCGGGTCTGGTGGCCGCCGCCGACGACGTTCGCCACCGAGTCGTCGTCCTCACCGGGCTCCGCGCCGACTTCTATCCCCGCGCCCTCGAGCACCCGGCCTTCGCCGGCCGCTTCGACGCCGGCATCGTGAACGTCCCCCCGCTCCTCCCGAACGAGTTGGAGGAGGCGGCGGTGCGTCCTGCGATGCAGGCCGGCAGGGATGTCGAGTCGGGGATGCTCGCCGCCCTCCTCACCGACGTCGCCGGTCGACCCGGCAGTCTGCCGTTGTTCGAGTACCTGCTCACCGACCTGTTCGACCACACGGCCGGGCCACTCACCCTGGAGGCCTACCGGGAGGCCGGCGGCGCGGCCGGCGCGCTGGCACGCCGCGCCGAGGAGGTGTTCGGCGGGCTCGCGCCGGAGGAGCAGGACGCCGTCCGCCAGGTCTTCCTCCGTCTGGCCAACCCCACGGACGTCGATGCCCCCGGATGGACGCGACGTCGACTGCCGGCCCGGGAACTCCGCTCCCTCGGCATCGACCCCGCCGCGCTCGGCAGCGCCATCGGCGCCCTCGTCGACGCCCGACTGGTCACCACCGACCGCGACCCGGTGACGGGTCGGCCGGTGGTCGACATCGCCCACGAGGCGCTGCTCGCCGAGTGGCCGCGCCTCGCCGGCTGGCTCGACGACGCCCGTGACGACCTCCATCGCCACGTCGCCCTCACCGCTGCGGTGACCGACTGGCACCGCGCCGACGAGGACCCGGGCTACCTCTGGTCCGACGCCCGCCTCGCCGACTACGCCAGCTGGGCCGATCGCACCGACCTCGCCCTCACCGACGAGGAACGCCACTTCCTCGCCGAGAGCCGGCACCGGGCGAGACGACGGTCCGAGGCCGTCGAGCACCAGGAACGCCGGCAGCGTCGCCAGGCGTGGGGTCTCGCCGCCGCCGTGTTCGCCCTGCTCGTCGTGGGCGGCCTGGCCCTGTGGGGCCTGCTGGCACCGGCGAGACCCGAGGTGCTGCTCATCGACGCCCCGATCGGCGGCGTCATCGCCGACCAGACCGCGGCAGGCATGGCCGACGTCCAGCGGCGGCTCGGGGCGGACATCGACGAGGTGCGCCCAACGATCGACTACGAGGCCCAGATCGACGAGGCCCTCGACTCCGAGCCCGAGGTGGTCGTCGTCGGTCTCGATGCCAGCAACTACTTCGATGACTACGACTGGCCGGCCGCCCTCGAGGCGCACCCGGGCATCCGGTTCGTGGACCTGTCCGCCACGTCCCTCATCATCGACACCCATCCCAATGGGCACCCTCGATGGGCGTGGGTCGACTTCGAGAACGGTTCGGGAGCCTTCCTGGCCGGAACCGTGGCGGCAGCCCGCAGCGAGACCGGGATCGTCGGCTACGTGGGCGCCCATCCCTCCTTCGTCGACGACTTCCGGGCCGGCTACGAGGCCGGCGCCGCCCACGTGGACCCGGGCATCCGCGTCGTCTCCGCCAACACGCCGGTCCTGCACCACCCGTTCGAGAACTTCACGTTCGACTCGGCAGACCGGGCGGCGTCCGTGACCGAGTCGGTGCTGGCCGAGGGCGCGGACGTCGTCTTCAACGCCCATGGCGAGGCCCAGGTGGGCGTGCTGCGGGCGGTGGCGTCGGCCCGGGACGCCGGGGCCGACGTCTGGGCGATCGGCGTCGACTCGGACCAGTACCTCGCCCTGATCGACGAGGAACCCGCCACCGCCGAGGCCGTGTTGACCTCCTTGGCAAAGCGATTCGACCGAGCGCTCTTCCTGGGGGTCGAGCAGGCACTCGCCGGCAGGTCCGGGGACCTCACGATCGACCTCGACAACGACGGCTTCACCATGACCGACACCGCCGACCGACTCACCGACGACGAG
Organism: uncultured bacterium; assembly: GCA_964596015.1. Taxonomy (GTDB): domain Bacteria; phylum Joyebacterota; class Joyebacteria; order Joyebacterales; family Joyebacteraceae; genus WJMD01. Next base: position 8,475 of record CAZQSB010000043.1, on the reverse strand, counting down.
CGGGCCATCCTCGACGAGGCCCGGAGCGGGATCACCTCGGGGCGGATCGACATCCCACCGCTGCCGATGACCGCGCCGAGCCTCACACCGGACGGCGTCGAGTTGCGGGCGACGGTGGACGGGTCGGGCCATCGGGTGGAGCAGGCGCCGACCTTGGAGGTGGGCACCGTCGTGACGCTGACGGGTCGGCACGATCCGAGCGCCGACGCCGACCTGGTGGGGTTGGCCATCGGACGCCTCGCCGCCGACGCGAATCGATCCGATCTGCCCACGGCCTCATCGCTCGGCCTGGCACCGTTCATGCCCGACTTGTGGGAGATCGGGTGGGCCCACAACTGGACCGCCGTACCGCCCGGCGGGACCGGGGCCATCTCGGTGGTCCTCGACGCACCCGGCACCTGGGCCGTCGGTTGCGCGTCGTTGGGTCCGGATCCCGGTGGCACCTGGGCCACGTTCGAGGTGGTCCCGGCCGGATGAGCCTCGCTCGACGAGTCCCCATCGACCGGGGAGTAGCGTCGGAGTCGTGAGCGCCGAGCCGACCGACACCACCGACGGCAAACCGCCCTACCGACCCCACCTCGGGGACACTCGCCCCTACTGGCGGGACATCATCCTCGGCGTCAACGACGGCCTCGTCTCCATGTTCCTGCTCGTGGCCGGCGTGGTCGGTGGCGGGCTGTCGGTCGACCAGGTGCTCCTCACCGGTGTGGCCGGGGCCCTGGCGGGCGCCATCTCGATGGCGACCGGCGAGTGGTTGGCCACCAAGTCCCAGGAGGAGGTGTTCGACCGTGAGGTAGCCCTCGAGGCCCAGCACATCCGCTGGTACCGGGAGCAGGAGATCGACCAGCTTCGAGACATGCTCGGCGACCTCGGCCTCGAGGGGGAGGTGCTCGACGCGGCCGTGAGCCAGGTGGGCGACAACGACGAGGCACTCATGGAGTCGATGAAGCGCCTCGAGTTCGGGGTGGTCGAGGACGGGCGCCGGAGCCCGTGGAAGGCCGCGATCTACTCGGGTGCGCTGTTCATCGCCGGAGCGGCCCCGTCTGTGCTGCCGTTCGTGTTCGTGGGGACCACCGTGGCGGGGCTGTGGTGGGCGGCGGCGTTCGCCGGCGCCGGGCTCTTCGGGGTCGGGGTGGCCAAGACCGTGGCGACCGGCACCAACCCGATCCGGGCCGGGCTCGAGAACCTCTCGGTATCGCTGCTCGGCGGGCTGCTCAGCTTCGGGGTCGGCAGCCTGTTCGACGCCAACGTGGGCTGAGGCCGGGTTCAGTCCTCCAAGGAGATCACGTACAACTCGCTCGACAGCGAAAGCCCGTTCACACCGACGTAGAGCAGGCCTTCCGACGCCTCCACCACGGTGAAGTAGCCCTGGCGGTTCAAGACGGTCGGCAGTCCTTGGTAGTCGACCTCCCCGGCGGCATAGGGACCCGCCTCGTCTTCGCCGAAGGCGAAGTAGCTCAGCGATCTCGCCCCGACGAGCAGCCCACCCTCGAGACCCACGGCCTCGCCCAACTCGATGCCGGCGCTGCCCTCGGCTTCCTCCCCCATGAACGCCCACAGGGCGGGATCCGTTCTGACGGAGTGGGGGCCGAAGGTACCTTCGGCCGGATACCCGTAGTGGGCACCCTCCTTGATCTGGAGGATCTCCTCGGCTCGATACCCGCGGTCGCTCGGCCCGTCGTTGTCCGCACCCCAGAGCCGCCCTTCGGCATCGAACTCGAGGTCGTAGACATTGCGCAGTCCCCTCGCGTAGACCTCGAGGTCGTTCCCATCGGTGTCGAACCGCAACACCGTTCCCAGCCACTCCGGGTTCGGCGGAGTCGGCTCGACGGGCTCGCGTGTGCCCCCGACGGCCAGGTACACGAGTCCGTCGGGACCGGTCGCCAATCCGTTGATGCCGTGCAGGGCATCGGCCACCGGCACGTCGTCCAGGATCGGGGTCCGTTGGCTCAGCGATCCATCGCCACCGATCACGAACCGGAGCACGGTGCCCACGTCGGGCGCCGTGCCGTCCGCCTCGGCCTGGGACCCGCCCTGGTCCGACACGAAGAGGTACCCGTCGGCAATCGTCACGCCACGCGGCTGGAAACCCGGTTCGGGCCCGATCACGTCCCTGAAGTCGAAACCGTCGGCGATGTCACCGTCGCGCCAGAAGTGGGCGACGCGGTCCTCGAAGGCGATGTAGCCGGAGCGATCGTCGGCGAACACGAGGTCGGTCGGGTCGCCGGGCAGGGTCTGTTCATGCACGATCTCGACGCCGAGGCCACCCGCCTGATCGACCGATACGTCGGCTGCCGGGTCGATGAGCAGGATCCCTCCGACCACGCCACCGATGGCGGCCGCGCCAGCGACCAGCCACGCGATCGACGCTCGGGCGGTTACACCGCCCGACCCCTGATCGGTCTCGGCAGCGACGAGCGGGACGAACCGGGCAAGCAGGTAGTCGGCGAACGCGGCTCCGGCTGCGGCCCCGCCAATCGCGACCAGCAGCCCAGCCAACCCGGTGACGTCGCCAATTCGGAGGGTGAAGACTCCCCCAACCACCGTCGGTCGCAGGAGGATGACTGCACCGGCCACGCCGAGCCCGATGATGAGTGGCGGTGCCCATCGGCCGGGGGGCTCACCCGACCGACGACGGAGCAGCGCTGCCACGAGTAGGTAGGTGGCGATGCCGAGCACCGCCGCCACCAGCAGGCCGAGCACCGTGGAGCGACTGAACACTGGAACTCCCCCTTCGACGACCGGCGGGCAGGCTACCGAGTCCGCTTCGCTGAGCGACCCTTCAGCCCCCTCCCGCAGGTTGGCCCGTCACCCCGACGGAACCAGCACGAGGTCGAGGGTCAACACGACCTCTTCGGCCACCGAGGCCACGAACGGCACGCTCGGGATGTTCAGGTTCCAGTCGGTCCGGTCGACCGTCGCCGTCGCCTCCGCCGTGATCCCGTTCGGCGACGACTCCGTCGCCGTGACCTCGAACGTGACCTGAACCGTCGCGTCCCGGATCGTGAGGTCGCCGGTGATCGTGCCGGTCCCGCCCGCCAATGCGTCGGCGGCGCCGTCGAACGACGTCGGCGTGAAGGTGATCTCGGGGAAGTCCCCGACGTCGAGGATGAACTGGCGGATGGCGTTGTTGCGGCGATCCTCGTCGGTCACGAACCCGGCGGCGTCGATGGTGACGACGCCGATCTCGCTGGCGGCGGGGTCGTCGAAGTCGATGGTCGCCTCGACGTCGACCGAACCGTTCTGGGCGACGACGACGACGTCGTCACCGCGCAGGACCTCGGCGACCTCGAACCCGACCTGCGTGCCCTCGCCGGCGACGAAGGTCACGGTGCCCCCGTCTCCGGCGTCGTCCGACTCGGCCGCCGCCTCGGTCGTGTCGGTCGCCGCCGGGGCGGAGGTGGTGGTCTCGGCCGGGGCCGCCGTGGTGGTCGTCGTATCGGCGGTGTCGGCAGCGCCGCCGCACGCCGCGACGAGGAGGGCCAGCACGGCGAGGAGCGAGAGGGTTCGGAGCATCGGTGGACCTCGGAGAGGGAGCGGCAACCCTATGGCCGACCGGGGTGTAGTCGGGTGGTCAGCCGAGCCGCTCGGCGAGGTAGCCCTCGAGTCGGTCGATCGAGACCCGGTCCTGGGCCATGGTGTCGCGGTCTCGCACCGTCACCGCCCGGTCCTCGAGGGAGTCGAAGTCGAAGGTCACGCAGTAGGGCGTGCCGATCTCGTCCTGGCGGCGGTAGCGGCGGCCGATCGACTGGGTCTCGTCGTACTCGAGCATGAAGCGCGGCCGCAGGGCGTCGGCGACCTCGTGGGCCTCGGTCGCCAGCTTCCGGCTGAGCGGCAGCACCGCCACCTGGTAGGGGGCCAGGCGGGGGTCGAGCCGCAGCACCACCCGGGTCTCGCCCTCGACTTCCTCCTCGTCGTAGGCGTCGATGAGGAAGGCGTAGGCGGTGCGGGTGGCGCCGGCGGCCGGTTCGATGACGTAGGGGAAGAAGCGTTCGTCGGACTCCTGGTCGTAGTACCGGAGGTCCTCGCCGGAGAACTCGGCGTGCTGGCGGAGGTCGAAGTCGGTGCGGTTGGCGATCCCCTCCAACTCGTCCCACCCCCAGGGGAACCGGTACTCGACGTCGACGGTGCTGGTCGAGTAGTGGCTCAACTCGTCGGACTCGTGGGGCCGGATGCGGAGGTGGTCGGACGTCATCCCCAGGTCGAGGTACCAGTCGTGGCGGGCGGCCACCCAGTAGTCGAACCACCGGTCGGCCTCGTCGGGCCGGCAGAAGAACTCCATCTCCATCTGCTCGAACTCCCGGGTCCGGAAGACGAATTGGCCGGGGGTGATCTCGTTGCGGAACGACTTGCCGATCTGGGCGATGCCGAACGGCAGCTTCATGCGCTGGGTGCGCCGGACGCTCTCGTAGTTGATGAAGATGCCCTGGGCGGTCTCGGGCCGCAGGTAGACCATGTTCTCGTCGGCCTCGACCGGCCCCATGTGGGTGCGGAACATGAGGTTGAAGTCCCGGGGCTCGGTGAACGTGCCGCGGCTGCCACAGGTCGGGCAGACCTCGGGGTCCTCGAGCTTGTCGAGGCGATGGCGGGACTTGCACTCCTTGCAGTCCACGAGCGGGTCGGTGAACACCGACTCGTGCCCGGAGGCCTGCCAGACCCGCCGGGCCTGCAGGATCGCCGAGTCGAGGCCCACCACGTCGGGCCGGAGTTGCACCATCGACCGCCACCACTGCTCCTTGACGTTGCGCAGCAGCAGGGCGCCGATGGGCCCGTAGTCGTAGGCAGACCGGAGACCGCCGTAGATCTCCGACGACGGGAACACGAAGCCGCGTCGCTTCGAGAGGTTGACGATGGTGTCGAAATCGGCAGGCATGGGTCGATCCGGTCGGGAGCGACGGCGCAGGGTAGCGGCCTCGCGCGGCTCGGCTCGCTCGGAATCAGACCGCGCCGAACCGGCGGCGGCGACCCTGATACTCGGCGACGGCGTCGACGAGTCGTTGGGCGCCGAACTCGGGCCAGTAGCAGTCCGGGAACACGTACTCGGCGTACGCCGCCTGCCAGAGCAGGAAGTTCGAGATCCGCTGCTCGCCCGAGGTCCGCACGACGAGATCGACATCGGGCATCCCGGGCACGGAGAGGCGATCGGCCACCGCCCCCTCGTCGACGTCGTCGGGCCGAAGGCGGCCCTCGGCCACCTCCTCGGCGATCCGACGGGCGGCCGACGCCAACTCCGCCCGGCCCCCGTAGTTGAAGGCGAGCACGAGGTGCAGGGTGTCGTTGCCCGCGGTCAGGGCGGCCGCCTCGGCCATGTGGCGCCGGTTGCGGTCGGGGACCCGGGGGTCGTCCAACTCGCCGGCGAACCACATCCGCACGCCCTTGCCATGCAACTCGTCGCGACGCCGGGTCAGCAGGTCCTCGTTGAAGAACATGAGGAACTCGACCTCGTCGGGTGGGCGGGACCAGTTCTCGGTGGAGAACGTGAAGGCGGTGAGCCACCGGATCCCGAGCGCCAGCGCCCCGTCGATGGTGTCGAACAGCGCCGCCTCGCCGGCGGCGTGCCCGGCGGTCCGCTCCAGGCCCCGCTCGGCCGCCCAGCGACCGTTGCCGTCCATGATGAGCCCCACGTGGGCGGGCACCCGTTCCGGGTCGACCGCGGAGAGGTCCACCGTCACGAGAGGACCCCCACCGAGCCGAGTCGGCGTTCGAGGTGGTACTCGACGAACCGGCGGGCCACGCCGAGGGCGTCGTCGGCCGTCGCCGGGTCGGGATCGGCCCCCCGGCGGAGGGCCGTGAGGTGCTCGAGCACCCCTGCCCGCAGGCGCACCGCGCCGCCCGGGGCGCAGGCATCGCACACCGCCCCCCCGGCCGGGAACGAGAACCGGGTCGGGGCCGGCTCCCCGCACGAGGCGCAGTGGTCGAGCGCCGGGGCGAGCCCGAGCGCATCGGTGATCGACAGCAGGAAGACCGACAGGACGTCGGGGCCTCGCTCCCCCGCCTCGAGCGCCGTGAGTCCGCGCCGCAGCGCCAGGAACGCCGCCGATGACGGCTCGTCCTCCTGGCTGACGTGGTCGACGACCTCCGTCATCGTGGCGGCGGCGCCGACCGCGTCGAGATCCAGGCGCAGGTGCGGGAAGGCCTCGATGACCTCCACCTGGGTGATGGTGTGGAGTTCCCGTCCCTCGTAGAGCACGACCTCGACGTGGGTGAACGGCTCGAGTCGGCCGCCGAAGCGGCTCTTGGTCTTGCGGACCCCCTTGGCGACCGTGCGGAGCTTCCCCCGGTTGGCCGAGACGAGCACCACGACCTTGTGCGACTCCCCGAAGGGGTACGAGCGCAGGACGATCCCCTGGTCGGTCCGCAGTGCCATGCCCCGATCGTAGGATCGGGGCACCCGTCCACGAGGGAGCCGTGCCACGCATCCTGTTCCTGCTCATCCTGGCCCTGGCACTCGCCGGCTGTTCGACCGGCGCCGAGGGCGACTGGGTGCTGACCTCGTTCACGTACGAGGGCGGTTCCGTCGACCTGCCCGCCGAGGTGACCATGACCATCGCCGACGGCCGGGCCAGTGGGTCGTCGGGCTGCAACACCTACTCCGGCCAGATCGACCGCGACGGCGACGAGGTGGTGCTCTCGGGCGTCGCCGTCACCGAGCGGTTCTGCGAGGACACCGACGTCATGGCCCTCGAGGCCCGGTACCTCGAGGCACTCGTGTCCAACCGCTGGGTGGCCACCGTGGACGGGGACCGGCTGACGATGGTGGCCCAGCCCCCCGCTCCCGGCGACCCGGCGCCGGGGACCGAGCTCGGCTTCGAGGCGGCGGCGTGAGCGACACCCCCTGGCGCCTCGCCCGACTCGAGATGGGCGGCGAGCCCGTGGACCTCGGTGCGGCCGAGATCACCCTCGAGTTCTCCGAGGGTCGCATGGCGGGCAAGGCGGCCGTGAACCGCTTCATGGGGAGTGGCGCGATCGTCGATGGCCGCCTCGAGGTCGGCCCACTCGCCACGACGCTGATGGCCGGGCCACCCGAGCTCATGGCGATGGAGCAGACGTTCCTCTCGGCCTTCCAGGGCCCCTTCGCGGCCGAGGAGACCGAGGGTCGCCTGGTACTGACCGGCGACGCTGCCACACTGGAGTTCGTCGCACCCGAGATCGAGGATCCCATGGAAGCCTGGCTGTCCGAGCACCCCGACTGGGAGGTCGTCGACGGCGTCCTCCACACCGAGCGGTCGTTCCCCGACTTCTCCACCGCCTTCGCCTTCGCCACCCGCGTGGCGATGGCCGCCGAGGCGGCGAACCACCATCCCGAGATGCGCGTCACCTGGGGCAAGGTCACCGTCGACCTCGTCACCCACGACGCCGGCAACACCATCACCGACGCCGACCGCGGCCTCGCCGAGACGATCGACGGGTTCTAGGGGCGCTCGATCCACGGGCAGTGGCGACAGCCCGAGTCGCAGCAGTGCCCGCGATCCCAGAGCGTGACCGCCGTCTGGACGTAGAGCCCCGTCACCGGATCGAGATAGCCCGGGCGACCGGCCGCCACCGCCGCCGCATGGGCGGCGAGGATGGTTTCGCGGGCCGGGTGGTCGGGAGCGAGCCGGTCCGGGTGCGGTGTCAGGAGGTGCTCGGGCAGGGGTGGCGGCACGGCCCGGGAGGGTATCGGTCGCCGTCCGCCAATCGAGCGGTCCAGCTCCGACGACTCTCTGGTTCGTGTCGTAGCGGTGTTCTACGATGCGAACAGATGTTCGCTACTGCCCTGCGTTCGTGGGATGAGATCCCGATCACCGAGCTGGCCTCGGCGCTGTCCTCGGTCGACCGAGCCTCCCTGTCCGACACCGAGACGGTGGCGTTGCTGCGAGCCCGCCAACGGCTCATCAACCACCTCGCCGCCGAGCGCGCTGCCGACATCGTGGAGGTGTCCCACCGCCACGACGGCGGCACCCCCGTCGACCAGGCCAACGCCTACGGCGAGTTCGCCCCCCTCGAGGTCGGCTCGGCCCTCACCCTCACCCGCCGCAAGGCCGAGGCGGACGTCGCACTGGCCTTCGACGTGACCGAGCGGCTGCCGGCGGTCTGGACATCGATGCACGCCGGCCACCTCGACTGGGCAAAGGCGAAGGTGATCGCCGACGGGGTCTCCCATCTCGACCTCCTCCCCGCCCGCCGGGTCGTCGACCAGGTGCTCGACGACGCCCCCCGCCTCACCACCGGCCAACTGGGCGCTCGGATCCGCAAGCTGTGCCTCGAGGTCGACCCCCACGATGCCGAGCGCCGCTACGAGCGTTCGATCGCCCATCGCAGTGTCGAGGCTTGGCCTCACAACGACGGCACCGGTGACCTCTGGGGTCGCAACCTGCCACCCGATCGACTCAATGCGGCGTTGGCCAACATCGACCGACTCGCCCGCCGTCTCACCGACGACCGCAACATCGATCAGAAGCGCGCCGACGTCCTCCTGGACCTGCTCTGCGGCGC
>CAZQSB010000042.1:0-21376 GCA_964596015.1 uncultured bacterium | reverse complement strand
CAGTCACCATGTGGCGTATCGTGAAGATGTCCCCGCGACCAGGCTTCCGCCTCCTCATGTGAGGAGGTCCATCGCGATGCGTCTCGCAATCGCTCTCATCTCACTGGTTCTCTCCGCGCTCTGGTTCCAGGCGCCGGCCGCCACCTACACTGTCGACCCCTCAGGTTCGGGGAACGCCCTCACCATCCAGGCGGGCATCGACCTCGCCTCCGCCGGTGACACGGTGCTCGTCGTTCCCGGCATCTACTCGGGCGTCGGGAACACGTCGGTTGATTTCGGCGGCAGGAAGCTCACCCTCGTCTCAACCGGTGGCTGCGGTGTCACGACCATCGACTGCGGCGACACGACCCGCGCGTTCTACCTCCACTCGGCCGAACCGATGGGCACGCTCGTTGAGGGGTTCGCAGTCATCAACGGACACGCGGAGTACGGCGGCGCGGTCCGGATACGAAGCAACGCGCGCCCCACGTTCCGCAACTGCGCCTTCCGGGGGAACCTCGCCACGGAACGCGGCGGCGCGATCGCGGTCGGCACCGGGTCCGCGCTCGTGGGGGAGAACCTCTCGTTCAAGGACAACATCTCGGCCGGCGGCGGCGCCATCTACACGTTCGAGAGCCATCTCCGTCTCGAAGACTCCACCTTCACGGGGAACGCTGCCGGGGGCGGAGGCGCCATCTACCTCTACTACGGCTACTCGGCCGAGATCACCGAGTGCGAGTTCGTCGGAAACGAGGCCACGCAGTACGGAGGGGCCGTCTTCGATCAGGCGACCGACCCGCAGATCTCGCACTGCATGTTCATGGAGAACACGGTCGACGGACCGGGATACGCGTTCGGCGGCGGGTTCTTCTCGAACGCGAGCAGCTACGCCGTCGTGAGCGAGTGCACCTTCGAGCAGAACGCGGCGCTCGGGTTCATCGGGTTTGGCGGCGGGCTCTCCATTGACGCATCGGGCGTAACGGTCAGGAGCTGCAGCTTCGAGAAGAACACTGCTCTCGGCGATGAGAGCGGCTCCGGCGGCGGCATGTACATCTGGGGCGAGTACGACAACTGGTCGCCCCCCGCGACGCTCGAGGACTGCGTACTCGTCGATAACGCGAGCGCACAGGGCGGCGGGCTGGGATGCAACGACACGGCCGCGTCGATCTCCCGGTGCGTCTTCCTCCGCAACGAGTCCGCGGTCAACACCGGCGGTGTCCATCTGAGCGATTACGATGGCCACTTCGAGAACTGCGTCGTTGCCGGGAACACGTCGGCGCACTTCGGAGGCGGGATCTGGGTCTCCAGGGGCTCGCCGCTCATCCGGGGGGTCACCATCGCCGACAACACGGCCCAGCGCGGCGGCGGCATCTACGTCTCGACCGACGGCGCCCCGACATTGGAACGAGTGTTGATCGCGTCGAACTCGAGCGGCGTCGAGTGCTACGACGACACCGGACTGCCGGTTCTCCTTTGCTGCGACATCTTCGGGAACACCGGAAGCGACTGGACCGATTGCATCGCGGACCAGCTCGGTGAGAACGGCAACATCTCCGCCGACCCGCAGTTCTGTTCGTCCGGCGTCTACGAGATCAACGAGTACTCGCCTTGTACCGCTGCGCAGTCGGGCTGCGGACTCATCGGCGCGCTCGGCGTGGGCTGCAGCTTCTCTACGGTCGGGGAGATGTCGTGGGGTTCCCTGAAGGCCATGTTCCGTTGAGCGCCGACTCCCGTCGTCGCGCGCCCGACCACCATACAGCGCTGCGGTCCGACCCGAGGCTCCGCGGCGAGCCCTTCTGCTCGGGGACAACCCGCAACTAGCCCTTGACGTTTCCGGCCCCGTGGTGCATTGTGGCCGCGAAAAGAGCTTCAGGAGCGAGAGTGCATCGCCCGGCGGTGCGCTCGCCCTGAAGACGGTCCTTCAGGCGGCCCCGGCGGACCGGTACCCCGACGACTCTCACCCGAGCGCCCGGCCAGGTTCTGGGCCGCTGCCCGCAAAGACAACGGGAACCGCCTCGCACGGGAGTTCGTGAGAGCGCAGGACCGTTTCAGAAGACGGAATGTCCTTGCAACCGGAGTACCCTGCCAGCGGTAGCGGGGAACCGGACGGAAGAAAGAGAGGGGGGAACCATGAATCGTGTGATTCTGGTGCTCGCAGTAGTCGCCCTGGCGGCGAGCGTGACCTCCGCCCGCGTCGAGCATGCAACGCCGACGAATGAGCTCAGGGGCCCGTCACGTGCCAATGTGCTCTACTGGTACGACGACATCGAGAGCGGAGAGGGGTCGTGGACGCACAGGGACAACACCGCCACGTCGGTGCCCCACTTCCACGTCGACACCTACCTCGCCTACGAGGGCAACAACAGCTGGTGGTGCGGCAACTTCGACTACGACGCCGACGGCGGCTACGGGAACGGCTGGGACGACCGCCTGACCATCCCCACGACCGATGTCAGCGCGGCCTATTATCCGATCCTCACGTTCGCGTACCGGAACGACTCCGAGCCCGCGTACGACTTCACCTACGTCCAGGCCGAGTCGAACGGCGTCTACGTGAACCTGAACCGCGGGTACGACGGCGTGGTTCCGTGGAGCGACCTCGGCACCTACGGATTCGTTCTGAGTCCGTACGACAATCCGGTGAAGGCCCGGTTCCGGTTCATCTCGGACGGAGCGTTCTCGGACGAGGACGGAGACTATCTCTCGGTCGGCGGCGCTTTCATGTGCGACATCGTCAAGATCTTCGACTTCTACGGCGGGTACGTCTACTTCCTGGATGATGTCGAGACCGGCGGTCTCTGCACGCCGGGTGTCCCGGCGGCTGCCGGCGACTGGTGGCACATCATCGACCGGAAGTGCCCCGCCGCCTCCGACCCGCATTCCTGGTGGTGCGGCGACGACGCGGACACCAGTCTCATCCCGCCGAACCTCAACAACTCGCTCATAACGCCGTACACGGACCTCGACGCCCTCAGTGCGGTCACGTGCACGGTGCGTTTCTATCTGCACTCCGAGGTGCCGACGGTGGACAACGACTACTGGACCTACCTCGCCACCATCGACGGCGGAACCACGTGGGTCGCCCTCGCGTCGTTCTGGGGCGACTTCGGCCAGTGCGACGGATGGGGCACGGCCGGCATCAGCGGACTCGACATCGGCCTGAACTGCGGCGGCCCGCCCTACGGCGACACGGCGTTCGAGCTCAGGTTCTACACGACCGACAACGGCTGCGGACCCGGAGCGGCGGGCGGAGCCGGCATCATGCTGGACGATACCTGGTTCGAGGGCCAGGACGAGTCGCCCGTCGAAGAGGAGAGCTGGGGCGCCATCAAGTCGTTCTACAGATAGCCTCTTCCGGAAGATCGCTTGCGACGGCCGCCCGGTGTCTTGCCGGGCGGCCGTTTTGCGTCTCAGGAGGCCCCGCGGCTTGCGTCGCTCTGGCTCCTTCGGACTCCCCTTTCTCTGTGCTATACTCTTCGCACGCCGATTTTTGCGGAAGTACATATGAACTGAACCGTGGCATGACCACGAAGGAGGATGCTATGGCACGCGCGCCGTATTGCCTTCTGGTGGCGGCCGTCGTCGCGCTCACCGCGGTGACGGCGTTCGCGGAGGACGTGACGTTCACGTTCTCGCCGCCGGAGGACATGGAGGTCCAGTCCGTCTCGGTCAGAGGGGCGTTCAACGACTGGGGCGAGACGCAGATGGAGAAGCAGGATGGGACGTGGGAGGCGACGCTCGACCTCGAGCCCGGCGAGTATCAGTACAAGTACTTCGTGAACGGCACGTGGCCGCAGGACATGGAGACCGCTCTCGACGGGATGCCGATGGACCCCGAGGCGGACTACTACGTGGACGACAGCTACGGTGGACAGAACGCAGTGCGCATCGTCGGCGGAGGGGACGCGGCCGCGGCGCGCGAGGAACTGCCGACGGCGCCGCCGCTCGAGTCGGGTTTCGCGCGCATTCACTATTACCGTCCCGACGCGCAGTACTCCGGCTGGGGCCTTCACGTCTGGGGCGACGCCGACGTCTCGGTCACATGGACCGACCCTATGGAGCCGACGGGCGAGGACCCCATGGGGCTCTACTGGGACATCCCGCTCGTGGACGGCGCCGACGAGGTCGGCTTCATCATCCACAAGGGCGACACCAAGGACCCCGGCCCCGACATGTTCTACCGGCCGGAGACGCACGGCGACGAGATCTGGATCGTATCCGGGAGGCCCGACATCATGACGGAAGCGCCGGACGTCGAGAAGCTGGCCCTGGGCGACATCTCGCGTCGCCAGGCCCACTGGGTCGACGCCCGCACCATCGCGTGGCGCGTGCCGCCGAGAGAGGGCGCGTCCTACTATCTTCACTCATGCAGGGACGCCGGGCTCGAGCTCACGAAGGGCGGAGTCAAGGGCGGCATGCAGATAGAGCTCGAGTACGACTCCGAGGGGCTCCCCGCCGACGTCCGCAGGAAGTTCCCGCACCTGGCAGGGTTCCGCGCGTTCAAGATCCCCGAGACCGCCATGGAGCGAGCGCTCGGGTTCCTGAAGGGACAGCTCGCGGTCTCAATGATGGGCTCGGACGGCATGCTCGCGACGGCGACCGGCGTGCAGATACCGGGCGCGCTGGATGACCTCTACGCCTACGACGGTCCGCTGGGTGTGACGTGGGAGAGGGCCGCCCCGACGGTCCGCGTCTGGGCGCCGACGGCCCAGCAGGTCTGGCTTCATCTCTTCCCCGATACGATGACCCCGGAGCCAGAGGCCGTCATCCCGATGGACGAGATCGACGGCGTCTGGACGGCGATGGGCGAGTCCGACTGGAAGGGCAAGTACTACGTCTACGAGGTCAAGGTCTTCATGCCGCAGTCGGGGGCCATCGTGCGGAACGTGGTCACGGACCCGTACTCCAGAAGCCTCTCGATGAACAGCGAGATGACCCAGATCGTCGACCTCGACGATGACGTGCTCAAGCCGGCGGGCTGGAACGACCTCGAGAAGCCGCCGCTCATGGCGCCCGAGGACATCGTCATCTATGAGCTCCACGTGCGCGACTTCAGCGCGAACGACCCGCAGGTGCCCGATGAGTTCGTCGGGACGTACCGCGCTTTCACCGTCGACTCGAACGGAACGAGGCATCTCGCGGCGCTCGCCGATGCGGGGCTCACGCACATTCATCTGCTGCCGGCCTTCGACATCGCCTCGGTCAACGAGAACAAGGCGACGTGGGAGTACCCGCCGCCCGAGATGGACGAGTATCCGCCCGACTCCGCGAAGCAGCAGGACGTCATCGCGATGATCCAGGACTCGGACCCCTACAACTGGGGCTACGACCCGTTCCACTTCGGCGTGCCTGAGGGCAGCTACGCAACCGAGCCGAACGGAACGAAGCGCATCGTCGAGTTCCGTCGGATGGTGCAGGCGCTCTCCGACATGGGGCTCAGGGTCGTGATGGACGTCGTCTACAACCACACGAACGCCAGCGGCACATCCGAGAAGTCGGTCTTCGACAAGATCGTCCCGGGCTACTACCACCGCCTCAACATGGACGGGTTCGTCGAGAAGAGCACGTGCTGCGAGAACACGGCAAGTGAGCACTACATGATGGAGCGGTTCATGGTGGACGACGTCGTCCACTGGGCCAGGGACTTCAAGGTGGACGGCTTCCGGTTCGACCTCATGGGACACCACATGAAGTCGAACATGCTCAAGGTGCGCGACGCGCTCCACGGGCTCACGATGGAGGAGGACGGCGTCGACGGGTCGGCCATCTACGTCTACGGCGAGGGCTGGGACTTCGGCGAGGTGCAGGGCGGCCGCCGCGGCGTCAACGCGACCCAGCAGAACATGGCCGGCACCGGCATCGGGACGTTCAACGACCGCATCCGCGACGCCGTGCGCGGCGGGAGCGCGTTCTCGGACCGGCGCGACCAGGGCTTCGCGACGGGACAGACCGACCGCATGGCCATGCTCCGCGCGAGCGACCGTATCCGTGTCGGGATGGCGGGCAACCTCAGAGACTACCGTTTCACCGACGCGACCGGCAGGCCCGTGATGGGGAGCTTCGACGGCGTCGGGTACGCGCTCGACCCGCAGGAGGCGCTGGCGTACGTCTCGGCGCACGACAACGAGACCTTCTTCGACAAGATCCAGTATGCGGCGCCGAGGTCGGCCGACATGATGGACCGGACGAGGATGCAGATGGTCGCGATGTCCGTCCCGGCGTTCGCGCAGGGCGTCCCGTTCTTCCACGCGGGAATCGACATGCTGCGGTCGAAGTCGATGGACGCCGACAGCTACAACTCCGGCGACTGGTTCAACAGGCTCGACTTCACCTACCAGATTAACAACTTCGGCGTGGGGCTTCCCATCGCCGAGAAGAACCGAGACCGCTGGGACATCATCCGTCCCCTGCTCGGGAACGAGGACATCACGCCCGGCCCCGACCACATCGCGATGACCGTTGCGCACATGAAGGAGCTCCTGACCATCCGGAAGAGCACGCCGCTCTTCAGGCTCAGGACGGGCGACGACGTCAAGTCGCGGGTCGAGTTCTGGAACACCGGGCCGAAGCAGGTGCCGGGACTCATCGTCATGAGCGTCTCGGACGAGGTCGAGGGCATGGAGAACCTCGATCCGGAGCACCGCTCGGTCGTGGTCGTCATCAACGCGACGGCGGACGAGGTGAGCTTCCGGAACGACGCGTTCGAGGACCGGGAGTTCATGCTCCACCCGGTTCTGGCCGAGTCGGCCGACGAGGTGGTCCGCGACGCGGGCTACGAGCCGGACGGAACGTTCATGGTGCCGGGCCGGACGGCGGCCGTGTTCGTCGAGCCGGAGTAGCGCCGAACGGACGGCCGCGCGTGCGGGCCTGTGAGAGTGTGAGCGGGGCGTCGGGAGAGAACCGGCGCCCCGCTTTCGTTGCGCTGAGCATTCGTCATTGCGTGAGCGGGCGGGGGCGTGCTACGTTGCCGGCGTTGTCGGGAACGGACTCCTGAAAGGGGACGACCATGCGGCTTGTGATCGTGTTGACATGCGTGCTCGCGATGGCTGTCGTTGCTTCCGCCGGCGAAAGCTCACTTTCAGCTCTGCTCGCATCGGGTGGAGGTCCCGACGCGGCGCTCGAGCGAGGGTTCATTGACTCATTCGCGGCTCCCGGTCCGCCGTCCGTCAGCGCCATGGGAATCGACTGGGTGCCCGGCTACGGCATCCTCTATTTCGGCACGGAGGTTGACGGGTACATCTATGAGATAGAGCCCGACGGAACGCCTCATCTCTTCGTCGACATGGCCGCCCAGCTCGGGCACGACGCCGAGGCCAACGGCGTGTGTCATGTGGGTCATCCCGAGGGCGCCCTCATCTACGTGACCGACTATCTGGGGTACGATGCCACACAGGACCCCATCTACGTCATCAACGTCGGCGGCGCGATCGTTGACTCCATCAACGTGCACAGCTTCTGTCCGGGCGTCGCAGGCATCACCTTCGACGGCGCGTTCTTCTACCTCTCGAGCTACGACGACGGCACCATCATCAGGTGTACCGAGGCGTTCGAGCCCGTGGACGTCTGGCCGCACCCCGGCGGACTCGGCTATCCGCACGGCGGCGGCATTGACTTCGATCCCATGACCGGGCACTTCTATGTGATGGACGCCTACGACACGGTCGTCTACGTCTGCGATATCGGGATGAACGTCGTGGACGCGTTCCCCTCGCACTGGTACGGGGGCTCGACGTTCGGTGTGAGCATCGGGCGGCTCAGGAGCGAGCGGACGCTCTGGACCAGCTGCTGGGGCACGAACCGCATCTACGAGATCGAAGACCCCTTCTTCACACCCGTCGAAGACCAGAGCTGGGGCGGCATCAAGGCCATGTTCCGGTGAGCGACCGGCGAGCCATACGGTCGTGGTGCCTCTACGACTGGGCCAACTCGGCCTTCGCCACCACCATCATGGCCGCGCTCTTTCCGCCCTTCTTCCGCGCGCTGGCCACGCGCTCCGGCATGGCGCCGGCGGACGCGACCGCGACCTGGGGCTACACCACGTCAGCGGCGCTCGTCCTTGTCGCGCTCTCGGCACCGATTCTCGGGGCCGTCGCAGACGTCTCGGGCTCGAGGAAGCGGCTGGTCGGCTTCTTCGCCGGACTCGGCATCATCGCGACCGCGCTCTTCGCGACGCTCGGGACCGACGCGTGGCTGCCGGCCGCGCTGCTCTTCATCGCCGGGAACATCGGGTTCGCCGGCGGCAACGTCTTCTACGAGTCGCTCCTCCCGCACATCACAAGCCCTGAGAACATCGACGACGTCTCGGCGCGCGGCTTCGCGCTGGGGTACCTGGGCGGCGGCATCCTCCTCGTGCTCAATCTCCTCTGGGTGATGTTCCCCGACCGGTTCTGGATGCCGAGCGAGAACTTCGCCATCCGCGCCTCGTTCGTGAGCGTCGCCATCTGGTGGGGCGCGTTCTCGGTCCCGTTCTTTCGGGACGTGCCCGAACCCCGCATGGAGGGCATCCGGATTCCCAGAGGAGGCGTGCTGCCGGAGGCGTGGAAGAGGCTCCGGACGACGTTCTCGGAGCTGTCGGACTACCGGCATCTCTTCGTTTTTCTCATCGCGTTCTGGATCTACTCGGACGGCATCGGGACCATCGTCCGCATGGCGACGGCCTACGGCGACGAGATCGGCATCGGGCTGAACGATATGGTCGGCGCGCTGGTGCTCACGCAGTTCGTCGGCGTGCCGTTCTCATTCCTGTTCGGTCGGGCCGCGTCGAAGGTCGGACCGAAACCGGCGGTGCTCACGGGCCTCGCCGTCTACGCGGTCATCTCGGTCTCCGCGTACTTCATGAGCACGGCGGCGCACTTCTACGCGCTGGCCATCGCGGTCGGGGTCGTGCAGGGCGGGACGCAGGCCGTCTCGCGCTCGCTCTTCGGTTCGATGGTGCCCCGCCACAAGGCGGCCGAGTTCTTCGGGTTCTTCAGCACGAGTTCCAAGTTCGCAGGAATAGCCGGACCCTTCATCTTCGGGCTCGTCGGGCAGCTCGCCGGCACCAGCAGAATGGGCATTGTCTCTGTCGCCGCGTTCTTCATCGTCGGGGCGATCCTTCTGTCGCGCGTCGACGTCGACGCGGGGCGGAAGGCGGCCCGGCGCGCGGAAGAGGCGGCAGCTTCGTAGGGGAGGTGTGATGAGGCGGAGGCTCACGCAGAGGGAGAGGACGAGGCGCGCGTTCATCCGGGTCGCTCTGGTCGTGGCGATCGCGCTCATCATGTGGATGAACGCCGAGCGCATCCACGTGGCGTACCTCGCCGGGATGGTGCTCGCCGAGAGCGCGACCCCGCTCGAGAGTGGTCCCGCCGAGGCGCGTCTGCCTGAGCCCGTCGTAACACAGGCGCAGTACGAAGCCGCGGGACGGACCATCGACGCGACGCTCTATCTCCCTTCGGAGGGCGAGCCGCCGTATCCGGGGCTCGTCGTGAACCACGGCGTTGCGGCGGGCGGCCGCGACGACCCCAGGCTCGTTAACTTCGCCGACGCGATGGCGCGCGCCGGGTTCGCGGTGCTCGCTCCGGACTTCGTGAACCTGAGGGAGTTCCGGGTGAGGCTCACCGACGTCGACGAGCTCGTCGCGTCCTATCAGTACCTGGCGTCTCGCGAGGACGTGGACGAGCGGCGCGTCGGCATGTTCGGACTGAGCTACGCGGGCGGCCTCGCGCTTCTGGCGGCGACGGACGAGCGCATCAATCAGGATGTGGCGTTCCTCTTCCTGCTGGGCGCGTACTACGACCTCCGCCACATCGTGACGTACATGACGACCGGCTACTTCCGGGAGGACGGCGAGTGGGTGTATCTGGAACCCCGGAACGTCGGACGGTGGGGGTTCCTTCTGAACAGCGTCGAACTCGTCGAGACCGAGTCCGACCGTGAGCCCCTCCGGCGCATCGCCGAGCGGCGCTACGACGACGCCGACGCTGACGTCTCGGACCTCCTGCCCGAGCTGAGTGACGAGGGCCGGCTCATCTTCGATGCCATGACGAACGACGACCCGGAGCGGGCCCAGGAGCTCATCGCGAGGCTCAACCCCCGCATCCGGCGCTATCTCGACGAACTCTCGCCCGCGAACTCGCTCGACCGGGTTCGCGCCCGCCTCATCATTGGGCACGGCTACGACGATTCCATGATGCCCTACACCGAGAGCATCCTCATTGCCGAGAACGCGCCGCCCCAGGCGGAGGTGCATCTCGAGCTCCTCGAGTCCATCCAGCACGTCGATGTCACCATTGGAGGCGGCGAGGGACTCCTGGGCTTCTTCCGCTCGCTCCCCGAGCTCTGGCGGCTCTTCTCGCTCACCTACGACGTCATCGCGAGCGGCCGGATCCCGGGAGCGTGCGTGACGGCGTAGGCGCAGCGCCCGGGCCGCAGCCCAGTGTGCCGCTCTCCGAAGAGACATGCAGAAGCGCCGGGAGCAGGTCGCCAGCTCCTTTCCACGACCGCACGCTATGACAATAGTGCGTCGACTCGTCACTTGACAGTTGGGGGGGGTATGGGACACTTGTGGTGCTATAATGGAGAGGACATCGACCGCGCTCAGAACAGAGCTGAGAATGCTCAGAAGAGCGTCAGCAAACAGGAGTGAATCCTCAACCTTCGTTCGACTCGGTCCCGGTAAGAGACGGCTCAGCACCGAAGCTCATCATCTGGACTCCGAACGCTGATGCGGGATCGTCTGAGGGCGTTACTGAGGGCGGCGTGAAGCCCCGTGCGCAGCTCCATGAGAGGGGGCGACGATGAGAGTGCTTGTAACTGCTGCCGTGCTTCTCCTGCTCGCGCCGGTGGTGCCGGCCGCCACTTTGACATGGGAGCCCGCGCATCACATGGCGCCGCAGGGCGCGCTGTGCTTCCCTGCCGCCGGGGACCTCGATGGCGACGGCGATTGCGATGTGTCCTCACCAACACTGCACTACTGGAATGTAGGGACGCCGGAGGCCCCGGTCTGGGAACTCGACACAGGTGTGTTCGAGGGCATCTGGCTACACGGCAGAGGCCGCAAGTCGGCGGACCTTGGTGATCTCGATGGTGACGGTGACCTGGATCTGATTCAGACCTACTGGGACGAGTACGTCTTCATCCAGCTCAACGAGGGCACGCCTCAGCAGCCCGCGTGGTTACCGTCTGTTGACTCTGTGTTCACTTCCCACCATTGCACGGCTGAGCTCGCCGACATCGACTGCGACGGCGATCTGGACATCATTGCGACCACGTCCACCAGCGCTCTGTTGCTTCACAGGAACGTAGGTACTCCTCAGTCTCCGGAGTGGTCTGAGGACTGGGAGTGGCTCACTGATATCGACCTGCATTACGGATCCGCGATGTTCACGAGCTTCGGTGATCTCGATCTCGACGGCGACATGGATGCTGTTGGTGTGACCTCGGACACCTGGCCTCAGTGCTGGGAGAACGTCGGCACGCCGGGGGAGCCACAGTTCGAAGAACGTCCGGAGATGCTGACGGGGGTCGAGTACGAGCACCAGGGCTGGGCGTTCGGGCTCGAGCTGCTGGACATCGACGCTGATGGGGATCTCGACCTGCTGATAGAGCAGTCCTACTACGGCCAGAACATGCTCTTCCTGAACCAGCTCTACACACCGGTGGAGCCGGCGTCCTGGGGGTCCATCAAGGCGCTGTTTCGGTGATGGCTGAAGACTGAGAGCAGCAGAAGCGCCGGGAGCAGGTCGCCCCCGGCGCTTCTGTTCGTTCGGTGTGAGCTTGCGAGCGATGAGGTCCGGCGCGGCGTGCCGGGCAGTGAGCCTCGGCTCCGCCCGCCACGTTACCTCAGCACGACCGCCTTCCTGAGCGCTTCCTTCCCGCCCGACTCGATGCGGACCACGTAGACTCCCGCCGCGACGCGCGAGCCCGAGCGGTTCGTGCCGTCCCAGCTGACCTCGCTTCTGCCGGCGGGGAACTCGTCCTCGCCGATGACCTTCACCAGGCGCCCGGCGATGTCATAGATCGCGAGCTTCGCGCGGCCTGCCTCGGCCAGGTCGAAGGCGACGCGAACGCCCTCGAAGGTCGGGTTCGGATACGGCGGCAGGAGCCGGAAGCCGGCCTTGGTCTGGCCGGGTCCGTCCTCGATGCCGGTCTGCCCATCGGGTACCAGGATGACGAGCGCCATCTTCGATAGCGCGATCTCCAGCGACTGCGAGTACCCGTCGCGCGCGATGGCATCGGGCGTGAGCGTGCCCGGGTTCGTCGTGCCCGTGCCCATGTAGGCGGGGTCCTGGGAGTTCACATACTCGATCCACGGCTCGTCGGTCGGGATGCCGAACCGGTAGTTCGCGAAGTCGGTGTTCGAGAAGTTCGCCACGACCACCACGTCGTCTCCGAAGTAGTTCGTTCGTCGGTAGGCGATGACGTTCGAGCCGTCGTTCACGTGGAAGATCTCGATCCCTGAGTCGGCCCGGAGGGCGTCCTCGATCGTCCTGAGCCTGATGACGTCCGAGTAGTAGTCGAAGATGCCGGCGTACGTCGTCTTGTGCGACCAGTCGATGCGGTTGCCCGAGTCCGTGCCGAAGTCGCGGTCCTCCAACCACTCCGTGCCCTGGTGGATGGCCGGGATGCCCGGCGCCGTCAGCACGATGCCCTGCGCGAGCTTCGTGCGGCCCCTCGCGTACTGGTCGTCGTGCGGTGCCGAGGTGTCGATGGTCTTCACGATCCGCTGCCCGCCGCTCGTCGGCCAGACCTCGTCATGGAGCTCGAGGTAGTTCGTCACGTAGCGGCCGGAGAGATACGAGCCGCTGCCGTCGAGGATGTCGGCGATGACGCCCATGTCGGGGTCGCCGAGCGCCGCGTCGAGGATCTCCTCGCGCAGGCGGTCGGTGAAGTGGTCGTAGTACTGCGAGTCGAACCCGGCGCCGCCCGAGCTTGTCGGGCGAGTCACCCACGAGTCGTCGGGGAGCTGCTCGGCGATGGCGATCTTGTCGACCCAGCGGCGGTCGATCTCGTCGTTGAACCACTGCATGAGGCTCCAGCCGGCGGCCTCCTGCGGGAAGATGTTCATGTACTCGGTGGCGTCCATCCGGAAGCCGTCCATGCGGTACTCGCCGAGCCACATGTACATGCTTTCGATGAACCAGTCCCGAACGCCCGGGTTGTCGAAGTCGTTCTGGCTGCCCCATGGGGTCTCGACGGCCGGGTCATCGAAGTAGAACTGGGTTCCGTCGTAGTACCAGAGGAAGTTGTCGCTGTACGAGACGTGGTTCCAGACGATGTCGTGGATCACCGCGATGCCACGCGAGTGAAGGACGTCCACGAGCTCGCGGACGTCGTCCGGGTCGCCGTAGTACGCCTCGGGTGCCCACTGGGTGATCGGGTTGTAGCCCGCCGAGTAGTCCCAGGGAAACTCGGTGATCGGCATGAGCATGACGACGTTGACGCCGAGCTCGACCAGGTGGTCGACGCGCGCCGTCACGTCGGCGTACTTGGACGGGAACGCCGTTGGTCCGAACGGATCGTTGTATCCGGCGAAGGTGCCGACGTGGAGCTGGTAGATGACCATTTTCTCATGGGGCGGCACGTCGAAGTCGTCGATCTGCCAGTTGTAGCGGTTCGGGTCCTCGACGTACGCGTTGTAGTTCTCGGAGGGGTTGAGAGAGCGCCCCCGAGCGTCGGTGTTCCAGACCGAGTTCTGGAAGTAGTACTTGTACTGGTCGCGGTCGTCGGCCGCCGGTACGTGCAGGATGAAATCATCGCCGACGCGCTGCATCTGGTCGGAGGTGCCCCACCCGTTGAACTCGCCGCGGACGTGAGCGACCGTCCTGTTCGGCGACCAGACCCTGAAGACCACCCCTCCGCCCTCCGCCGGCGTCGAGCCGTACGGGGCGTGAGCGAGGGTGGTGAAGTCCATCTCGAAGCCCGTCGAGGGCACGGTGTCGGTCATGCCGGAGGGGCCGAGGTAGTCCGTGTCGGCGCCGTCGGTCACCTCGAACACGAACTCGATGACACTCGAGGACGGCGCGGGGACGCTCGCCTTCCACATGTCATACGGCCCGCGCGTCCCGGCTGGGTAGGCCGTGGTGAACGATACACTGCCTCCGTCGTCAAGCCTGACGCGGACGGCGGTCAGATCGTTCTGCCAGCTCTGCATGGTGAGCTCGAACGACTGACCGGACAGCGGACAGGTCGGCGTCCGGTCGAGGAGCGCGATGTGAGAGATGCCATCCCACTCGACGTTGTCGTCGGGCGCGGCGGCTTCTGAAGCGAGCGGGGCGAAGAGCAGACCCGCCGTCATGCACAATGCCAGGGTGTACTGTATGATTCTCACGCGGGCCTCCTCGAAAGAGCGCCTGAGTGCAAAAATCTCAATCTATAGACAAGCATATCATATTGTGCGAATCCGCACAAATCGCGTCACCTCTTCTCTTCTGATGCTCCGCCGGGACGGTCGTTGCGGAAGGTGCGAGGCGCCGGGGGTGAAATGGGCGGCGGGGGCGGCCCTCCATCTCCGCCCCCGCCAGGGGGGACCTCCGGCTCCGCGCGGCGGAGCCGGCGCCCATACTCTGGATGCGTCAGGCCGTTGTGCGATTCACTTCTCGGGTCCGCCTCGCGCGGATCCACTTCGGGGTGTGGTGACTGGTGCTCAGAACCACCGTACTCCCGCCCGCGAGTTCTTGCAAGAGAAAACTGTTTCATCACAGATAGCGTAATCGGGCACGGAGGGGAGACCGGCACCGGGAGACCATCCGGCGCCCCGATGGGTGGACGGGCGCGCGGTCTGCTCGAGCGGCGACGGAGGAGCCGCCCGGGGCGGCGCGCGGCGACGGCGGCGCCGACGAGGGACCGACCGCCGGGCCCGACGGTCGGCGTCCGAACGATTGCCGGCGGCACCCGCCCGACCCGCCTTGACTTCGCGCTCCGGCGACTGCTACCATACGCCGGTTCCGATGAGTCGGAGAGAAGGGAGCACCGTGGTATTCGGCAAGTCCAAGAAGGATGAGAAGAAGGAAGGGAAGACCGGTCTCTTTCTGGTGAAGGATGGGGTCAAGCGCGAGGTCTCCTTCGAGGAGCTCGCGCTCTCCAACACGCTGTCGCTCGAGGCGCTCGTCCGCGTCCTCGCGCGCAACGGCAACATCGACCCCGACGAGCTTCTGAAGGAGATGGAGAAGGTCAAGAGCGAGCGGTTCCGGGACGACGGCACGCCGCCCGACGACGTGGCTCACTAGGGAGGTCTGTCACATGCTGGCACTCGCACTGCTGTTCCCGGAGACCGCGCACGCCATGGGCACGACCGGCGCGCAGGGCGCTGAGGGTGGCGGAGGCGGCGCGACGGGCATGTTCATCATGCTCATCGCCATCTTCGCGATCTTCTACTTCCTCATGATCCGGCCCGAGTCGAAGCGGCGCAAGGAGCGCCAGCAGATGATCGAGTCGCTGAAGAGGAACGACAAGGTCGTGACCATCGGCGGACTCTACGGCGAGATCCAGGACGTTCACGACGACAAGGTCGTCCTCCGGATCGCCGAGAACATCAAGGTCGAGGTGGCCAAGTCGGCCATCAGCGGCGTAAGGGAGTAGATCCGCACCATGGCGGTTCGCGAGGTCGTCAAGCACGGCCACGAGGTCCTCACCGGCGGCCTCCCTGAGATCAAGGAGATCACGCCAGAGATCCGCAGGGTCGTCGACGACATGATCGACACCATGCGGGAGGGCGACCCGCCCGGCGTGGGGCTTGCCGGTCCGCAGATCGGTGAGGCTCTTCCCGTCATCGTCGCGGAGCCGCCGCCCGAGCACGAGGGCGACGACGCCGTGTACCGGGATGCCGTCGTGCTCATCAACCCGAAGATAATCATGGCCTCCGGCCGCGAGGTCATCGAGGAAGGTTGTCTCAGCTGTCCCGGCGTCACCGCCGAGGTCGAGCGTCCGAGTCAGGTCGTCGTGTCGGGACTCGACATCGAAGGTCGGCCGGCGAAGCTCGAGGTGACCGGCGCCCTCGCCCGCATCTTTCAGCATGAGATAGATCATCTGAACGGGAAGTTCTTTTTCGATCATCTCAACCCGCTGAAGAGGCAGCTCGTCAAGGCGCGCATCCGAAGAACGTAGAGCAGGGCCGCAGTTCCCCCGCTCCGGTGAGTTGCCGACATGCGCATTGTGTTCATGGGGACACCGGACTTCGCGGTGCCTTCCCTCAGAGAAGTCCACGCCTCGGCGCACGACGTCGTCCTCGTCGTCACCCAGCCCGACCGCCCGGCCGGGAGGGGACGCCGTCTTACGCCGCCCGCGGTGAAGCTCGCCGCGGAAGAGCTCGATATCCCCGTTCACCAGACCGAGTCTGTCAACACGCCCGCGTTCGCCGAGCGCCTGAGAGAACTCGCGCCCGACGTTCTCGTCGTCGTCGCGTTCGGACAGATCCTCAACGAGGAGCTTCTGTCCATCCCGGCGAGGGGCGCAATAAACGTCCACGGCTCCCTGCTGCCGGCGTACCGCGGCGTGGCGCCCATCAACTGGGTCATCGTGAACGGAGAGAGCGAGACCGGCGTGACGACGATGTACATGGCGCGGAAGGTCGACGCCGGGGAGACCATCCTGACGAGGACCACTCCCATCGGCGAGAACGAGACGGCGGGAGAGCTCTACGACCGTCTCGCGGCGATGGGCGCGGAGCTTCTGGTGGAGACGCTCGACCTCATCGACCGGGGCGAGGCGCCGCGGACACCTCAGGACCCGGGGCTCGCGAGCTACGCCAGGAAGCTCCGGAAGGAGGACGGCGTCATCGACTGGACGAGACCGGCGCCGAAGGTCCACGACCACATCCGGGGAATGACGCCGTGGCCGGGCGCGCGCACGACCTACCGCGGGCGACCGCTGACGGTGCTTTCGACGAGGGTCGGCGAAGCGAAGCGGCCGGTCGGCGAGCCGGGCCAGATCGTCTCCATCGAGGACGCCCGGGGCATCGAGGTGGCCGCCGGCGAGGGCAGCGTCTGGATAAGAGAGCTCAAGCCGTCCGGCAGGTCCGCGATGGACGCGTCGGCCTTCGTTCTCGGGTATCGGCCGGAGGCGGGAGAGCGCGCGTTCGGAGATGCCCTTTGACGGTCTTCGCCGGCATAGACCGCGACTCGCTGGGGCTTCGTGAGAAGCGGCTCTTCATCCTGATCGCCGCGGGCGGGCTGGTGCTGCTCGGGGCCTTCGCCGCGGTGGCCTGGTATCTCGTTGCGCCGAGGCTGGCGGAGTTCCATCCCGACCTTCCGGGCGTGGTCGCGGTCGTGGCCGGGGCGGCCTTCGTCTCCATCGCCGTCGGACTCGCCACCATCGCGGTGTCCGCGCTCACGGGGCGCCGCATCGTGTTCGGGTCGAGGATCACGAGCGCGGTCGTGTGGATCCTCTTTCCTCTGGTGCTCATGCTCGCTACCATCATCGGGCTCGACCGCGACGCCGTGAAACGCTCGTTCGTCGCCGTCAACAACGCCCTGGTGAGAGCCGGAAGCGGGCACTCGAGACCGAGGCGCGTGCTGCTGCTTCTGCCGCACTGCCTGCAGTCGACCGACTGCCCGCACAAGATAACGGGCGGGCTCATCGAGAACTGCACCGGGTGCGGGAAGTGCGTCATCGCGGAGCTGGTCCGGCTGGGGAACGACACGGGTCTTCCGCTGGCCGTGGCGACCGGCGGAACGCTCGCGAGGCGCGTCATCGGGGAGGTCCGCCCCGACGCCATCATCGCCGTCGCGTGCGAGACCGACCTCACGTCGGGGATCCAGGACAGCTATCCGCTGCCGGTCTACGGCGTGCTCAACGAACGGCCGAACGGTCCCTGCCGCGACACGACCGTCGACCTCGACGGAGTACGCGAGGCGATCCGCGTTTTCGGAGCGAGGGGGTAGCGCTTGGACGCACGACAGGTTGCGCTCCTCACGCTGTCGGAGTGGGAGTCGGGCGACCGCAAGATCGACGCCGTGCTCGAGCGCGAGCTCCGCACCGCGTCGCTCGACGACCGCGACGTCGCGCTCGCGCAGAACCTGACCTACGGAGTCATCCGCTGGAAGGGGCGCCTCGACTGGGTCCTGGACCAGTACGTCAAGGGAGGGCTCAAGGCGCTTCCCATCACCATACGGAACGCGCTCCGTCTCGGTCTCTATCAGATCGACTACCTCGACCGCATACCGCCGAGAGCGGCCGTCAGCGAGTCGGTCAACCTCGCGAAGCGCTACGGCCACAAGGGCACGGCGGGGCTTGTGAACGCGGTGCTCCGGAACATCCTGACGAGCCTCCGGCCCGACTTCCCGTCCCTCGAGAGCGAGCCGGTCAGGCACATCAGCGTCGTCTACTCGCATCCCGAGGTTCTCATCGGGCGGTGGCTCGAGCGCTATGGGCCGGTCAACACGACCGTTCTCTGCGAATACAACAACCAGGTGCCGCGTCTGGTGGCACGAGCCAACGCCCTCAGGACGACGCCCGCGGAGCTCCAGAAGTCGCTCCGGCGAGACGGCAGGGACAGCCGGCCCGGCAGGTACTTCGACGAGTGCGTCGAGATCCTCGGGGGCGGCGACGTCACGGACCTCACCGCGTTCAGGAAGGGCGAACTCCAGTTCCAGGACGAGAGCACGCTCGCGGCTGTGAGGCTCCTGAACCCCGAACCGGGCGAGACGGTCGTTGACATGTGCGCGGCCCCGGGGGGCAAGACGACCGCCATCGCCGAGCGGATGAGCGGGCACGGGACCATCCGGGCCTTCGAGATCTCGGAGAGACGGGCAGAGATGCTCCGTGAGAACATTGAGCGACTGGGCGTCCGGAACTGCGAGGTCATCGAGGGCGAGGCGACGCCCGACGTCGCCGGCGAGGCGGACGCGGTGCTCCTGGACGCGCCCTGCACGGGGACCGGAACGTTGGGCAGACGCATCGACGCCCGATGGAAGTTCGACGTGCACGCCCGCGAGAGGATACGCGAGGACATCGAGGAGCTGGAACGCATTCACCCGAGGCAGATCTTCGCCAGGCAGACGAGCCGCCAGCTCCGCCTTCTGCACCTCGCGGCCAGACTCGTCAAGCCCGGCGGCCGCATCGTCTACAGCACCTGCAGTCTCGAGCCCGAGGAGAACGCCTACGTCGTGAAGCGGTTCCTCGAGAAGCGGAAGGACTTCGCCTTCGAGAACGCCGCGCGGTACTGCCCGGGCATGTTCGTCGACGGGGGATACGTTTCCATACTTCCGCAGCGGCACGGCATCGACGGAGCGTTCGCCGCGCGGCTCGTCCGGAAGGGCGGACGCGGGGAGGACGTGATGCGCGAGGAGGAGGCCCTGCCGAACGAGTCCGAGATGGAGCTCTCGCTGGACGGCATCCTGACCGAGGAGGAAGTGACGGCATGACCGCAGAGGAGCGGAAGCCACGAGGCCGGACGCTCATGCGCTGGCTGCTTGATGTCACGGCCGTCCTCGCGGCGATCGTCGGCGTCTTCGTGCTGTTCAACTACGTCGTGATGCCGCTTCTTGTCGGAGCGGGCGACCTCGTCGCCGCGCCCGACCTCAAGGGCAAGCTCCTCGTGGACGCTGAGCGCGCGGCGCAGGCGGTCGGGTTGAACGTCCGCGTGGAGACCACGCGTCCCCACCCGACCTTCCGCGAGGGCGCCGTCGCGTCGCAGGCTCCCGAGCCCGGCGTCGAGATGAAGGTGGGCAGAAGCATGGCGGTCGTGTTGAGCGAGGGACAGGACATCCGCGCGGTGCCGTCTCTCGGCGGGCTCAACACAAGGCAGGCTCAGCTCGATGCCGAGGCGGCGGGCTTCACCGTGAGCGAGATCGTCGAGGTGCACACCGACCGCGTCGAGCGCGGCCGCGTGGTCGGCTCCGACCCGGGCCCAGGCGCGGCCCTGCCGGCCGGGACGCCCATCAGGCTCCTGGTGAGCCTGGGGCCCAGACCGCTCGAGTTCATCATGCCGTCGCTCGTGGGGCGGACGCCAGAGGAGGCGCGTCTCATCGCCGAGGGGCTGGGGCTCGTCGTCCGCGCCGTCAAGTACGAGCGCGGGGACGGACGGTTCCATCGAGACGTTGTGGTCGTGCAGGACCCGGCGGCGGGCTCGCACGTCGTCGAGGGCGAAGGCGTCACGCTGCGCGTGGGCAGGGGCTAGGTTCCAGAATGGCCCCGCCGGGGCCGACGAATCCACTCGGGGGATCCATGGCCGAACACCGCATACGCATCTCGCCGTCCATCCTGGCGGCCGACTTCACGCGGCTGGGCGAGGAGATCGCCGCCGTCGAGGAGGCCGGGGCCGACATGGTCCACATCGATGTCATGGACGGACACTTCGTCCCGAACATCACGCTCGGACCGGTCATCGTGAAGGCGGTCCGGCGCGCCACCGACCTTCCCATCGACGCGCACCTCATGATCACCGACCCCGCCGAGTACGCGCCGGCCTTCATCGACGCCGGCGCGGACTACATCATGTTCCACAGCGAGGTCTGCGAGGACGCGCACGAGGTCATCGGGCTCATCCGCGAGCGGGGCGCGAAGCCCGGTCTCGCCGTGAACCCGCCCAACCCGGCAACGCAGGTCGAGCCGTATCTCGAGGCCATCGACCTCGCGCTCGTCATGACCGTGAATCCGGGTTTCGCGGGCCAGAGCTTCATCGCTGACGTCATGCCGAAGCTCGAGACCATCGCGCGCTGGAAGCGGGAGCGCGGGCTCGACTTCCTCATCGAGGTGGACGGCGGCATCGGGCCCGACACGGCGGGCGAGGTCGCCCGGAACGGGGGAGAGGTCCTCGTCGCGGCGTCCGCCATCTTCGGGAAGGACGACCGGGGCGAGGCCCTCAGGGCCATCCGGAAGGCGGCCGAGGACGCGCTCCGCGGCTGAGTCGCAGAGGGAGGGAACATGCTCAGAACGTGCGCCGCACTCGCGCTGGCACTCGCGCTCGCTGTCTCGGCGGCCGCTGTCTCGGTGCCCGACGCCATCGACCGGGCCGGGGAGCACCGCGCGGCCGGACGCCTCGGCGAGGCCGTATCGGTCATGGAGGAGGCCGTCGCCGATAATCCCGAGGACGTGAAGGCCCACGCTCATCTCGGGCTCTACCTCGGGATGAGCGCCGGGGAGGCCGAGGACATGATGAAGGCCTCCGAGCTCATCGAACGCGCGTACGAGCATCTCGACCGGGCGGTCATCCTCGAGCCGCGCGACCCGCACGCGCGCCACTTCCGCGGCCTCATCGGCGTCAACGTACCGGCGTTCCTCGGCAAGCTCCCGGGAGCGCTCGCCGACCTTGAGCAGGTCATCACCATGTACCGGGCGGCGCCCGACCAGGTCCCGCTCGACATCGTCGTGAGCTCCCATCTTCTTCTCGGTCAGGGGCGGGAGCGGCAGGGGAACTACATCGCGGCGAAGGAAGCCTGGCTGAACGTCCTCGACCTGGCTCCCGGCACGAGCGCGGCCG
>CAZQSB010000041.1:0-22061 GCA_964596015.1 uncultured bacterium | reverse complement strand
AACCAGCGACTCCCTGCTTAAAAGGCAGGTGCTCTACCAACTGAGCTAACGGCCCCGAGATCAGAAACGGAGGTCTCGCGGAGAAACGGTTGCGACCGCTCCCGGACGAACGGCAAGAGCGCTCCTCGCGGTTCGCCTGCGATGAACCTACTGTTTGCCCGCCAGCACGTTCTGGAGCGCGGTGAGTCCCGCGCCGACCTCCTTGATGTAGCCCAGCTTCAGAAGCGTGCGCTCGAGGCCGCCGATCACCATGGGCAGATCGCGCTCCTTGATCCCGCCCATGTGACCGATGCGGAAGACCTGTCCCGAGAGATCGGCCTGGCCGCCGGCTACGCGGCAGCCGAAGTCGTCGTCCAGAACACGCACGATCTGGTTGGCGTCCCACCCTTCGGGACAGACCGCGACCGTGACGCCGTTCGCCGGGTACTCGGGCAGGATGTCCATGCCGAGGGCCTTGATCGCCGCGCGGGTGGACTCGCCCATCCGCGCGTGTCGGGCGTAGATCTCCTCCCACCCCTCGTCCTCCATCATCTGGAGCGCGACCTCGAGACCGAACACCAGCGAGACGGCCGGAGTGTAAGGAGTCTGGCCCTTCTGCTGGAGCCGCTTCCAGGTGGTCGTGAAGTCGAAGTAGAACTTCGGCAGGTCCGACTCGGTCACGAGGGACCATGCCCTGCCATTGAGCGCGACGAACGCCAGTCCGGGCGGCACCATCATGGCCTTCTGCGTCCCCGCTACCACCGCGTCGACGCCCCACTCGTCCATCTTGATCTGGTGCACACCGACACTCGATGTCGCGTCGACCACCATCACGGCGCCGTGGTCCTGGACGACCCGTCCGAGGGCCCTGACGTCGTTCAGGGCGCCGGTCGACGTCTCGCTGTGGATGGCCAGCACGGCCTTCGCGTCCGGGTTCGCGTCGAGGATCGCGGCGAGCTGGGTCGGATCGTGGCTCTTTCCCCACTCTACGGCGTACTCGACAGGCTCGACGCCGTAGACGCGGCAGATGTCGCGCCACCTCGTGCCGAAGACGCCGTTCATGCAGACGATCGCCTTGTCGCCCCGCGACAGGAGGTTCGCGACGGCGGCGTCCATCATGCCCGTGCCCGAGCAGGTGAAGAGCAGCACGTCGTTGCTCGTCGTGAGCAGCCGCCCGATCTCGTCCTGAACATGCCGCACCTTCTCAGAGAACTGCGGGGTCCTGTGATGCAGCACCTGCTTTCCCACGGCGTTCAGGACCGCGCCCGGTATCTTGGTCGGGCCGGGCGTGAAGAGCTTCGACTTGGCAGAAGGGTTCCTGTTCATCGGTGCTCCTTTGACGCGCAACCGGAGGCGGCTCTCACGAACCGGCCCCTGCTTCCGCTACGTCCCAGATCCAGCGAACCACCTCTCTCGAGCCCTCGCCGCTCTGGGCAGAGAAAAGGACGACCGGGGTCTCGGAGTCGGGCTCCAGCGCCTCCTCGATCGTCCTCACGCTCCTTCTCCGCTTGTCCTTCGATATCTTATCAGCCTTCGTGGCTGCAATCAACGCCGACACATTGAAGTGTTTGATCCACTCGTGCATCTGGACGTCCTCGGCCGACGGCTTGTGCCGCGCGTCGACGAGATGGACGATCCCCGCGAGCTCCTCGCGCTCGTTGAGATAGGTCTCGATGAGCCTGCTCCACTGGGCCTTCTCCTGCTTCGAGACCTTCGCGAAGCCGTAGCCCGGGAGGTCCACCAGAACGAATTTCCGCTCGACGACGAACAGATTGAGCTCGCGGGTCTTGCCCGGCGTCCTCGACGTCCGGGCGAGGTTCTTCCGATTCGCGATGCGGTTCAGGAGCGAGGACTTCCCGACGTTGGAGCGACCGGCCAGCGCGATCTCGGGCAGTCCTCCCCTCGGAAGCTGACCGAGGCTTGCCGCGCCTCGCAGGAACTCGACCTGTCCGAGCTTCATGCTCTCCTCCCCGCCGGGCCGGAAAGACCGCATCCGGACCGAGGATACAGCACGGTGAGCGACAAGAAAACGGGGCCTCGCGGACGTCCGCGAGGCCCCGGTGTGGTTCTCGGTCGTGTCGCGCGTTCTAGTGCGGCGCCTGCGGCGCGAACGGGGACTCCGGACGGGTACCGCCATCCGACGGTTCCGTCTGTTCGGAATGCTCCGTCTGTTTGTCTTCGCGCCTGGGCCACTCGTCGAACGCGAGCTCGAGGACCTCATCAAGACGGTCGACGAGCTGGATGTCGAGGTCGCGCTTCACCGGCTTCGGCAGCTCGACCACGTCCTTCTCGTTCTTCGACGGGATGACGAGCGTTTTCACCCGCGCGCGGTGCGCCGCGACCGCCTTCTCGCCCAGACCGCCGATTGGCAGCACCTTGCCGCCGAGCGTGATCTCGCCGGTCATTGCGACGTCGGCACGGGTCGGCTTGCCCGTGAGGGCCGAGACGAGCGCGGTCGCCATCGCGATGCCCGCGGACGGACCGTCCTTGGGGATCGCGCCCTCGGGCACGTGGACATGGATGTCGAGATCCTCGAGAGTGTCCTCGTCGATCCCGAGCTCCGCAGCGTGCGCCTTGGCGTACGAGAGCGCCGCCTTCGCCGACTCCTGCATCACCTCGCCGAGCTTGCCCGTCAGCGTCAGGTTCCCGTCCCCGCGCATGGTCAGCACCTCGACGGTGAGGATCTCGCCGCCGACGCTGGTCCACGCGAGACCGGTCGCCACTCCGACGCGCTGGTCGGTCTCGACTTCCTGCGACAGGTACCGGGGCATCCCGAGGAGCTTCCGTACCGCCCTCGGGGTCACACGCTTCGGCACCTTCTTGCTGCTCGCCCGCCGTCTGGCGATCTTCCGGCAGATGTTCGCCACCTCGCGCTCGAGGTTACGAACGCCCGCCTCGCGCGTGTGGTCCTCGATGATGCGCTCGATCGCCGCGTCGCTGATCGAGAGTCCGATGGTGTCGAGCCCGTTGGCCTCGAGCTGCTTCGGCACGAGGAAGTTCTTGGCGATCTGGAGCTTCTCGTTCCGGAGGTACCCGGGGAGCCGGATGGTCTCCATCCGGTCCTCGAGAGCCGGCGGAATCGTGTGCAGCACGTTCGCCGTCGTGATGAACATGACCTCCGAGAGGTCGAAGTCGACGTCGAGGTAGTGGTCGTTGAACGTGCAGTTCTGCTCCGGGTCCAGCACCTCGAGAAGCGCCGACGCCGGGTCGCCCCGGAAGTCGGAGCTCATCTTGTCGATCTCGTCCAGGAGGAACACCGGGTTCTTGGAGCCGGCCTTCCGAAGCCCCTGGATGACGCGGCCCGGCATCGAACCGATGTAGGTACGCCGATGGCCGCGGATCTCGGCCTCGTCGCGAACGCCGCCGAGCGACACGCGGACGAACTCGCGCCCCAGCGCGCGGGCGATCGACTTCCCGAGCGACGTCTTGCCGACGCCGGGAGGCCCGACCAGACAGAGGATGGGACCCTTCACCTTCTCGGTGAGCTTCAGGACCGCGAGGTACTCGAGGATTCGCTCCTTCGGCTTCTTCAGTCCGTAGTGGTCCTCCTCGAGGATCCGCTCGACCTCCTTGATGTCGGAGCGGTCCTTCGTTCTCTTGTCCCACGGCATCGACGTCAGCCATTCGATGTAGGTCCTGACGACCGTCGCCTCCGGCGACATCGGGGACATCTTCTTCAGGCGGTCGAGCTCGGTGAGCGCCTTCTTCTCGGCCTCCTCGCTCATGTTGGCCTCTTCCACGGCCTTCACGAGCTCGGCGACCTCGGGCGCCCCTTCGCCCTCCTGCCCCAGCTCTTCCTGGATGGCCTTCATCTGCTGATGAAGATAGAACTCCTTCTGGCTCTTCTGGAGCTGCTCGCGAACCTGGTTCTCTATCTTCCGCTCGAGTCTGAGGATCTCGAGCTCGCCGGAGAGGGCGCGCGCGAGGATCCTGAGACGTTCTGTGACATCCGCGGCCTCGAGGACCTTCTGCTTGTCCTCGATCTTGCCCGCCAGATGTGTCGCGACGGTATCCGCGAAGCGCGAGACGTCGTCCATGCTCATCACTGAGATGAGCACCTCCTGCGGGATCTTCCGCGAGAGGTTGACGTACTCCTCGAACTGGTTCCCGACGCTGCGCATGAGCGCTTCGGTCTCGACCGTCCGGTCCTCGGTCTCCTCCTGGAGCTCGATCCTCGCGGCGAGGTACTCGTCCTGCGACATGAAACGCCGGACGGAGGCACGGGAAAGCCCCTCGACCAGGACCTTCATGGTCCCGTCGGGCAGTCTCAGGAGCTGGAGCACACGGACGACCGTTCCCTCCCGGTACAGGTCATCTGCGGTCGGCTCCTGTGTCTCGACATCGCGCTGCGTCACGACGAACATGATCTTGTCGGTGTGCATGACCTCTTCGAGCGCCTTCACGGACTTCTGGCGACCGACGAGGAGCGGCACGATCATGCGAGGGAAGAGAACGAGATCGCGAAGCGGCACGATCGGCAGCTTGTCGCTGAACTCGATTATCTCGTCGTCGTGCTCGATGCGAAGCATTGATTCTCCTGTTCTCAGTTTCAGTATGGGGTCCCCGGAATGGGAACCCCGACCCTGGACCGGTGACCAACATAGTCTGCGCGGCGATGCGCGCAAACCGCCCAGTCCACGGGGACCCGCGCCTACTTCGGCGTCGGGATCTCCTGCCTGCCGGAGATCACCTGATCGATGACCCCGTACTCCTTCGCCTCCTCGGCTGACATGAAGAAGTTCCGGTCCGAGTCCTTCCTGATCTGTTCGGTCGACTGCCCGGTGTGGTGCGCGAGGATCTCGACGAGCCGCTCGCGCATGTGCACGATCTCCTTGGCGTAGATCTCGATGTCGCTGGCCTGCCCCTCGCTGCCGCCCGCGGGCTGATGGATCATGACGCGGGCGTGCGGCAGCGCCGAGCGCTTGCCCTTGGAGCCGGCCGCCAGGAGCACGGCGCCCATGCTGGCCGCCTGCCCCATGCAGATGGTGTGCACGTCCGGCCGGATGTACTGCATCGTGTCGTAGATGGCCAGTCCCGACGCCACGTAGCCGCCGGGGCTGTTGATGTAGATGTAGATGTCCCGCTTCGAGTCCTGCGCTTCGAGGAACAGGAGCTGGGCGATGACGATGTTCGCAACGCGGTCGTCGATCGGCATACCGATGAACACGATGTTGTCGCGAAGCAGTCTCGAGAAGATGTCGTAGGAGCGCTCACCGTAGCGCGTCTGCTCGATCACGAACGGAGTCAGTCCCATGCGTCCTACTCCTCCCTGGTCTCGTTGGAGAGGTTGACTTCCTCGGTCTTGATGTTCGAGACATCGGCAAGATGCTCGTGCACCTTCGTGAGCCAGATGTCGTCCTCGAGCTGAGACAGCATGTCCGTCCCCTCGAGGTTCTTCATCGTCTCGGTGAAGTCGAGGCCGCGGGCCTCGCTGACCGCCCGCACGCGCTCCTCGATGTCGGACCGCGTGACCTCGATTCCCTGCTGCTCGGCGATGGCTCCGAGCACGAGCCCCGCCCTGATCTGCTTCTCCACGACAGGACGGTAGACCTCGATGAACTCCTTCTCGTCGATCCCCTCTCCTTCGGGCCTCCCCTCGCTGGCGCGGCCGTACATGTCGGCCAGCCGCTGCATGACGAGACACTCGGGCAGCTCGAACGAGGTCTTCTCGACGAGGGCGTCGACGATCTCCTGCTGGACCTTTCGTCTGGCGGCCACCTTGGCCTGCGCCTCGAGACTGTTCCTCACCCCCACGCGAAGGTCGAGCAGCGTGGAGAACTGCCCCACGGACCGCGCGAAGTCGTCGTCGACGGGAGGCAGTCGCTTCTCACGGACGTCCTGCACGTTCAGCCGGAACCTGAGTGTCTTTCCCGCCATGGACTTGTCGGCGTACTCCTCCGGAAGCTTGAAATCGACGTCCTTCGTCTCGCCGGGTCGAACACCCTCAAGGGCCTCCTCGAACTCCGGCGGCGCCGTCTGCTTTCCGAGCTCGCACGCCTGCGTCTCAGGTTCCTTCTCGGTCTCGATCGGCTCGCCGTTCTCGTCGAGCCGCCGGTAAGTGAACAGCACGTAGTCGCCGGGAACCGAGGAGCGCTGAACGGGCTGGAGGTCGGCGCGCTCCTCCCGGAGCTCCTGGATGGCCCGGTCGACGTCCTCGGACGTCACGACCGGCACCTTCTCCGTGAACTCCATCCCCTCGTAGTCGGTGACCTCGAACTCGGGGCGCACCTCGAACGTCGCGGTGAACCTGTACTCCCCGTCCTTGGGCTCCTTGTCGAGCTCCACTGTCGGGTCGCAGATGGGCCTGACTCCCGCTTCCTTCACGGCCTCCATGTACACGTCGGCCAGAAGCTGACGCATGGCCTCTGCCTTCAGCGCTTCGCCGTGCTGTCGCCTCAGAATGTCCTGCGGGACCTTGCCCTTCCTGAAGCCCGGCGCCTCCGCGTCCCTGGCGAGCTCCTTGAGAAGCTCGTCCGTCCGAGCCGCAACGTCCTCCTCGGGCAGCCCGAGCGTGAGCTGCCGCTTCCACCCCTCGAGTTCCTTCATCTCTACCTGCAACAGTCGCTCCTTCGTTGTGCATGTTCCATGCCCCGATCGGGCACAGGTCCTGACGATAAGAAAGACCTGGTGCGAGAGGGGGGACTCGAACCCCCACAGGTCTCCCCACTGGATCCTAAATCCAGCGCGTCTACCAGTTCCGCCACTCTCGCGCCGGCGGCTACCTGCTCTCCATGGTGGCGTGCGCGATCACCGTGCCGACGATGATCGAGTTCCGTTTCGTGTCGGCTCCGTCGGCCCGGGACGCCATGACGATCGGCACCTGCGAGCCGACCAGGACGCCCGCGTTCTGCGACTCGCCCGCCATGAAATAGAGGGCCTTGTAGAAGACGTTTCCGACGTCGATGTCGGCGAAGACCACGAGGTCGGCCTTCCCGGCGACGGGGCTTGTGACGCCCTTTCGCTCGGCCGCGAGTTCGCTGATGGCGTTGTCGAAGCCGAAGGGGCCGTCCACAACGCAGCCCCGAATCTGACCGCGGTCGTTCATCTTCGCAAGCGCGGCCGCGTCGATGGTCTGGGGCATGGCGGGGTTCACGAGCTCGAAGGCGCAGACCGCCGCAACGTTCGGCTTCTCCCAGCCCAGTTTGTGCATCGCGTCCACCGAGTTGTTGATGATGTCGACCTTCTGCTCGAGCGTGGGATTGAGGACGATTCCGCCGTCCGACATGCAGAGCAGGCGTTTGAGCTTCGGCGTCCAGAGCAGCGCGATGTGGCTCATGAGCCTTCCGGCGCGGATGCCGGCCTCGCGGTCGAGCGCGGCGCGCATGAGGTCTGCCGTGCCGAGCTTCCCCTTCATGAGGAAGTCGACGTCCTTCGTCCGGACGAGCTGCACGGCGCGCCTGGCCGCCTCGATCGGTCCCGGAGCCTCGATGAGTTTCCAGTTCGAGATGTCGACGTCGGCCTGGGCCGCGGCTTCCCTCACGCGGTCCGGGTGGCCGATGAGCACGGGCTCCACGAGCTCGAGCTTGTAGGCGTCCTCAGCGGCCTCGAGCGCGCAGGAGTCGTCGGCCGCGGCGACCCCCAGCCGGGCGCGTCCGTGCTGCCTGCCGTATTCGAGCGCCTTCTCCTTCAGTTCGTCGAAGCTTGTGGGGGGAGTCGCTCCCATGTGTGGTTCCTCCGTGTTGCCCGTGCCGCCATGTAGTCGTCTCTTCAGTATCGCCGGGGCCTGCGAGCCCGGCCGCGGCGCCTCGTCTAGCCCAGCGGGTAGCTCTTCGAGGGCTCGCGTCCCTCGAGCACCGCGAGGGCGCCCTCGGTGAGGGAGTGGAGCTCGTTCTCGCCCGGAAGAAGGAGCACGTCCGCGATGAAGGCGACGCGCTCGCGGACCATCTCGGCGAACCGCCCGTACCTGACGAGCGCTCCGGTCAGCACGACGGCCTGGACGTCCCCGGAGAGCACCGCCGCCATCGCGCCGATCTCCTTCGCCGTCTGGTACGCCATCGCCTCGAGGACCTCGCCCGCCGACTCGTCTCCGGACTCGACGCGTTCCTCGACCTCGCGGAAGCTGTTCGTCCCGAGGTACGCAACGAGCCCGCCTTCCTTGGCGATGAACCGCTTCATTCTCGCCGGTCCGTAGTCCTTCTCGATCATGAAGTCGAACATCTCGATGAGCGGAAGCGCGCCGGTGCGCTCCGGCGAGAACGGCCCGCCCGAGAGCGCGTTGTTGACGTCGACCATCCTGCCGCGTCTGAGCGGCGAGATCGAGATGCCGCTCCCCAGGTGCGCCACGATGAGGTTCATCGAGTCGAGCGGCCTTCCGAGTTTCTCCGCCGCCCTTCTCGCGGTCGCCTTGATGTTCAGAGCATGGATGAGGCTCTTCCGTTCGATGTCGGGATGACCCGAGTAGCGCGCGAGCGGCTCGAACTCGTCGACACACACCGGATCGACAACGAACGCGCGGCCGCCGACGGACCGCGCGAGCTCGTACGCGATGAGCGCGCCGAGGTTCGAGGCGTGCTGGCCCGCGTAACCGACCCGGGCGTCCTCCAGCATCTCCTCATTGACCTCGTAGGTCCCGCTCGGGATCGGCCGGAAGAGCCCTCCCCTGCCGACCACGGCGTCGAACGGCCGGTCGAGAAGGCCCTCGTCGGAGAGCGCGCTTCGGACGGCCTCGAGTCGGTACTCGAGCTGGTCCGCCACTCCCTTGAAGGACTTGAGCTCCTCCGGGGAATGCTCTATGGACCGGACGAAGACCTCGGCGCCGGCCTCATGGACAGCGATCTTGGTTGTCATGCCGCCGGGATTGACGGCGAGGATTCTCGTCCCTTCGGGCATAGGCATTCCCTGAGGGAGACCAGAGTGACGGCGAGCGGATGATGATAGCACAAAAGAGGCTGTGGGCGAAGGACAGCCCTGAAGCTCGTCTCGACAGACGGGAAAGAGAACGGGCCGCCCATGTGACGGGCGGCCCGTTCGTTCGTCGCTCCATGTACGTCCGCCGCCTACTCCAGGACGTGGATGTTCCGCGGCGCGCAGATCTCCTTGAGCTCGTCCGGCCACACGGTGACCGTGACCTCGCCGAGATGCGCCGTCCTGAGGAGGTACATGTACGTTCTCGCCTGTCCGATGCCTCCGCCGATGGACAGCGGGATCTCGTCGTTCAGGATGGCCTGGTGGTACGGCAGGTTCAGGAAGTCCTCCTGGCCGGTGATCTTGAGCTGCTGCTTCAGGGTGTCCTTCGTGACGCGGATGCCCATCGAGGTCAGCTCGTGACGGCGCTTCGTCACCGGGTTCCAGACGAGGATGTCGCCGTTGAGGCCGTGCATCTTCTTTCCGTTCTTCTCGATGGTCGGCGTGACCCAGTCATCGTAGTCCGCCGCTCGCATCTCGTGCGGGTAGCCGTCCTCCAGGACCCAGCCGATGCCGATGATGAAGACCGCCGGGTGCTCCATGATGAGCCTGGTCTCGCGCTGCTTCCGCGGGAGGTCGGGGTACATCTCGAGGATCTCCTCGGCGTGGAAGAACTCAAGCTCCTCAGGGAAGTCCGGGAACCCGGTCTTCCTGAGCTCGGGATACATCCCCTGCGCCATCTCGCCGGCGCCGCGGATGACCTGCCAGATCTTCCGGACCGTGTCCTTGAGGTAGTCGAGGTTGCGGTCCTCCGGGGTGATGACCTTCTCCCAGTCCCACTGGTCGACGTACGACGAGTGGTCGTGGTCGAGGAAGTAGTCCTTCCGAACAGCGCGCATGTCGGTATTGATTCCCTCGCCGACCTTGCAATCGAACTGCGCGAGCGCCATCCGCTTCCACTTCGTGGCGGCCTGCACGACCTGCGCGTCGATCTTCCTGTCCAGACCGAGACCGCACTGGAACTCGATCGGCGTCCTCGATCCGTCGCGGTCGAGGTAGTCGTTGACGCCGCTGTCCTTCCGAACGATGAGCGGGACCTGCACCATCTGGAGGTTCAGGGCCTCGGCCATCCCGTCCTCGATGTACCGCTTGATCGCGTAGAGCGCCCTCATGCGCTCGAGCGGCGGCAGGATCGGCTCGTAGTCGTCCGGCAGGATCTTCGCGACCTCTTCGTACGTGCTGACACCGGGACCAGCCAGATCCGCCTTCTTGTCCATGTTCGCCATGTCGCCTTCTCCGTTCACTCCTAGTGCACCTGACCCCGTCTCACCGGGGTCGTTCCAGGAACCGGACCGTCCTGTCGAAATGCGAGGCGGGCACGTCAAGCCCCGCCTCGCATGTCGGGTCCGCACTCCACTACTGTCTCAGGGCCGCCCGCCCGGACTCCGGGGTCGCCGGAGTCAGGGAGTTGCGACCACGTTGCCGCCCTTGGCCGTGCTCTCGTGGTGCTTCTCGATGACGCGCGCGAGCCGTTTCACGCCCTCGACGATGTGCTCCTTCGTGGGATACGAGAAGTTGAGGCGCATCGTCGTCTTGCCCCCGCCGTCGCAGTAGAACGCCGAACCGATGACGAACGCGACGTTCTCCTCGACCGCCTCGTAGAACAGCTGGTCCGAGTTCATGCCCTCCGGAAGCGACAGCCACAGGAAGAGCCCGCCTTCCGGCTTGGTCCAGGAGAGCCCGTCGAGCTTGGGCATGTGCTCCTCGAGCGCGCTCATCATGACCTCCCGCTTCTCGCGGTAGATCGCCTTTACCTTGTCGATGTTCTTCTGAAGGAGGCCGCGCGCCGCGAACTCGGCGACGATGGCCTGATTGAAGGCCGGCGTGCAGAGG
This sequence comes from uncultured bacterium, assembly GCA_964596015.1. GTDB lineage: Bacteria > Joyebacterota > Joyebacteria > Joyebacterales > Joyebacteraceae > WJMD01. Next base: position 11,345 of record CAZQSB010000041.1, on the reverse strand, counting down.
TCGGTCGACTGCTTCGCGATGACGAACTTCTGGATGACCGACTCGTGACCGATCATCCAGCCGAGGCGCATGCCCGGGAAGAGGATCTTGGAGAACGTGTGGAGCCCGATGACGTGCCCGGTGTCGTCGAGACTGAAGATGGAGCGGACGCTCTCGCCCTCGTACCGGAGTTCCTTGTACGGGCTGTCCTCGATGATCATCGTGTCGTACTCGTGCGCGAGCGCGATGAGCTTCTTGCGGCGTCGTTCGGTCATGGTGATGCCGGCGGGATTCTGGAAGTCGGGAACGACGTAGATGAACTTCGGCTTCACGCCCGTCGCCTTGAGCTTCGAAAGTTCCTCCTCGAGGAGGTCCATGCGCATGCCCTCCTCGTCGAGCGGGACGCCTATCATGTTCGCGCCGTAGCTGTTGAAGGCGCCGAGGCCTCCCACGTACGTGGGGAGGCCGACGATGACCGGGTCGCCACGGTCGATGAAGACCTTACCCACCAGATCGAGGCCCTGCTGCGAGGCCACCGTGACAAGGATGTTCTCCGGACTCAGCTTGACGCCGTCCTCGCGCTCGTGGTGCGCGATGAGCTCATCCTTGAGCCTCGGGTCGCCCTCGGTCGGGCTGTACTGCAGGATCGTCGCCCCGTCCCTCTCGAGCACATCCGATGCGACCTTCGCGACCTCGTCGACCGGGAACGCCGCGGGGTCGGGAAGCCCGCCCGCGAACGAGATGATCTCCGGTCTCCTCGTGAGCTTCAGGAGCTCACGGATCACTGACTTCTTCATGCCCCGCGCGTTTGCGGAGAATACGGCCTCGAGATCGCTGACCATGCTGCCCTCCCGACGTCCTGCGGTGAGGTTCTGGGGCTGAGGCGCCGCCCCCGAAACGTGTCACGAGCCAGAAGAGGATGCTACCAATCGGCCTCCGGTGGTGTCAAGAAAGAGAGCGCGAAGACAGGTGGGAACGCGCGCGTCCGTGCTGCGGGAGGCGGACAGCGGGTCCGGAGGACGGAACGCCGTCGGCATGGTCGCGCGGCCGCGCGGACGCGCCTCCCAGCTCTTGACGCTCACCTTCACCTGTGGACCTTCGTTGCCTCATTTCAAGCTTGCAGAAACGAGCTGGATGAGAGAGAATCATTCTGCCTATGGAGAATTCATGAAGCTCGTTTCCGGTCGTCCTGGACGCTTGACCGAAATCCCGTGATGGGTTATCTTCTCTCGACGTTCCCCTAACGAGAGCGCACTCCACAATCCCCCACGACGTGAGCTTCTCGCTTCAGAGCACCGGACAGGGAGATGACGGGCAGGGACAGGAACGAACGGTGTCGGGGCACACCAAGAGGAAAGGACGTGTATATCTCATGCCGACCAAGGCGGAACTCGGACAGAGACTGAGAATAGCCCGCTTCGAGCGGAATCTGACGCTCAAGGAGGTCGCCGCGCGCTGCGGGATGTCCGCGACGCACATCTCCGAGGTCGAGCGCGGGAAAACCTCTCCGACCATCGGCGCGCTTGAGCGGATCGCCGGCGCGCTCGGAGAGAACCCCTCCTACTTCGTCCAGGACGATGACCTGCCGAAGGTCAACGTCACGCGCCTCAGGGACCGCTGCAAGTTCTTCACCTCCGATGATGAGGGGAAGCCCATCGAGACGGAGGTGCTGAGCCGCGGGATCCCGGGAGGCTACGTCCAGATCTTCCGACACACCATGCAGGCCGGCGACTCGCTCAACATGTTCCCGATCATCGGCGAGACCGTCCTGTACTGCCTCGGGGGGATGGTGCGGATCACCGCCGAGGAGCAGTCGCACGTCCTTCGCGAGGGCGACACCATCCAGATGCGTCTGGATGAGGGCGTCGCCGCGGAGAACATCGGCGACGAGGAGTCCGAGACGCTCGCCGTGCTCGCGGCTCCCAACCTGTTCCGCATCTGAAGAGCGAGTTCCAGGGAAGTCGGCTGCGGGGTGAACAGCCGATCGACAGCAGGACAGGAGGACGAGAATGCCAACCAAGGAGGAGGTCGGGCGTCGAGTCAGGCTGGCCCGCTTCAGGCGGGAGCTCACGCTCAAGGAAGTGGCCGTCCGCTCCGGCATGTCGGCCACGCACATATCCGAAATAGAGCGCGGGAAGACCTCCCCGACCATCGGCGCGCTCCAGAGGATCGCCAAGGCGCTGGAAGAGCGGCCGGCGCACTTCGTCGAGGAACACAACGTTCCCCGGGCGATCCTGGTGAAGAAGAGCGAGCGCTTTCAGGACTATCGCTGTGACGCGGAGCAGCACGTGACCGGAATGGAGCGCCTCACGGCGAGTCCGCCGTGGGGCATGCTGACCGTCATCCGGAAGGTCGCCAAGCCGGGCGAGGAGATGACCCGGCCGCCGGCGATGGGCGAACTCGTCGCCCACTGCATCCGCGGCATGGTCCGCTACACGGTCAGGGATGAGTCACATGTGCTGCGCGAGGGCGACACCATCCAGTTCCTGCTGGATGAGGGCTACCACGTGAAGAACATCGGAGAGGAGAACTCCGAGGTGGTTGCCTTCGCGGCCTATCCCGGCAGAAGCGGTTGGTGATCCGGGCACCGAACCGGCGGCTGTAGCCCGGAATGAACGGCTTTTCAAGGGGCCCGTTTCCTCGGAAGCGGGCCCCTCTTCGTCTCTCCTGACCGGACGACCTCGTAACATATGGTCTTCAGTTCAGTTACATATCCCCCACCGCGATGTAATATATGGTCAACTGGCACAGTCTGTGCAGTATTGTATGGATGACGAGGCCCCATGCTGTCGGGGTCCGACTCCGGCACCTGCCGGATCGGAGGGACAGCGCACCTCGAAGAGGGGGCGATCACAGTGAGAAGCTACAGTGAAGAGAAGAACGTGGAGCGCCGCCGGACGAGCCTCGGAGGGCAGTCGGGCGCCACGCTGGCGGTCGTCACGATCCTCGGGTTCCTGATGCTCATCACGACCGCCGCCGTGTTCCAGTTCGGCGCGCAGGACGCCTCGCTCGCGGCGAAGGACGCTGACCGCGCTCAGGCGCTCTTTCTCGCCGAGGCGGGCCTCCAGCGGGCCCACACGTGGCTCGAGGCGCAGGCCGACCCTCCGGCCGGAATGTTGGCCATCGAGCCGTTCGGGTCGGTCCCCGACACGATGGGGGCGGGCGCCTACTTCACGACAATCCTCCCCGACCCAGGGAACCCGGGCACGACCAGGAAGTACTACACCATCACGTCGACCGCTACCGTCGGTTCGGCCACGAGGACGGTCGAACGCGAGGTCATGACGCAGTCGTTCGCGCAGTTCATCTACTTCACCGAGCAGGAGCACCTTCCGGGCTCGGTCACGCCCGTGTGGTTCTGCTCGGCCGACATGATCGACGGGGCCGTCCACACGAACGGTCAGGTCAACATCATGGGAGATCCGACGTTCGTCGGACATCTCTCCAGCGCGTACGGCGGGCCGGACGACAGCGATCCGTCCCACACGCCGTCGTTCATGTACTACAACGGCAACTACTGGAACCACCTGGAGTCTTCCGAGCCTGACAACGCCCCGTACGACGACCCGACCTTCGGAGACGGCTACGAGCTCGGCACGACATCGATCGAGCTTCCGCAGTACCTCGACGACATCGAGTCGTTCGCGCAGAACGGCGGCGTTCACGTGACGGGAGACAGCGAGATCGTCCTCTCCAGGGACGACGGCAGCGGTCCAATGTACGGCACGGTGAGTTACCGCCCCCGAGCCGGCGGCTCCTGGACCGACGTTGACATCTCCTCGTTCAACGGAGTGCTCTTCATCGAGGGCGAGGCGGACGTCAGCGGGACCCTCGACGGTAGCCTGACGATCGCCAGTTCCGGAGACCTGCACATCGTCGACGATGTGGTCTACCAGGACGCGGACCCGCTGGAGGGGCCGAACAACGGCTGCGACGATATCCTCGGGCTTGTGTCCCAGCAGAACGTCATCGTCGACGACAACGCGGCCAACAACTCGGGATGCAATATCCACGCGCACATCATGGCGCTCGACACATCGTTCCAGGTCGAGAACTACCGCTACGGCTCGCCGAGGGGCACGCTGACGGTTCACGGAGGCATCATCCAGCGCTACCGCGGCGCCGTGGGAACCGGCTATCTCTCAGGCGACTCGGTGGTCATCTCGACGGGATTCGCGAAGAACTACAACTACGACGCGCGATTCGACATGCTCCAGCCGCCGGGCTACTTCCTCACGGGCAAGTACTACGAACTCCAGTGGCGGGAGGTCTAGGAGAGTCTGATGCTCCCTTCAATCGGCAGAAGGCTGCGGCTCAGCGGAAGACGGGGACAGCGGGGCTTCACGCTTCCGGAGGTGCTCGTCACGATGGCCGCTCTCATCGTCGTCACCATGGCCGCCTCGGTCTCGTACGTAGGCACCATGGACTCGTGGGACAAGACGTCCTCGATGACGCGTCTCCAGCGCGAGTCTTCTCTCGCTCTCGAGACCGTGTCGCGCGTCGTCCGGGGAGCAACGGCCGTGACCATCAGCGCCGACGGCGACTCACTGAGGGTCTACTACGAGGGCACGGCCGGCGACAGCCTGGCCTCGATCTTCCATGTCGACGGTCAGGGTCAGCTGGTCGACGACGCGGGGTTCGTGCTCGCGACGGCCGTCGACTCGCTGTCCTTCAGCTCGCCGGACGGTGAGACGGTCAACATGGAGCTCATCGTGCTGGACGACATGGGGACCGAATGCGGCACCGACGATCAGGCCCTCTTGATGTCGTCCACGGTGGTACGAAGGAACTGACGCGACCGGAACGGGGGAAGGGTGCGAAGATGATCCAGAACAGCACGTTCAGCATGGCCTTGAGAAAGCTGGTGCGACGCGCCGGCAGGGTGGTCAGGGGCGACGGAGGCGTCACGATGATCGAGATCCTCGTCTCGATCGTCGTGCTCTCCATCCTCGTCGTCCCCATCTTCGACAGCCTCGTGTCCGGACGCACGCTGGCCATGCGTCGGGGCGAGGAACGGATGGCGATCAGGCTCGTCGAACGGAAGGCCGAGCAGCTCCTCGACGCGGGCTACGGCTCGGCCGGGGGCGACGCCGACGTCTCCAGCGTCAGCATGACCAGCGGAGTCCATCCCACAGACCCGAGCATCGTCGTGTCGACCAGAGGTGACGGCGACGCCACGAACGACCTCGTGGGCGACATGACATGGACGGTCGTTCCGGTGGTCTGGTCCAGTCCCGGCGACTCGGTCCGCGCCAAGATCGTCGACATCAAGCTGGCCTGGCCACAGGGCGCGTACCGCGACAGCGTGATGGTGACGACGATCGTGGGCGCCTGACGCGAGAACGTGACGTGTGACGGCGCGTCGCGTGCGCATGACGAGAGAACGTGACATGTGACGGCGCTCGCGTGCGCCTGACGCGAGAGCCGAAACAGAACCAGAGCCGAAGAGCCCCGCTGCCGTGACCCGGCGGCGGGGCTTTCTTCCGAGGATGTTGCGAGACAGCGGACTTGTGGGCTTGTGGGCTCGAGAGCGTCTGACTCAGCAGATCAGACGAACAGCCCCTGGTACCAGGCGATGAGAAGGTCGCCCCAGAGAGCGGCGATGAAACCACCGAGCGCTATGAACGGCCCGAACGGGAGGGTATGATCCCACTCCCCGCCGTTCTCCCGCTCCGCGACTCCGCGTCGTTGGACCATCTGGCCGACGCCGACGACCGCGCCCAGCAGAAACGCTGAGAAGAGCCCCACGACGACCGCTTTCCAACCGATGAACGCGCCGAGCATGGCGGCGAGCTTCACGTCTCCCCCGCCCATGCTCTCCTTCTTGAACACCGCGTCCCCGAGAAGACCGATGAGCAGGAGCGCCCCTCCCCCGACGGCCAGACCGATGAGGGATGAGGGAAGCGTGGTGAGACCCGAGAGCGGAGAGACGACGAGTCCCAAGGCGATCCCCGGAAGGGTGATGCGGTCGGGGAGTATCCGCTGGTCGAGGTCTATGAAGGAGAGAACGACCAGCGTGTACGACAGAAGCACGAGCACGGCGAACTCGGCGCCCAGTCCCACGCGCCAGTACACCGCAAGCGGAACGAGGCCCGAGAGAAGCTCGACCGCCGGATATCGCGGCGAGATCCGCGCGCCGCAGTCGCGGCAGCGGCCTCTCAGAACAAGGTAGCTCAGGATGGGCACGTTGTCCCGGGGATGGATCCGGGTGCCGCACGTCGGACATGACGAGGGGGGCCTCACAATGGACCGACCACGCGGCACCCGGTAGATCAGGACATTCAGGAAGCTCCCGATCACAACCCCGAAGACGAAGAGGAATGCGGTAATCACGGCGCTTCCTGTCACTGTCTCGTGATCTTGGCTTCGATGGCGCTCTCCTCACGCTGGCTCAGCCTGGCGAGTTCCTCGGAGCCCAGGATGCGCGGCGTCAGGAACAGCATGATCTCGGACTTCGTCTCGCTCTCGATGCTCTTCCTGAAGAGCGCCCCGAGAAGCGGGATGTCTCCGAGAAGCGGCACCTTGAAGTGCGTCTCGTTGACATCGGTCCGGAGCAGCCCGCCGATGACGACCGTCTGGCCGTCCTTCACCATCACCGTCGTCTGCGCCGTCCGCATCTTCGTATCGACCGCCTCGTCCGGGAAGAACGTCGAGCGAGAGGCCGAGCTGACCTCCGGCTCGATCTTGAGCGTCACGAAGCCGTCGTCGTTGATCGTCGGCGTCACACGCAGCTTCACGCCGACATCGCCGAAGATCGGCTCGACGGTCGACTCCGCGCCGCCCTCGCGATACGTCGTCTTCTTGGCGAGAGCGATGTGCGACGTGATCTGGATCATCGCTTCCTTGTTGTCGAGCGTGAGGACCTTCGGGCGAGCGAGCACCTCGGCCAGACCGTCCTTCTGCATGGCCTCGATGCGGGCCGACAGGTCCTGCACGTCCATGAACGACTGGAACTTGCCGAACGTGAGGTCCAGCACGCCCTCGCTGTCGTCCTGGTTGAACGTCGAGCCGTACGAGTAGGCGCCGCTTCCGTCTGTGCCGCCCTCCTCGTAGTCGTTGAAGTCCCACGAGACGCCCAGCTCATGCGAGCCCGTCTCGGTGAACTCGACGATCTTCGCCTCGATGAGGACCTGTCCGGTCGGCGTGTCGAGCTCCTTCACGAGCGACTGCAACGTCGTCATGTTCTCGGGAATATCCGAGATGACGAGCGAGTTCGCCCGCGGGTTCACGACGATGCTGCCGGCCTCGGTCAGGACGGGCTGAAGGGTCTCCTGAAGCTCGGTCGCGTCGGCGTAGGCGGCTCTCAGGACCTCGGTCACGGTCGCCACAGGCGGTCCCTCGGGAGCGTCCATGATGACGTAGATGTTCGTTCCCTTCTGGCGCGTGTACCACAGACCGTTGGCCCGCATGATCGCCGCGAGAGCGTCCTCGACCAGCACGTCCTCGAGATACACGTTGATCGGCTTGCCGACCAGCTCGGACCCGATGAGGAAGTTGATGCCGGACTTCTGCGTCATCACCTTGAGGACGCTTCCCAGTGTCACGTTCTGGAGGTTCAGCGAGATCCGCTGGCTCCTCACCGCCGCACCGCCCTCGGAGGCCTCCTGCTGAGCCGACACGGCGCCGGCTGTCATGAGAAGAAACCCGACGAGAACGAGCGTCGTCCAGAAGACGCCAGGTCTCATACGACCAGGGCTACGGACGCACATACTCGACCTCCTTAGTCCACGGTCAAGGTGTATTCCCTCGACCTGTAAGAGAGAACGACCCTGTCAATCTCGATCCGTGTGATACGTGCTCCCTTGATCCGGTCGCCGACGCGCAGGTCCATTCCGTCGATCATGGCTATCGGGGTCTCGGGGTCCCAGATGATTCCATAGAGCGTCATTCGGGGGGGCCCCGTCTCTGCGACGGTATCCTCGCGTTCGGGCTGTTCCGTCTCGGAGGGAGTCGACCGGTGGCTGGCGCGGCTGACGAGCGGCTCCATCGGATCACGGTACTCCTCGCCCGTGTACTCTCGCTGAGCCCGGGCGCGCGCGATGCTCGCCACCGTGGCCAGGTGCTCCGGGTCCGCGTCGAGAAGGCTCACGGCCCTGCTTCCCTCGGAGGCGGACGCGCTCGTCAGCGTGAGGTTCTCCAGAAGACCGAACCGCAGCACCACAACGACGATGAGCGCGAACCCGAGGCCGGCCAGCATCGCGAGTTTCTTCTTGTCGGCCAGAAGCTCCGACATGTCCATGCTGGTGCTCAGTCCTCCCACGAAGCAGCCCCCAGTTCGATCCGGGCCGTCTGTCTGCCCGGGTTGCTCTCGTCCGACTCGATCTCGACCGACTTCGTGATGAGGGCCCTCGGTGACTCCTCGACCATCGCCAGGAATCTGCCGATGTCGTGGTAGTCGCCGGAGAGCTCCATCTCGAACGAATACTCCATGATGTGCGCCGACATCTCGGTCGCCGCGCCGAGCTCGGGCTCGTCCACGACGCGCAGCCCCGCCTGCTCCGCCAGCTCCTTGAGGTCGGCCATCACGGTCACGCGCTGGTCGCCGCGCATGAGAGCGTCCCTGAACTCCGAGACGGCCGAAGCGGACTCCCGTACGACCAGGAAGTCCTGGATGATCGACTTCTTGCTCACGAGGCCGTCGAGCTGCGACCAGACGGGCTTCAGCACGAAGAAGTACGAGAGATTGATGGCGGCCACATAGGTCAGAACGGCGATCGCTGCGACGCGCCAGACCGACCAGCGCTGCCTCTTCCCCTTCGGGCAGGTCTTGCGTCGTACGAGCCCGGACAAGCGCTCGACGACGCTCGCCAGGCCGGCGCCTCCGTTCCCCTTGTCCTCGGATCTGGGGGCGGACTGGGCCGTGTCGGCGTGCGCGTTCGAGGCGGCGGTCACGCCGTCCGGGGAATCGGCCGCTTCCTCTGAGCGGCGTCCGACTCCCGGAGGGTGTCCCATGTCGTCGAGCGCGTGAAGAAGTCCCATCATCTCCTGCCGTCTGCGTGCGCCTCCATCAGGCGTCCGCTATCTGTAGGGGCACATGATCTCGAAGCCGAGGACGTCCGAGCCGCCGATCTCCTGGATGCCCGTCTCGACCGACCTCGCCTCGGCGATGGTGGTCGAGAGCTCCGCGTCCTCCTTGAGAGCCGTCGCGAACTCACTGACGATCTGGCTCCCTCTGTCAACACCTGCAACGACCATGCCCTCGAGCGCGATCCCGTGGAATCGACCCGACCCCTTGTGTCTCGCTCCGAGACCGGCCTGCCCGGGACGCTCGGTCATCCGAACGCTCACGAGCCAGACGTTCTCGGGGAGGCACGCCGCGACCCGCTCCATGAACACGCTGTAGTCGGTGCGCGTGCTGATGAGCTTCTTGATCTCCCGGAGATCGGGCTGGACCCGCCCGATCATGGTCTGAAGCTCCTCCTCCGTGGGTGTGCCCGGATAGAGCACGGACAGATCTTCCTCGAGCTTGTCGATCTCGCCGGCGTAGATGTCGATCATCCTGAAGTTGGCCGCCGAGAAGAAGATGACGGCCAGCGTCGTCAGGACGTAGACGAGAGCCGAGAAGGAGATGACCGAGAACATCACGTGCTTCTGACTCGCCGGAACGATCTGCTTCCTTATGAGGTTGATGTTGTACATCAGCAGTTCTCCGACTGCATCGCGAGCGCGGCCGCAAGCGAGAGATACGGCTTCATTCTGTCGAGGCCTGTGCGGTCGAACTTCGACGGATCGATGTCCACAGAGTCGAGCGGGCTCCAGAGAGCGACCGGCACGGACGTCGCCCGGCTGATCGCCTCATCGAGACCCGGCACGCGCGAGGAGCCTCCGCACAGGAAGATCGTGTCGACGTGCTTCCCGTCCCCTCTCGTCTGGTAGTACACGAGCGACCGGGCGAGCTCTCCGACCAGCCTCCGTGTGACGTTCTCGACCGCCAACATGGCGGTCTGGTCGTGTCTGAGATCCCGCCGCTTCACCTCTTCGGCCTGTTCCGGGGTGACGCCAAGCGCCTCAGCGACGGCGTTCGTGTACGCGTTGCCAGCGACATCGATGTCCCGCACGAACGGAAGTTCTTCTCCGCGGGCCGCTCCGATGCTGGTCTTGGTCGCGCCGATGTGGACAACGCAGGGCGTCTCGGTCGCGTCATCCTGTTGTTTCACGGCCTCGAGCAGCGCGAGCGCGTCCACGCTGACAACGCGCGGCTCGAGCCCCACGCCCGAGAGAAGCCCCGTCAGATCGTCCACATGCGGCTTCATGGCGGCGACGAACAGCACGGGCATCTCGCTCCCATCGGCGTCGGGGGCCGGCGAGAACACGGTGTAATCGACGTACGAGTCCTCAATGTCGAACGCGATGACCTGGCTCCCCTCGTACCAGACGGCGCCCTCGATCTCGCCGGCGGAGAGCTTCGGGAACTTGAAGGACCGGACCGCGACGTGCCCGCCCGACAGCGATGTGACGGCGCGCCTCCCTTCGACGTGGGCGGTCTCGAGCGCCGTGGCCAACGCCCGCTGATACGACGGCGGTGAGGCCTGGGGAGGCACGGGCGCGAGGGCGGCCGCGGTCAGCTGGTACGAGCCGCGGGAGCCCTCGAGCTCGACGACCTTGACCGAGGTCGAGCCGACGTCAACTCCGATGATGCTGTTCTGCTCGGTTCTCGAGAGCAATGCCTCATCCTCTCACCGGGCGCAGCGTCCGCCGCGCGGGTTCTCGTCCCGCCGGACGGGGATCGCGCGCCCTGCAGCTGGCGCCCAGATTCTGCTTCGTGCTTGTCGCCCCGGTCGCGGCGTCTAGAAGAGGTCGGTGACGATCTCGCCGTCCTGGTCGATGGTGACGACGATCGTCTCGACCTCCGACGCCATGCCCGCCGTGCTCAGCGACCCGTCGCACTTGATGGTGTACGTTGTCGCCGTCGGCGCGCCGTCGAACGTGTAGCACTCTTCGCTGAACCAGCGTCCCTCCAGATCACCCGGTTTGATCGACAGAACGCCTCCGGCAGTCACAGGCGCGCCGTCGACGAAGCTGCCGTTCGAGTACGTGCCGTGCTCGCTGTAGTACGCCTTCATGGCGCCCTTGACCATGCCGAGGGCGGAGGTCGCTTCGAGCGCCTTCGAGCGCTCCGGAACGATCTGGTACATCGGGATGGCCACCGCGGCCAGCACGCCGACCACGATGACGACGATCATGAGTTCAATGAGCGTGAATCCGCTCCGGCACCTCTTCCTCATCCCACGTCCTCCGCTTCTTTCCAACTCTGGTCGCCGGCAACACACCACAGGGCAACCGTTCACAGCGCTAGCTCTTTTCTCGCAGATGGCCTTCCCATTCTCCGCCGGGGGCGGCGCGTGTCGCGCCGCTCGCCGAGGAGC
>CAZQSB010000040.1:0-22407 GCA_964596015.1 uncultured bacterium | reverse complement strand
ACAGGACGGTGCCGGACGTCGAACAGGACCGCATCCGTCTGAAGAATCTCGTGACCGAGGCACAGGACCGGCTCGAGAAAGGAGGCCACAGGAAGGGCGAGAGGGACACCATCATCCGCCCCCTGAAAGGTCTCGTGGACAACGACTTCTTCTGGACGACGCGGAGCGACGGCCTCGCGGTCTTCGCCGACGCGGAGGGCATGAGGACCTACAAGCTCCCGGCGGACTTCGAAGCGTTCGCGGCGGTCTCTCCGCGTTTCCTCCTGAAGCCGCTCATCGGCTTCCTCGCGACCGACTGCCGCTATTTCGTCCTGGCGCTCAGCCGGAACAGCGTGCGTCTCTTCCAGGCGTCGAAGCTCTCCGTGAGCGAGCTCGACCTCGAGAGCGCGCCCGCGAGCCTGGCCGAGGCGCTCCGGTTCGACGACCCCGAGAGCCAGCTCCAGTTCCACACGGGTACGACGCAGAGGGCGGACGGGCCCGACCGCCGGGCGATGTTCCATGGCCACGGGGTGGGGACCGACGATGAGGACTCCAACACGGTCCGGTTCCTCCAGAAGGTGGACAAGGGCATCGAGGACGCGCTCGGCGTCGAGCGCGCTCCACTCGTGCTGGTGGGCGTGAAGGACCTGCTGGCGGCGTACCGCGGCGTCAACTCCTACCGGCGCCTCATCGACGCCGAGGTCGACGGGAACCCGGACCACATGTCCGCGAAGGAGCTCCACAAGGCAACGTGGGAGCTCGTCGAGCCCGTCTTTCTCAAGGGGCTTCGCGACGCCTTCAGAGAGTACAGGGAGCTCGACGGGGAGGGGAGCGATCTTGCGATCGACAAGCTGAAGGACGTCGTCGTCTCGGCGCACGAGGGTCGCGTGAAAATGCTCTTCGCGGCCGGCGACAAGCACGTCTGGGGGACCTTCGACCCGGAGAGCGTCGTCGTCGAGTGTCACGACCGCGCTGATGACGAGAACATCGAACTCATCGACTTCGCGGCTGTCCGCACGTTCGCGACGGGTGGTGAGGTTCACGTCGTGCCGAGCGAGCAGGTTCCGGGCGACGGAGAGGCCGCCGCCGTCCTGAGATTCTAGCGCGGATGCCGCGTCCGGTTTTCGGACCGCCTCCGCCATGGATGTTGCTTCCCTGCCTTGTGGCGGACCGCAGGTTCCGCGGACGACGGCTCAGGCGAGTCTGTCTTCGAGCTCGCTTCGCGTCTCCCGGATGCTCGCGCTGATCTCGACCGGATAGGGTGAGGCCGCGGTCTCGAGGCTCTTGAGCTCGGACGGGAGGCGGGCGAGCTCGTTCCGGCAATGGGCGCGCGCGGCCTCGATGCCCTCGCACGCGCCGTCGACCCGGCGCCCGTCTCGCATGACCGGTCGGAGGAGCGGCTCGCCGTTCTCGACCACCCCTTCCGGCACGATCCTGTCTCCGACGAACACGCCGTTGCGCTCGCGCCTCCAGACCTGCTTCCTGCCGGGGAAGATGGGCTTGCCGGGGGACGTCTTCGTTCTCGGGCGGCCGTCGTACTCGACCAGCTTGTAGGCTATATCGAGGTCGGGGGCGTCTTCTGAGACCACCATCTTCGTTCCGACTCCGAAACCGTCCACCGGCGCGTCCCGGTCGATGAGGTCGCGGATCGCGTACTCGTCGAGTCCGCCGGACACGAAGATGGTGACGCCTTCGAGGCCGCCCTCGTCCAGGATGGTCCTCGCCTCCTTCGCCAGAGCGGCGAGGTCGCCCGAGTCGATGCGTATCGCGCGGACCGTGAAGTCGCGCCCCATCACGCGGGCGAGACGCACGACCTCGCGCGCGCCGCGGGGCGTGTCGTAGGTGTCCACGAGGAGGGTCGTGCCCGGGAAGAGCTCCGAGAACCTCCGCATCGCGTCGGGCTCGCTTCCGTGCGCCTGAACGTAGCTGTGGGCCATCGTTCCGAAGACCGGGATGCCGTAGAGCCTGCCTGCGAGCAGGGAGGACGTTCCCGCGAGCCCCGCCACGTAGCCGGCGCGCGCCGCCACCAGCGCGGCGTCGACGCCGTGGGCGCGTCGCGAGCCGAAATCGACGACCGGCCTGTCGCCGGCGGCCGACGCGACGCGGGCGGCCTTCGAGGCGAGCACGCATCCTACGTGGACCCTGTTCAGGAGCGCCGTCTCGAGAACCTGCGCCTCGACGATGGGCGCGGAGACCTCGATGAGAGGCTCGTAGGGGAAGACGACCGAGCCGTCTCTGACGGCGCGGACCGTCCCGGTGAAGCGGAGTTCCCGGAGCGCGTCGAGGAAGGGGCGGTCGAACTCGTCGAGGGAGGAGAGGTACTCGAGGTCGTCCTCCGTGAACCGGAAGGTCTCAACGGCGCGCACGGCGTCCTCGACGCCGTAGGCCACGACGTAGTTCCGTTTCTCCGGGAGGTCGCGAAAGAAGAGCTGGAATACGGCCGTCGCGCCCATCTTCTCGTGAAGATAGGCGCGGGCCATCGTCAGTTCGTAGAGGTCGGTGAAGAGCGCAGAGTGAAATGGGATGTGGAGCGGGTCGGTCACGCTACCGTCCGGACTTCCCGCGCGAGCTTCCTCCGGCCTTCTTGAGACTCTGGATCTCGATGTCGTCCAGGGGGTCGGCGCTCGTGTCCTCGGCGCCGATGAGCTCGACGAGGCGCTCGAGCGCGTCGGCCATGCATCCCTTTTCCTTCTCGGGGATCTTGGCGAGAGACCCTATGAGCGAGTCCTCGAGAGGATGGGGGACCTCCTTGACGAGCTTCTTGCCATCGTCCGTCATCTGAACGAGCACGCGCCGTCTGTCGGCCGTGTCCCTGCGCCTGGTGATGTAGCCCTTCTCCTCCAGCCGGTCGAGGACTCCCACGATCGTGCTGGGGCTCAGGAACAGAATGTTGGCGATCTCGGTGACGGTCAGCTCGTCCTTCCTGTGAAGAGCATTGAGCGTCGAGAGCTGGGGGCCGGTGACGTTGTGTTCGACAGCGAGTTGTCTTGAGTGGATGGCGACGGTCCTGATGATCTTCCGGATGGCCCAGATCATGCGGTCGGCATGCCCGTTGAGCTTCTTGGGTGTCATGAGGGCTCCCGTCCATGGCGTCGCGCCGCGGGGACGGCGCGCGTTGACAGTCTGTCCAACGTCGACTATTGTCTGTCGAGAATCTCCTATACGAATCATACGCATAGCGAAATGTCTTGTCAATGGACTATCCGTCGACGTTCCCCGAAGCGGTCCTTCTCATCGGTGTGGTCGCCATCCTGGCCATCCTCTGCCGGAACGCCTTCCGGAGGCTGAGGCTCCCATCCCTCGTGGGGTTCATCGCGCTCGGGTTCCTCATCCGTCTCGTCGGTGACAGGTGGGGCCTGTTTCACGAGGGTGTCTTCGACATTCTCGAGTTCCTCGCCCGACTCGGCGTCGTCAGCCTGCTCTTCCGCATCGGTCTCGAGAGCGACCTCGGCGGACTCCTCAGTCAGCTCCGGCGTGCCGGAGCCGTCTGGGCCGGCAACGTCCTCGTGAGCGGCGCGGCGGGGTATCTCGGCGCGCGCTATCTGCTGGGTTTCGAACTCGTGCCGTCGCTCTTCCTGGGTGTCGCCCTGACCGCGACCAGCATCGGCATCGCCGTGAAGGTGTGGCGCGAGGCCGGCGCGATGGACACCGAGACCGGCAGCCTGATGCTCGACTCCGCCGAGCTCGACGACATCTCCGGCGTCGTCTTCATGGCCCTGCTCTTCGGCATCGTCCCTGTGCTTCAGGGTGGTGGGGCGGTCGGCGCCGCGCTCGTCCGGACGGCCGCCTTCGTCCTGCTGAAGCTCGTGCTCTTCACGGCCGGCTGTGTTCTCTTCGCGCGCTTTCTGGAGAAGAAGCTGACGTCGTGGGCCGCGGGGCTCAGACCGAAGCCGGACCCGATGATCATGCTGGTCGCCGTGACGCTCGTCATCGCGGGAGTCGCCGGCCTTCTCGGGTTCTCGCTCGCCATCGGGGCGTTCTTCGCGGGACTCGTCTTCAGCCGCGACCCGGAGGCCGTGAGGATCGAGGCCTCCTTCGACGTGCTCTACGAGCTCTTCGTGCCGTTCTTCTTCGTCGGACTGGGCCTCATGCTGACCATCGGGAGTCTGGGCGGCTCGCTCGGCTTCGCGGCCGTCGTGCTCGCCGCGGCGGTCGTCGGGAAGCTCATCGGCACCTTCCTCCCGACGCTCGCGTTCACCTCGCCACCGAAGGCCGGCGCCCTGGCACTCGGCATGGTGCCGCGCGCCGAGATCACGATGCTCATCATGAGCTACGGCCACGGACTGGGGGAGTGGGCCGTGCCGCCTGTCCTCTTCGCCGCGACGCTCGTGACCGTGGCCGCCACGGCTCTCAGCGTTCCGCCGCTCCTCAAGCTCTGGCTCGGACGGCTCGAGCTCGAGTAGCTGGTCCTCCGAGTCCGAAACGCCGCCCGAACCGGCCCCCGAACCGACCGCACGGACCATCCACAAAAAAGAGCTTGACGCATTCAAGCCCGACCATTAGAATACGCATGATTCGTAAGAGTATAGTTGCTAGCGCACATTTCGTGCCGGCCGGCAAGAGTCAAGCTCGGGAGTCCGGACGGGACGGTGAATCCATCAGAGGGAGACAACACCATGCGGGCAGCGACAGCGGAAGCAGCGTTCGCAAGACGCCGGTTCTGGATTGGTCTCGGAACGACACTCGCCGTTCTGGCGCTCGCCCTGACGGTTCGGGCGCAGGGGCCGGCTGACGAGATGATCACGGACGCCGTCATGGGCGAGCTCGTGACGGACCCCGGGGTCGAGGCGTACGCGATCGATGTCTCCACCGACGACGGCGTGGTGACGCTGAGCGGGACGGTGGACAACGTTCTCGCGAAGGACCGTGCAACGAGGGTCGCCGAGACGGTGAAGGGCGTGAGGGCCGTGGTCAATACGGTGACAGTGCGCGAGACGGGCCGATCGGACGAGGCGCTCATGACCGACGTCGAGAACGCGCTTCTGACCGACCCGGTCGCCGAGGAGTGGGAGGTCGACGTCTCCGTTGACGACGGCACGGTGACGCTCGCAGGCATCGTGGACTCCTGGCAGGAGAAGCAGGTCGCTGGCAGGGTCGCGAAGGGCGTACGGGGCGTGATGGAGGTCGTGAACGACATCTCGATCGACTACGACACCGAACGACCCGACGCCGCGCTCGAGCAGGAGATCGAGGCCGCGCTTCGCTGGGACGTCCTCGTGGACGACGCCCTCATCGATGTGACGGTCGATGACGGCGTGGCGACGCTCACGGGAACCGTGGGAAGCGTCTCCGAGAGAACCGAGGCCATATCGGATGCCTGGGTCACGGGCATCGACGATGTCGAAGTCGGAGACCTCGAAGTTGCGTCGTGGGCGCGAGACGAGCGCTTCAGAGAGAACAAGTATGTCATGCGGGAAGACGTCGAGATCGAAGCTGCGGTGCGCGACGCGCTGACCATGGACCCGCGGGTCTCGCTGTTCGACATCACGGTCAACGTCGAGGACGGTGTCGCCACGCTTCACGGGGCCGTCGAGAATCTGAAGTCCAAGCGCGCCGCGGCGCAGGACGCGAGAAACACCGTCGGTGTCTGGCGCGTGAAGAACCAGATCGTGGTGCGTCCTCCAGAGCCCGTGGCCGACGAGAATCTCGAGGCCGACATCGAGGCCGCGCTCCTCAGGGACCCGTACGTTTCCGAGTTCGAGGTCGCCGTCGACGTGACGGGTGGCGTAGCTAAGCTCTCGGGGACCGTCGACTCATACTTCGAGAAGTCGCAGGCCGAGGACGTGGCGTCGCGGGTGCTGGGTATCGTGTCGGTCGACAACAACATCGTGGTGGACAGCGAGACAGAGGTCATGGTCTACGACCCCTACGTCGACGTCGACTGGTACGTTCCGGAGTTCGGGTGGTACAGCTACCCGGACTTCAACACGACGGCGACCGATTGGGAGATCCTCGAGGACGTGCAGGACGAGCTCTTCTGGAGCCCGTTCGTCGACAGCGACGAGATCAGTGTCACCGTGGACAACGGCGTGGTCAACCTGACCGGCACGGTCGGAACCTGGTCCGAGCGCCAGGCGGCCGAGGCCAACGCCTACGAAGGCGGCGCCGTGGCCGTCGACAATGATCTGGTCGTGCTCTACGGGCCCGAGTACTACGGCCTGTAGGGCCAACAGCCCCACCGGCCCGGTCGGGAAAAGGAATAACTCCCGCGGCAGCCCCGGCCGGGCCTCCCCCCACCTGTCGTGCCGCGCGGCGGGAGGGGGTGGAACCGCTACGAATGGCGTCAGGGAACCCGGGCTCGAGCAGGAACCTTGCGCTCGCGCCCCCATTCGAGTAGACTTCAAATCATTCGATACCGAATAGAGGAAGACGCGGCCGGCCCGGCCCTGTGGCCTGTGCTCGGAGCGTCATTGGATGGGAGGATGACATGGCGAAGGTCGGAACGCTCTACCAGACGGACGATTGGAAGACAGAGAAGCACGTTCCGGTGATCGAGTGCCCCGACGCGTTCGGGTCCGGCGAGATGACGAAGGTCACGGTGTCGCTGGGCAAGGAGGTCGCGCACCCGAACACGACCGAGCATCACATCCGGTGGATCCGCGTGTACTTCAAGCCCGAGGGCGGGAAGTTCGCGTACGAGATCGCGAACTGCGAGTTCACGGCGCACGGCGCGTCCACCGACGGCGCCGACACGAGCACCATCTACACGCACCACGGGATGAGCGTGCACTTCAAGACCGAGAAGAAGGGCGAGCTCTTCGCCACGGCCTTCTGCAACATCCACGGTCTCTGGGAGAGCTCGAAGGAGATTGACGTCAAGTAGTGAGCGCACGACGGCGGACGACGCGAGGCGCGGCGGCGCCCGACGCGCCGGGGCCCGGCCCCGGCGCGAGGCGGCCGGATGTTCCGCCACCGTCGGGAGGGGAGGACGTGATGACGAAGGCAATGGAAGGTGCGACCGCTCTCGTGACCGGAGGCGCTTCCGGCATCGGCCGCTCGACGGCCGTGCTCTTCGCGGAACGCGGCGCCTCGGTCGTCGTCTCTGACGTTGACGTCGAGGGCGGCGAGAAGACCGTCGGGCTCGCGAAGGAGACCGGCGGCGAGGCGGTCTTCGTGGAGTGCGATGTTTCCGACAGTTCGAGCGTGGAGCGGCTCGTTCGGAAGACGCTCGACACGTACGGCCGTCTGGATGCGGCGTTCAACAACGCCGGCATCTCGGGCGCTCAGGCGACGACCGTCGACTACCCGGAGGACGACTGGAACCGCGTGCTGGCGGTGAACCTGACCGGGGTCTGGCTCTGCATGAAACACGAGATCCCGGCGATGCGGGAGAAGGGCGGCGCCATCGTCAACATGGCGTCGGTTCTGGGGCTGGTCGGTTTCGCGAACTCCGGCGCGTACGTCGCGGCGAAACACGGTGTCATCGGCATCACTCAGACGACCGCCGTCGAGTGCGCCGGCGACGGCATCAGGGTCAACGTCGTCTGTCCCGCCTTCATCGAGACCCCGATGATCGAGAACGCGGGCATCAAGGAGGGCAGCGACTTCTACGATACGGTGGTCGGTCTGCACCCGATCGGCAGACTGGGCAGGCCCGAGGAGGTGGCGGATGCGGTCGTCTGGCTCTGTTCGGACGCCGCGTCGTTCGTCACCGGCCACTCGATGCTCGTCGACGGAGGCTACACGGCGAAGTGACCCCCGCGGGCCGAACGAGCTTTCGAAACGGAGATTCAGAGAGGCGGCGGCAGGCCGCAGCGCAGCAATCCGGAGGTTCTCCATGGCAAGGGAATATCCGCTCGGGCAGGGCAGAGTACGACTCGTCTCGACCGAGTGGCTCGAACACAACATGGGCGCGGAGGAGCTGCAGATCATCGACACGCAGCCGAACGTCCACGACTACATCCAGGAGCACATCCCGGGCGCGGTCTATCTGAACCAGGACCTGTTCCGTGTTCCGAAGAAGGGACTGCCGGCGGTCTACGCGCCCACCGAGGCGATCCAGGCGACGCTTCGGCGCATAGGCGTCGAGAAGGACGTCCCGGTGGTCGTCTACACCGGCGTCGGACCGTTCAAGGGTTGGGGCGACGGTCTCGAACAGACGATGGTCGCCTACACCCTGGCGCGCTTCGGCCACGACAAGGTCCACGTGCTCGACGGCGGCATCGACAAGTGGAAGGACGAGGGCCGCGATGTGGTCCAGGAGTTCCCGAAGGTCGCCGAGAGCGGCTTCAAAGTGGAACCGCGAGACGAGTACAGCATCGCCTACGACGAGTTCCGGGACGTCAAGGACAACGACGACGTGGTCGTGCTCGACGCGCGGCCCCCTGACATCTACGAGGGACAGGGGCCCTGGATCAAGCCCGGGCACATCCCCGGCGCCGTCAACGTCCCGTGGAAGTCGCTGATGCACCCGGACAACCCGAAGCTCCTCAAGAGCGACGAGGACGTTCGGGAGCTCATCGATGGGAACGGCATCTCGAAGGACAAGACCATCATCTGCACGTGCGGGACGGGTCGCGAGGCCACGAACGAGTTCATTCTCTTCAAATGGTACCTCGGTTATCCGAACGTTCGCCTCTACGAGGGGTCGTTCACGGAATGGTCCTCGTATCCGGACAACCCGACGGTCACCGGGAAGAGTCCCAGGTGACCCGCGCCCCGACACCCGGACAGCCACGCGACGCGGTGAAGGAACTGAGCTCAGGCGCACACGGGCCGCGCGCGACGAGACCGGAAGGAGCGCCGCGTGATATTCGAACGCATCGAGTCGGAAGGACTGGCTCACTACTCGTACATCATCGGTGACCGTTTCGAGGCGGCCGTCATCGACCCGAGACGGGACTGCGAGGTCTACATCGACCTCGCCCGACGGGCCGGGCTCTCCATTTCGCTCATTCTGGAGACGCACCGGAACGAGGACTACGTCACAGGCTCCCGGGAGCTTGCCGAGCGGACCGGCGCGACGATCCGCCACGCCGACAGCCAGCTCGAGTACCTCTACGGCGAGCCGGTCGAGGACGGAGACACGTGGAGGGTCGGCCGGTTCACTCTGGAGGCCGTTCACGCTCCGGGGCACACGCCGGGCATGATGGCCTACCTCCTGCGCGACCCGGACGACGAGCCGTGGGTCGTCTTCACGGGCGACTCGCTCTTCGCGGGCGACGTCGGTCGTATGGACCTCCTCGGTGAGGACCGGATGGAGGAGCTGGCCGGCCTCATGTACGACACGCTGACGAAGCGGCTTCTGCCGCTCGGCGACGGCGTCATCGTCTGTCCGGCGCACGGGGCCGGCTCGGTGTGCGGCAGCGCCATCGCGGAGCGGACCTGGACGACCATCGGTCTGGAACGGCGGCTCAACCCGAAGCTCCAGTACGGGAGCCGCGACGAGTTCATCGAGAAGGCGGCGGCAGTGCAGGAGCGCCCGCCGTACTTCCGGAGAATGGAGAAGTGGAACATCGAGGGCGCGCCGCTTCTCGGGCGCCTTCCCACGCCTCCGGCGCTCGCGGCGGACGATTTCGCGGGGCGCGCGGGGGAGTCGGTGGTCCTCGACACGAGGACCGAGCTGGCGTTCGGCTCGGCGCACGTGCCCGACGCGCAGAACATCTGGCTGGGCGGCGTAGCGAGCTTCGCCGGGTGGTACCTGCCGTACGACACGCCGCTCCTGCTCGTCGGACGGAGCGACGATGTGGAGGAGGAGGTTCGGCGGCTCACCCGCATCGGCTACGACGACGTCGCGGGCTATCTCTCGGGCGGGATGCTCACGTGGCACACGGCCGGGAAGGCCAGCGGCAGGATCGCGACCTACACCGTGCAGGACGTCTGCGGGTATCTGGACGGCGGACACGAGCTCGACATCCTGGATGTCCGGAGCGATGCGGAGCTCCAGAGTCAGGGGACCATCCCCGACGCTCACCACATCCACGTGACCCGGCTTCCGGAGCGGCTGGGTGAGGTTCCGAAGCACGAGAAGACACTTCACGTCTTCTGCGGAAGCGGACTCAGGTCGATGGTGGCGGCGAGCTATCTCGCCCGGAAGGGCTGGGACGACCTTGCGGTGATACTGGGCGGGCTCTCGGGATGGAAGTCGACGACCTGCCCCATAGAGCTCTGAGCGGGTGATGGGAAGAGGAGACCATGCGACGCTTCATGATGATTCTCGCTGTTCTGGCAGTGGTCTGCGCGTACGCCGTGAGCGCCCACGCGGTGGGCGTCGGTGTCATGGTCGGCGAGCCGACCGGGCTCGCGTTCCAGTTCGGCGGTGGGGGCGACAACGCGGTCAACGCGGCGGTCGGATGGTCGATCAGCGAAGAGGAGTGGTTCTACGTTCACGCCGACTATATCTTCCTCTCGCTCGTCCGCTCGCGTGAGTTCGACGAGACGATTCCCTTCTACTACGGCATCGGCGCCCGCGCGGTGCTTCTGGAGGACGACTCGAGGTTCGGTGTCCGCGCTCCGCTCGGCCTTCAGTACGAGACCGGCGACCTCCCCGTGACGTTCTTCATCGAGGTGGCGCCGCTCTTCGACCTGGCGCCCGAGACGGAGTTCGGCGTCGCGGGCGGCATCGGCGTTCGGTTCGGTCTGTAGCTCCCGGTATCACGGAAGCACGGAGGTG
The DNA here is from genome assembly GCA_964596015.1 of uncultured bacterium. Classification (GTDB taxonomy): domain Bacteria; phylum Joyebacterota; class Joyebacteria; order Joyebacterales; family Joyebacteraceae; genus WJMD01. The sequence continues at coordinate 11,816 of CAZQSB010000040.1, read as the reverse complement.
ACCACGACATGCACAGAGGCTTCGGCATCGGCAGGCTCTTCGGAATACAGATCAGGATCGACTGGAGCTGGCTCATCATCTTCACGCTCGTCGTGTGGAGTCTGGGAGCGTCGCTCGGCCAGTTCCACGAGGACTGGAGCGGCTTCACCGTCTGGGCGACGGCCGTTTCGGGGGCGCTTCTCTTCTTCGCGTCGGTCCTGGCGCACGAGCTGGCGCACTCGCTCTTCGCGAAGTCGAGAGGCGTGCCGGTTCGCGTCATCACGCTCTTCCTCTTCGGCGGGGTGTCGAACATCGAGCGCGAGCCCGATTCGCCCGGCTCGGAATTCGTCATGGCCATCCTCGGCCCCCTGACGAGCTTCGCCGTGGGCGCCGTGCTGCTCGTGCTGGCCTCGGTCATCACCGGCAGGGCCGGAGGCGCGATGAACAACCCGGAGCAGCTCATCCAGAGCCTGACCCCGCTCACGACCGTGCTCTACTGGGTGGGCGTCATCAACATCTTCCTCGGCATGTTCAACCTCGTGCCCGGCTTCCCTCTGGACGGCGGCCGGGTGCTGAGGTCCGCGCTCTGGGCGGCGACCGGCGACCTGGTCCGCGCGACGCGGTACGCGTCGTTCGCGGGGCAGGGCGTGGCGTGGATCCTCATTCTGACGGGCATCGCCATGGTGTTCGGCGTCCGCGTGCCCATCTTCGGCACCGGCTTCGGAGGACTGTGGCTCGCCTTCATCGGTTGGTTCCTCCACACGGCGGCCACGAGAAGCTACCAGCAGATCGTTGTCCGGGACATCCTTGAGGGCGTGTCGGTGAGACAGATGGCGGTGAAGGACCCGCCGACCGTGGAGAGCGGTTCGACCGTCGATGCGCTCGTTCACGAACACATCATGCAGTCGGACGACCACGCGTTCCCGGTGATGGACGACGGGAACTTCGCGGGCATCGTCACGCTCGGAGACGTGCGCTCGGTCGACCGCTCAAACTGGCAGTCGACCCGCGTCGGCGACATCATGACGCCTGTCGACGATCTGGTGACCGTGTCGTCCGACACCGACGCCGCCACCGCTCTCACCAGGCTCGTCGGGCGCGACGTGCGGCAGCTTCCCGTGGTCGACGGCGGCCGGCTCATCGGTCTCCTGAGACGCCGCGACATCGTCAGATGGCTGCAGTTCCATTCCGATCGCGGTCTCCAGGAGGGAATGATGGGGACGAGAGGAGGGGGGCGGTGATCGAGTGCGCGATCTCGGTGAGGTAGACGAACGACGCGGAAGAACCGGCTCCGTGACCGCGGTGCGAGGCAGCATCGTCGACGCCGCGTTCGATGCCCCGCTGCCCGAGATCGCCGGCGAGCTCCGCTCGGAGGACGGCCGGGTCGCCGTCGAGGTGGCCATTCATCTCGACCCCCGCACGGTCCGCGGCATCGCCCTGACGCCGACCGAGGGACTGGCCAGAGGTCAGCCCATCACCGACACCGGTCATTCCATCCGCGTTCCCGTGGGACCAGAGATCCTCGGACGCGTCTTCAACGTCTTCGGCGAGACCATCGACAGGGGCGAAGAGCTCCAGAATGTCGAACTCCGCAGCATCCACCGCGAACCTGTTCCGGTCTCTCAGCGAGAGACCAGAACCGAGATCACCACGACAGGGATCAAGGCCATCGACCTTTTGGCACCGCTCGAGCGGGGCGGGAAGGCCGGGCTGTTCGGCGGCGCGGGCGTCGGCAAGACGGTGCTCATCATGGAGGCGATCCACAACATGGTCGGTCGCCACCGCGGCGTCAGCATCTTCTGCGGCATCGGCGAGAGAAACCGCGAGGGGGAGGAACTCTACCGCGAGATCCGCGATGTGGGTGTGCTCAAGGACTCCGTGCTGGTGTTCGGTCAGATGGACGAGCAGCCCGGCGCCAGGTTCCGCGTGGGGCACTCGGCGCTGACGATGGCGGAGTACTTCCGCGACGACCGTCGTCAGGACGTGTTCCTGCTCATCGACAACATCTTCCGGTTCGTGCAGGCCGGGGCCGAGGTGTCCGGTCTTCTGGGGGAGCTTCCCTCGCGGGTCGGCTACCAGCCCACGCTCGAGACGGAGCTCGCTGAACTTCAGGAGCGCATCACGAACACGAGCGGCGGGGCGATCACGTCGGTTCAGGCCGTCTACGTGCCGGCCGACGACTTCACCGACCCGGCGGCCGTTCACACGTTCGGGCACCTGTCGTCGACCATCGTCCTGTCGCGCAAGCGCGCGAGCCAGGGCCTCTATCCGGCGCTCGACCCGCTGGAGTCCCAGTCAAAGATGGTCAACCCGCTCATCGTGGGAGAGCGTCACTACGACGTGGCACGCGACGTTCGGCGGACGCTTGCCCAGTACGAGGACCTGAAGGACATCATAGCCATGCTCGGCTTCGAGGAGCTCTCGGACGACGACCAGCAGACCGTCAGGAAGGCGAGAAGGCTCGAACGGTTCCTGACGCAGCCCTTCTACACGACCGAGCAGTTCACCGGACACGAAGGCCGGCAGGTCGAGCTCGAGGACACCATCGAGGGATGCGAGCGCATCCTGGAGGGCGAGTTCGCCGAGTACCCGGAAAGCGCGCTCTACATGATCGGACGGATCGACGAGGCGAAGAGTGCGAATGAGAGCGAGGAGTCATGAAACTCAGGGTGGTGGAGCCGGAGAGGATCGTCGTCAACGAGGAGGTCGATTCCATCGTCGCCGAGGGACTGGCCGGCTCGTTCGGGCTGATGCCGCGGCACATCGACCTCGTGGCGCCGCTCGTGCCGGGACTGCTCGTGTACCGGGTGGACGGCCGGGAGCGGTTCCTCGGAGTCGACGAAGGCGTCCTGGTCAAGCGCGGCGACGAGGTCTTCGTCTCGTCGAGGAACGTCATCGAGGGGACCGATCTGGGGACGGTGAGAAGGGCCGTCGCGTCGGAGCTCCGGGAGCTCGACGAGGCGGAGCTCAAGGCGCGCGCCGCGCTCGCGAGAATGGAGGCGGATTTCGTGCGGCGGTTCATGGAGCTGGAGCGTGTCTGACGAACGCGACCACAGGGACAGGCTGAAGAGCGAGGTCGAGCAGAAGGAGCGAAGGAAGCTTCGCGCGCGGAAGCACGGCGACCGGTCCATCTGGCAGGGCTTCGGGGCGTTCGGTGTGATCGGCTGGTCGGTCGCGCTTCCGACGCTCATCGGCGTGGCCCTCGGCCTCTGGATAGACGCCACGTGGCCGAGCCGGTTCTCGTGGACGCTCATGCTGACGTTCGCGGGGATCGTCGTCGGTTGTCTGAACGCCTGGGCGTGGGTCACGAAGGAGCGGCGCGAGATCGAGGAGGAGAGGGAGGACGACGATGTCTGACGTGTTCCTGACCATCGGTATCCTGCTCTCGGGGTTCGCCGCCGGGCTGGGCCTGGGGTTCATCTTCTTCGTCGGGCTCTGGTACACGGTCCGCCGCGTCGCCACGTCGAAGCGGCCCGGCCTGGTCCTTACCGCGAGCGCGCTCGTGCGGATCGGCGTCACCGTCGTCGGCTTCTACTTCCTGGCCGTCACGGCCGGGTGGAGGGGGGTCGTGGCCGGACTCGTCGGGTTCATCGCGGCGCGCGTGGCCGTCACGAAGGCGTTCGCGAACATCGAGCGGAGCGGCGTCGGCCGCGTGGACGGATCGAGCCAAGCGGGGGACGAGCGGTAGTGGACATCACTCCCGACAGCATCATCTACTGGCAGTGGGGCTTCGTCACGATCAACGCGACGATCCTGTTCACGTGGATCGTGATGGGCGTCCTCATGGTCATTGCCTGGCTCGCGACGAGGAACATCTCGAGCGGACCGGAGATCCCCCGCTGGCAGAACATGCTCGAGACGATCATCTCGTACATGCGGGACCAGATCGAGGAGATCACGCGCGAGGACCCGGGGCCGTATCTCCCGTTCATCGGCACGCTCTTTCTCTTCATCTCGGTGGCGAACCTGCTGGACGTGGTGCCCTGGTACGAGCCTCCGACCGGCTCGCTCTCGACGACCTCGGCGCTCGCCATCTGCGTCTTCTTCGCCGTGCCGATCTTCGGCATCGCCCGCCGCGGGGTCGTGACCTACCTCAAGCACTACGTCAGGCCTTCGCCCATCATGCTGCCCTTCACCGTGATGTCGGAGCTGTCGAGAACGCTCGCGCTCGCCGTCAGGCTGTTCGGGAACGTCATGAGCGCCACGCTCATCGTGGGGATCCTGCTCACGGTGGTGCCGCTCTTCCTGCCCGTTGCGATGCAGGTGCTGGGGCTCCTGCTGGGGCAGATCCACGCGTACATCTTCGCCGTGCTGGCCGCAGTCTACATCGGTTCGGCGATGAAGGCCTGGAAGGAAGAGGATCAACCCTCGGAGTCATAGCGCACAAAGGGAGTGAGGGACTGCATGGACACCACAGGACTCATCGGAGCGGCGTCGATCATCATCGCGGGCCTCACCATCGCCATCGGCTCGATCGGGCCGGCCCTCGGAGAGGGGCGGGCGCTGGCCGAGGCGCTCCGCGCCATCGCGCAGCAGCCGGACGAGTCGAACACCATCACGCGGACGCTGTTCGTCGGACTCGCGATGGTCGAGTCGACGGCCATCTACTGCTTCGTGGTGTCGATCGTCCTCATCTTCGCGAACCCGTTCTGGAACTACGCGATCGGTCAGGGAGGCTAGGCCGTGCAGGTCGATCTCTTCACCATCATAGCCCAGATCGTCAACTTCCTGATCCTCGTCTGGCTTCTGAAGCGGTTCCTGTACGGACGGATCGTGCGGGCCATGGACGAGCGCGAAGAGCGCATCGCCGAGGAGATCCGGGAGGCGGAGGAGGCGAGAAGCGAGGCGGAAAAGCGGGCCCGCGAGTATCGCGAGAGGCAGGAGGGCATCGAATCGGAGCGGGACGAGATCCTTGCGAAGGCGCGCGAGGAGGCCGAGGAGCGGAAGCGCGAGATGCTCGACGACGCCCGGAGCGACGTCGAGGAGCGCCGCGCGAGATGGCGGAAGTCGCTTCGCGAGGAGAAGGAGAACTTCCTGCAGGGCCTCCGCGAACGTCTGGCCGAAGAGGCCCTGGCCGTCGCGAGGAAGGCCGTCCGTGAGGTCGCCGACGCCGACATCGAGGCCGGCGCCGTCCCTGCGCTCGAACGGGCGCTCCGTTCGGCGGATGACGAGACCGTCGGGCGCTTCCGGAACGCTGTCGAGGAATCGGACGGTCGCGTGTCCGTCGAGTCCGCGAACGAGCTGGGCGAGGACCAGAGGAAGCGGGTGCGCGACCTCGTCGCCGAGGTGGCCGGAGAGGATGTCGCGACGGAGTTCCGGGTGGAGCCTTCCCACGTTCTGGGCATCGTGCTCACCACGGAGGGGTTCCGTCTGGGCTGGACCGCCGCCGACTACATCGACGAGCTCCGGGAGCGTGTGGCGGACGAGTTGGAGGACGTGTCCGACGCGGAGACCGGGGAGCGCGGCGAAAAGGACGAAGAGAACGAGAAGCGCGAGCGGGACCGGAAAGACGAAGAGGACGAGAAGCGCGAGCGGGACGAGGAGGATGGGTCATGAGGTCGTCCCTGGGCGACATCCTCGAGACGGCCGCGACGACGCTCGAGAGCGCGCGACGTGAGACGGGCGTGCGGATCGTGTCGTCGGAGATCGGCACGGTCGTGAGCGTCGGCAAGGGCGTGGCGCGCATCCGCGGGCTCCCGGGGGCGCGGTCCGAGGAGCTTCTCGAGTTCGCGGGAGGGGCCCGGGGCATCGCGTTCAACCTCGAGGCGGAGGCCGTCTCGGCCGTGCTGCTGGACGAGACGCGCACCGTTCACGCGGGCACGCAGGTCCGGCGGAGCGGGAGGATCCTCGACGTCCCGGTCGGAGCCGACCTTCTCGGACGTGTCGTGGACCCGCTGGGACGACCGATGGACGGGGGCGCCGCCGTGCGCGAGGAGCGGAGACTGCCTCTCGAGCGACCGGCGCCCGCCATCATGGACCGTTCGCCCGTCGAGGAACCGCTCCAGACGGGACTCCAGGTGGTCGACGCGCTCATCCCCATCGGTCGCGGGCAGCGCGAGCTCATCCTCGGAGACCGGCAGACCGGCAAGACGGCCATCGCCGTCGATACGATGATCAACCAGCGGGGCCGGGGCGTCGTGTGCGTCTACTGCGCCATCGCCCAGCGCGCCTCGGCGGTGGCCGGCGTCGTCGCCGACCTCAGGAAGCACGACGTCATGGGGCAGTCGATCGTCGTCGTGACCACGGGCGATGACACCCCGGGGCTCAAGTACACGGCTCCGTATGCGGCGACGTCCATGGCCGAGCACTTCGTCGAGGAGGGGCGCGACGTGCTCATCGTCTTCGACGACCTGACCCGGCACGCGAGGGCGTATCGGGAGCTGTCGCTGCTTCTGAGACGCCCGCCTGCGAGGGAGGCGTATCCCGGAGACATCTTCTACGTGCACTCACGGCTTCTGGAGAGGGCGACACATCTGAACGACGAGCTGGGGGGCGGCTCGCTGACGGCGCTTCCGATCGTCGAGACGGAGGCCGAGAACATCTCGGCCTACATCCCGACGAACCTCATCTCGATAACGGACGGACAGATCTACCTCTCGCCGAAGCTCTTCCAGGAGGGGCTTCTGCCCGCCGTGGACGTCGGGAAGTCGGTCTCGAGGGTCGGCGGGAAGACGCAGCTTCCGGCCTACCGCGCGGTCGCCGGCGACCTCAGGCTCTCGTACTCGCAGTTCGAGGAGCTGGAGTCGTTCGCGCGTTTCGGAACGGAGCTGGATGAGGAGACCCGGTCGAGGCTCAGGCGCGGTCGCCGAGTCCGGCAGGTGCTCCGCCAACCGCAGTATCGGCCCATTTCCGCGCCGGAGCAGGTGGCCGTGCTCCTCGCGGTGACGTCGGGGCTGTTCGACGGCATCGAGCCCGAGCGGATCGCGGATGCCAAGGATGTGGTGCGCGACGCCGCCCGAACCGCCGCGCCGGACGCGCTGGAGCGGATCGCCGACGGTCGCGAGCTCTCGGACGAGGACCGCGACGCGATCCTCGACGCGGCCCGGAACGCGCTCGAGGAGACTCGGGACGGAGCGGAGCGAGACGAGGAGGCGTCCTGATGGCCGGCCTCCGGGAACTCGGCAGGAAGCTCGAGAGCGCCCGCGAGCTCGACTCCGTCGTGACGACCATGAAGGCGCTCGCCGCCGCGAGGATCCGCCGGTTCGAGCGGGCGGTCGACTCGCTCGAGCGCTACATGGCGACCGTGCGGCTGGGACTGGCGGTGGCGCTCAGGAACCGTCCGGAAGGCGTCGCCATCTCCTCGACGCCGCCGCGAGAGGCAGGCCTCGGCGCGGTCGTCGTCGGTTCCCAGCAGGGCCTCTCCGGGCAGTTCAACGAGGAGCTGGCGGGGCACGCGGCCGCCAGGATCAACGAGTTCGGCAGCGGCGCCATCGACAGGCGCGTGCTCGCCCTCGGCGGCCAGATCGTGCCGAGGCTCGAGCGCGAGGGCGTGCTCGTTCACAAGACGGTGCGCCTGCCCGGCTCGGTGGAGGGCATCACGGAGACCGTGCAGCGGACGCTCGCCGCGCTCGAGGAGTGGCGGGAGGAAGGCGTCGAACGCTTTGTTCTGCTCCATCACCGTCCTCTCGGCGGCGCGCGGTTCGAACCGAGGATCGTGCATCTCCTTCCGCTCGACCTGAGCTGGCTCCGGAAGCTGGCGGACGACCCGTGGGAGTCGCGGTCGCTACCGACGCACTTCGCGAGGTGGCGCGACCTCTTCGCCGCGCTCGTCAGGGAGTATCTGTTCGTGGCGGTGTACCGGGGCGTGGGAGAGAGCCTCGCGGCGGAGAACGCCAGCAGACTGGCGGCGATGCAGGCCGCCCAGAAGAACATCGAAGAGCGTCTGGACGAGCTCCGCGGCGCGTACAACCACGAGCGGCAGAGCTCCATCACGGCGGAGCTTCTGGACATCGTGTCGGGGTTCGAGGCGCTGACGGGCGAGCAATGACGCAAGGAGGGTGAGACGTGATCGGCGAGTTCAGACTCACGGGCATCGAGGACTACGAGGACTTGATCGGCGCGGAGGCCGTGGAGCGCATCCGCGCCAAGGCGGACGAGCTCAGCGGCGCCCACGTGGCGAACATCAACTCGACGTACTACGGGGGCGGCGTGGCGGAGCTCCTCTCCTCGCTCACGCTCCTCATGAACAGCGTCGGCATCGCCACGGGGTGGCGCGTCATCCAGGGCTCGCCCGACTTCTTCAGCATCACCAAGAAGATGCACAACGCCTTGAACGGGGCCGACATCAACCTGTCAGAGCGGAAGAAGCAGATCTATCAGGACGTGGTCTACGGGAACGCCATGCGGAACCACCTCGAGCACGATTTCGTCATCGTCCACGACCCGCAGCCGCTTCCCATCATCCAGCACTACGACAAGAAGGGGCCCTGGATCTGGCGCTGTCATCTCGAGCTCCGGACACCGAACCAGGAGCTGTGGGACTACCTCGCGCCGTTCATCGAGCTCTACGACGCCGTTACCCTGAGCCTCGAGGAGTACAAGCGCGACCTCGAGACGCCGCAGGTCTTCACGATGCCGGCGATCGATCCCTTCTCCATCAAGAACCGGGTCCTTTCAGAGGATGAGAAGGACGAGCGGCTCGAGCACTACGACATTCCCAGCGACAAGCCGCTCGTGACCCAGATATCGCGCTTCGACCGCTGGAAGGACCCGGAGGGCGTCATCGAGGCCTTCAAGAAGGCCCGGAAGGAGGTGGACGCCAGGCTGGTGCTTCTGGGGAACGTGGCCACGGACGACCCGGAGGGGGACAAGGTCTACCAGTCACTCCTGGACGAGCGTTCGGACGACATCATCATCCTCTCCCAGCAGGACTCCGCGCTCGTGAACGCGCTCCAGTGCCGCTCGACGGTGGTGCTTCAGAAGTCGATCCGGGAGGGGTTCGGCATCACCGTGGCGGAGGCGATGTGGAAGGGGACTCCCGTCATCGGCGGGAACTGCGGCGGCATCAAGCATCAGATCGAGGACGGGGAGAACGGGTACCTCGTCGACTCGATCGACGAGGCGGCCGAGCGGATCGTCGAGCTGGTGCAGCATCCGGACAGGGCCGAGGAGATGGGGAAGAAGGCGAAGGCGAAGGTCAGCGAGTGCTTCCTGCTCGCCCGGTTGCTTGAGGACTATCTGGACCTGCTGCTCGGTTTCGAGACCCACTACACGCTTCACATGAACGGAAAGGACGCACAGTGAGGATCGTCATCTTCGAAGTCGAGGACTGGGAACGCGACGCGTTCGAGAGCATCGGTGAATCGGGACACGACGTCCGGCTCGTTGCGGAGCCGCTCGGACCGGAGAACGTGTCGGACCACGCCGACGCGGAGGTCGTCTCGACCTTCATCTACTCCGACCTCTCGGAGAAGGTGCTCTCGAAGCTCACAAAGCTCAGCCTCATCGCGACCCGCTCGACCGGCTACGACCACATCGCGCTCGAGTACTGCGACGAGCATGACGTCTCCGTGGCGAACGTTCCGGAGTACGGCTGCCACGCCGTCGCCGAGCACGTCTTCGCCCTTCTTCTCACCATCAGCCACAGGGTGGCCGACGCGATCGACCGGACGAGGAAGGGCGACTTCTCGATGAAGGGTCTCATGGGGTTCGACCTTCGCGGGAAGACGCTCGGAGTGGTGGGGACAGGAAGCATCGGGCGGTGCGTCATCGGGATCGCGGACGGCTTCTCCATGAAGGTCCTCGCGTATGACGTGAAGCCCGACGAGCAGTACGCGAGGGAGGCGGGGTTCGAGTACGTCGACCTGCCTGAGCTTCTCGAACGCTCGGACGTCGTGACGCTTCATGTTCCCGCCAGAAAGGAAACGCGCCACATGATCTCGCGCGACGAGTTCGACGCCATGAAGGACGGCGCCGTGCTCATCAACACCTCGAGGGGAAGCGTCGTGGACACTTCCGAGCTCCTGAGGGCGCTGACGGAGGGGAAGGTCAAGGCGGCCGGGCTCGATGTCCTCGCCGAGGAGCCGACCATCAGGGAGGAGGCCGAGCTTCTCCGGTCGATCTACCGGAAGGAGCACGACCTCGAGACGCTCTTCGCCGACCACATGCTCATGCATCTCCGGAACGTGTTCGTGACGCCGCACACGGCGTTCAACACGAAGGAGGCGGTCGAGACCATCATGAGAACGACCATCGAGAACATCAAAGCGTTCGCGGACGGAGAACCGAGGAACCTGGTGAACGAAGCGTAGGGACGTGGTTCGGCGTCGACGCGGCGCCGGCTGACGGAACGCGCCCGTCGAGCGCGCGACGAACACGCAGTCGAAAGGGGGACTTCATGGCGAGGATCGCGGTGAACGGAATGGGACGGATCGGCAGAGCGCTCGTCAAGATGGTGCTGGACGAGCCGTCGCTCGAGCTGGTGGCGATGAACGACCTCGTCTCCGCGGAGAACATAGCCTACCTGCTCAGGTTCGATACGGTGTACGGCCGGTACGACAGACCGGTGGAACACGGCGAGAAGGAGCTCGTCATCGACGGGACGAGCTACCCGTTCCTCTCGGAGAAGGACCCGATGAAGCTCCCGTGGAAGGACATGAACATCGACATCGTGTTCGAGTCGACCGGCGTCTTCACGAAGCGCGAGGACCTCGAGAAGCACATCCAGGCGGGCGCGCGGCACGCGCTCCTGTCGGCGCCGTCGAAGAGCGAGGACGTCACGACCATCGTCCACGGCGTCAACACGCCCGAGGGGAAGCCGCAGATCATGTCGTGCGCGAGCTGCACCACCAACTGCATCACGCCGGTGGTCGAGGTGATGGGACGTCGTGTGGGGTTCAAGAAGGCCATCATGACGACCATCCACGCCTACACGGCCAGTCAGGCCATCGTGGACGGCCCGCACAAGAAGATGCGCAGGGGCCGCGCGGGCGCGGCGAACTTCGTGCCGACATCGACCGGAGCGGCCATCGCCGCGACGAAGGCGCTGCCCCAGTTCGAGGGGCTCTTCGACGGCGTCGCCATCCGCGGGCCCATCCCCGTCGGTTCCATCGCCGACCTCGTCTTCCTGACGGACAGGAAGACCAGCGCCGACGAGGTCAACGACATCTTCCGTGAGGAGGCGGCCACCGACAGATACCGCGGCATCCTGGGCGCGTCTGACGACGAACTCGTGTCGTCCGACATCATCCGGGACGACCGGGCGTCGATCGTCGACCTCGGGATGACCCGCGTGGTCGACGGCGACCTCGTGAAGGTCATGGCGTGGTACGACAACGAGTGGGGCTACGCGAGGCAGATGATCCGCGAGGCCGTGAGAATAGCCGGGAGCTGAGGCCGACGGCGTCCGCGCGGCCCGTCGCGGGGCGCTTCCGCGTGACATCGGAAGCGCCCGCGGGTCGCCGCATTCGACCGCTCCACCTGGTTCTGAAGGAGGTGTCTCAGGATGTCCGACGCACTGGTCCGATGGCTCGAGGAGGTGGGTTCCGGCGACGTTGCGAAGGTCGGCGGGAAGAACGCGTCGCTCGGCGAGATGATCCGTGAGCTCGGGAAGGAGGGCGTCCGCGTGCCCGGCGGGTTCGCGACGACCGCGGAGGCGTACCGGCGCTTCATCGTGGCGAACGGCATCGAGGACGAGATCCGCGCGACGCTCGCCGAGCTCGATGAGGACCGCTCGAACCTGGATTCGGTGGGCCGGCGCGTGCGGCGGCTCTTCACGAACGGCGAGTTCCCGGACGAGATCGCGGAGGACATCCGCGGCGCCTACGGCGAGCTCTCGGAGCGGCACGACGTCAAGGAGGTCCACGTGGCCGTCAGAAGCAGCGCGACGGCCGAGGACC
>CAZQSB010000039.1:0-23037 GCA_964596015.1 uncultured bacterium | reverse complement strand
CTCAAGTGATATGGAACGGTCGGTGTCAAGCCGATTGTCTTGGGCGCCCCGCACTTCGGTGCGGGGCGCCTCAGTTTGCAGGGGGAGGCGGGGCTCTTCGACGGTGATCAGACTGATATCCGCGGGTTGGTTACCGCACGCTCAAAGGTCCGTCGTGGGGCTGTCTCGGTCTAGGGTCGCGGGTTCAGGAGCGTTGTCCCTACCGCATACTTGAGACGAGGATCCCCCTTCCGTGCCGCATCCCCCTGGTGTGTGTTGATCTACGCCTCCTTCGCTACGACGCCGAGGGCTGCCCAGATGAACCCGGCGAGCTCTCTGGCCACGGCCACAACCGCCTTGTTCGTGTGCTTCCTCTGACGGAGCTTCCAGAACTTCCGGGACAGTCTGTGCTGAGCCTTGACCGCGATAGCCACCACCTCGGGGTTCTGGCCTTGTCTTCTCCGGTTGAGTATGAGGTCGGCGCCGGCCTGATGTCTGTAGTGCCAGGCCGACTCTACGAGGACCCTCCTCACGAACGCGTTGCCAGCGGCGGTGATGGGACCTCTCCGTTCGACGTCGCCGCTGGAGCGTTCGGAGGGGACGAGTCCCGTGTACGCCATGAACTGAGTGGCCGAACGGAACCTGCGGATGTCGCCGATCTCCGTCAGGATGGTCATGGCGGTGAGGGTCTTGATCCCCCGGAAGCACCTCAACGCCTCAGCTCCCTGACGCCACGGCGGCATCTCTGAGAACTGCTCGATCTCCGCGTCCATGCTCCGCTGCTGGGTCTCCAGGTACTCAAGGTGCTCGAGATGTATGCCGATGACCGTGCGGAGCGGCCCCTCGATCTCGTGCCTGAGTCGCCCGAGCCAAGCCCGGTGCTTCTTGGTCCAGTTGGTCCGGGATCCGTTGAAGCGATATCCGTGAGTCGCGAGGATCCGGACGATGCGGTGCTTGAGTCTCGTAATGTGGGTCTGTACCGCCAGGCGTGCCCTGACGAGTTGCCTGACAGCCTCCTGGTCCTCATCCGGCACGGCGATGGGGGTGAGATGGCCACTCCTGTACAGCTTGGCCAGGTGTACCGCATCGAGCTTGTCGGTCTTCCTTCTGTCTCCGGGTCGTCTTGGTATGAGGCTCGGGGCTATGACCTCGCAGTGGAAGCCGTCCTTCGTCAGGACGCGGTGAAGGACGTAGCCGGCGCCCGACGCCTCATAGCAGCTTCTCGGAGTGCCGTCCCGGCTCAGACGTCTGAAGAACTTCCTGACGGCGTTGAGGTCGCCTCCCATGCGTACGACATCGGGCTCATGCGAGTCTCCGTACAGCACCGCAGCCGTGACCGAACGCTGGTGGACATCGAGGCCCACCCAGATCTCATCTGTGCTACACTGGTTCATGGTCGGGCTCCTCTCGTGAGAGCTGGCCTCTCATGTGGTAACCAACCCACGATAAAGGGTCGAGCCCGACCGTTCCATATGGTCTAGCACAGGAAGGTCAGAGCTGAGCGATAACGCGCGGACCCCCGGACCGTTACGGTCCGGGGGTCCTGTGTTGTACGCCTTCTGAAGCGGAGGTTCCGGGTCAGCGATCGGCCGCGGCCCCCGCGGGACCTACGCTCTCAAGGATCATCGGAGCAGGAGCAGCTTCATGGAGGACGTTCCGTTCCGGGTCTCGGCCCGGACGACGTAGACGCCTGAGGCGCAGCGGACCCCGGATCCGTTCCGGGCGTTCCACTGAAGCACGTGCCGGCCCGCGTCGAACCGGCCGCCGGCAAGCGTCGCGACGCGGCGTCCCTGGATGTTGTAGACGCCGACGTCCACATGCTGTGGGTGTGGCAGCGACAGCGTCAACGCCGCCCTCTCCCGGAAGGGGTTCCGCGACGCCAATGCCAGACCGAGGACCTCCGGACTCTCCGTGACGCCGGTGCCGTCCGACGCGCGGGCGGCGAGCGCGACAGTCAGATCGTCCAGCGGGAGCGCGCCGGGAGTCGTCGTGTCGTCCGACGTTCCCAACGTCGCCGTGGCGATGTAGAGGCTTCCCGCGGCAGCGCCGCACGCGTCGAAGTCGACCGAGAACGATGCCGGCGTCGTCGTCACAAGCCCGGGGGTGAACCCGCCGCTGAAGGAGAAGCGGTCGCTGCCCGAGATCGTCCCGCTCATGATCTCGAGAGCGGCCTGCGATGTGGGAGCATAGTCGAGGTTCCAGACGAACGTCGTGCCGGCTGCTACGGTCTCGAGCTCGACCGTTCCGTAGTCGAGCGTGTCGGTCAGGACGACCGCGTCGTCCGACAGCGAGGGGCGGGCGTGGTCGACGACGAGACCGCTCACGGAAACCGTGTGAAGGGGCGCGTCCGGATCGTCGGTCGCGATCTCGAGCGTTCCGGACCGCTCTCCGGGCGACCCCGTGTCGAGCGAGACCGGGTGCGTGTCGCCGGCGCCCGCGGTCAGCGAGAACGGACCCGACGCGACCGAGAAGCCGGTCGGAGACGACAGGGAGTAGTCAAGGTCATCGGCCGGCGGAGCGGCGACGTTCGAGATGCTGAGTTCGGTCGAGACCGCGGCGCCGACGATGGCCGTGCCCAGGTCGAGCGCGTCGGGCGAGGAGAGGAGCGCGAATGTCCGGAAGTCGGCGAACACGGGGATGTGGTCGGCCGCGTCGTGGATGGCGTCTGCTATGACGTTCCCGACCGCGTAGTTCGTGCCCTCGTTGATGGCGATGTTGAAGTGCTGGCCGTCATTGCCGTAGGCGGTGTAGGTCCCGTCGATGATGTTCAGCCCCTCGCCGTCCTCGCAGGCGGCGGAGATGAGAAGCTGGTCGAAGCGGTCGTCCATCCCGCCGTTCGCGCCGCCACCGAACTGCGTCGTGCGCGGCGACTGCGTGTGGACCGCGGCGAAGGCCGAATTGGAGTACCAGCTCCCGGGCATGTCGATCGGGTCGAAGGAGCGCCCGTCGTTGTCGCTCGCGAAGCCTACGAGCTTCTGATACGCGCTCTCGGAGCTGGAGCGGATGTTCAGGTCGGCGCCGAGGATGAAGTAAGAGCCGGCGGGAAGCGCGTTGAGATGATCCCTGAGGATCGTGGCCTCGGCCAGCCTCTTCGTCTGGTCCGACGAAGTGGACCCGGCCTTCAGGTGGAGAGAGTACAGTCGGAACTCCGCATCGGCGGACGTGTGGTCCACCGGACGAAGAACGTACTCCGAAATGTCCCTGAGCGCCGTCGGGATCTGCTGGGTCGAGACGAAGTCGACGACGGACGGCTTGTAGAAGAGCGCGTTGTCCGTGTCGTAGCCGTCGTGGAACGGGGCCGCCGCCCACATGCCCGGCTGCGCCGTGTTCAGGATGTCATTGAGGAACTGGTTGACCCCGGACTGACTGAGCATCTCCTGGACCATCAGGACGTCCGGGTCGGCGTTCGAGAGGACCGTCCGGAAGTCCGGCTCTCGGGCACTGCCCGTGCTTCCGGGGAAATTGAGGATGTTATACGTGCATATGCGGATGGCCTCCGCTCCGGCCGTGCCGGCCAGAGCCGCGACGAGCATGAGCCCGACGCTCAGCACGACTGCCGTTCGCAAAGGGGTGCGCATGTCGCCTCCTGCATGGAGCCCGAAACGGAAACGCCGGCCTCGGCGGCCGGGCGTCTGTGAGTCGACCTTCACAATAACACAGAAGAAGGCGCACGTCAATAGTGCGGGGCCTGTTTCCTCACGGCGACGTCGACCGCCCACGCCGCCGGGTTGTGCGTGCATCGCGTGCGGGTTCTCGTGTATGCTCACGAGACCGTCCGCACCAGCCCCGGGGAGGTTCTGTGACGAAGCCACGGACGCTTCATGACGAGGTCCATACCTGGGACCGGGGACTCGCCTCGATCGTGTCGCTGGTTCTGAGTCCTCCGACGCTGACCGTCGCGTCGATGGCTATCAGGGCCGGCACGCTCGACCGGACGCGGCTGTGGATCTGGGTGGTCGTCTACGCCATCGTCGGAATGGTGCTGCCGCTCTCGTATCTCTACCGACAGGTGCGGCGCGAGTTCGTCAGCGACTTCGACCTCAGGGTGCGGACCGAGCGTGTGAAGCCGCAGCTGGTCACCGCGGCCTCCCTCTGCATCGCCTGGGGCATTCTCTTCCTGGGACGGGCGCCCGCACAGATGATCAACCTCGCCGCGACGCTCTTCCTGCTCTCCGTCGCCATTCTCTCGGTGACGCTCCGGTGGAAGATCAGCCTGCACTGCGCCGCGGCGGGCGCCTCCGGCGCGGTGGTCGGGCTGGTACTCGGAACATGGTGGCCGCTGCTCGCCATGATCGTCGTTGTCGGCTGGTCGCGCCTCCGCCTGCACCGCCACACGCCCGCGCAGGTCGTCGCCGGCTCCCTGCTCGGCGTCGGCATGGTCCGGCTTGCCGCCGGGCTCATCTGATTCCTCCCTCACTGTCCACTTCGTGGACGTTGCTCCCATCTAACATGATGGCTCTGTGTTCATTCGCCGGGCGTTGACGGTGCGAAGTCCCTTCCTCGCCGTGCTTTGCGCAGAGTGCGTTCCTCGGTCGTCATTCTCTGGCACGGCTGATGCATTTGTGAGCCGTGGGCAGGAGGACCGAGCGTCCTCGAGCGGTACGGCGGCCGCCACGAAGGGGCCGGAAGGTGGGAGGATTGAAACCGCATGCTGCCATAGGAATCGCTCTTCTCATTATCATCTCTCTGACCGCGCGGGCGGGTGACGCTTCCACGATCACCAGAGAGCTTTCCCCCGGCGTCCGCGCGAGCTTCAAGCACCGCATCATCATCGAACAGGAAACGTGGCCCTCGGCGCTCATGGAGACGCGCGCCGGCCGGGCCATGCTCGAACTCGAACGTGCAGGCGGATTCCGCCTGCACGTTCGTATTCGGGAGAATCCGGACGACTACCTCATCTGCATCATCTACGTGGACGAGGGAGCTCGTCTGGTGCTGGACGAGACGACGCGCTTCGTCCTGTCCTACGGCGGGCGAAGCGCCGAGAGCTCGGAGATCCTGCTCACGGACGGTCCCCAGGAACGCGTCGTCTGGAGCACGGTCGAGTCCCCTGTCGCCCTCAGGCATGACACGACGATGTACGCCAAGGTCCGCAGCGGTGGTTATCTGACGGCCGTCCGGTTCCCGGAGGGCTCACTGCCGAGGGGCAGCGTCTGGGTCCCGGACGACTTCGAACTCAGGAGAGGAGGTGAACGCAATGAAGAGGCTCATGTGGAAGATATCGCTGGCTCTTCTGATCGTGGCGACAACGCCGGTGGTCTCCCTCGCGGTCACGAATCCTGACGTCGAGGAGAACATGTGGGACTGGTTGGTCCGGATCTTCATCTGGGCCGCCGGCGGGTGGTTCACGTACTAGAACCGGGACGGTCCCCCGCCCCGGGAGGGCTATGATCCACTGTTCATGTGTTCCGCACCGGACACGTTCCGGAAGCGGCTGACCCGCACGGGATCGCGCTGACGCGCGGTCTCGTGCGTTTTTGATGACGGGAAGGAACGGGCGCGCCGTGCGCAGGCCTTGTGCGACTTGAAGAGACCGCTCAGGTATTGTATACTGTCAAGAAGAGGGAATCCGGCCCACGGGGCCGGCGTCATAACATATGAGCCCGGGAACGGACTCCGTTGAGACAGGACCAGAGCGGGCCTTCCGAAGAACTCAGGCTCGGACACCTTCCAGTGGGGGAGCAGCCGTGAGACGCACTTCCTTGTTCCTGTTCGTCGCGGCCGTCGTGGCGTTCCTTGCCGCCGCGCCGTCTTCCGCGAAGCTCGCGAGCGAGATCGAGGCCTCGCTGGTCGCCGAGAACTGGGTGACCGAGGTCAGCGTCCGGACGGGCGGGTGGGGCGACGCCGAGAGCGGCGTCGTCGGAACGCCGCGGGAGATCACGAGCGGCGACACCATCCTCGGGTGGTACTGGCACATCGAGCCCACCGGCTACGTCATCGTGCCCGCGCTCAAGGAGATGCCGCCGGTCAAGATGTACTCCGAAGATCACCGGTTCGGCCTCGACGAGCCCGACGGCCCGGCTCTTCTCATCCGACAGGTGCTGGCAGACCGCTTCCGGCGGTTCGTCTCGCTCTACGGAGACCTTGATACCGAACAGCCGCTTCGCGGCCCCGCTCTGTTCGGTCCTTCACACAGGAGGGAATGGGACCGGCTCGCGGTCTCGCCGACGGTCTTCGCCGAGGAACTCGACGACGTTCGCTCGACCACCTACGCTGAGGCAGGTCCTCTTCTGAGCACCGCCTGGCATCAGGGAGGTCCCTACAACAATCTCTGCCCGATGGGCGACGGCGGGCGCACCGTGGTGGGCTGCGTTGCGACCGCCGCCGCGCAGATCCTTCGGTATCACGGCTCGCCGGAGACGGGGTTCGGGACGCACAGCTACTTCTGGGGCGGCGACGACTCGTGCGGCGGCTCGACGAGCGGTCAGACGCTCTACGCGGACTACACGGACAGCTACGACTGGGCGAACATGCCGAATTCCTGCGGCGGCGGATGCGATCAGACCGAGAAGGACGCGCTCGCCGAGCTCAACTACGAGGTGGGCGTGGCGTTCAACATGGACTACGGCAACTGCGGGTCCGGCGCGTACACGTCCTATGCCCAGACGGTCTTCCCTACGTACTTCGGCTACTCGAGCTCCATCGACCGCGAGAACAGGAGCGCTCACTCCCAGACCAGCTGGTTCTCGCTCGTCCAGGAGGAGATCAACGCCGGACGACCAATCCAGTACCGCATCACCGGTCACAGCATCGTCTGTGACGGATGGCGGGACACCGGCACGTCGCTGCAGTATCACATGAACTACGGCTGGGCGGACTCCCACACCGCCTGGTACACGATCGACGACCTCTACATCTCCGACGATCCGATGGACGAGTACATGATCCGCCGGATCATCCCGCCGCCGGCTCCGTGGTCCGACGCGACGAACGGCGCGCCGCTCGGCGACATCGACGACTGCGAGGCCGTCGCGTGGGTCGACTTCGACAACGACGTTGATCTGGACCTCTTCGTCGTGAAGAGCGGCGGCGCTAACGTGCTGCTCGAGAACGGCGGCGGAGGCGGCAGCTTCGCAGACGTGGCCGCGGGCGTCCTCGCAGACGCCGGCCCCGGCACCGGAGCCGCATGGGGCGACTTCGACAACGACGGTGACCAGGACGTCTATCTCGTGAAGAGCGGCGCCGCCAACGTCCTCGTGAGAAACGATGCGGGTACCTTCACCGACGTGACGGTCGCCCCGCTGGACGACGCCGGCGACGGCACCGGAGCGACATGGTTCGACGCCGACGCGGACGGAGACCTCGATCTCTATCTGACGAACTCGGGGTCGGCGAACCGCTTCATGAGAAATGACGGCGGCACATTCACCGACGCCACGTCCGGCCCGCTGGGTTCGACGGCGCAGACGAACGCCTGCGCGGTCGGCGACTACGACAACGACGGCGACCTCGACCTGTATCTCGTGAACGACGGCGCCAACGAGCTCCTGCGGAACGAGGGCGGGGGCGCGTTCACCGACGCGACCGTTCCGCCGCTGGACGACGCCGGAGCGGGCTACGGGGCCGGGTGGGGCGACTACGACAACGACGGCGACCTCGACCTCTACATCTCGAACGGCGGGTCGAACAGGCTCCTTGAGAACAGCTCAGGGACGTTCGTGGACGTGACCGTTTCGCCGCTCACGAGCTTCGCCGCCGGGAGAAGCGTCTCGTGGGTCGACTACGACCTCGACGGCGATCTCGACCTCTACGTCGTGAACAGCGGCGCGAACTCGCTGTTTCGGAACGACGGTGTCACCGGGTTCAGCGACGTCTCCGCCGCCCCGAACAACGACGGGGGAGACGGACGGGGCGCCACCTGGGGCGACTACGACAACGACGGCGACCTCGACTGCTACGTCTCGAATGACGGCGGAGCGAACGTCCTTCTCCGGAACGACGTGCCGCCCCTGCGCCAGCGTCTCTTCGTCAGAACCGTCGGGAACGTCTCGAACCGCGACGGGATCGGCGCAAGGGTGCGCGTGGTCGCAGGCGGCGAGAGTCAGATCAGGGATGTCGTCTCGGCCACGTCGTTCCTCTCTCAGAACTCCCCCGCCGTCGAGTTCGGTCTCGGCACGGAGCCGGACGCCGACTCGCTGGTGGTCGTGTGGCCGAGCGGCGTCGTGAACCGCTTCGCCGACGTATCGATCAACCAGACCGTGACAATCGAGGAGGTCGTCCCCACGGCGGCGCCATCGAACGTGACGGCGAACTCCATCGAGGCTGGAATCGAACTCTCGTGGAACGGCGTCGTCTCTGACTACCTGCTCTACTACCTGGTCGAGCGGGACACGACGATGACGTTCGGCGATGGCACGGTCGTGAACACCGTGAACGATACGCTGTTCGTTGACTTCCCGATCACAGACGAGCGCGACTATTTCTACCGGGTGACGGCGGTCCTCGACGGCGAGGTGACGAGTCCCGCCAGTCCTCCGGTGACCGCGTCGGCCCTGCAGACGGCGCCGGCGGCGCCGGCGATGCTCATGGCGACGCCCGCCGAGGCGGCCGTCGAGCTCGCCTGGTCCGTCTCGCTTTCGCCGGATGTCGACCACTACATCCTCGAGCGCGACACGACCGGTCTGTTCGGGCCGTCGACCGTGTCCGAGATCGTCACGGACACGACCTATGTCGACGCGCCCCTCGGGCCGGGTCCGACCTACTACTACCGCGTGACGAGCGTCGACTGGTTCGGACTTCCGAGCAGTCCGAGCGACGTGGCCTCCGCGCTACCGCTCCAGAACCCGCCGTCCAGACCGGATGGCGTGACCGCTGAGAGTGGGAACGGCGTCGTGACGCTCTCGTGGAGCGAGAACCCGGAGCCCGACGTGTCGTACTACGTCGTCTACAGAGACACCGTGCCCGAGTTCTCGGTCGCGGATTCGCTGGCCAGGTCGTACGGCACGACCATGACCGACGACACGGCCACGGGGCTCAGAACCTACTTCTATGCGATCACCGCGCGCGACATGACCGGCTTCGAGGGGGGCTTCAGCGACACGGTCGCCGGCATCCCCGTGCCGGGTGAAGCCGTCTACGTCAACGCGGCCAACACCGGGTACGAGAACGGGACGTTCAGCCACCCCTTCAATCGGATCCAGGAAGGCATCGACGCCGCCGAGGGTGGCGGGACCGTGTTGGTCTTCGAGGGAACCTACGGAGGCAACCTGGTTCTCGCGAAAGATCTCGTGCTGCTCGGCATGGCCGGAGCGTCCAACACCGAGGTGCTCGCCAACACCGGCGCGGCGATCACGATCTCCGGCATAGCCGATTCGTCGCGGGTCCAGGGGTTCACGATCGACGGACTGGGGGCAGCGTCGTCCGGCATCACCGTCTCGGGTTCCGACCTGACCATCTCCGACTGCGTCGTCACGCGCGCGTCGTCGGGAGCGCGGTTCGAGTCCGGGGCTGCGCCGAGTGTCGTTCGGACCGTCTTCGCGAACAACACGTACGGCGTGGAGACGCTGGACACGGCGAGCCCGGTCCTGGCGTCCAACACCTTCTACGGACAGAGCGCCGCGAACATCAAAAACAGCGGGAGTGTGGGGCCCGCGGTCGGCGGGAGTCTCGAGACGGCGAACGACTTCCAGGACCACGCGTACTACCACGTCTTCAATCTCGGCACCGCCACCATCAGCGCGGAGCTCAACTGGTGGAGCAGCGACTGCCCCGACTCGGCGTGGTTCTACGGCGACGTCTCGTGGGCACCGTGGACCGATGAGACCCATACCCTGACCCTGACGGAGTGCGGAACCGGCATCGTGGATGGAATGCCGATGAGGCCCGCTCTCGGGGACAACTACCCGAACCCGTTCAACCCGGTGACGACGATCCGTTTCGATGTCCCGTCCCCGGGCGGCCGGGTCCGACTGAGCGTGCACGACGTGAGCGGCCGGGTGGTCACGACGCTCGTCGACGAGGAAGTGCCCGGCGGACGCTACAGCGCCGTCTGGGACGGTCGCGACGGGGGAGGACGACCGGTCGCGTCCGGCGTCTACTTCTACCGGATCTCCATGCCGGACTTCTCCGAGCGCCGCAGGATGGTGCTGCTCAAGTGAGCGCGGCCCGCCACCGGTGACCGGCGCGTTCCCCGCTCGGTGGGGGAGACGTCAGTGAAACGAGAAGGCCCCGCCGCGACTTCGCGGCGGGGCCTTTCGTCTGCGGGGCGCGCTTCGACTCGCGGGCGGCGAGACGCGCGCTCCCGCATCCGGGTGGCTTGCGCTCTGTGCCGTCTCTCTGACTTCGTCTCACTGCGGCCGTTTCTGCGCTAGCTCGCCGTCGCTCCCACCATCTCCCTGAGGTCCTCTTCGACGGTGCCGATGGGCTTGATGCCGTAGGCGTCGACCAGGATCTGCAGGACTGCGGGCGTGACACAGGCGGGAAGCGTCGGACCGAGGCGGATGTTCCTGATGCCGAGATGGAGAAGGGTCAGGAGGATCGCCACCGCCTTCTGCTCGTACCACGACAGCACCAGCGACAGGGGAAGGTCGTTCACCTCCACCCCGAAGGCCTCCGCGAGCGCCTGAGCGATCTTCACCGCCGAGTAGCTGTCGTTGCACTGCCCGACATCCATGAGGCGCGGAAGCCCGGCGACCTCCCCGAGGTCCATCTTGTTGAACCGGTACTTGCCGCAGGCCAGCGTCATGATGACCGAGTCCTGAGGGATCTTCTCAGCGAGCTCGGTGTAGTAGTTCCTTCCCGACCTCGCGCCGTCGCACCCGCCGACGAGGAAGAAGTGCTTGATCTTCCTGTCCTTGACGGCCTGGACGACGTCGCCGGCGACGTTCAGGACGGCGTTGTGCCCGAAGCCGACGGTGATGTACTTCTCCTCGCCGTCCTCCCGGAACCCCGGCGCCGCGAGGGCGGCGTCGATGACCGGCTGGAAGTCCGGTCCCTCCACGTGCTCAACGCCCGGCCATGCTACGAGTCCGGTCGTGAAGATGCGGCGCTTGTACGTGTCGGCAGGCCTCTGGATGCAGTTGGTCGTCATGAGGATCGCGCCCGGGAAGGCGTCGAACTCCTTGTGCTGGTCCTGCCAGGCGCCGCCGTAGTTCCCGACCAGGTGATTGTGCTTGTTGAGCTCCGGGTACCCGTGCGCCGGGAGCATCTCGCCGTGGGTGTAGACGTTGATGCCGGTGCCCTCCGTCTGCTCCAGGAGCGCCTTGAGGTCCTTGAGATCGTGGCCCGAGACCACGATCGCCTTGCCCTTGACCGGGGTGACGCGGACCTTCGTCGGCACCGGATGCCCGTACGCGCCCGTGTTCGCTTCGTCGAGAAGCTCCATCGCTCTCAGGTTGATCTCGCCGGTCAGAAGCGCCCACCTGAGGAGCTCGTCGTTCGACACGCCGTCCCTCGTGAGCACGTCGAGCGCCTCATGGAAGCTCGCGTACAGCTTCTCGTCCTCGCGGCCGAGTATCTGCGCGTGGTCGGTGTAGGCCGCGGCGCCCTTCAGTCCGTAGAGCACGACCTCGCGGAGGCTCGCATTGTCTTCGCCCCAGCGGTCGGCCCAGTTCTCGATGGTGACCGACCGACCCTGCTCGAGGAGCCCCGCCATGTCGGAGGCGGGCTCCCAGGTCGCGGGGCCGGCCAGATCCTCAACGGGCTTCCCCTTCTCCGCAGCGGCCTTCTCGTAGAGCTCCTTCGCCCGCCGCTTCATCTCGGCGGCCTTCCTGATGAGCTCGCCGAGACGCGACGGGTCGAAGTTCACGTTCGTGACGGTCGTGAAGAGGGCCTCCACGACGAAGACGTCGATGTCGCGGTCGCGCGCGCCGAGTTCGTGAGCGCGGTGCGCGTACATTGAGATCCCCTTGGCGGCGTGGACCAGGAGGTCCTGCAGGGTCGCCGTGTCGTCGTCCTTCCCGCAGACGCCGCGCACCGTGCACGCGATGCCCTTCGCGGTCTGTTCACACTGGTGGCAGTACATTCCGCCCCTCCCTCTTACGTGATGGTGAACTCCTCGAGCGTCGTCTCCTCGAGTCCTCTGACGATGGTCTCACTCGCCTCCTCGATGATCTTCCCGAGCGGGCAGCTCGCGCGCCCGCATACGGGCCGGTCGAAGAGGCAGCGTCTCGTGTCGAGCTTTCCCTCGACGGCCTCGTAGATGCGGCGAAGCGTGGTCTTCGCGGGGTCGCGCGTCAGCACGAAGCCTCCGCCGGGGCCTCGTGTGCCTCTGACGATCCCGTTCCTCGACAGTCTCTGGAGGACCTTCGCCAGATGCGCCTCGGAGACCCGGAGCTCGGACGCGATCTGCGCCGTCGTCATCGGCTCTCCGCCGCAGCCCGCCAGCACGGCCGCCGCGTGAAGCCCGAGCGATGCCGCCTCGGATATGTTGATCAGGTTCGGCACGTCCTTCTGCTCCCTTCCGGTCAGTGAGGGCAGCCTGCCCGTGGGAATATACGTATTGTGGTACGACAATACTTCTATGGTTGCGCGGAGTCAAGCGCATTCTGCCGGCGGCCCTGAAAAAGGGGACCCCCCGGGTCCGTCGCCGGATCCCGGGGGGCTTGCGCTGGGGAGGGAAGCGCGAAGAGGGGGAGCTCTGCATGCAATCGCTTTGTGCGCCGTTCCGTTGTGCGCCGCCAGGGGGCGTACGGTGTCAGGCGCGTGCCGTGCCCTGCTCCTTTGTATCGACCACCACCGACCCGATGCCGGCGTCGATCGTTATATCGAGATGCGGACCGTTCTCCTCGAAGGCGTCGTTCACCAGGTAGCCGCCGGAGCGCTTGAGCCCGACAGCCTGGAACTCGCCGATGCCGGTCGCGCCCTTGACCCGGACGCCCGTGTCCTCGGGCACGTGAACGGTGATCTCGCCGACGCCGCCCTCGATATCGACCCTTCCGCCCTCTGAGGCGATGTCGCGGAGCGAGAGGTCCACCTCGCCGACCCCCGCGTCGATCGTCAGGTCGACGAGGTCGACGCCGGCCAGGTCGATCCTCGACTCACCGACACCGAAGTCGAGGTCGAGGCGGCAGGGGATGCCCTCCGGGAGCCTGAGGTCCCAGATGTACTCCACACCGCCCGAGATGTTCCTGCTCTCCGTGTCCGGCTGACTGATGGAGATGTTCGTGACGCCGGCACGCTCACTGGTTTCGATGACCGGCTTCCACTCGGCCACGTTGTACCGGAACTCGGCGTCGAGCGCGCTCGTCGCCCCGCCCCTGATCGTTATCTCTCCGATGCCGAGTTCTACGGACACGTCGAGCTCCTTCACGCCCTCTCGCGGCACCGTCCGGTTCTCGGTCATGAGCTCTCCGATCTCGACGCTTTCGCCGCCGGCGCCCATGCATCCCGCTGAGACGGGCAGGGCCAGAAGACACATCGCCAGAAGAACGAACCGCTGTCCGGTCATGGGTTCCTCCGCATCGTTGCGCCTGACAGGCCGCGCAGCCGCCGTGCGCCTGGTGAAGGTTTCCGGGCGGCCGGAAGGCCGCCCGGGGTCGGCGCAGCGCTCTGATGAAAGGTGAGCTGGTTCCTTTCAGGAGCGTGCTCAATCCTGTGACACGGTGAGGGGGCGTGTGGTTTCATGCGAAGTGTGATTCATGACACCACGTGCGAAGTGTGTTATCATGAGAAGACGTCTCTGTTCTGCAGCGGGGCGCCGAGCGAAGCGCGCTCCGGTTCCGCCGTCACCGATTTCTGGAGGGACCATGCCGACCACGCGAGTTCGCCCGTGGCTTCTCATTGTCGTTCTCGTTCTGGTCGCTCTTCCCGCGACCTCTGCCGTGGCCGCCGGCGGGGAGCCCGCGCCGGAGACGCCGCTCCCGGGCGCTCCCTCGCGTCCCGCGGACAGGGGGCTGACCCGTGTTCCCCACGCCGTGACGCTCGCGCCGCGCGAGGAACCGCCCCGGAGACCGGCCTCGGTCACGGGCGACGTCGGCCGTCTCGACGTGAGAGACGTCGATCTGTCCGTCGAAGGGTCTGGAGGCACGGTTTCGAGTCTTCCCCGGGAAGAGCTTGAGCGCAGGCTCGCCGGGCTCTCCTCGCTCCACGCGATGCGCGGGTCGACCCCGCCGCGCGATGGAGAAGCGCCGCCGACCGGCGGGCGGTCCGCGCCTTGGGCGACGCCGCGAATGCTCGCCGACCCCACGCACATGAACGATGAGTATGTTTCTCTCCAGGTCTCGCCCGTCTCCGGTGACCTCTTCGCGGTATTCCAGTCCTACGACCTCGGCGGGACCGACCGTGACATCCACATCGCCAGGAGCCAGGACGACGGGCTGACGTGGTCGGTGCTCGAGATGCCTTCCTTCAGTCAGGACGAGTACCAGGCCGAGCTGGCCATCGATGCCGCCGGTTATCTCTACGTCACCTGGATCCGGGACGACGGGGTCATCGTGAGGACGCGCTCGGCGAACCCGGACGATCCCGCGAACTGGGAGTACATCAAAGGGCTGACGACCGGCGAGACGAACGCCACGCCGACAATCGCCGTGAGCGGCACGGGTGACTTCTCGACCGTCTTCATCGCCGCGGCGTGGCTCACGATCAACTACGACCTCTACGTCTACGAGTGGACCCTCATCTGGATGTACAGCACCAACGGCGGCAACACCGTCACGTACGACTACTTCGTTCCCGACGGTTACCAGGACTACTGGCCGGACGCCGAGCTCGACGGGGGGACCTGCTATCTCGTGAACGCTGAGGCCGACTACTCCACGGGCGAGCTTGAGGTGCTGCTCGCTGCCGACGCGGTGAGCGGAGGGTTCACGAATCCGGTCTACTGCTCCGACTGGACCAGCATGGACTGTGGCTTCCCCACCATTGCGGCCGACGGCGCGAATGTCTACACGGTCTTCCAGCTCGACTACGACGACGGACTGGGGAACATCGACGGCGACATCATCTACTGCTTCTCTGACGACGGTTGCGCGAACGTCTACGGCCCCTACGAGATCGTCGCCGATGAGTACGAGAGCGTCGGCCCGGTCGTCTACACGGGGGGCGGCATCGTCGGGTGCCTCTGGCTCGACGCGCCGCCGAACGGGGACGAGTTCCGCCTCGCGGCGCGGCAGGGCGGAGGGTACGGCGCGCCCGAGGCGTGGGGCGTCGTGGAGTACGTCACCGACACCTACCATGTCGAGCCGACGTTCCGTTCGGACGCGGGCGCCGTCGCCGGCGCTGCGCTTCACGCCGCGTGGGTCGACCGGCGCGATTTCCCCACCGAGGGACTGAACGTCTACACGAGCGAGCGGTCGGTACTTCCCAACCTGGCTCCGTACACCCCCACCGGGTGGGAGTCGCCTCTCGTCGCCTCGATGGTCCGCGGCGAGCGGGAGACAGGGATCCTGGCGGCCGGCGACTCGGTCTACGTGAGCTTCGCGCTCTGGAACGACGGTCTGGCCCCGACCGGCGGAGACGTTCACATGAGCCTCATGGTCGACGACGGCTTGGAGGCCGCGTGGGTCGTCCCCGGCGGGCTCGAGGCCGGGTGGTACACGGTCGTCGAGGACCACGCGATCGTGGAGGGCGCCGGTACGCACGAGCTGGCGTTCGTCATCGACGCCGGCGACTCGATCCCCGAGTCGAACGAGCTCGACAACACGCGCGCGGAGACGCTCGACTTCATCGACGGAGAACCTTCCATGAGACTCTGTCCGCCGGCCATCGAGCACGCCTGCGACTCGGGCGCCATGTCGGGCGAGGAGGCCCTGGCGCTGGCGGAGGACGCGCCGCTCGAACGCGTCGTCCGCGTTCCCGTCATCTCATCTCGTCTTGAGGACGCGCTCAGGGAGCAGGGAAGCCGGCTCCGCGTCGTCGTCGAGCCGGCCGAGCGTCTGGACGTCGATGCGTTGTCCGGGGCGCTGGAGGGCGCCGAGCGCGGTCTTCGGCGTGAGGCGCTGGTCCATGGGCTCAAACAGGCGAGCGCGCGGTTCTCCCGCGAGCTCAAGGAACTCCTCTGGCGCCTCGAGGCCGCGGGTCAAGCGCGCGACGCGCGGGAGCTCTGGCTGCGCGGCGCTATCGTCATGGAGGCGGACCGGGAGGCCGTCAAGGCGTTGGCGGACCATCCGGCAGTGGGCGCGGTCTGGTTGGACAATGTGCTCTCCGATCCGCTCGGTTTCGAGAGGGGCGACGAGTCGCGCGCCCACGCGTGGCACATCGCGAAGGTCGCCGCCGACCAGGTCTGGGCCCAGGGGTTCAACGGCGACGGTGTTGTCGTTGGACATCTGGACAGCGGGGTCGCCTATGACCATCCGGACCTCGCCGGCGCCATGTGGGACGGCAGCCCGACCTGGCCGAACCACGGTTACGACTGCATCGACGAGGACGACGACCCGTACGACGGCGATACCGGATTCTGGCACGGAACGCACACGGCGGGTCTCATTGTCGGCGACGGAACGGGCGGCACGACGACCGGCGTCGCGCCGGGCGCGCGTCTGATGGCGCTCCGCTGCGTCCCGGGCTATCAGGCCGACATGACCGAGGCGCTTCAGTTCGCGCTCGACAACGGCGCCGACCTCGCGACGATGTCAGCGGGCTGGGGCGACGCGGACGACGCTCTCCGGGAGGCGAACAGGACCAACGCCGAGGTGCTCGAGGCGGCCGGCCTCATCTGGACGTGCGCCGCCGGGAACGGGGACAACGCCGGAGGCCACTATCCGATTCCCAGGGACATCTCATCGCCGGGCGACTGTCCGACGCCGTGGTACGGTGGCGCGGGAACGAGCGCCGTCATGGCCGTCGGAGCGACGGACGTCTCGGACAATGTGTGGTCGTCGAGCAGTGCCGGACCGACCGAGTGGAGCATCGCGACGACCCCGGGTTACGACGACTACCCTTATCCCCCCGGCCTCATGAAGCCGGACCTCGCGGCCCCGGGCGACAATGTGACGAGCACCGTTCCCGGCGGCTACGTCGCATACTCCGGAACCAGCATGGCAACACCTATCGTCGCCGGGGCCTGCGCCGCGCTTCTCGAGGCGTCTCCCGGCGCGACGCCGGCGTGCCTGGCAGAGGCGCTCGAGGCGGGCGCGGTCGACATCGCCGCGCCGGGACGCGACAACACATCGGGCGCCGGAAGGCTCGACATGAGCGCCGCGATCGCGTCCTTGCAGACGAGCGAGTCGGCGGACTTCCGCGTTTCCAACGACGGACTCGTGCCGCTCATCGTGGACGGCGTCGTTTGGAAGGAGCCGTGGCTCTCGGTGACCCCGCCCGGATGCGCTGTGGATCCGGGTGATTCGACCGGGTTCACCATCTTCTTCGATGCGGACGGTCTCGCGCAGGGCGTCTACTTCGACCGCGTGATGCTCGAGTCGAACGCTCCCGGCAGCCCGCACGCGCTCCCCGTCATGCTCGTGGTCGACGGCGACACGGAGATCGATGATCCGGGGGCCGCTGTCGAGAGCGGGGAGACGCTCGCAGCGACGCCCAATCCGTTCAACCCGAGGACAGAGGTCTCGTTCACGCTTGAGGCGCCGGGGCGGGTGAGGCTCGCCGTGTACGATGTGTCCGGCCGGCTGGTTCGGCGGCTCATCGACAATGAGCTGCCGCCGGGACGCCACACCGTCGTGTGGGACGGGCGGGACGGGGACGGCGGTCCCGCGGCGTCCGGCGTCTACTTCCTGAGATGGGAGTCGGAAGGGGAGACGGCCCGGAGGAAGGTCGCGCTCGTCAAGTAGGTTCGTCGGAGGAGGCTTCCCGGATGACCGCCCGTCCGTTCGAGATGCCGGCGACGGCCGCGTCGAACCCTGCGCGGCGCTCGAGCGGGAGCGTGATGGTGAGAACGACCTCGGCGCCGTACGATTCGTCGACGGCCTCGGCCTCGTGCTCGGGGAGGATGCGCTTGACCGCCTCGGCCGCGGCGTAGCCGAGCTCGACACGGAGCGTCGCCTTCGGCACGAGCTCGAAGAGCGGGAGCGTCTCGAGGGCGTTCCGCACGCCTCCGCCGTACGCGCGCACCAGCCCGCCCCTGCCGAGCTTCACGCCGCCGTAGTACCTCGTGACGACGGCCGCGATGTCGCCCACGCCGCTCGTCTCGAGGACCGTCAGCATCGGACGCCCGGCGGTGCCGTGCGGCTCGCCGGCGTCGCTCATGCCGATACGGCTCGTGTCGCCGGGGGGTCCGACCAGGTAGGCCCAGCAGTTGTGCGTCGCGTCGGCGAACTCGTCCGCCACGGCCGCGATGAACGCGCGGGCGTCCTCGACGGTCCGGGCGGGCCCGAGCGTTGTGACGAAGCGGCTCCGCCGGATCGTCTCCTCGACGCGGTGGGCCTTCTCAGGGATCATGTAGCGGCTGGGCTCAGGCATCGCTTTCCGGGACGGCCTCCCTTCGCGCCGCGCGCTGTCGGCGCTCCGACCAGACACGCTTCCAGACGGCCACGACGATGTAGACCGCTCCCGCGATCAGGATGATGGTCGCGCCGGCCGGAAGGTCGGGCCCGTAGCTCACGGCCAGTCCCGAGGTCGTGAACAGGACGGAGAGCACGGCGGAGAGGGCCATCATGTGGCTCAGACGCGTCGTGAAGTGACCGGCCACCGCGGCGGGGATGGTGAGGAGCGCGATGACGAGAACGATGCCGACGACGGTCACGAGCAGGACGACCGTGAGCGCCGTCAGGACGAGGAGAAGCAGGAAGTACAGCTCGACCGGGACGCCGCGCGTCTCCGCGAACTCCTCGTCGAACGAAATGCTCAGGAACTGGTGGTAGAAGAGGAGCCCCGTCACGACGACGACGGCGTCGAGGGCGGCTATCAGCCAGAGGTCGCGCGTGGTCACCATGAGGATGTTGCCGAAGAGGTAGCTCATGATGTCCTCGCCATATCCCGGGGTCTGCGATAGGAAGACGACGCCGACCGCCATGCCGATGGCCCACAGCGCGCCGATGACCGTGTCGACCCGCTGCCTGGCTCGGATGCTGACGGCGCCTATGACGACCGCGGCCAGAAGCGCCGCGGCGAGCGCGCCGTAGAGCGGGTCGGCCCATTCCATCCCGTGGGCGCGCTGGAGATAGACGGCGGCCCCGATGCCCCCCAGAACACAGTGCGCGATGCCGCCGGCCATGTAGGAGATACGCCGGACAACGACGTAGCTCCCGACGACGCCGCAGGCGACGCCGGCGAGAACGCCCGTCAGGAGCGCGTTCCTCAGGAACGCGTGTTCGGCGACGGCCTCTAGAAATCCCGACACGCGTCCTCCTCCTCGCCCGGCTCGTGCCGGTCGTGATGGACGAACCTGACCGGCCTCTCGTACATCTTCTGGATGACGTCGGAAGAGAGCTCGCTGGTCGGATGCACCGCGACCGTCCCCTTCACGCAGACGGCCGTGTCCGCGAGATGGGAGACGAACCCGATGTCGTGCGTGACGAGCATGATGGCCATCGAGCCCTGCAGCCGGTGCAGCACCTCGTGCAGCTCCTCCTCCATGTGGAGGTCGAGGTTTGCCGTCGGCTCGTCGAGCAGCAGGATCTCCGGACGCGACGCCAGCGCCCGGGCGATGAGCGCGCGCTGGCGCTGACCGCCCGAGAGCTCCGAGAACGGACGGTTGGAGAGCGAGCAGAGCTCGACGGTCTCGAGGGCCTCGGCCGCGGCCTCGCGGTCTTCGCGCGAGTAGCCGCCGACGGCGCGCGAGCCCGTGAGCCTTCCCGTCAGGACCACGTCGATGACCCGCACGGGGAAGTCGGGGTCCGCGTGAGAGTACTGGGGGATATAGCCGATCCGGGAGCGGGCCTCCGACGGTTTCTTTCCGAGGACCTCGACAGTACCGCTGTCGGGCCGGATGAGACCCAGGATCAGCCTGAGAAGCGTCGTCTTGCCGCTTCCGTTCGGACCGATGACGCTGGCGAACGCCCGACGCGGCAGCGTGAGATCGACGTCCCACAGCACGTCGAAGCTGTTGTAGGCGAAGCTGACGCCGCGCATGCGCACGGCCGGCGGGGTGCGGTCGGCGTCGTCGTGTCTCGCCTTCCGGCCTCCGGCGCCGGTCCCGGCGTCCGCGGCGCCGGACGGGCCGCCCGCCCCGTTTCCTCGCTTCCGCTCCTCTTCAGCCGTCGTGAGCATCACCCTCGGTTCCCTTCGAGACCGCGACGGACCTTGTTCGCGATGTCGAGCAGGTTCCGCGTGTAATCCCTCGCAAGAGGGTCGATCGGGACGACCGCGCCGTCGATGGCCTCCGCCAAGGCCTGGGCGGCGCGGGACGAGAACTGCGGCTGGACGAAGATGACCCGGACGCTGTCCGCCCGGGCGCGCTCGATGAGCTGCGCGAGCTGCCGCGCCCCCGGCTCCTTGCCTCCGGTTTCCACGGCAACCTGGGTGAGGCCGTACGCGTCAGCGAAGTACCCGAACGAGGGGTGGAACACGTAGAGCCTGCTTCCCGCGAGCGGCTCCAAGGCCTCGGATATCTCGGCGTCGAGAGAGTCCAGCTCGGCCACGAACTCCTCGAGGTTCGACTCGTACGCGGCGGCGTGGTCCGGGTCGAGTCTCTCGAGCGTCTCGGCGATCACGCGCGCCTGGATCTTCACGAGATCGGGGTCAAGCCAGACGTGGGGGTCGAGTCGACCGCCATGTCGGTCGTCGTGGTGACCCGCGTGCTCGTCGTCGGCCTCGGTGTCCTCCATGCTCCGCTTCGGCACCGGGTAGTCTGTGGCGACCACTTCGAGCTCGGGCGCGAGCGACCGGATCCTGCGCACCAGGCTCTCCTCGAACGGCAGACCGACCGTGAAGTAAACGTCCGCCTCCGCCAGCGATGCCATCTGCCTCGGTGTGGGTTCATAGGCGTGAGGTGACTGGCCCGGCTGGACGAGCACGCCGACCTCGACGAACTCGCCGCCGACCCGCTCGACGAAGTGCGCCTGAGGCGGAATGGTCACGAAAGTGGGCACGCCGCTCGTCCCATCGAACGCGCGAGCGCTCGCGGCGACAGGGACAAGCGCGGCGACAAGGGTCGCGACGGCGGCCAGGACCAGCGCGGCGGTCGTCCTCATAATTCATCCCCCCTGAGACAGACGAGGTGTCGTTCGTGGCACGTCTGGCATTCCTCAAGCGCATGCTCCGAGAGGAAGTCGGAGAGGTGCTTCATCTGCCCCGGCGTCAGGACGCCGGCGCCGCCGCAGAGCGGGCAGGTGTTCCTCAGGGCCGCGAGGACGGCCTGCCGGATGAAGTCCGAGCGGTTCGGAACCGCACCCAGGGCTTCGAGGAGCGCCTCATCGGCCTTGAAGGAGATGACCTCGGTCTTGTGTCTCTTCATCTGATGCTCTCCATCGGGAAATGAGGTCACTGATGATTCGGACCATACGTATCACATCGTACTACCGGACGTCAAGGCTCCTGTCGACGCGCCGCCGCGCGGGCGCCGCCCGGAGACCCGTTGACAAGTCCCCCCTCCAGACCTGAGACTGAATACTCCAGTGTCACCCCGCCGCAGGCGTCCGCCGTTTCCCGTTCCACGCACGGAGGTCCCACGTGACCCGATCCGACATCGATGCGCGCGCGATCAACACCATCCGCTTCCTCTCCGTCGATGCCGTCGAGAAGGCGGCGTCGGGACACCCGGGCGCGCCCATGGGCGTCGCTCCGGCCGCCTATGTTCTCTGGGACCGCTATCTGAAGCACAATCCCCGGAACCCGGACTGGCCCGACAGGGACCGCTTCGTCCTCTCGGCGGGTCACGCCTCGATGCTCCTCTACTCGCTGCTCCACCTGACGGGCTACGACCTCTCGCTCGACGATCTCCGGGAGTTCCGGCAGTGGGGGAGCAGGACGCCCGGGCACCCGGAGCGCGGGCTCACGCCGGGCGTCGAGGTGACCACCGGACCGCTGGGACAGGGCATCTCGAACGGCGTCGGCATGGCCATCGCCGAGAAGCACCTGTCGGCGCGGTACAACCGTCCGGGCCACGAGGTCGTGGACCATCACACCTATGTCATCTGCTCGGACGGCGACCTCATGGAGGGCCTCTCGTCCGAGTCCTCGAGTCTCGCGGGCACGCTCGGTCTCGGGAAGCTCATCTGCCTGTATGACGACAACGACATCTCCATCGAGGGCGACACGGACCTCGCCTTCCGCGAGGACGTTCCCGTTCGCTACCGCGCCTACGGCTGGCATGTTCTGGGACCGGTCGACGGGCTCGACCTCGACGCCGTCGACGAGGCCGTCGGCGACGCCCGGAGCGAGAGGGAGAGGCCGTCGCTCATCGTCGTCAGAACGACCATCGGCTACGGGAGTCCCAAGGCCGACACGGCGGACGTCCACGGCTCGCCGCTGGGGGAGGAGGCCGTCCGCGACGCGAAGGAGAACCTCGAGTGGCCGCAGGAACCGGAGTTCCTTGTTCCGGACGACGTGC
The DNA here is from genome assembly GCA_964596015.1 of uncultured bacterium. Taxonomy (GTDB): domain Bacteria; phylum Joyebacterota; class Joyebacteria; order Joyebacterales; family Joyebacteraceae; genus WJMD01. The sequence goes on along the minus strand of CAZQSB010000039.1, from coordinate 737 downwards.
GGGAGCACATGCGTCAAGCCGTGGCGCGCGGCGCGAACCTCGAGCGGTCCTGGAAGACGCGGGTCGAGTCGTTCGCGGAGGAGTTTCCCGAGGAGGCGCGCGAGCTTCTGAGACGCCTCGGCGGGGAGCTTCCCGGCGACTGGGCCCACGACCTTGATGGCCTCTACGACGAGGCCGACGCGCCGGTCGCCACCCGCGCCGCCTCCGGCAAGGCGCTGAACGCGATCGCGCCCCGGCTTCCCGAGCTCATGGGCGGATCGGCCGACCTCTCTCCGAGCAACAAGACCCTTCTGGAGGGCGAGAGCGACTTCGCCCCCGGCAATCCGGGCGGCCGGAACATGCGATACGGTGTTCGCGAGCACGCCATGGGCGCGATCTCGTCGGGCCTCTCGGCTCACGGGGGCGTGGTTCCATACGCGGGGACGTTCCTCACGTTCTCGGACTACATGCGGCCGGCCATCCGGCTGGCCGCGCTGATGGAGCTCCGGGTCATCTACGTGTTCACGCACGACAGCATCGGGCTCGGGGAGGACGGGCCGACGCACCAGCCGGTCGAGCATCTGATGGCCCTGAGGGCGATACCGAACCTCCGCGTCTTCCGGCCCGCCGACGCGCTCGAGACGGTCGAGGCGTGGCGCCTCGCGGTCCCCAGGGCGGACGGCCCGACGGCGCTCATTCTCTCCCGGCAGAAGCTGCCCGTCCTCGACCGAGCGGTCGTCGCTCCCCCTGCCGGCGTC
>CAZQSB010000038.1:0-24099 GCA_964596015.1 uncultured bacterium | reverse complement strand
TCCCCTCGGGGATGACGAAGGTCATGACCCGCGCCGGTACCGACGGCGCGCCCTCGGGGGCGATGACGCTGCTCCCGGAAAAGAGGATCACCTCGTATCCCGAGACGTGGTTGAACGCGACGTCCTCGACCTCGAGGCGTATCGTCTCGACCGGTGCTCCACTGGATGTTCCGCCGACAAGAAGAAGCGCCGCCAGCGCTCCGGCGATGAGCCTCCAAGACATGTTTGTTTTCCCCCGCCAGGACCCTGCCGACCGTCCCCGGCGTCTCGACGCCTCCGCGGCCGCTGGGTCCGGAAGATGCACACTCACCTTCGGACAAGCTTCCTCAGTGATGCATACGGGGCCCTCCTCTGGTCAATCAGCCCGAACAGTCTCTGTCGCAGCTCCGTCTCAGAGTCGACTTTCACACAACATTCTAGTTCTGGACTCATATACGGTCAAGCCGACCTGAACCGTAATCAACAACTCTGCCCCGTCTTACGCCGCGCGTGGACCGCGAGGAGCCCACCGACCAAGGCTTCCACTTCAGACCGCCCAAACCCAGCAGGTCCTGAACGCACCGACCGCCGGAACAGGGTGTGCTCCGGCGGCCCGATGTCGGTTCTGGTGGAGCCAGCGGGGATCGAACCCGCGACCTCTTGACTGCCAGTCAAGCGCTCGTCCCAACTGAGCTATGGCCCCACACATGTCTGTCACGCTTCTCGAAGATTCTAGCATGGAACCGACTCCGGTCAAGCCGCTTTTGACCTCCCGCCCGCTCCGACCGTCTTGACCGCCCCCCGTACCCGGTGTAGAGTCACCGGTGGAAGGCCGCCGGAGTGGCGGAATTGGCAGACGCACGGGACTCAAAATCCCGCGGGTCGAAAGACCCGTGCCGGTTCGACCCCGGCCTCCGGCACCAGAAGAAGGGGCTGCCGCGCGGCAGCCCCTCCCACCGTTCGGACGAAGACGTCCGGGAACGCCGCTGCTCTGAGAAGCGCTCCGACTAGCTGCCGTCGACGATCTGCTCGGGGTTACTCGGGCCGTCGTCGACGCGTTCGAGCACGATGCTCAGCGTCGCCGTCTGGTCCTTCGCCACGACGACCGTGCCGCAGTACGTGCCGTAGCTGTCGTCGATCGGCGTGCTGCTCGAGCTCGTGCGGTTCACGTAGACATCATACGTCTCGGAGAACGCGTGCTTGGCGCTCATCTCGAGATCGGCCACGCTGAAGACGCCCGTCTCGCCGGTCTGCGTCGCCTGCTCCGTGCTATCGAAGTCGGAGCACATCGTCACGGCAATGGAGGGGATGCCGGCACCGCGCTGGGTCGTGACCGTGCCGCTGACGCCGCCCGCACCGAGTTCGCTCGCGTCGTCCGGACCCATCGAGCTGCACCCGGCCACGAGCAGAAGGGCCGAGACGACCGCGGCGGCGGTCGCCATGCGGCGCAAGGAACGCGAACTCCACATCATGATACCTACCTCCTCCGGCGCGGGCTCACACTGGCCTCGCGCCCGACTTGGTGCCCTTGGAACGCCCTCCTGGTGCGCTTCTCTCATTGCAGCGGCGTCTTGAGGCACACCGATGGTGTGTACTGCACACGATCTCCTCGGTCCCCATGCCGAGTTGCATAGGCTATGCCAAACAAGCAGAAACATGCCGCCGCTTTCCCCTTGCGCTCATGCTCCGGGAGCCGTATAGTGACGCGGCTGCGAGAGATAGCAGGAGTTGGGATACTGTCGGAAGGAGGGTCTGATGGGGATGTCCTTCGGTGACTACCTGAAGAAGGGCTGGGAGGCGGTGCAGCTGAAGGGAGAGGCGATCGACCTCCTCGCGCAGGATGAGGAGGCGATGGGGCCGGCCATCGGCATCCTCGCCATCGGCGGCGTCGCCGCGGCCATCGGCGTGCTCCAGCCTCTGGGCATCATCTACATGCCGATACTCCGGCTCATCGGCGCTTTCATCTTCGTCGGCATCATGCACTTCTGCGCGACGACTTTCTTCGGCGGGACCGGCGGGTTCAAGGCCGTCTTCACGCCGCTCGCATGCGCGTCGCTCATCAGCTGGATCGGCGTGATCCCGCTGGTGGGACCGGTCCTTGCGGTCCTCGCCGGCCTCTGGCTCCTCGTGGTCGCGGTGGTGTCCGTCGAGCGGGCCCACGCCATCGACCGCGGAAAGGCGATCGTGGTCGTCGCCATTCCTCTCATCATCGGCCTCATCATCGGGGCCATCTTCGCGGCCATCATCGGCATGTCCGCGCTGATGCTGATGGGCGCGACCTCCTGACCCGCTGTCTAGACCGCCCCGGTCCGGGGCGACGCCGGACCGGAGACAGACGACACGCGACACTCGAACAGGCCCGGCCTCACGGTCGGGCCTGTTCTCTGGATGGAGCCGGCCGGCGGTCCTGCCCTCGTCCGGGCGGAGCGGCCCGGCGGTCCTGCCCTCGTCCGGGCGGAGCGGCCCTTCAACCAAAGCCCTTCGAGAGTGTCCAAACCCCGTGAACACAATGAAAGACCCGCCGGCTTGCGCGGAGCCGGTAGTGCGGCGGTCTCCATCGAGGGGACCGGCGCAGTGACCAGGCCAGAGAGGCGGGCGGGAGACAGGCGCTACCGGACAGGAGGTGACCCATGAACCACCGGGCATTCAGGACCGCGGCACTTGCGTTGGCCGCGCTCTCGCTCCTTGCCGCCCCCTCGTTCGCTCAGGTCTCTGAGACGATCGTTGTCGAGGCGACGGAGAAGAGCTCGGACGGAACGCGCGTCTTCGTGGTCGAGGAGAAGGACGAAGTGATGTTCGTCCAGGCTCCGGAGAAGGACGAAGAGCTCAGGAAGGAGATCAAGGTCGTCACCAGCGGCACGCCGCAGACGTGGCTCGGTGTCGGCATCCAGGAGCTCGACGAGGACATGATGGAAGCGCTCGACATCGAGAAGGACGTCGAGGGCGTGCTCATCAATGAGATCTACGAGGGCAGTCCCGCCGAGGCCGCCGGCCTCATGAAGGGCGACATCATCCTGACCTTCGACGGCGAGAAGGCGACCGACATCAAGAAGCTCGTCGGCATGGTCAGGGACAGCGACCCGGGAGACACGGTCGAGGTCACCGTCCTCAGAGAGAACAGTGAGATGATGCTCATGGCGACGCTGGGCGAGCGAGAGGCGGAGGACATGGTCTGGGTCTCGCCGGACCTTGCCGAGGTCGGCGTCGAGCTTCTCGACATGCTCGCGGACATGCGCGTCAACATCCCTGAGATCGAGCTCGGCATGGCGGGCTTCGCCCGTCGGGGCAAGCTGGGCGTCTACGTCGAGGACCTGAGCGGCGGACTCGCCGAGTACTTCGAGGTTCCCGACAACAAGGGCGTTCTGGTCGAGGACATCGTCGAGGACGGACCGGCCGACAAGGCCGGCATCAAGCCGGGCGACGTCATCATCAGGATCGGCGATGACCGCGTCGTCGATACGGCGAGCCTCGTCAGGGCCGTCGCGAAGACGGAGTCGGGCGAGCCCACTCGCGTCGAGATCGTCCGCAAGGGCCGCCGGATGGAGCTCACCGCGACCATCGAACATCCCGAGATCGACCGCGAGGCGCTCCGTCACAAGCTGCTCATGATGGAGGGCTCGACGGACCCGGAGGCGCGCGCGTTCATTCTCCAGAATCTGAACGAGAAGGAGCGCGGGCTTCTGGAAGAGGAGCTCGAGCAGCTCCGCGAGGAGCTTCAGGAGCTCAAGAAGGAACTGAGCAAGTTGAAGTCCGACGAGTAGAACACGTCTCACTCTGCGTGGAGAGCCGCGAACTCTCCATGATGAAGCCCCCCGCCTACCAGCTCACGGCGGGGGGCCTCTCGTTTCCAGGACTCGAAACCGTTTCCGAGGGACCTCACAGACGCCCCGACGCCGGGACGACAGGCTGTTCCCGCCGGGCGCGTCAGGCCGCCCAGGCGGTCCTGCGCATCATCGACGCCGGGGACGGCAGGACTCCCCTGCGCGACGACTTCTACGCGACGACCTCGTCGTGGACCCGCCTGACGAGACGTTCCATCGCCGGCGAGAGCTCATGCTCTCTCCTGCCCATCACGACCCGGGCCGTCTCGAGCGCCCGCTCCAGGTCGTGGTCCGTGTAGCCGTCGCTCGTGCCCCAGGAGAAGGCGCGGACCTCCTTCGGCGGGAAGGCGTCCACGGCGATGTTCGAGAAGACCCCCACGACCGTTCCCGTGTTAAGCTTCGAACCGATGGCGATCTTCGCGTGGTCCCCGATGATGGCGCCGACGAACTGAGACTGCGTGTCGATGGTCTCGCCGTCCATCGTCACCCGGACATTGCCGTAGGTGTTCTTGAGGTCGCTCGTGTCGGTGCCGGCGCCGATGTTCACCCAGTGAGCCACGTAGGAGTGGCCCAGGAACCCGTCGTGCTGCTTGTTCGACCATCCGAGGATGGTCGAACACTCGATCTCCCCTCCGACCTTCGAACCGGGACCGATGACGGTTCCTTCGTAGATCTTCGCGCCGACCCTGACGAGAGAGCCCTCCCCGATGAACGCCGGTCCCTGAACGTAGGCATGCGGCATGACGGTGGCGCCGCGCGCCAGGTGCACCGGACCCGCGGTCGCGTCGATCACCGCGCCGGGACCGACGGCGCTTCCCTCCTCCATCGAAAGGCGCGATTGCCCGGAGACCACCGCCTCGTCGGCGATCCTGCCCTCGCGCCCTCCCGAGCCGATGAGGACGCGAATGTCCGACGCTATCTCCTCCTCGGCCAGGCGGACCAGCTCCCAGGGATACCTCACCACCCGCGCCGGCACCTCCTCGCGGCTCGGAAGGCCGAGCTTCTCCGGCGGTATCCCGCCCGCGAGCGAGTCGAGGCGGTCGCGCACGGACTCGGCAAGAAGAGCTCCGACGGGCGTCCCGCCGGACGTGAGAAGCGTCTCGGCGCCGACGTCGCCGAGAGCCGAGAGTATGTCGTCGTCGACGAGCACGTTGGCCAGCAGGATGCAGGTCTTCTCTTCTCGAAGGTCCGAGAGCGCGGCGCCTCGCTTCTCCTCGCGCACGACGTCGGCGAGCCCGGGTCTCGGCAGGTACGCGACCGGCCAGTCGGGCCGCCTGCGCGTCAGCTTCTCAGCAAGGGTCAGCGCTCCCGCCCTGAGCTCGAACACCGGCCTCAATGTCGTCAGCGGGCCGAACCGCCCGCGCCTCTCGTCCTCGTAGATCACGATCTGCATGCCGCGTCTCTCCCTTCGGTCACCTTCGGCCGGCGTTCTCCTGGATCTCCTTGAGCAGGCGCCGGTAGCTCTCGTAGCGCTCCCGGTCGACCTCTCCTCTCTCGACCGCGCCCTTGACGGCGCACCCGGGCTCGGGAACGTGACGACAGCTCGTGAACCGGCACTCCGGAGCGTACTCGAGGAACTCGGGGAAGAGCGACCGCAGCTCCTCCGGGTCGATCCGCCAGAATCCCAGTTCCCGGAACCCTGGCGTGTCGGCGACGAACGTCGTCTCGTCGAGAGGGAAGACATGCACGTTCGTGGTCGTGTGTCTGCCCTTGCCGGTCTTCTCGCTGACGCTTCTCACCCTGAGGCCGAGGCCGGGCTCGACGGCGTTCAGAAGCGAGCTCTTCCCAGCCCCGCTCGGGCCGGCCAGCACGGACAGATGCCCCTCGAGGGCGCTTCTGAGCGAGCCGACGCCCTCGCCCGTGAGGGCGGAGGTCGGGACCACCTCGTAGCCGGCGGCCTCGTAGGGGGCGGCGGAAGCCAGAACCGTCTCGGCGTCGACGAGGTCCGTCTTGTTGAGCACGACGACCGACTCGAGGCCCGCGTCCTCCGCGATGACCAGGTAGCGATCGAGAAGGCGCCTGTTGAGCCTCGGCTTCCTGAAGGAGGCGACGGCGATAAGGCGGTCCACGTTGGCGACGATCATCTGCTCGAAGTCGGTCGCGGCGCCCGGCATGCGGCGCGAGAGCTTCGTGTCACGCTCGAGCACCTTCTCGATGACGCACGCGCCGTCCTCCGCGCGGGAGACCACGACGCGGTCGCCGGGGACGATCAGCTTCTCCCAGGGCTTCCGGCCGGCGAAGAGCCGCGCTCGGATCGAGCACCGCACGGCCTCGCGCTCGAGGAAGACGTCCCAGTGGTCGTGGTACGCGGCCAGGACCTGGCCCTCGAGCCGCCGCGCCCCGTCCCCTTCGTCCGCGCGCTCCCGGGGACGTTCGTCCATTTCTTCGCTCATGTCGTTCCGTTCGTTCTCGCTCACGTCCGACTCTCCGGACCCAGCTCCTTGAGCCTGCACATCTCGTCGGCGTAACGCGACCCGAGACTGGGATGCCGCTCGCCCGGTTCCATGCGGCCGGTCCGTATCCGAATGTCGTCGACGATGGAGAAGATCGAGGGTATCACGAACAGCGTGAGCACGGTGGCGAAGCCCAGTCCCCATGCCAGCGAGGCCGCCATGGGCCCCCAGGTCACCGACACGCCGCCCCACCCGAGCGCGAGCGGCAGCACGCCGAGGATGGTCGTGATGGACGTCAGTAGAATGGGCCGGAGCCTCATGCATCCGCCCTGCACCACCGACTCCCATCGGCCCACTCCGTCCTCCCGCGCTCGCTTGATGAAATCGATGAGAACGATGGAATCGTTCACGACGACGCCCGCGAGCGCGACGATGGCAACGCCCGCGTTCAGGGTGAAGGGATATCCCATGACCACCAGTCCGACGATGACGCCGATGAACGCGAACGGCACGGTGAACATGATGATGAGAGGCTGGATGAACGACTGGAACTCCGTTCCGAGAATGAGATAGATGAGGAGGATGGCCACGCCGAACGCCATCAGGAGCGACATGAACGACTCCTGGGTCTCCTGGAACTCCCCGCCGAAATCAAGACGATAGCCGGGGAAGCGCTCGGACACGTCGGCGAACTCGCTCATCAGGAACCGGTTGACCTCGGTGGACGTGGTCCCCTCCTCGACGTCGGCGGTCACCGTGACGATGCGCTCGCCGTCCCGGCGGTTGAGCTCGGCGGGCGCCTGCGCGACCGAGAGCGTGGCCACATTGTCGAGCGGGACGTTCCCGCCCGCGGGCGTCACGATCATCATGTGCCTCAGGTCGTCGAGATCGGCGCGGTCCTCCTCCTCGAACTGCACGATGACTTCTATCTCGTCGTCGCCGGAGCCGCGGTACTTCGTCGCCTCGGTCCCCTCGAACCCGGTCCTCACGGCCGAGGCGATGTCCGAGACCGTGAGTCCGTAGAGCGCCGCCCGGTCGCGCAGCACCTCGACCCTCAGCTCGGACTTGCCGGGCGTCAGGTCGTCGTCGACCTCGACCACGCCCGGATACTGCTCGAGCGCCTCCTGCATCTGGAGCGCTATGCGTTCGAGGACGGCCGGGTCCTCGCCCTTGACGCGCACCTCCACCGGCTTGCCCGACGGGGGTCCCTGCTGCGGGCGCGTCAGCGAGAGCGACGTGAGCCCGGGCACCTCTGACATCCTCTCCCGGAGGTCGTCCATGATCTCGGCGTCGGTCCGCTCGCGAAGTTCCTTGTCCGCGAGGTCGACATCGAGCTGCATGTTGTGCGTGGCGAGCTGTCCGCGGTAGTTGGCGATCATGAAACCGACGCGCGTGACGACCGCCTCGACCTCGCCTTCCGGAAGAGCGAACAGCATCTCCTCCAGCCTGCGCGCCGCCCGGTCTGTGATCTCGATCTTCGTGCCGATGGGAAGCTGCGCCCTGATCTCGATGGCGTCGACGTCCTCTTCCTCGAAGATGGTGATGTCGAGCGTGAACAGGAGGCCGATGGCCGCGAACGCCATCAGGAAGACGATGCCGAGCGTGAGATAGCGCCGCTCGAGGGCCTTCCGGAGAAGTCTCTCGTACCGGCGCGTGAGACCGAGGAAGGTCGGATGGCACTTGTTCTGCCTGCCGGCCACGCGTGCGAAGTCCGACATGTGCGACGGCAGGATGAAGAGCGCCTCCACGAGCGACGCGAGGAGCGCGAACGTGACCGTCTTCGGAATCACGCTCATGAACTTGCCCCACGTGCCGGTCATGAGAAGGAGCGGCAGGAAGGCGGCGACGGTCGTGAGGACGGCCGCCGTCACCGGCGCACTGACCTCCTTCGTGCCGAGGATGGCCGCCTCCTTCGGCGACATTCCCTCTTCCATGTGCCGATAGATGTTCTCGATGACGATGATCGCGTCGTCGACGAGCATGCCCAGCACGAGGACGAGCGAGAAGAGCGAAATGGTGTTGACCGTTATGTCCGAGGCGTTCATCAGAATGAACGCGGCGAAGAAGCTGAACGGGATCCCGATGACGGCGAGGATGGAGTTTCTCATGCCGATGAACACGAACAGCGTGAGGGAGACGAGGATGACGCCGAAGAGCGCGTTCCTCTGCAGGATCGTGAGCGTGTCCCTGACCTCGATCGACGTGTCGTTCCTGATCTCGAAGGAGATCGGCTCGGTGACGCGTTCGTCGAACGCGGCGACGACGTCGCGGATGTCGCGCACGATGTTGACGACGCTGCCCTGCCGCTCCTTCGTGGCCCAGAGCGTCACGCTCCGTTCGCCGTCGAGCCTCGAGAGCGTCAGGCGCTCCTCGAGCGTGTCGCGCACGGCGGCCACGTCTCCGATCCTGATCTGCCGACCGAACCCGTCGGAGGTGATGACGTGGTTCTCGATCTCCTCGATCGACTCGAACTCGCCCAGCGTGCGGACGATGTACTCCGAGTCGCCGAGCTCTATGGTCCCCGCCGGGACGTTCAGGTTCCTCGAGGCCAGCGAGCCGACGACCAGGCCGAGCGGGAGGCCGTACGCCTCGAGTCGGTCGGCGTCGACGGCGACGCGGACCTCGCGCTCCCTCGTGCCCACGACGTCGACCGCGTTGACGTACGGGACGTCGAGGATATCCTCGCGGAGGTCGTCCGCAACCTCGCGGAGCACCGTATCGCTGACGGGACCGCCGAGCGCGATCGAGACGATCGGGATGACCTCGCCGAGCTTGATGGGAATGACCTCGGGGTCGCCGGCGTCGTCGGGTATCTCGCCGCGGGCGTTGTCGACCGCCGAGCGCAGGTCGAGGATGCGCTGGTCGAACTCCTCGTCGGACAGCCCCGGCTCGAACCGGACGTCGATGATGGTCCTGCTCTCGCCCGAGACCGAGGCGATGTGCTCGACGTCCTCGACGGTCTCGATCTCCTCCTCGAGCGGCTTCGTGACGAGGGTCTCCATCTCCTCGGGCGAGACGCCGGGATAGAAGACGACGACCACGGCCTCGTCCATGCTGACGTTCGGCAGCATCTCTGCCGGCATGCTGAAGAAGGTCGCCACACCGACGATGATGACGGCGATGAAGAACAGATTGACGAGGACCGGCTGTCTGACGGAGAACTCGCCGATTGTCATCTAGGAGCTCTCCCCCGCAGCCCGGGCGGTCTGTTCCTCGACGGCCGGCGAGATGGGCACGCTGCCGCCTACCCCGTTCATGACTTTGATCCTCGCGCCGTCGCTGAGCTGGTCATAGCCGAGGACGACGAGCCGCTCCCCGGGCTCGAGCCCCTCCTCGATCACCACGCGGTCTCCGAGCACCTGCCCCAGCCGGACCCTCCTGAGCTGGGCCACTGAGTCGGCCGCCACGTAGACCGCCGGCTCGCCGTATCGCTCGACCACCCAGTCGCGAACGATGACGACGGCGTCCTCGTACTCCCGCGTCGCGATGGTCACCTCCGCCACCATACCGGCGCGGAGCTCCCCGCCGACGTTCCTGAGAACGACACGGGCAGGGAATGTCTTCGTGCGGTCGTCGGCCCGCGGCCCGACATACTCGACGCGCCCCTCGAATTCGCGGCCCGGCATCGAGCGGAAGCGCACGAGCGCGCGGCGGCCGGGCTCCACCTCGACGGCCTGCGCCTCGGTGAGCCCGATCTCGATCTCGAGCGTCGACGTGTTGACGACATGCGCGACCGGGGCGCCGATGTTCATCAGGTGTCCGACCTCGGCGTGCATGAACGCTACCGTTCCGTCGATCGGCGACTCTATGGCGGTGTTCCGAAGCTGGCGCTCCGCGCTCGCGTGCGCCGCCTCCGCCGCGAGGGCCGCGCTCTCGGCCGCCTGGTATCTGAGCTGGGCGGTCTCGAACCCGGCCTGGGAGATGTCGCCGCTCTCGAGGAGCGACCGTGAGCGTTCGAAGCCGCGCTCGGCGTCCGCCAGGTCGGCCTGGGCCGCCAGAAGCTGAGCCTCGGCCTGCTTGAGGGAAAGCCTCGCCAGCTCGTCATCCAGCCGCACGAGGACCTCGCCCTCGCTGACCTCGTCTCCGACCTGAGCCGGCACCTCAGACACGCGGCCTGACGCCTCGGCGCTGATCGGCACGTCCTCCCTGGCCGCGAGCGTTCCCGTCGCGGTCACGGTAGCCGTCGCGTCCTCTGTGGTGACGGTCAGAACCTCGACCGGTACGGCCTCGGGGCCGCGCGCGGCCTCCTCAGTGCCGCCCGCGCCGCCGCATCCCCACGCCGCGACCGCCAGCGCCGTCAGAGCCAGAAGCAGTCTTCTCATCGTTGTGCTCCCGTGTCGAGCGGGTCTCCGATGTACCGTTCCATCTCGGCCGCGGCCACGAAGCAGTCGTAGAGGGCGTTCACATGCCCCACCCGGGCGCGGTCGAGAAGAACGCGCGCGTCGACGAGCTCCGTGTAGGGCGCCATGCCCTGTTCATAGCGGCTGACCACGTTGCTGTGATGCTCGTCGGCGTGTTCCAGTTCCTGCTCGGCCGCGTCGAGCGCGCTGAAGGAGAGGCGAAGTCGCGCGGCGGCGTTCCGGAGGCCCGCGATGAGACCCCGTTCGCCCGCGCTCCTGCGATGCGTGGCCGCCAGGTCCTCCCGACGGCTCTGCTGGTAGGCGGACCAGTTCCCGAAGCTCGTGAAGACGGGAAGTTCGAGCGCGAGGGTGACCGACCAGGCGGTCTCGTCGTCGGGTTCGATGTCGTCGTCGGCCTTCCAGCCGTACGAGGCGGAGGCGTTCAACTTGGGGAAGAACGCGCCCCTGGCGGCCGTGACAGACGAGCCGCTGATCCTCGTCGTCGCGGCGAGCGCCTGAAGGTCAGGGTTGTCGGCGAGCAGCTCGCGCGCCCGCTCCTCGCTCAGCCCGGGGCGCTCCAGGAACGACCCGTACCGAAGCCTGGCGTCGACGAGCGACGACCGGTCGACGTCGGCGAGCGTCCAGACCGTGTCGAGAGGCGCCCCGAGGATGTCGGCCAGTGCCGTTCTGGCGAGAAAGACCCTGTTCTCCGCGTCGGCCAGGGCGCGACGGTCCTGCGCCAGCACGACGCGCCACCTCAGGACCTCCGCCCGGCTCACGAGGCCGACGTCGAACTTCCTCTCGACCGCGGCGACGTTCGCCTCGGCCGCGTCGACGGCCTCCTCGGACACGCGCAGAAGGGCCTGCGCCCTCAGAACGTTGAGATACGCCTCCTCGACGTCGACGGCGACGCTCCTCAGCGCGGCTCGGAACGAATGGCGCGCCGCGTCGCGGGAACCCGACGCGACACCGAGGGAGCCCCACAGCTGCCCGCCGTTCCAGATGGGAACCGACGCGTTGAAGCTCGTCTCGTATGTGGTCTCGTAGACGAACGGTTCGATGTCCGCGCCGAACTGGTCTTCGAAGAAGTCTATGGAAGCGTTCGAGCGCTCGTACGTGTCGGGATCGATGCGTCTCGCGGTCGATCTGAGGCTGACCGACGGCAGGAGCGATGCTCGCGCGCTCCAGACGCCCCAGTTCGCGGCCCGGTAATCCTCCTCCGCGGCCCGAAGCTCGAGGTTCCTGCTCTCGGCCATGGCGATCGCCTCTTCGAGAGTGAGCGTCTCGCCGCGCGCGACGGTCGGAACGACGGCCGCCAGGAACAACAGAACGAGCCAGAAGCGAAGCACGTTGCCCGGTCTCACCATTCACCTCCCGATCGGAACACGGCCCTCGAGGTCCATGAGCTCCGGCGTTCGGGGCGACATGATGCCATCATGGCGTATATACAGGAGCGGACGCTTCCGGGCAAGTGAGGAAGATGTCAGGAAGGCTCCGGCGGGCGGGAGCGCTGCGGACGCGACAGAGTTGTCGGGAGGGCGTCGGAGGGGCTTGTCGATTCGGAGTCGGTGACGCGGACCCGAGGCGGACTACCGGTCCGGCCGCACGACACGCTTCTCGGTGTAGGGATTCGCCATCAGCCGGACGAGCGAAGCATAGCCGACCCGGAACCCGAGGACATCGCCGATGGCGAGGCCGTTCGGCTCGTCGCCCAGATGGACGACGGTGAGGTCGCTCGACGCGCCGACGATGGTATTGTCCGGGTCGACGGGCGTGAGCGTGCCGATGTCGGTGTCGAGCTGACCGACCGTGACGATGGCCCGGTAGCCGCGCTCCCCCGGCTCACGTTCCTCGGTCTCGACGGGAGCGAACGGGGTCACGTCGCTCGTCTCGCCGACGGGCACCAGACTCTTCTGCTTGATCTCGACGACCTCGGCGTCGAGACGCACCGTGTCGCCGCGGAGTCCCCGCACGACCTCACCCCGAACCGGGTCGGTCCCGAGCAGGATGGCCTCGCCGATGCGGAAGTGGTTCATCTGCTTCGGCAGATTACCCTCAATGAGAAGCGGCAGCACCGCGCTCGTCCCGGCAGAGATCAGCGGGAGCTTCCGCTCGAACTTCAGCTCGAGGAGCTCGCGGTAGAGCACGAGCTGCATGAGCTGGTCGACCGACGGCACCGCCCCGCCCAGACAGCCGAGGTTCGCGCCGATCCCCAGGACCTTCACCCGCTCGAGTTCGAAGATGTGCTGGTAGACCCTCAGGAGCGAACCCGGGAGAATGCCCTCCCGAAGGTCGCCCAGCTCGATCATGATGACGACGCGGTGCGTTCGCTCCTGTCGCTGCGCCTCCTCTTCGAGGGCGGTGATGACGTCGAGCTCGGTGTTGAGCGAGACGTCGGAGAGCGCGATGACCTCGTTGAGCGCGGACGTGTGAGGCGGCCGCAGATACCAGGTCTCGATGTCACTCAGCGTGTCTCTGATCACCTGGAGGTTCGCGATGCGCGAGTCGGCCATCGAGTCCACGCCGATCTCCGCGAGCGCCTGCAGCGACTCCCGGTGACCGCAGAGCGCCTTGGTCACGACGGTCATGGTGGCGCCGTGCTTCTCCACCCAGCCCTGCACGGTCCTGTAGTTGTGCCCCAGCGCGTCGACGTCGATGGTGATGCGGTTCATCCGCTGTGCCTCATTTCCAGGTACTTCGAGAAGAATCCGCTGCGCTCGTAGAGGCGCCGGGCCGGGTTGTCGTGCTCGACGTGAAGCTTGACTTCGCCCTCGGCCTCGTCCACCGAGCGGCGCACGAGCTTCCCGCCGATGCCCTGTCCCCGGGCGTCGGGCGACACGGCGACGAAGAGAAGGAGGTTCTCCGGGACGTAGCGCGCCATGCCCGTCTCGAGCATGACGAGCGCGCCGAGGATGGTCTCATCCTTCGAGGCGACGAGGACGAACCCTCCCCGTCCCGGGTCCTTGGAGAACGCGTACTCGATGCCTTCCCGGACGACGGGAAGGGGATCCTCGTACGGCTTGAGGCTCTCATGAAGGAACGCCGCCAGAGCGTCGATGCCGAGCCACGATGGCAGCTCGTCCTCGCTGTCGGCCCGGGCGATGACGACCTCGTCCGCGCCTGTCTCTGGGTTCGTGGTCGACATGGAAGAGTCTCCGTTCGCGCGGGAACAGGCAGACAGAGGACGTGAGTGATGGCCGTGAGCCGGAGTGTGAGCTGCTCTGGGGCCCGCGTTCCGGAAGCGCTCGGCACGCCGACCAGGGTCACCTGGCAGTGCGGCGCCTGAGAGGCCCAGGTCGCGCGCATCCGCAGAGTGCCATACGGGAAGAGCTCTGTCAAGCGTTCAAGATGGACGGAACCGGAGAGGAACGAGAGGCGATTCCTCGAGCCGAGCTTGCTGCAAGCCGCTAGGTGAGGTCGACGAGTTCCTGCATGGCGTCGTGGATGAGACCGTTGCTCGCGACGATGTCCCCCCGGCGGTGGTCCCAGTCAGCGGACCCGCTGTTCGTCACGCGGCCGCCCGCCTCCAGCACGATCAGCCCGCCGGCCGCCACATCCCATGTCTTCAGTCCCAGCTCCCAGAACCCGTCCAGGCGGGCGCACGCGACGTACACGAGGTCCAGCTCCGCAGAGCCGCCGCGTCTGATGCCGCGGACGCCGAGAATGAACCTGTTGAGGTTGGCGAGGTTGTTGACCGTGGTCTCACTTCTGCCGTACGGGAAGCCGGTAGCTACTATGGTCTCCTGGAGCTCCCTCTCGCTGCTCACCGAGATGCGCTCTCCGTTCAGGTAGGCGCCCTTCCCCCGCTCCGCCAGAAAGAGCTCGTCTCTCAGAGGGTCGTAGACGACGCCCGCGAACACCGCGCCCTCCACCTCGACGGCGATGGCGACCGAGAAGAACGGGTAACCGTGCGCGAAGTTGTTCGTTCCGTCGAGGGGGTCGATGATCCACACGGCATCCGCCTCGGTCTTCTCGGGCTGCGACTCCTCAGCGATGACGGCGTCGTCTGGGAAACGCTCCCGGATCGAGGCGAGGATGACGCTCTCCGACTCCCGGTCGGCGGCCGTGACGAGCTCCCGCCCGTCCTTCTCGCGGACGTCCTCCGGATGTCCGTGCTGCTCGAGGATGACGGCCCCCGCCTCGCGGGCCGCGCTCTCCGCCAGAAGGGTCCGCCCGGACAGGTTCGCCTTCGACATGTTCCCCACGCTTCAACCTCCGCGTCGCTTGGCCGGTCCAAGGGCGTGCGGGCGGCGAAAGCCGGCCGCACACGCTGTCCCGGCATGCTATCGCGCGGCGCCTCCGCTGGCAAGCGCGCAGCCTGAGTCCAGGGACCGGCGTTCAGGCGACGGCGCCGTTCTTGACCGGACGCAGGCCCCCCACTATGATTGAGTGTGAAACCAGCAAAGAGGACCGCCGGCGACCAGAACACTCCGCTCTGCCGGCGTTCCGCTTCACATGGGGTCCGTCCGAGGGCCTCAAGGAAGGGGAAGAGCTCCATGAGAAGGGCAGTCCTGTTCATCGCGCTCCTCGCGCTCGTGGCGCTGGCGGCGACGGCGACGGCCGGCGAGACGATCAAGCGGGTCCTCCCGGAGAACGGCCTCACCGTCATCCTGCGGGAGAACCGTTCGGCGCCGGTCGTCAATCTCCGGATGTACGTGAAGGCCGGCAGCATTCTCGAGGGCGAGTACCTCGGCTGCGGGATCTCGCACTACTGCGAGCATCTTCTCTCCGATGGAACCACCACAAGGACGCTCGAGCAGATCGAGGAGGAACTCAACGAGATCGGCGGCGGCTCGAACGCCTATACGACCAAGGACCACACCTGCTACTTCATCGAGACCTCGACCGAGCACTTCGACCAGGCGCTCGGCATCCTCGCCGACTGGGGGATGAACGCCACGTTCCCCGAGGAGGCCGTCGAGGCTCAGCGCGGCGTCATCACGCGCGAGATCAGCATGGGCTACGACGAGCCCGCGAGGCGCGTGTACAATCTCTTCGGCGAAGCGATGTTCCGGTGCCACCCGGCGAAGTACCCGGTCATCGGCTATCTCGAGAACTTCGAGGACGTCACGCGCGAGGACCTTCTCGACTACAAGTCGCGGATGTATGTGCCGAACAACATGATCTTCGTCGCGGTCGGCGACTTCGACGCCGAGGTCGCATACGAGAAGATCCACGAGGCGTTCAAGGACTTCGAGAGGAAGCCGATCGACACCCCGGCCCTCGTCTGCGAGCCGGAGCAGCTCGGCACCCGCGTCCGCCGCGAGGAACGCGACCTCGACATGGCTTACGTCCTCATGGGCTATCACACGGTGCCCCTCTCCCACCCCGACCTCTACCCGCTCGACGTCATGTCGCACGTCCTCTCGGAAGGCAACAGCTCGCGCCTTCACAAGCGGCTGGTCGATGAGATGGGTCTGGTGCAGAGCGTGACGACATGGTCGCACACGCCGGGGTACGACGCGGGCGTGTTCGCGGTGTCGATGGTGATGGACCCCTCGAACGTCGACCGGGCCATCGAGGTCGTCAAGGAAGAGCTCTACGCTCTCAAGGACGACAGGGTCTCGCGCGACGAGATAGAGAAGGCCAAGAAGCTCAAGACCGCCGAGTTCTATTTCGGCCGCCAGGACATGGAGAGCCTCGCGTCGAGCCTGGGGACCTCCGAGATCTCGTCCGGCAACCCGGACTTCGACGAGATCTACGCGACCGGGATCCAGAAGGTCACGACCGACGGGATCCGCGAGGTGGCCCGGAAGTACTTCAGCGACGACAATCTCGGCGTCGCCATCCTCTCCCCTCCGACCGACACGACCGCCGTCGCCGACGCGGCCGTCGCCGAAGGAACGGGCGCCGACGAGGAGCCGACGCTCGTGCCGGTCGAGAAGCACGTGCTCGACAACGGCCTCACGGTCCTCATCCGCGAGAACCACACGAACCCCATCGTCTCGATCGGCAGTTACTCGCTCGCGGGGACTCGCTTCGAGGACCCCGACAGACCGGGGCTCGCGAACTTCGTGGCCGACATGATGCCCCGCGGAACGACGCACATGAGCGGCGAGAAGATCTCCTCGACCATCGACGGAATGGGCGCCGAGTATACGTGCGGGGCGAACCACACGAGGATCGAGAGCGGCCTCACCGTGCTCGCCGAGGACCTCGAGGACGGGTTCGAGCTCTTCGCCGACGTGCTCATGAATCCTCGATTCGGCGAGGAGGACATGGAGAAGGCCCGCCGGGAGATCCACGGCGGCATCACGGCGCGCGCCGACAACTGGACCTACGACGCGATGGACATCATGCTGGCCGAGCTCTTCCCGAACCATCCGTACGGCAGGCCGCCCATCGGGACGCACGAATCGGTCGACGCGATCACGAGGGACGACCTGATGGCGCACCACGCGTCGCTCGTGACGCCGAACAACACGGTCATCACCGTCTTCGGCGATGTCGACGCCGGCGAGGCGCTCGAGCTGGTCGGCGAGGAGTTCGAGGACTGGGAGCCGGGGCATCCGGCGTCCGCCGAGATCGCCCTCGAGCCGCGCCGCACGGAGCCCGCGAAACTCGAGAGCTACCACGACCGCGCGCAGACGGTCATCTTCGTGGGGTATCACGGCATGCCGTACTCGGCCGAGGACCGGTACGCAATGGACGTCCTCGACGCGGTCACCTCGGGCATCTACTACCCGGGCGGATGGCTGCACACCGATCTGAGAGGGAACTCGCTGGTGTACGTCGTGCACGCCTACAACTTCACGGGCTACGACACCGGCTACTTCGGAATCTACGCGGCCACATTCGACGAGGCGCTGGACCAGGCGCTGGGGATCATCGAGGGTCACATGGAGCGCATCGCGACCGAGCCGGTCCCCGAGGACGAGCTGGAGCTCGCCAAGCAGCTCTGCATCATCATGGACCGGACGAACCTGCAGACGAACTCCGCGCAGGCGCACGACGCGGCCGTCCCTGAGCTCTACGGACTCGAATACGACCACGAGTCGGACTACGCCGACAGGATCCGCGCCGTGACGACGGACGACGTGCTGCGCGTCGCGAAGAAGTACCTCGCGAACCCGGTCACCGTCATCCGCAGGCCGCGCCCCGCCGAGGAGCACGCGGGCGTCGAGGAATAGAAGCTCAGAGAACCTCACAGACACAGGAAGCCCGGCGCAACGCGCCGGGCTTCTTCTCTTTCGGGAACCACCAGGACTCTGACCCTCTGTACCGACATGACCGCCCGGGTCACGCCCCCTGTGCTTCTCCCCGCTCGCGGGCCCGGTATCCGGCCCACCACTCCCACGCGCTCCGCACGCCGAGGATAGCCAGCCAGCCGCAGACGATCCCCACGACGGCCCCTCCCAATGCATCGAACGGGTAGTGAATGCCGACGTAGATGCGCGAATAGGCGACGAAGGCCGCGACGATGAAGAGCAGCGGCTTGAGCCATCTCGGTGAGGCCCAGGCGAAGATGGTCGCCATGGCGAACGAGTTGGCGGCGTGGGCCGACGGGAACGAGAACGCCTTCGAGTGCCCCACCAGAAGCCGGTACTGCCCCTCAGGCAGAGCGTTGATGGGACGAAGACGACCGACCAGCGGCTTGAGAACGGCGCACGAGATCTGGTCGGCCAGGCCGATCCCGATGATGAGCATCACCGCGGCCAGTCGTCCCTTCTTCCCGCCCCAGATGAGCATCGCGATCCAGACGCCGACGAGGACCGCGTACCAGTTCTCCTGGGTCGTGATCGCCGTCATCAGGCCGTCGAAGAACCCGTTGTGGAGACGACCGTTCAACAGAAGATAGAGTTCGCGGTCGAGAGACGTGGTCCAGTCGAGCATCAGGACATCTCCTCACGGTCGGGCTCCCGAGCCAGGCCGCCACGCTGAATCCCTCGCCGCTCGACGGCCGGGGTCGAGGTGGCGCCCGGGGGCTCCTCGTCACGTCGTGTCCTCTCGGACTCGTTGAGCGCATCCCAGTGGAGCCTGTAGACGATCATCTCGTCTCCGCCGCAGATGACGTTGTCATCGAGCACTACCCTGTGAATGGGCTCGAAGATCGCCTTGCGCTTGATCATCTCCGGGTACCATGCCGGAAACAGCACAGCGTGGTCCGGGCGCTTCGACTCAAGGAACCGGAAGACGGCCCGGTTCGGGTCCCTGAAGCCCCTGTGCCACTTGAGAACATCCGGTGAGATGAGACCGATCGTGTCCAGGAGCCGCACATCGCTGAAGTACGCGATGGCCCCGACATCGTTCACGGCGACCAGGGAGTCGCGCGGCAGGTTCGCGTCGATCCAGCGACCGAGCGTCACCTGCATCTCCTGGATGTTCCGGACCTCCCGTCCGTAGACGGAGCCGCGGTACCACGCGCCTCGGACCTGAGCCGTCAGCGCGAGCAGCATGAAGAGCCAGACGAGCGAGCGCTCGATGACGATGTTCGCGGGGCGACCCATGAACTTGGCGCGACTGAGGAGCCGCGCGCCGTACCGGCCTGCGCCGTAGACGCCGAACGTTCCAACGATGAGCATGAGCGGAGCGAGCGGCGCGGCGTAGCGTCCTTCCTGGTACCCCGCGTTCCCGAACGGCACGAGGATGCCCACGGCCACCGGGAAGAGCAGCACCGTGAGAGGGATGATGAACGACCGGCACCTGCCGTGCGAAGCGAACGGCTCGGAGAACACCAGCCTCAGGAAGCCGATCGAGCTCAGCATGAACAGCACCGGGTTGTTGTTGAGACTCTCCCGCAGGAACGACAGGAGGTAGTCGTACGGTCTCACGCTGAACGACCGGATGAGCTCAGTCGTGTCCCCCCTGGTGACAGCGGCGATGAGGCCGCGCCCCCACAACAGAGCTTTCGCGTACGCCGTGTTCGGGAGTAAGCCGATGCCGAACCTCCTGCTGAACACCACGAAGGGCGCAACGACGGCCAGGAACACGAGGATGTGCAGGACGACCGGAAGGAGCCAATCGCGGGTCGCGACCTCGCGCCACCGGATGAGCGTGCTCGCGAGGAAGCGGTCGATGACGGCCGCGACGAAGAAGACGGCGCACTCCGGCCTTGTGAGGGTCGCCAGGCCGAAGAGAACGGCAGCAAGATGTTGGCGCCGGTCACCCGGCCTGTTGTAGAGAATGTGAGCCATGACGCCCGCTAGCGTGAGCGTCACGGCCAGCGTGACCTCCATCCCCGACAGCGAGGCCCACACGAGGCGCGGCAGCGTGCCTGTGACGATCGCGGCGAACAGCGCCTCGCGGGCGTCGTCGGTGATGTGACGCACGAGCGCGTAAACGAAGCCGACGGAGAGCCCCAGGAACACGACGCCGAGGAGCTTTCCGGTGAGGACCGAGGCGCCCGTCACGACGTAGCCGGCGGCGGTGAGCAGAGTCCAGAGGGGCGCCGTCGACCCGGAGACGGGAACACCGGGGTTGTAAGAGAATCCGTGCCCGACGGCGAGGTTGCGCGCGAACTGGGCGTGGATCCAAGCGTCGTCCAGCGGGAACCCGAGCGTGCCGACCATGCTCCATTCCCGCCAGACGTAGTAGGCCACGAACAGGAGGGTCAGGGTGACGGCGAGCGGTATGTGCCACCGGGCATCGCGACGCCTGTGGGGCCCTTTGGAGATCACTCTCCGCCCCCCCGGCTCCTCTCGACCCAAGCCCTGACCTCCTCGACGTTGCTCGCGGCGGGCGCGAGCTCGACATACCTTTCGAAGGCCTCGATCTGCTGCTCGCGCATGCCCAGCTCGCCGTAGAGAAGACCGAGGTTGTAGTAGGCGTCTCCGTAGCCCGAGTCCATGTCGACCGCGAGTTCGAGCTCGCGCCGTGCCTCCTCGAGACGTCCCTGTCTCAGATAGGAGGCGCCGAGGAGGCATCTCGGTTGAGGGAAACCGGGAGCGATCTCGATTGCGAGCTCGTAGTAGCGCGTCGCCTCCTCTTCGCGGCCGGCCCTCGCCTGCCCGCTCCCGACCTGGCAGAGCAGCATGCTGGCCGCCTCGATGACCTCGCTCTCGCCGGGGCTCTCGTTCTCGGCGAGCATGTAGGCGTCGAGCGCTTCCTGAAGCTCTCCCCTCTCGTTCGCCGCGAGGCCTTCCGCCAGGAGCGCGCGGGCCCGAGCGCGGCTGGTCACGGCCTCCGCTACGGCTTCAACGTCCTCACCCTCGGGCAGGTCGACGAGAAGCGAGGCCGGCGACATCCGGTGCGGCGCCAGGGCCTCGAACTGCTCGGCCTTCGACTGCCGATGCATGCTGCGCGGCGCCGAGAACTCCAGCTCGAGGTTGTCGTCGGTGTGGATCGGCGCGCCGGCGGCGTAGTCGTCGACGCGCGACGGCCCGAAGACGAAGAGACCCGTGTAGTCGAGGGCCTCGTCCAGACCGACCGAGAGAAGATCGGCGCCGATCGATTCGTCGGCCAGGCGGTCGGTCAGGAGCTCGTAGTCGATCGTCGTCTCGTTCAGCGTCCCCACGAGCATGTAGTCGACGCCGGGATCGAGCTCCCACAGGCTCGTGTTCTCGAACGCCTCGGCGAACGTCCTCACGATCATCCGGAACTCGTCGGGCGTCATGTTGTACGCATGGAACCAGAAGCCGACGACGCCGCCGGGGTTCATCCGTTCGCGCGCGAGTTCGAAGAACTCGTGGGTGAAGAGGTTGGAGATGCCGGCTATCCACGGGTTCGACGGCTGCGAGATCATGACGTCGTATCGCCTGTCGGTGAAGGCCACGTGGTTTCTGCCGTCCTCTACGATGATGTTCACCCTGGGATCCTCGAGGCAGTGGTCGTTGGCCTCGGCGAAGTAGGTCCTCGCGACCTCGACCATCGCCGGAGCGATCTCCACGCAGTCGATCATCTCCACGTCGTACTTCTCTGCCGCGCCGACCGTGACCCCGCTCGCAAGCCCGATGACGAGCACCCATTTCGGGTCGTCGTGCAGCATCATCGGGACGTGCGCGAGGAGCTTCTGGGTTTTCATGTCGGGGCCGGTCGACGCCTCGGTCTTGCCGTTGGCCTGCAGATAGAGTTCGTCCCTGGCCTGCCGAACGGTGACGGTCGTGACCACGCCCTCCTCGTGATAGAGGACCTTCCCGTAGACCTTGACTGCGTCCTCGAGGTCTCCCCCGAAGGTCTCGGCCTGCTCGGAGTACATGTCAGCGTAGAGATACGCGCCGCTCGACATGATGACGGGGTCCCAGCGCGGCACGTTGGGAAGGAAGAGCGTCAGGATGACGGCCGCCACGGCAAAACCGATCAGTCTCCTCGCTCTGGTCGCCGCGGGGCTCAGCGCGATGAGACCGGCGCCGAGCGCGAGGTTCACGATGACCGCGACGGCGATGGAGCGCTGGATGCCGAGCGCCGGGATGAGCAGGAACCCGCCGGCGAACGAGCCGAAAATGGCGCCGAGCGTGTTCGACGCGTAGACGTCACCCACCGAACGCCCGATGGCCTCGAGCCGCGTCGTGAAGAGTCGGACGACCGTCGGGAAGACGGCGCCCATGATAAGCGTCGGCACGAGGATGACGATGAAGACCAGCCCGAACTGAGCGGCCATGAGAGCGCCGAACGAGTCCGAGAAGCGCTCCACGATGCCCACCATGGCGAGCGGGAGCCTCCCGAGGATGGGGACGACGGCGAGCGACGCCGCGCCGATGGCCAGTTCGAGAACACCCATACTCTGGACGGGGTCCCTGAGGCGGTCGACGTACTTCGAGAAGACGGCCGCGCCGAGGCCGAGCCCGAGGATGTACGCCGTGAGGATGGTGCTGACGGCGTAGACCGACGAACCCACGACCAGCGAAAGCGTCCGCATCCATGCGACCTGATAGACCATGGCCGCGAAGCCCGAGAGAGCGAAGGCCACGAGAGCGAAGGCGAGGACCGGCTTCATGCGGGGCGCCTGCGGGGAATGCGGCGTCTCGCCCGCCCGCACCGGCGCTTCCTCCTGTGCGGCCTTCCGGGCCGCGGTCTCCTTCTTCTTCGAACGCTCGCTCTTCCCGGGCTGGAGCTTCGCCGCCGCGCCCGCACGCTCGGACCGGTACAACAGCAGCACGAGCCCCGCGACCACGATGTTGATCGCAGAGGCCGCCACGATCGTCCCCGTCATCCCGAGGCCGGGCATCAGGATGAAGCCTGCCGCGAACGATCCGACGACGGCGCCCAGCGTGTTGATCGCGTAGAGCCCGCCCACCGTCTGGCCCACGCGCTCGAACCGACGCGTCATGTACTTGGACAGCACGGGCAGCGTCGCTCCCATGAGCGTCGTGGGAACGAGCAATACGAGCCCGGAAATGAGGAAGCGGACGAGGCTGAACGTGTGGAAGCCCGCCGTCATGCTCTGATACGCCGCGCGGTAGATCGGGATGGTGGCAGCGACGATGGCCGGTACGAGCAGACAGTAGATGCCGATGGCCCCCTGGAGGAAGCCGAAGATGCGAAGCGGATCGTCCCGCCGGTCTATGAACTTCCCGGCCAGGAAGCTACCGAGCGCGAGTCCGGCCATGTAGACCGTGAGGACGGTCGTGATCGAGTAGACGGACGCGCCCATGACGCGCTCGAGAAGTCGGGCCCACACGACCTCGTAGACGAGGCCGGCGATGCCTGAGAGAAAGAAGAACCAGGGAACGAGCGGTGACGGTCGGTTGACGCGGTCCATAGGGCTTCCTCGCGAGTGCGGTTGTCATGTCTCCCGACGCAGGAGACCTCGGGAGTCGTACGCCCGATGCCGTATGGTAGCCGCCACGTCGAGTGGCAGTCAACCCCGCGCACCTCCGGTCCGACAAGGCACGCGGGGCCGACAAAGCGCGCGGGGCCGACAAGGCGCGCGGGGCCGACAAGGCGCGCGGGGCCGACAAAGCACGCGGGGCCCGGGATGCTCCCCGGGCCCCGCAGCCATGCACGGCAACCTGCAAGCGTTTGGTTTAGCTACCGGTACATGGACTTGATGCTGCCCCAGCTGGTCTCCTCGACCGGCACGATCAGCTCGTAGCCTTCGAACCACATGTCGTCGAGGTTGATACCGGCGCCGCCCGCAGCACCCGGGCCGCAGCCGTTATCGGTGGTGAAGAACTCGAACATGAAGGCCGTGCCGCCGAAGGGCGGGCCACCGCAGTAGAAGCCGATGTCCCAACCGTCAATGCCGCTCGTGCCCCAGCCGTCGCACTGGCCGAAGTCGCCCCAGTACGCCGCGATGCCGTACCAGGTGGCGCCGCCGTCGATCGTCGCGTAGTAGGCCCAGTAGTCGTTGTCGACCGTCGGGACCTCGGCGTGCAGATAGAAGCGCGCCGTGCACGACTGGACGTTCTCGAACAGCGTGAGATCGACCAGCGGCGTGAAGAGAGCATTGTCGAGGTTCGGCGGGATCAGGCTCGTGTCGGCGGGATCACCGCACCACCAGCTGTGCGGGTCCGAGCTGCTCGAGCAGATGTCGTAGGAGATGTGCCACCAGTCGCCCGCGGCACCCGGAACCGCCGGGATGCAGAGGCCACCGGTCTCGACATCATCGTAGAAGTAGACGGTGCCGCCGTAGAAGTCGAAGATCTTGATGTTGTCGACGTGGTACGCACCGCCGTTCGACAGGTACAG
>CAZQSB010000037.1:0-28334 GCA_964596015.1 uncultured bacterium | reverse complement strand
AACTCGAGGACGAGATCCCCATCGTCTACCTCGAGGGGTACGACATGGACCTCGGCGCCGTCATCACGTCGGGAGTCGACCTCTGGCTCAATACGCCGGAAAAGCCCAGGGAGGCCTCCGGGACGAGCGGCATGAAGGCGGCCCTGAACGGCGTGCCGAGCTTCTCGACGCTCGACGGATGGTGGATCGAAGGCCACGTCGAGGGAGTGACGGGATGGTCGGTGGGAGAGGAGTGGCGCGACGACGTCGGAGACATCGATGAGAGGACCTCGCTCTACGGGAAGCTCCAGCACGTCATCCTGCCGCTCTACTACAACAGGCCGCAGGAGTTCGCCCGCGTGATGCGCCACGCCATAGCGCTCAACGGTTCGTTCTTCAACGCCCAGCGCATGATCAGCCAGTACGTCGAGAACGCCTACACGCTCGAGAAGACCGAAGAGGGGGCACTCGCCTGACGAATCCCCGGCGCGCCCGGCTCGTCGACGGGCCTGTCGCCGCGACGCTCGCCCGCCTGACCGCGCCGATGGTCCTGGGCATCGTCGGCATGCAGGGCTTCAATCTCGCGGACACCTACTTCGTCGGCCGGCTCGGCACGCCCGAGCTGGCCGCCATCTCGTTCACGTTCCCCGTCGTTTTCGTGATCGCCGGGCTCGCGCTCGGCCTGGGGATGGGGACGTCGGCCGTCGTCTCGCGCGCCATCGGGGAGGGCGACCGGGACAAGACGGCCCGTCTCGCGACCGACGGCCTGGCCCTGGCGCTGCTCGTCGTGGCGGTGCTCGTCGTGTGCGGCCTGTTCACCATCGAACCGCTCTTCACCGCGCTCGGGGCCGAGGGGGAGGTTCTCTCACTCGTCCAGCGATACATGTCTATCTGGTACATCGGGATGATATTCGTCGTCGTCCCGATGGTCGGGAACAACGCCATCCGCGCCACCGGCGACACGCTGACGCCCAGCCTCATCATGCTGGTGGCCGTGGCGATGAACTTCATCCTGGACCCGCTCCTCATTTTCGGCATAGGACCCTTCCCGAGGCTCGAGATAGCCGGCGCCGCCCTTGCGACCGTGTGCTCTCGGGCCGTCACGTTCACGGTCGCCCTCTGGGTCCTCTCACGACGCGAGAGGATGATCACGCTCCGCTTCCCGGGGCTCCGGGCCGTGTGGGAGTCGTGGCGGAGGATCCTGTTCATCGGAGTGCCTGTCTCGCTCTCGAACATCCTGATCCCGGTCGGCATCGGCGTCATCACCCGCCTCGTGTCGGCCTACGGCCCGGCGGCAGTGGCGGCGTTCGGCGTCGCCACCCGGGTCGAGACCCTCTCGCTGACGGTCATCATGGCGCTCCGGAGCGTGATGCCGCCGTTCGTGGGGCAGAACTGGGGAGCCTTCCGGTTTGAGCGTCTCCGGCGGGGCGTCCGTCTCGCCAACCGTTTCGCGTTCCTGTGGGGAATCGGGGCCGCAGCCGCGCTGGCGTTTCTGGCCCGCCCGATCGCCGAGGCGTTCAACGAGGACCCCGTCGTCATCGAGAGGATCATTCTGTATCTGTGGATCGTGCCGGCGAGCTACGGCTTTCGGGGCATCCTGCTTCTCTCATCGACGTCGCTGAGCGTGCTCGACCGTCCGGTCGACGGCGCCGCGACGTCGCTCCTCCAGGTCTTCGGCCTCTACGTGCCGCTGGCGCTCGCCGGGTCGCATCTCATCGGGCTCTCCGGGATCTTCTGGGCTGGTTCCGTCTCCAATGTCGTCGCCGGCGTGGTGGCCGCCGTGTGGCTTGGACGCATCGTAGCGCAGAGAACGCGCGAGAGCGGCTGGGAGGCCCATCCATGAACATCAGGAAGGAAGTCGACGGCGCGCTCGAGAGGCTTCGCGGCCTCATCGTCAGGACCCCGCTCGTGCGTTCGGAGGTCCTCTCCGAGCGGTCGGGGGCCGACGTCCATCTGAAGCTCGAGACGCTTCAGCGCACGGGCTCCTTCAAATACCGCGGTGCCCTCAATCGTCTGCTGGCGCTCGACGACGCTGAGCGGGGGCGGGGCGTCGTGACCGCCTCGACGGGGAACCACGGCCTCGCGGTGCTCCGCGCCGCCGCCGAGGTCGGGACGTCAGTGCGGATCCGCGTCCCCGTGACCGCCGACGCGGGGAAGGTCGCCGCGCTTCGGGAGAGGGGAGCCGAAGTGGTCGTCGAGGGGCGCGAGTGCGCCGAGTCCGAGGCGCTGTCCCGAACGGAGGCGGAGGAGACCGGCCGGGTCTACATCTCGGCCTACAACGACCCCGTCGTGATCGGGGGACAGGGCACCATCGCGGCCGAGATCCTCGAGGACCTTCCCGAGGTCGCGGCCGTCGTGGCGTCGGTCGGAGGCGGAGGGCTCATCACCGGGATGGCAGGCTATCTGGCGGCCGGGCGCCCGGCGGCGCGCGTCCTGGGCGCCTATCCCGAGCGCTCGCCGGCCCTCTACGAGTCGGTCCGCGCCGGCCGCGTGGTCGATGTCTCCGTCGAGCCCACGCTCTCCGACGCGACCGCCGGCGGCGTGGAGGAGGGTGCGGTCACGCTCGCACCGGCGCGCGAGCTCGTGGCCGGTTGGTGCGGCGTGACCGAGGACGAGATCGCAGAGGGCATGCGGCTTCTTTTCGATGAGGGGCACATCGCCGAGGGCGCCGCCGGCGCGGCGGCGGCCGGCGCGCTGGCTTTCGCGGAGCGCGGAGCCATCGCTCCCGGCGAGACCGTCGCCGTCGTGCTCTGCGGCCGGAACGTCGATGCCGGCGTCCTCTGCGGTCTCGTCGCGGGGGAGCGGGGCCGAAAAGGGGATGAAGGACCGCGCGGGACGCGCTAGTCTGGAGAGGTTGCGCATCGCATCCGCCGGGTCGCGGTCGCTTCTGGCCGCGAAGGGACGAAGGGCACCGACATGCAGAACAGAACGATACTCGAGGCGCGGAACGTGACCCTCGACCTCGGAGGGAAGCTCATCCTGGACGGCTTGTCCGTCGACATCTGGGAGGGGCACGTCCACGCCGTCGTCGGACCGAACGGCGCGGGCAAGTCGACGTTCGCGAACACCATCATGGGGCTCCACGGCTACACGCATCACGAGGGCGACATACTCTTCGAGGGCGAGTCGCTCAAGGGGGTCGGCGTGGACGAGCGCGCCAGGATGGGCATCACCCTGGCCTGGCAGGAACCTGCGCGCTACGAGGGGCTCTCCGTCCGCGACTTCGTGCTCGCCGGTGCCCGCGGCGACGGGGCCGACCTCGATGAGCTCCTCGAGCTCGTCGGCCTCGATCCCGGGAGGTACCGTGGGCGGGCCGTCGACCGCACGCTCTCGGGCGGCGAGAGGAAGAGGATCGAACTCGCGTCCATCATGGCGATGAGACCGAAGGTGGTCCTCATGGACGAGCCCGACTCGGGCATCGATGTCGAGGCGCTGAACCGCATCTTCGAGGCCATCGCTTCCCTCAGGGAACGCGGCGCGACCGTGCTTCTCATCACGCACAGCGAGGCCGTCCTGAGACAGGCCGACCACGCGTTCCTCATGTGCTGCGGGCGCTTCATCAGGAAGGGGCCCGTCAGAACCATCGAGCAGTACTTCGGCGAGAAGTGCATCCCGTGCGATCACAAGAACAGACCGGAGCCGGAGGAATCCCGTGGATAGACAGGAGCTTGTCAGCGCGCTCTACGAGAGCATCGGGGAGGAGTGCGTGACGGCGGGAGACGTCGCCCACGTCGAGGTCCACGGCAACAAGGTGCTGGGTCTCCATCTCGTGCCCGGCCTCGAGGTCGAGGCCGACGAACAGGAAGACGGCATCGAGGCCTCGGTCGTTGTGAAGGCCGGAGCGAGGATCGAACAGCCAGTGAGGATCTGCTTCGGGCTTCTTCCGGAGACCGGCGTCCAGCGGATCAACATGACGACGCGCATGGAGGAGGACTCGCGGGTCGCCATTCTGGCGAGCTGCACGTTCCCGAACGCCGTCGACGTGCTGCACACGATGGACGCCGAGATCACGATCGGTCCCGGCGCCGAGTACGTCTACCTCGAGCGACACGTCCACGGCGATGAGGGCGGCGTCCGGGTCGTGCCGAAGGCGACCATCACGCTTGAGGATGGAGCCAGGTTCCGGACCGACTTCGAGCTCATCAAGGGGGCGGTCGGCGAGATCGACTTCGACTACCGGGCGACCTGCCGAGCGAGGAGCGTCCTCGAGATGGCCGCCCGTATCAGCGCGCGCGGCGACGACCGCGTGAAGATCCACGAGCAGGCCGAACTCGTCGGAGACGCCGCCCGCGGCGTTCTTACGACGAGCATTGCGGTGAGGGACAGGGCGCAGGCCGACATCCGGAACACCCTCATCGCGTCCGCGCCGGGCGCGCGGGGACACGTCGACTGCAAGGAGATCGTGCAGGGCGAAGCCGTGGCCAAGGCGGTCCCGATCGTGGAGGTCCGTCATCCGAAGGCTCACGTCACCCACGAGGCCGCCATCGGCAGCGTCGATTCCAAGCAGCTCGAGACACTGATGTCGCGCGGCCTCAGCGAGGACGACGCGACCGAGCTCATCATCGGCGGACTCCTGAGTCCGAGCTACTGAGATCGGCCCCGCGCGGGGACCGGGAGGCGGAGCGGCGCGTCCGCTCCGAAGCGTATGGGCGAGATGCCGATCGACGGGACGCTCGACCTTCACACGTTCAGACCGGGGGACGTCAAGGACCTCGTGCCGCATTACCTGTCGCTCTGCAGACGGCGCGGCATCCTCGACGTCCGCATCATCCACGGAAAAGGAACCGGCGCGATGCGCGAGCTTGTCCATTCCGTGCTCGGGAAGCTCCCGGAGGTGGAGTCGTTCTCGCTCGCGTCCGACGCGAGCGGCTGGGGAGCGACCGTCGTCAGACTCGCGCCCGCGCGGGGAGCGACGGAGGCGGACGAGCGGCATCAATAGACGTGCGGAGAGGGCGACGGACGAGCGGCATCAATAGACGTCCGGAGAGGGCGACGGACGGACCGCGACGCCTCCGCGAGGGGAGGCCGCGCGACGTCCGAGACCATCCATCAGAACGAAGACGGGGAGGAAACATGCCGGTACGGAACGCGCACGCGGAATGGCTGGGCAAGCTCAGCGACGGCAGCGGGAAGGTCAGTCTCGGCAGCGGAGCGTTCGAGGGGAACTACTCGTTCGCCTCGAGATTCGAAGACGGCGAGGGCACGAACCCCGAGGAGCTCATCGGAGCCGCGCACGCGGGCTGCTTCTCGATGGCGCTCGCGGGCGCTCTCGTGAAGGCCGGCTTCGCGCCCGAGAAGATAGAAACCGATGCGAAGGTCCATGTCGAGAAGGTCGGCGAAGGGTTCAGCATCACGAAGGTCGAGCTGATGACGAAGGTGAAGGCTCCAGGCATCGACCGGGACGCGTTCATGGAGCAGGCCGAGGGAGCGAAGAAGGGATGTCCGGTGTCGCGCGCGCTCGCCGGCACCGAGATCACGCTCCAGGCCGAGCTTGTCAGCTAGGAGGGGCGCGTGGCCCGCAAGCTCACGGTCCACATGCCCGACGCGCCCGCCGATGAAGCGTATCTCCGAGGGCTTCTTGATCCCGGGGTGCGCATCGTCTTCGGCGCGCGAGAGGGCATCGAACTCCACCGGGAGGTCCTCATCGAGGGCGTCCCGTCCCGGGAGTCAGTCGAAGAGAGCCCTCGTCTCGGCACGCTCATCATCCCGTGGTCCGGACTGCCCGGGGCCACCCGCGCGATCCTCATGGACAACCCGCACATCGAGGTCCACAACATCCACCACAATGCCGCGCCGGCCGCCGAGCTCGCTCTGGCCCTTCTCCTTGCGGCAGCGAAGCGCGTCGTGCCCATGGACGCCGCGCTCAGGGCGGGTGACTGGCGGCCGCGCTACGGCGAAGACACGTCGTTCACACTGGACGGACGGACCGTTCTCGTCCTCGGATACGGCGCCATCGGCCGCCGCGTCGCGGCGTCGTGCCGCGGTCTCGGGATGAGCGTCCTCGGCGTCAGGAGACGTGTTCGCTCCGAGGACGAGACGGGGCCGGACGAGGTCCGTCCGATGAAGGACCTCGACGGGCTCCTGCCGCGGGCCGCGGCGCTCGTCGTGTCGGTGCCGCTCACCGACGAGACCAAGGGGTTGATCGACGCCCGCCGGCTGGCTCTCCTTCCGGAGGGAGCGCTGGTGGTCAACGTCGCGCGCGGTCGGGTCATCGACGAGGAGGCGCTCTACGAGGCGCTGGCCTCGCATCATCTTGGTGGCGCCGGCATCGATGTGTGGTACAACTACCCTCAGTCCGAGGATGAGCGGGCCGCGACGTCTCCGTCGTCCCTGCCCTTCCACCAGCTCGACAACGTCGTCATGAGTCCGCACCGGGGCGGCGCGTTCATGGCTGACGACACCGAGCGGCGGCGGGCTGAGGCGCTCGCCGTCGTTCTGAACGCGATGGTCCGCGGCGAACCGGTGCCGAACCGCGTCGACGTCGCTCGCGGCTACTAGGAGGGAGCGTCTCCATGAGAGCGAAGTTGTTCCGTGTCACGCTGGCCGCCGGCGTCTGCGCAGCGACGCTCGCCGGCTGCGGGGTCGCGCGGATGGGCTCGATCCAGGGCTCGGGCGTCTCCATGACGGACGAGCGCGACGTCGCAGGTTTCACACGCCTGAACACAGACGGCTTCGGCGACGTGATCGTCCGGCTCGGCGAGGGCGAGTTCGTGACCATCGAGGGCGACGACAACATCGTGCCCGACGTCGAGACGATCGTTCGCGGCGACGCGCTTCACATCGGCTTCAAGAGAGGGAACTACGATCCGGAGCTCCCTCTTCTGATCACCGTCGGCGCGACCGAGCTCTCGGGCTTCGACGTGTCAGGTGCCGTCGACCTCGAGGCTCCGACGCTTCGCGGGCCCTCGCTCGACATCACGGTGTCGGGAGCGGCCTCGGCCGTCATCTATGAGGTCGACGTGACCGAACTCGATGTCGGGGTCAGCGGCGCGGCGGACTGCGTCATAAGCGGCGGCCGGGTCGACGTCCTGAGCGTGAGCGCGAGCGGCGCCGGCACGCTCGATGCGGGAAACGTGACGGTTCGGGCCGCGGACGTGTCGGCCAGCGGGGCCGGGGATGTCAGGATCTTCGTCTCGGAAGAGCTGGACGCCACCGCGTCCGGCGCCGGCACGGTGCTCTATCGCGGTGAGCCGTCGGTGCGGAAGCGTACGAGCGGCGCGGGCAGCGTCGAGCGCGCCGAGTAGAGAGGAGAGCGACATGAGAGGGCGGGTCATTCTGGCGCTCGCGGCCGCGGGCGCGTTCACTCTCGGAGGTTGCCAGGAGATCCTCGAGGGAAGCGGAGTCTCCGCGAGCGAGGAGCGAGACGTGAGGGGGTTCAACCGCATCGCTCTCGCCGTTCCGGGTTCGGTCGAGCTCCTGCAGGGCGACGCCGAGGGGGTGCTTGTGGAGGGGGACGACAACATCGTCCAGGCCGTCGAGACGCTCGTGCGGGGCGGGACGCTTCACGTTAGGCCGATCGAAGCGGTCAGGAATGTGGCGTTCCGGCCGAGCACGCCGCTCCGGATCCGCGTCGATGTGCGGGAGCTTTCCGGCGTCCAGGTCTCGGGGTCGGGCGACGCGTACGCGCCGTCTCTCGAAACGAATCGTCTGAGCCTGACCGTCTCCGGTTCCGGTGACGTCTTCGTTCGCGAGCTGGCCGCTCTCGAGGTCGCCGTCACGGTCTCGGGCTCCGGCAGTGTGACGCTGGGCGGCAGCGCCATCCGTCAGTCCGTGACCGTTTCCGGTTCCGGCTCGTACGATGGACGCGCGCTCGAGACGAAGAGCGCAGAGGTGGCCGTCAGCGGGTCCGGCAACGCGCTCGTGAATCCCGGCGGAGAACTCGTCGCCGCGGTCACCGGCTCGGGGAGCGTGCGCTATCTCGGCGATCCGGCCGTCACCGAGCAGGTGAGCGGAAGCGGAAGCGTGGCTCCGCTCGGACGACCGGACTCTCTCTGACGCCGATGGAGGGCGGTTGCTGTCGATGAGCGGCTTCGAGGACAGGCTTCTCTCCCTCGGCCGAAGGCTCTTCCCGAAGCTCGAGACGAGCGAGGAGACCGACCGGGCGCTCATCGCCATGGACGTCCTCGGTCTCATCATCTTCGTCCCGGCGCTCGTCGTCGGCGCCGCGTGGCTCGTTCTCTCCACGGACAAGGCCGTGCTTCTGGCCGTCTGGCCTGAGCTTCTCGCCCTCACCATCCTCTCGGTGTTCCTGAGCCGGCTCGAA
The DNA here is from genome assembly GCA_964596015.1 of uncultured bacterium. Taxonomy (GTDB): domain Bacteria; phylum Joyebacterota; class Joyebacteria; order Joyebacterales; family Joyebacteraceae; genus WJMD01. The sequence goes on along the minus strand of CAZQSB010000037.1, from coordinate 20,092 downwards.
CTGAGATTCTACGTTCGCCTCGGCGAGAACCTGCTGGGGGAGTTCGGGGGCGCCCTCGACTATGTTCTGGTCTGGGCCGCGGCGCTCCTGTACGGGCCCGTGGCTCTCTGGATCTGGGTCCCGGGGAGGGTCGTTTCCTCCCTTCGCGAGTACGCCGAGGTCCCGGGAAAGGCGGTTCGGCGCCTCAGGGTCGTGCGCAGCGCGCTCCAGGACACGGCCGCCACATTCATCGCCGCGCTCTTCGCTCTGAAGCTCTACGGCTACTGGGGGGGCTCGATACCGCCGGAAGGCCTCGTCGCGCCCGACGTGCCGGCCGCTCTCGGCGGCGCCGTTGTCGTGGCTGTCCTGACGATGGTCATGAACGCCCCGCTCTTCATCTACTCCTCCCTTTCTCCCGCCTTCGGCTTCCGTGGCCCCTCACGCAGGGTCTTCCTGCGCTTCTGGGCCACATCCTGGACGTGGCCGCTCATCATCCTGCCCTTCGGCGTCTTCGGCGCGGCGGTCGTTTCCGACGGCGGTCTTCCGGCGGCGCTCTTCTTCGCCGCCGCGACGGTCGTCGTCGCCGTCGGAGGGCACTGGGCCAGCACCACCGCGCGCCTCTCGATGGAGCGTTCGCGCGAGCTTACCAGACTTCAGCGGCTCGCCCGCTCGCTCCTTGAACAGTCGCCGGGCGAGCTCGACCTACCGGGCCTTCTTCAGGAGCACGCGGCGACGATGTTCTCCTTCTCGTCGCTGGAGATACTCGAGTTCCCCGGCCGGAAACTCGTCGAACGTCTGAGGGGCTCCGACGCCCTGTCCGACGAGGCGTGGCGCTGGGCGGCCGGCCTCGAGGAGCCTCGCGTGTTTCCACCGGGAGCCGAGCTTCCGTGGGGAGGTGAGACGGGCGACCACGCGCTCGCTCTCGTACCGATCATCGAGTCGAGCGGCGGCAGCGCTCTCGGCGCATTGGCTCTGAGAAGACGCGTCGCTCCCGGGAGGCTCGGCGACGCGCTGCCGGCGGCCAGCTCGCTCGCCTCCCTCGTGGCCGCCGCCATCCAGAGAGCCCGGACGTATGAACTCGAGCTCGAGCACCAGCGCGTCGAACAGGAGTTGGCCGTCGCGGCTGAGATACAATCGAGCTTCATGCCGCGCCGGGCGCCCGACATCGAGGGCTGGAAGATCTCGGCTCGGATCCAGTCGGCACGGGAGGCCTCCGGTGACTTCATCGACCTGATCCGGCTCGAGGGCGGTCGCTGGGGCGTGCTCGTCGCGGACGTCTCCGGGAAGGGCGTCGCGGCCGCCATCTACATGGCCCTTGCCAGGACCGTCATCCGCACGTACGCTCACCAGGAAAGCGCCTCGCCCGCCGCCGTGCTCCACGCAGCGAACAGGAGGATCCTGGACGACACGGACGACGAGTTCTTCGTGACGGCGTTCTACGGCGTGCTGGAACCCGAGGCCGGCCGACTTCTCTACGCGAGCGCCGGTCACGAGCCGGCCATGCTCGTCGGGCCCGACCGGGAGCACGCGCTCGAGAGCACGGGCGTGCCCCTGGGACTTCTGCCGGACACCGCCTGGACGGAGCGTTCCGTGGTGTTCGCGGGTGGAGAGGTCCTGTCGGTCCACACCGACGGCGTGACCGACGCGCAGAACGGCGAGGGCGACTTCTTCGGCGCGCAGAGGCTCCGGGACGTTCTCAGGAGCTCCGCCGGCCTCGGCGCCCGCGGCATCGTGTCGGCGGTCATCGAGGCGGTCGCGGCGTTCGCGGGCGAGACGCCGCAGACCGACGACATGACGGTCCTCATCCTGAAGCGAAGAGACGACGGCCCGGGAACGGGACGCGAAGACCCGGGCGGGAGATGATCATGAGAGCGCTGTTCGCAGTCTTCATTCTGCTCGCGGCACTCCCGGCGTGGTCGGCGACCGGCGTCGAGCCTCTGGAGGACGTCGCCGCCCGCTGGCTCACCGGCTCCTTCTCAAGCGCCGCGCAGGCCGTTCGCGACACGAGCTACCTCGATATACGCCTTGAGATGGCGCCCGTCTGGACCGAGCGCGACGACGGCCACTGGCTCTACGTCGAACAGGCGGTCGCGACGCATCCGGACCGTCCGTATCGCCAGCGCGTCTACCATGTCGTGGGAGAGGGCGACAGCCTCGTCAGAAGCGACGTCTACGAGATCCCGGGCCCGGCGCGCTTCGCTGGCGATTGGCGAGAGAAGGAACCCCTCGAGTCGCTCACACCGGATTCCCTGGAGCTCCGCGAGGGATGCTCGGTCTATCTCAGGGTGACCGGGGCCGGACACTTCGTGGGCGGAACGGCCGGGACCGGCTGCTCGAGCGAGCTCCGCGGGGCGGCCTACGCGACCTCGATGATCGTGCTCACCCCCGAACGCCTGGAGAGCTGGGACCGAGGGTTCGACCAGGACGGCGAGCGTGTCTGGGGCGCCGAGACCGGGCCCTACGTGTTCCGCCGGACCGGCAGGGAGCGCTGCCCGGAGGAGAGCAGATGAGCGGTCTCGACTTTCGGATCAGGCAGATGACGGAGTCGGACCTGCCGGCCGTCGCCGAGATCGAGGCGGGGGTCTTCACCGACTGGTACCGCGTCTACCGGCGCGATGACACGCCGGTGCCCGAGAGAACGCTCGACGAACTCGTCTACGCGACGTCGATAGATCCCGCGGCCAACCTCGTCGCCATCGCGGCCGACGGTTCCATGGTCGGTTTCATCCTCGGCCGCACGTGGGGGCGCGTGGGCTGGTTCGGGACGTTCGGCGTGCCGACCCAGTTCCAGGGACAGGGCATCGGAAAGGCCCTCATCGCCGGCGTCATGGACCACCTCGCGGGCCGCGCGGACGTCATCGGCCTCGAGACAATGCCCGAGAGCGGCATGAACCTCGGGCTCTATCTGAAGCACGGGTTCGCCGTCACGTATCCGACGCTCCTCTTCGAGCTCCCGCTCATCAGGGTCGCAGACCGGTACCGAGGCATGTCGGCCTCCGACCTCACGCTGCTGCGCCATCTCGGGAGGGGTGAACGAGGCCACGTGCTTCGGGCCATCTCCGAGATCTCGGACGAGCTCACGCCCGGACTCGACTACCGCGGCGAGGTTCTCGCTATCGAGCAGAACGGTTTCGGCGAGACCGTCTTCCATGAGGGCGACGGCGGACGCATCGACGGCTTCGCCGTCATCCGGACGGCGCCGTTCAGAAAGGGAGACGCGGCCGACTCGGGCCGCGCCTATCTGCATCTCCTGGGCGTCCGCCCCGGAACCGACTCCCTGACCGCGTTCGGCGACCTCGTCAGACAGATCTGGACGATCGGGGTCAGCAGGGGCTTCGCCCGCCTGAGCGCGGGCGCCTCGAGCCGCCGGACAGAGGTGGCCGGCCTTCTCTACGACCACGGCTTCCGGAGCGTGAGGGCCGCCATCCGGATGGTCCATCGCGATTCCCCGCTCGTGATGTTCACTCCCGCCCGCGGCATCAATCTCGCCAGGTGGGCCGGCTAGGGACGTCGACGATCGGGTCCCTCGCGGGTCATCTCACGATGTGCAGGAGGTCCGACAACAGGAAGTGCAGTCTTCCGATGAGGAGCGAGATGCGCGCCATGAGCGTGTAACCGAACGAGGCGCCGAACGAGATCATGATGAACACGATCCCGACCTTCGCCGTCCAGCCGAGCACGCCCCTGTGCGGTTTCGAGAAGTAGAAATAGAGGAGCGTCGTCACGACCCCGACCATCAGGATCAGGTTGTTGACGCTGACAAGGTCCCAGCCCGTGACGGGGGTGAGCGTGGCGGCGACCTGGGGAACGACGTAGCCCTGAAGGTTGGCGGTGATCCCCAGTCCCGCGCCGACTCCGACGGTGAACGCGATCGGCCAGCGCGAGAGCCAGGCGACCTTCGGAAACCACCGCATCAGCATGACGATCCCGAGCGCCCCGGGAACCAGGATGATCCACCTCTCGACTCCGGTCTCGGAGACGAAGGTGTCCCACAGCATCGGCTTGACGTCGAAGAACGCGACGTAGATGAGCCAGTAGCCGGCCGAGATGCCTACGTAGAGGTGCTCGGCCAGTTTGTAGAACGGGTTGTCCCGGTAGAGGAACGAGAAGATCGCGAGCGTGAGGAACCCCGCGATCCACGTTCCTATCACCATGCCGAGCGAGTCCACTGCGAGTCCCTCACTCCTCAGGCGCGTTCGCGCCTGGTGAAGAAGTAGCCCAGATTCCCGAGCACGATGAAGCCGATGACGAGGAGATGAGCCCACTCCTGGGCCGGCATCCCCCTTGTTCCGAGGCCCGGGACGCCGACGAGCGTCTCGTACTCGGCGGCCCCCTTGAGTCCACCGACCAGCCCCTCGATCTGTCCCGAGTTCAGATACGGATACGCGTCGGGCGCCATCACGGCCGTCGTCCCGAACACCATGCGCTGGTCGAAGCGGGCCTGAGCGTAGCGGATCCAGTAGTCGATTACGGCGCCGTGCTCGAACCCGAACAGCAGCGCGATGTCGTCGTACGAGTGGACGGTCGCCATGAGCGGGAGGTCGCGGATGGGCGTGCCGCGGTAGTCGCTCGCATAAATGTCCTCGATCTCGCGCCCCATGGCGATCATCGCGGCGATGTAACCCGGCCTGTATCCGAGGTCGACGTAGTCGATCCCGTACTCGGCCCCGTATTCCTCCGCGACCTGCTCGAGCGCCATGTGGCCGAGCGGCAGCCCGATGGCGATGTGGCCGAGCATCGCCACGCGAAGGTCCTTCCTGAACGCCTGCCGGAGCACCGAGCGGAGCATCGGCATGAGCTCGGGCGCCGATGTCGCGTCGAAGTCTATCGAGATGAGGAGGAGGTCGCCGGGCTCGAGCGACTCGACGGCCTCGTACGCGCTTCTGACGGGCTGCGTCGGTGGGATCTCGGCCCCGACCCCGAGAACAAGTGGGATGAGGACCGCGACCAGCAGGACCAGGAAGATCCACCTGCGGTCGAGCGCCTCCATCGCCGCCCAGAAGCTGCGCCTTGTGCCCTTTTCGTCCACTGACTCTCCCGGGAGCCGGTGCTCCCCCCAACGGCCCCGCCGACTACGACAGGTAGCTTCGTTCGATACCGAGGATGATGCGGAGCGACATCGAGACGGCGCCCAGCGCGGCGCCGATCTGGATGCCTCGCTTCGCCGCGAGCTGCGGCACGTCCATGATCCACTCGGCGAGCCACGGAATGTGCTCGGAGATGGCGCCGCCGATGGGGACCCGGCCGAGCATCACGATGACCGCCGAGACCAGCAGCAGCGCCGCCACCGAGTTCCTCGCGCGGAACGCCCGGTACGACGCTGACGCGATGAAGAACGCCAGGAGCGCGAACATCGTGCCCTGAAGCGGCACGATCGCGTAGGTGTAGACGAACATGAACGGCGACTGCATGTGGAAAGGGCTTCCGTAGCGGCTGAAGCCCAGGACGCCCACGACCACCGTCACGGCGAGTCCCGCGAGGAGGGCCAGGCTGTGCCACCTGGCGGGATGCCCGCGGGCCATCTTCCTCACGTGTGACCGGACGAGGCTGTCGACGCCGAGCAGCATCGTGAAACCCGAGACGATGGAGAACCAGACGAGGAGTCGCTGTTCGAGCGCCCCGAACGGCTCGTGGGGCACGAAGAACGAGACGACGAGGAAGAGGCCGGTCAGGAACGTGATGACGAGCGGAACCGTTCTCTTCATGAGATCGACCTCGGACGGCTAGTTGAACCAGGAGCGGAAGGCCTCGGCCACACGCGAGAGCGCGCCTCCGGCTTCCGGCTCGATGAGCGCCCCCGCCGTGCCGACGACGAAGGCGAACAGGATGACGATGACGATGACGAGCTTCGCGAGGTCCTGTCCCTTCAGGCTTCCCAGCATGACCGGTTCGCGGGAGAGGTAGCTCGACGCCGCGAAGAGCTCCTCGCCGATGAGCGTGTAGTCGCAGGCCGCTACGAAGAAGGGGAGCTGGGAGGTCTCCTTGGTGCCCGCGATCTGGATGGCGCCGATGGAATGCCCGGTCTCCGCGAGGATCAGCGACTCGGCCGCGAAGTACCCGAGAAGGAACACGGCCTCCGGGCGGTCGCGGACCATCATGCCGTCGACCCCCGCCGTGTAACCGAACTGGTCGTACGTGAGATAGGCGATCTTCGAGGGGTCGTACCGGTCGGGCTGACCCGCCTCCGCGTAGGCCGCCCGGACGATCTCCTGCGCCGTCGTCATGACGATCGGGTCGGCGCACGGGACCTCGAGCGGCGTGCCGTGGCGGGCGACGCGTCTGGCGACGTGGCCGAGTATGGTGAGCGCCGCGAGGGTGCCGACCTCGCTCACGGTTTCGATGCCGGGGACGTAGAGCACGGGGCGTCCCATCTCGGTCGCTCGCCCGACGGCGTCGTCGACCGCGTCGAGTCCCGGGATCTTCCTGATGTAGAGCTCGTCGCCTCTCCGGGCGCGTCCGATGAAGTAGAGGATCGTGACCGAGAAGAGCACGGTCGCGATGAGGATGCTGAGACGGCCGCGCGCGAACCACTGCGCTGCGGACGCGGCGGCCGGACACGCCTCGGAGTCGATCGGCCCGGCGTCGGAGACGGTCCTGACGACGTACCGGTAGCGAACGGCGTCCTCGACCGTCTGGTCGATGTAGGAACGGTCTCCGGGCAGGGCCTCGCCGACGAGCGTGAACTCCTCCTCGTCGTAGGCCGCGCGCAGGATCTCGAAGCCGGCGACGTGGCCGCGGGCCGCCTCCTCGTTGGTGAGTCCCCACGTGAGACGGATGGCGCCTCCCGCGTCGTCGGGAACGTCGACGGCGGTCACGTCGCAGGCCGAGACCGGCGCGGCGCCCGCGACCGGCGAGGAGTTGTCGGGGCGTGTGGGAACGGTCTCCTGTGCAAAGGCGTTCCCACCCGTGAGGGCGGGAACGCCTGTCGTCAGAAGTACCGCTGTCGCGGCGAGCGCCGCGAGTGTCCTCGGGACCGCTCTCACGGCCACCTCATGGCGGGGCGGAGTCTCCGCCCCGGTGCCCCTCTCGGAATGAGGGGCTAGAGCGCCTTGATCGACCTCTCGAGGATGTCGTTCGCCTGATCGATCTCCGCCTCCGTCACGTTGAGCGGCGGACGGAACCGGATGGAGATCGGCCCGCACGGAAGAGCCATCATGCCGTTCTCCTTGATCCTGACCAGAGCGGCGTTCCTGAGCTCGGTCGTCGGCAGGTCGAAGGCGCACATGAGCCCGCGCCCGCGGACGTTCGATACGTGGTCGCTGCCGATGGCGTGAAGTCCCTTCTGGAACCGCGCGCCCATCGCCGCGGCGTTCTCGACCATGTTCTCCTCGTCCATGATCTCGAGGTAGCGCTGGCAGCGAACCATGTCGGTCAGGTTGCCGCCCCAGGTCGAGTTGATCCGCGAGGAGACCCTGAACACGTTGTCCTCGACCTCATGCACGCGGTCGGACACCATGATGCCGCAGATCTGCGCCTTCTTGCCGAAGCAGACGATGTCCGGCGTCACGCCGAGCTGCTCGAAGGCCCACATCGTGCCCGTGAGCCCCATCCCCGTCTGGATCTCGTCGAAGATGAACATGATGTCGCGCTCGTCGCAGATCTCGCGGAGCGCCTTCATGAACTCGGGACGGAAGTGGTTGTCGCCGCCCTCGCCCTGGATGGGCTCGATGATCATCGCGGCGATGTCCGGACCGTGCTCCTCGATGGCCGAGTGGATCTGCGCGAGGGCCTCGCGCTCGTCGGCGGCCGTGTCCTCGAGGTTCTTGCCCTCGAGCGGGAAGCGCATCTTCGGGTTCAGCACTCGGGGCCAGTCGAATTTCGGGAAGTACTGCGTCTTTCTCGGGTCGAACGTGTTCGTCAGCGAGAGCGTGTAGCCCGAGCGGCCGTGGAAGCACTGCTGGAAGTGGATGACCTTCGAGCCCTTGAAGTCCTCTTCGTACTCGTCGGGTCGGTTGACGCCGCGCGCGAAGTTCAGCCGCACCTTCCAGTCGAAGGCGACCTTGAGCGCGTTCTCGACGGCGAGCGCGCCGCCGCTGACGAAGAAGAGGTTCGGAAGCGAACTCGGAGCGGCCAGCCGTCCGAACGTCTCCACGAACTCCGCCATCTCGACGGTGTAGAGGTCCGAATTCGACGGCTTGTTGACCGAGACACGTCCGAGCTTCTGAAGGAACTCGGGCGTGGTGAGCTTCGGATGGTTGAACCCCACGGGAGACGACGCGAAGCAGGTGAAGAAGTCCAGGTAGTCGTTCCCGGAGCGCGAGTCGTGAATGAGCGTCCCCTGGCTCTTCTCGAGATCGAGCACGATGTCGAACCCGTCGGCGAGCATGTGCGTGCCGATCGTGTCGTGGACCTTGTCCGGCGTGATCGTCCTGGTGTTCTGGCTCACTGTCGTCCTCCGTATGCACCAGAAACGCCCCGAGCTGTCTCTACCCATGCCCTCGATGCGCGAACTCGGGACTACACGCAGGCGAGGGAAACGCGCCCACAAGTGAGCGCGCAACCGGAACGCTCAGTATAGCCCGGAACCGGCCGCCGGTCCACCGGAATCGACACGCTCAGGGCGCGGTCCGGGCTGTCTGAGCCCTCTTCGGAAAGAGGACCTGCAGGAGCGCGGGGGAGACCGGCCTGCCCCTGAGGACGTCCGGCAGCTCGTCCGGCTCGAGGAGGCCGTCCTCGGTGACGACGGCCCGGACGAGGGAGAGCGGGACCGGCTCGAACAGGTGGTTCTCGACCGTCACGCCCCTCGGAGGTTCGTCGACAAGAGCCGCCGCGTCGTCCGCGCCGGGTTCCCGCGAGAGCGCCTCGGGGATGATCTTGCTCTTCTGTGCGAGAACGTACACGGGGACGTCGGCCTCCCTCGCCGCGAGCGCCGCGCCGTAGCTTCCCGTCTTGTTGACGAACGTCCTCTCGGTGACTGCGTCGGCGCCCAGGACGACGAGGTCCGCGCGGGTGATCCTCCCCGGCAGCGCCGCGTCCGACACGACGATGGGAGAGAGGCCGGCCTCGGCCAACCGTCCGGCGAGGTCCACACCCTCCAGCGACGGCCTCGACTCGGCGAGAAGCACCGACACGTCGCGGGACGCGACCCGCCTGAGAGCGGCCTCGACCGCCGCGCTCGAGGAGAGCGTCGCGACGGTCGCGCAGGGCGGCAGCGCCTTCTCGGCCTCGGTCGCCACGCGCTCGACGTCCGCCTCGGCGAACTCCCACACTTCATCGGCCGCAGCGACGGCCGCGCTCTTCAGGGTGTCGGGCGACGAACCCGACAGAACGCCCCGCTCCGCCGCCGACAGGACGTCGCCTCCCAGGTTCAGGAACGGCGCCATGTCGCGCTTCGCCCACACGAGTTCGGTCACGAGCGCGACGAGCGCGTTCCAGAACACGCCGGGGTCGTCGGCCCCGATCTCCTCTACGCCCCGGGCCAGCTCGCCCGCGGCGCGCTTGACGAGCACCGTGGCGCTCGACCGTTTGTCGCGCGCGATCGCTTCGAACATGTAGCCTCCCTCTGCATCGAGATCAGGCGTAACGCGAGATGGCTTCGATCGGGTCGAGGCGGGACGCCTTGGCGGCGGGGTAGATGCCGAAGAGGACGCCGACGGCGACGGCGAAGGCGAGACCGAGCAGCACGCCGGCTCCCGAGACGGGGATGACGATCTCCTGGCCTGCGGCTGCCGCCCCGAGCGTGATGAGCTTACACAATCCCGCGCCGAGCGCAACCCCGACGAGGCCGCCGACCACGCTGATGGTCACCGACTCGATGAGGAACTGCTGAAAGATGGCGCGGTCCTCCGCTCCGACCGCCTTGCGGACGCCGATCTCCCTGAGCCGTTCGTTGACGGAGATGACGAGGACCGAGAGGAGCCCGATGCCGCCGACGAGAAGCGACACCGTGGCGATGCTCCCGAGGATGGCGCGCCACTGATTCGAGATCTGGTCGATCTGGTCCCTCGCCTGCGCGAGCTGTTCGGCGACGTTCTCGATCTGGAAGTCCTCGATGCGGCGGTGCTGCCGGAGGAGCGTCTCGAAGATGCGGTCGTAGCCGGTCGCGATGTCGGAACCCTTCCTGAGCTTCACCGCGAACATGTCGATGCGCTTCGTCCCGGCGACGTAGTGGATGGCCGTCGTGATCGGCATGTAGACGCGGCGGTGCTCCTGTTCCTGGCCGGAGTTGCCGAACATCGGGCTGAACTCCTTCATCCGGAGCACGCCGACCACCTCGAGTCGCACGTCCCCCAGCAGGATGTGCTCGCCGACCGCGTTCCGTTCGCGGAAGAGGTCCTCCTTGAGGAGCTGGCCCAGCACGCAGACCCGTGAGCTCTTCTCGATGTCGAGATCGGTGAGATAGCGTCCGTCGCCGAGATCGAGCTCGAAGAGCGTGAACCCGTCGGGGGTCACGCCGAAGACCGGACCATGTCTGGCCTCGCTTCCGGCTCGCAGGACGAGGTACCGAGACACCACCGGTGTGATGCCCCGGATCTGTGGGACCTCCGCGCGGAGCACCTCCGTGTCCTCGAAGGTGAGGCCGTCCGACGCCTTGAGCTCGGCCCGCCCATCCGGGTTCATGGGCGCCATGTTGGAGACGAAGAACGTGTTGTCGAAGCCGATCTTCTCGAAGTCCTCCCGGATGCGGCCGACGATGCCGTCGACGAACGAGAACATCGAGACGACCGCCGCCACGCCGACGACGATGCCGAAGAGCGTCAGGGCCGACCTCAGCTTGTGAGACCAGATCGACGCGAGACCGCTTCCGATGCTCTCGAAGATGTTCAAAAGCCCCTCCGCTATTCGTACCGGAGCGCTTCGACCGGGTCCAGGCGCGCCGCGCGAAGCGCCGGGAAGAGTCCGAAGGCCAGCCCGACCGAGATCGACGTCAGGAACGCGATGATCATGATGCCGGGACTCAGGCTCGTCGGGAGGACGAGCACGCGGTCCATGGCCCGGACCAGCCACCAGCCCAGCAGAAGCCCGAGGGCCCCGCCGGCCGCGGTGATCACGACGGCCTCGACCAGGAACTGAATGAAGATGTCCCGGCCGGAGGCGCCGATGGCCTTCCTCACGCCGATCTCGCGGATGCGTTCGGTGATCGACGAGAGCATGATGTTCGCGATGACGACTCCTCCGACGAAGAGCGAGACGAACGCGACGGCCCAGAAGACGATGTTGAAGAACCGACCCTGCTCCGCCTGCTCCTGGATGCGCTCCGACTTCGAGTCGATCTCGAAGTCCTCCACGCCGTGCCGACGGGTGAGGACCGTGCGAGCTTCTTGAATGAGCGAGGGGACGAGCTCGACCGACCGGGCCGAGATCTCGAGCCCGTCGAGCTGGTCTCGCACGGAGAACCGTTTGATCATCGTCGTGATCGGTATGTAGTGACCGCGGTTGAACCACTCGAGGACGTTCCGCTCGTCGCCCGTTCCGCCCCGGAAGTAGAACTCCTTCCTCTCCATCACGCCGACCACGGTGAACGGAACTCCCTCGACCAGGACGGTCTTCCCGATGGCTTCGTCGTCTCCGAACAGGTCCTCCTTGTAGGTGGGACCCATCATGATGACGTTGGCGTAGGTGTCGAGGTCGCGGTCGGTGATGAACCGGCCCTCGGCGACCGGCATGTCGTCGGCGAAAACGTAGTCGCGCGTCGTGCCGAGGACCCTCATCCGGAACGTCCTGTCCCCATGGCTCACATTGAGCCTGCGGCTGATCTCGGGATCGACGTAGCCGACCGAGGGGCACTCGCGTCCGATGGCTTGAGCGTCCCTGTAGGTGAGCCGCTCCGACGCCCGTTCGGCGGCGGACATGAAGACCCGGTTCGATCTCTGATTGGTGATGCGAAGCTCTCGGAGGCCGCCCAGTTCCTCGAAGAACGCCTCCGTCTGCGCGGTCCCTCCGCGCATGAGCGCGAGGACCGCGACCACCGAGGCGACACCGAGGACGATGCCGATCATCGTGATGATCGCGCGTCCCTTGTTCGCCGACATGTCGCGGATGCCCGCTCCGAGGCTCTCGAGGATGTTCACGGACCCGCTCCCGTCGCGACGCGGCCATCCTCGATCCGGACGACGCGCTCCGCGTGCTCTGCAACGTCCGCGTCGTGTGTGACGAGAACGACCGTTCGTCCCTCGTCGCTCAGTCGGTCGAGGATCGACATGATCTCGCGACCGGTCCCCGAGTCGAGGTTGCCTGTCGGCTCGTCCGCGAGGAGGATGCTGGGGCGATTGACGAGCGCCCTGGCGATGGACGCGCGCTGGCGCTCACCGCCCGAGAGCTCGTTCGGCCTGTGCGAGAGCCGGTGTCCGAGTCCGACCTTCTCGAGCTCGGCCACGGCAATGTCGCGGCGCTCGGCGCGCGAGATGGCCCCGTGGTAGACGAGCGGGAGCGACACGTTCGCGACGAGGTCGACCCGGGGGAGGAGGTTGAAGTTCTGGAAGACGAAGCCGATCTCCCTGTTCCGCACTCGCGCCAACGCGCGTCCCGTGAGGCTCGATACCTCGGCCCCGTTCAGCACGTAGGTTCCGTCGGAGGGCGTATCGAGGCACCCCAGGATGTGCATGAGAGTCGACTTGCCGGAGCCAGAAGGCCCCATGATGGCGACGTACTCGCCTTCACCGATGGAGAGATCGACACCTCTGAGAGCCCGGACTTCCGCCGCCCCGAGCTCGTAGGTCTTCGTGATGCTCACGGTCTGGATGAGCATGCTAGCGACCCCCGCCGGCGCGCCGCGCCATCTCCTGCCTCCGCCGCTCCTCCTCGTTCATCTCGATCTCATCGAGCTCGGGATCGTAGAGCGCGACCGCCTCGCCCTCGGAGAGGCCGGAGGTTATCTCGGCGCGCTCGATGTTCGAGACGCCGACCTCGACCGGGCGCTCGACGGGTTCATCCCCGCTCCCATCGAAGACGTAGCAGACGTATCCGCCGTTCTTGCTGAAGACGGCCTCGATGGGGACCGTGACCACCGACTCGGCGTGGTCTCCCTGGATCTCGATGTTGGCGGTCATGCCCGGCATCAGCCTGGAGTCATTGTCGGTGATGTCGATCTCCACATCGAAGATCTTGACCCCTTCCTCGTTCCTTGCCGCCGGGGCGATGTGGCCGATGACGCCGCTGAAGGTGTCGTTCGGGTAGGCGTCCACATCGATGGCCACGTCCTGGCCCGCGCGGATCTTCCCGATGTCGACCTCGTTGACCCCGGCCTTGATCTGCATGACCGAGAGATCCGCGATGGTCATGAGCGTCGTCCCCGCCGTGTACGAGACGGCGCCCGAGGTCACGATCTCGCCCTCCTCGATGTTCACGGAGACGACGGTCCCCGAGGCGGGAGCCACCACATCGAGGAACTCGGTGGACTCGCCGTCGACATCCATCGAGACGCCGTCCTCCTCCGCCAGCTCCATCTGCTCCAGGGCGGAGCGGTACTCGATCATGGCGATGTCGTACTCGTCCTTCGAGAGCTGAAGCTCCTCGTCGGAGATGTGACCGCCGGAGTGAAGCTCCAGGTCTCTCTCGTAGTCCTGCCTGGCCCGCTCCATCGTCACTCTGGCGCGTCCGTAGCTCGTCTTGAGATTGGCGACGGTCCGCGCCTGAGCCATGTCCGGCTCGATCCTCGCGAGAAGCGCGCCCCTGGCGACGTCCTGCCCCTCCTCGATGTGAAGGTCGCGCACCTTCCCGCTGACCTTCGACTTCACCAGCACGATGCGTTCGGGCTGGATCTCGCCGACCTCCGAGAGAGCTACCGAGACGTCGGCGATCTCGGCCGCTGCGCGGCGGCCGTTCGTTCCGTTCGCGGGCGCGTCGCTCTCGGCCGTCGCCTGCGCGGCGTCGCGCCGGCCCGGTCTGATGAGCGCGAGGACGACGACGGCGATGGCTATGACCGGGATGATCCACTTGAGGTGCTTCTTCATGGGTTTCTCGAACCTCCGACTCTCGCAGGTGAAGTTCGCCGGGTCACACGGGACCCGGACCGGAGCTGGCCGGACACGGCCGAACGCCGCGCCCTCTCGTGCCGCGCAGTCATGTGACACGGCCCGGCCCTGGAGGGTTTTACAAAAGCTCCGTGATGTTGGGGGGGAGGCGGCTGGCGGTCGACCGCGTGTCGTAGTATACTGCGTACCTCGCCGGGGCGCCAGCCGCTCCGGTCTCATGGGGATGAAAGGTTCGGGCGCGCGTCCGGCCGGGTGTGGCGGGCGCGCTTTTCAACGAGGGCTTCCGCCGGTGGTGCAGCTCGAGAACATCACGGTCTCCTTCGCGGGACATCCCATCCTGAAGGACGTGTCGTGGCGAGTCGGTGACCGCGACCGCGTCGGGCTCGTAGGGCCCAACGGTTCCGGGAAGACCACGCTCCTCAGGCTTCTTCTCGGCGACGTGCGCCCCGACTCGGGAGAGATACTCGCCACCAAGGGCACGACGTTCGGCTATCTTCCCCAGGAGCAGATGACGATGGCCGGGCGAACCCTCTTCGACGAGGTGATGACCGTCTTCGCCCGCGTGGCCGAGATCGAAAGCGCATTGAGGACGCTGGAACACCGGATGGCCGACATGCCGCCGGAGGGGCCTGAGCACGACGCCACGATGGCCGAGTACGCGAGGCTCCAGCACGAACTCGAGGCCCGGGACGGGTTCACCGTCGATGTTCGCGCGGCGAGGGTGCTGGCGGGCCTCGGCTTCACAGAGAGCGACCACGGCCGGAACACGGAGGAGTTCAGCGGCGGCTGGCAGATGCGCATCGCCCTGGCGAAACTGCTGCTCACCCGTCCGACCGTCCTCCTTCTCGACGAACCGACGAACCACCTCGACCTCGAGTCGATGATCTGGTTGGAGGACTACCTCCGGGACTACCCCGGCGCGGTCATCCTCGTCTCGCACGACAGGACATTCCTCGACCACGTCGTGGACCGCATCAGCGAACTCAGTGTCGAGGGACTCGTGGACTACGCGGGGAACTACGCCGCGTTCCGCGAGCTCCGGGAGAAGCGGCGCGAGACCCTGCGGGCCACGCGGGACCAGCAGGAGCGCCGCATCGCGCACTACCGGAGCTTCATCGACCGGTTCCGCGGCAACAAGGCGAAGACGGCGCTCGTCAGAAGCAGGCAGAAGATGATCGAGCGGGTAGAGTCCGAACTCGTCGAAGTCCCGACCGACAGGAAGGGCATCAGGTTCGAGTTCCCCGAGCCCGAGAGGGGCGGTTCGGTGACCGTGTCCCTCAAGGGCGTGACACAGGCGTACGGAGACAAGGTCGTCTTCAGCGACCTCGACCTCGACATCGCGCGGGGAGACCGGGCCGCGCTGGTCGGCGTGAACGGCGCCGGGAAGTCGACGCTCCTGAAGATCATGGCCGGCATCGTGCCCATCGAGGCCGGGGAGCGGCGTCTCGGGCACAACGTGACGCTTCAGTACTTCGGTCAGAACCCCGCCCGGAGCCTGAACGGCGACAACACCGTGTTCGAGGAGGTCGCCACCGTCGCCCCGGACGACATGCGACAGCGTCTCAGGGGGCTTCTCGGAGCCTTTCTCTTCACGGGCGACGACATCGAGAAGAAGGTGCGCATCCTCTCCGGAGGAGAGAAGAGCCGGGTCGCCATCGCCAAGATGCTGCTTCGGCCCGCCAACTTCCTCCTGCTCGACGAGCCGACGAACCACCTGGACATGGCTTCGAGAGAGGTGCTCGAGGAGGCGCTGGCCGGCTACTCCGGCACGATCTGTCTGGTCTCCCACGACCGCGCGTTCATGGACGCGATCGCGAACAAGGTCATCGAGGTCCACCACGGAGAGACGCGGCTCTTCCACGGAAGCTACAGCGACTATCTCTGGAAGAAGGAGCGTGAGGAGGCCGAAGACGCCCAGTCCCCGGCAACGGACACCCGGCCGCGCGAGACGCGCGGCGGCGGGCCGAAGACGCGCGGGCAGAAGAGGCGTGAGGCCGAGGAGCGGAGGAAGCGCTCGGCCGCCAGGAAGTCCGCCAGGCAGCAGCGTCAGGAGATTCAGGACGAGATCGCGGACTCCGAGCGGCGTCTCGAGGAGCTTCAGATCGAGCTCGCCGACCCCGCCGTCTACACCGACGGCGAGAAGGTCCGCGTTCTCGTGAACGAGCAGAGGAAGCTCATGGCCCGCGTGGAGGAGCTCTACGAACGCTGGGCGAAGCTCGAGGACTGAAGTGGGCGACCGGGCGACGGCCTCTCAGGCCGCGCCGGAGTTCGTCTCTGACGCCCCGATCACAGCGCACGAAGCAAGAGGCCGGGACCCCGACGGGTCCCGGCCTCTTCGTGTCGGCGAGCGCGCGCTCCCGCGGGCGCTACTTGAGGAGGGTCATCTTCCGTACCTTCTCCGCTCCCTGGCCCGTGAGCCGGATGAAGTAGACGCCCGACGAGACGGCGCGACCAGCGTCGTCGCGACCGTCCCACGTCACCTGGTGGTCGCCCGTCGGGAACGTCCCTGACGCCAGCTTCGCCACGACCCTTCCGTCGACGGCGTAGACCACGAGGTCGATCTCGGCGCCGCCGTCGGACACGGAGAAAGCGATCGTCGTGAACGGGTTGAACGGGTTGGGAACGTTCTGCTCGAGCGCGATGTGCGGCGGCTCGATGAAGTCGCCGGGCACCTCGACGGGAAGCTCGAGGTCATAGAAGGCGGTCCTCATCGGGTCGTGGAGGAAGGTGGCCCACTCGATCCCCTCGCCGCCGTTGTACGCGCCGTCGAGGTCCCAGATGTAGACGTTGATGTCCCAGCTCGAAACGACGACCTCATTGTCGCCGTCGTTGTCCAGGTCGTGGAACGAGGGGCAGGAGTAGATCTCCCCTCCGGTCTGGAGCGGCCAGCCGTCGAGGGGGGTGCCGTCGGTGTCGAAGGCGTAGACCTTCCCGGCGTCGCATCCGACCACCAGCTCGAGATCGGCGTCATCGTCCGCGTTGCCTATGCCCACCGAGGCCGAGTGCGTGTTCGCCTCGAGCGTGACCGGCCAGCCCGTCATCCCGGTGCCGTCGTGGTGCCAGACCATGACGGAGCCGTCCGAGGCCGGGAAGACGATCTCGAGATCGCCGTCCTCGTCAAGGTCCGCGAGGCTCGGCGAGGGCGGAATGTCGCTGTTGAGCACGTGCGCCTTCGGCCAGCCGCTCATCGTCGTTCCGTCGGACCTGAGGAGATAGACGAGGTCGTCGTTCGTGCCCACGACGATCTCGACGAAGCCATCCTGGTCCACATCGCCGACCGCCAGCGAGCTCTGCGGGTTCAGGTCGATCCGGACCGGCCACCCGGGCACCCGTGTGCCGTCCGGGTTCCAGCAGTAGACGCTGTCCGCCCGCGACGGGGCCAGGATCTCGAGGTCGCCGTCATGGTCGATGTCGACCAGCGCGCTCGAGGCGTAGCACCACTGAGCGCGAAGGCTGGCGAATATCCCGTCGGTCGCCGGGTTCCCGTCTCCATCGATGAGCTCGGTCCCGTCGGACGACCAGGCGTACACGTACCCGTCAGCGCACACGACGGCCACGTCGTGCAGACCGTCGCCGTCCAGATCGCCGAGCGAGGGCGTCGCCCAGCAGAATCGCTTCGTCGTGACGGGCCACCCGGAGAGTACTGAGCCGTCCTCGCCGTTCCACGCCCAGATCTCGAATATCGGATCGGCCTCGGTCCCTATGTTGCCCCACGCGGCGCCGACGATCTCGGGGTAGGGGTCGCCGTCCAGTTCACCGGCGGCGAGCGACGACCGGTAGCCGCCGGAGCCGTCCGTGGCGTAGATGCCGTGTGTTCTCGGATCGCCGTCGCCGTCGTGATACTCGATGCCGTCGTGGTGCCAGCAGAACACGTCGTCCGAGCCGATGAGAACCTCAAAGTCGCCGTCGAGGTCGATGTCGGCAGTGACGGGGGTTCCCCAGTTGGCCTCACCGGCCATCAGCGGCCAGCCCGTCTGGAAGGGAGGGTTCGTGCTGATCTCGAGGACGTCCGAGGGGATCGTCTCGTTCCCCGACGAATCGACCCCGGTGACCCTGTAATAGTAGAGCTTCTCCTCCTCGAGTCCCTTGTCGCTGTAGTAGGCCAGGTGCTCGAGATGGAGGTCAGTGAGGAGCGCGAACTCGCCTCCCACGGTGTCCTTCCTGTAGACCCTGTAGCCCCAGATGTCTTCGACGATCACCGCGTCCCAGGTCAGGTCGATGGTCGTTCCCAGGACATCGCCGGCCAGACCGGTCGGCTGGTACGGTCTCGAGAGGTCGAAGTAGATGGTCCATGTCTTGGCGTACGCGTCGGTCAGCACGAGACTGAAGTGGTCGGTGAGAGGTCCCGTGACGTCGAAGGTGAAGCCACCCAGGCCGGGCCGGATCTCGCCGGGCATGATGTCGCCCCAGTTGTCCGTGCCGTCGGTCATGGTCACCGACGACCCGGGGTAGGAAAGGACGCCGGAGACGACGTCGGCCACGCCGTTGCCCTCGTTGTAGACGTCGATCGTGAGTACGATCGTCTCGCCGGCTTCCGGGACGCCGTCCCCGTCACCCGCCGAGTCGTCGATGTCGTTCAGATACTGGACCAGGATGGGTCTCATGATCCTGATCCTCACCTCGTCGGTCCAGATGGTCCGCGAGCCGTCGGTGATCTCGAGCTCGAAGACGGCCTCGTGGTCGTTCGGCGCGTCGTTCCCGATGGTGGCGACGAAGGCGCCCGGGAAGTCGACGACGCCCCCGGCGGTGATGGTGCCGAGCGACTCGGTGCTGTCGGCGAGCGACACGTACGGGTCGCCGTCATGCAGCGTGGCCGTGAGCGTTCCGGCCGCCGACTGACCGCCGTTCCCGATGGAGACTCCGACCTCGATGGTCTCACCGGGCTCGACGAGGCCGTTGTCGTTGCCGTCGCTCGAGCCGATGGTGTCGTCGTCGAACGTCGAGCTTCTGAGGGTCAGATGCGCTCCGGAGACCGCCGTAACGTTGATCGTGCTTTCGTAGGGAAGCCGTCCGGCCGCCGTTACAGTGATGGTCATCGAGCCGGTCGTCTCGGGCGAAAACGAGAGGATGGCTTCTCCCGAGGCGTTCGTGTGCCCGGTCGCGTAGACCTCGTCGCCCTTCGCTACGCAGACCAGCGCGCTGTCAACGGGCGACGGGTCCGTCACCGTCACGGTGAGATCGTACTCGGACAGGGGGATGCTCGCGAGATGCGCGACGCTCATGGAGACCGGGCGATCCGACCAGAGGTCGTGCTCCGGCTCCCCAAGGAGAACGTAGCTCATCTGTGTCCAGCGGTCGGTATTGTCGTAGATGGACTCGGGGACGTACGGCAGCTTGCAGGCGGCGCATACAACGCCCGCCTTCGTTACGTTGTTCGTGTAGAACTCGTCGAACCAGGAGAAGTAGTACTCGTCGGCCGTCGACGGGAAGCAGTAGCGCGTGGGCCCGAACGCCGACGCGGCACCGCCCGTCTGGTTGTTCATGAAGTGCTCGGCGATGGCGTCGCCCTCGATGGCCGCGGATGTGCAATCGAGGAGCCACATGAACCCCGACTTCGGGTACGTGTTCGAGAAGGCGTCGGCGTCCTGAACGGTGATGTAGTGCCCCTTGCTGACCCGCAGGATGTTCTTGTTCCCGTGCCCCACGTGGGAGACGATGTTGTATCCCAGGTTGATGGAGTCGATGGCCGACTGCCGGTTGAGCTCCTCGGACGCCGGGAACTCGGTGTAGTTCTGGTAGAGCAGGACCGTGCTGATCGCAGGCGGCACGAGCGGCAGCGTCGGCTCGACGACCTGGGCGGCTCCGTCCGTGCTGATGAGCTCGCCGGGGACCCAGTCGTACGGGAAGAGCACCTCCGCCAGATAGAGGTTGCGGTCGGTGAAATGGGGAGTCGGCGTCTTCTCGTACGTCAGGCACTTGTCGACGAACGTCTCGGCCTCGATCGCTGTGGCCGCCGGCGCTCTTCCGACGAAGACGTCCGGGTAGAGGTCGAGACTGTCGCCCGGGTCGGACGGGCCGGCGTATCCTTCACCGAAGACGCCGTCGCCGTCGCCGTTCCAGTTCCCGTCGAGGTCCGAGTAGTAGAGGTCGCTGGGAATGTGCCAGCCGCCGTAGTAGTCGCTCCACGGGAGCCTGGTTGGGATGTAGTTCGTGTCGCCGCCCAGGAGGACGTAGGTCACTCCCCACGACGTGTAGGCGTC
>CAZQSB010000036.1:0-29149 GCA_964596015.1 uncultured bacterium | reverse complement strand
GTCCAGGTGTGCTCGAGGAAGTCCCAGCCCGTTCCGGCGGTGTAGTCGTAATTGCCGCTGGCGGAGCCGGCGTAGCTGTTGACGTCGCCGGACTGCGCGTAGTGCGCCCAGATGCGGAGCGAAGGGCTTCCGCCCGGCGTGATGTCGTAGCCGTAGAAGCTCGCCGTGATCATGTCACCGTCGGTCAGCCCCTCGATGAAGGCGATGTAAGCCTGCGGCGTGCCGTCGAGCGGCTCCTCGGCGATGTGCAGGTAGAAGTCACCCTCGTAGGCGCCGGGGCACGAGTACGTGCCGCCGTTGCTGTCATCGCCGGTCTGCATCCCTGAGACGTTCGTCGGGTCCACGACGTTGCCGTAGTAGCCGAGGATCAGTCCGCCGTCCTCCCAGCCGTAGCAGCACGACACCTGTGCGGCAGCCGGGACAGCGACGAGCGAGAGCACGGCCAACAGAATCAAATAGCGCATGCGGTCTCCCTTCCGCCCTCTTCGGGCGTTCCAACCTCCCAGACATTCGCTGACTCGCAGCACTGAGCCAGCCCTAACTGACGCAATTATACCACACAGCAGGAACGTGGTCAAGATGGAAGCGCGAATGCCCGACCCGCCGGGAATTGGGTTCCCGCTGGCCTATCACGCGGGCCTAGCAGGTGAGATGGAGTCCGGCCGCCACGCCGCCCCGGGGCGCCCGCTCGTTGTAGATCTCGACGGCCCGTCCCGTCTTCTCGACGACAAGTTCGACGCCGAGGTCGCGGATGGCCTCAGCGACGTCTTCGGGGACCGACATGACGCCGTTCGCGCCGATGCCGATGATGAGGACCTCCGGCGGCTCGTTCAGGAGGTCGCCCAGGTCCTTCATGGACAGGCTGTGTCCCTCCTCGCGCCACCACTCCGGCCTCACGCTTTCGGGCGTGATGATGACGTCGTTCGTGTAGGTCTCGCCGTCGATGACGATGCGTCCGAACTCGTACTCCTCGACCCGCGGTGCGCCCGATCCGGTCCGGTCTCCCATCAGGCGTTCTCCCTGATGAAGCGCGCGAACGAGCGGTCGAAGGTCCGCTCCACGTCGTCCGTGAAGCAGCATGCCGGCAGCTCGCGCATTCTCAGATGATAGCTCAGACATTCGCAGCAGAGCCCCTTCCTCGGGCAGGGCTCGTAGGTGCAGTTGCATCTTTCGAGGTTCGCGCCCTTGTGCTCGCAATCCCGGGCCATCGCTTCTCCCCCTGTCGTGGTCCCCTGAACCGGAACGCCCGGCCGGGATCTCTCCCGGGCCGGGCGTCGGTGTGCATCTGCTCGGGCCTCCAGGCGCCCCTAGACCGAGCTTCTGTGCCGGTCCTTGAGCTCCCCGGTCTTGCCCCTGTTCCATCCGCTGACCTTGGAAAAGTAGCCCGTGACGCGCGTGACGTGGTCGACGTTCCGCCCGTGCGAGCACGAGGCCGTGATGGCCTCCAGAGCGTTGGACTCGACGGCGTCGAAGGTGCACTTCGTCATGGTCTGGAACGTGTCGTTCCGGATGACGATGCCGTCGTCATCCATCTGGTAGTCCCATCCATCGTGCTCATCCAGCCACCGCTTCAGTTCCTCGAGCTTCATGGGCCCCTCCCCCTGGTTCACGTCCTCACGCGTGCGCCGCTTCACCGGCGGTCGCCTGGTTCAGGTCCGTCACGAGCGCGTCGACGTCGATCCCGTGGGCCGCGGCGCCCTCCGCGATCGACTCGAACGCCGCGACGGCGCATCCGATGCAGTGCAGTCCGTGCTTCATGAAGACAGGCACCGTCTCGGGGTGCTTTCTGACGACGTCGCCGATAGGCATCTCCTTGGTGATCTTCTGCTCAGCCATTCCTGACTCCCGTTGTGTTGTCCCATGTGGTCGTCCCGTGGCCGTCATCTTAGGCGCCGGGACCCCTCTCGCGCAAGACCGAATCGAAGGTCCCTTCCCGCACATGCGGCCGAC
This sequence comes from uncultured bacterium, assembly GCA_964596015.1. GTDB lineage: Bacteria > Joyebacterota > Joyebacteria > Joyebacterales > Joyebacteraceae > WJMD01. The sequence continues at coordinate 27,199 of CAZQSB010000036.1, read as the reverse complement.
CTTCATGGGATGCGCCGGGCGGCCGCCGGTTTCACGCGGGGAGCGCGAAGCTCCACCGGTCCCCCGGACCTAGCCGACGAACTCCTCTCGCTCCAGTCTGCCGCGGAGACGCCGCCTGAGAACGAGCTCGAGGACCCACGCGCCGAACACGAGGCCGACCAGCACGAAGGCGCCCGCCGCCGGCACCTCCCTGAACGCCTTCTGGATGCCGATGACGAGGCCCATCGCCATCGCCAGGAGCGCGACGATGCCGAGCTGCCGGAGCTGTCGCGCCTTCTCGATGGACTGCGAGAGCGGGAGATGCGGCGCCGTGAGACCGATGAGCGAGAACGTCGCCAGCGAGAGCACGAAGGTCACGATCGCGAACGCGGCAGCGCTCACGACCGGCATGACGAAGGTCAGAAGGACGAAGAGGATCGAGAAGAACGGGACGAGATAGCGCCAGATGACCACCTTGCGCGCGCCTACCACGAGGTCCGTCTGGTCGGCGACGGGCGCCGCGTAGAACAGCCAGCTGGCTTTCCACTGGTCGCTCTGGGTCATGGCCGAGGCGAAGAAGAAGCTGATGAAGACGCAGTAGAGTCCCAGGATGTTCATGACGTTGAGGCCGGCGCCCTCCGACGACTCGACGAGCGGGTCGCTCAAGCCCCCGGTGATGAGGCCGAAGACGTAGGCGGCCAGAGGGAGACCGAACGCCGGATAGACCCGCGAGCGGAGCTTCCGCTCCCGGGCGAGATAGGCGGCGAGAAGCTCGTACCCGGCAAGCTCTCCGTCGCTCGAGCAGACGAGCCTGCCGAGCGAGAACCGGCCCGGTTCGCTGGCGACCTTCGAGACGGTCTTCTCCTTCGGGGCGGCCGACGCGAGCTCGGCGAGCCGTCCCGCGTAGCCCAGAGAGATGGTCGAGAGCGCGAGACCCAGCACGAGGGCGGATGAGACGAACCCGAGGGCCGCCAGAACGCCGTTCTGACCGAGTCCTCCCCCGGCCGCGATGTCGACGACGGCCGAGTACCAGGCAGGCGGCGCCGCGTGAAGCCATCCGCCCCGCCGGATCGAGAGGAGCGTCGGGTCGTCGGCCAGCATCCGGGGCAGGAAGACGTAGCCCATCGTGAGGACCAGCGTCGCGGCGGTGTGAACGTACGTGATGGCCGAGGTGAAGCGGTCGTAGCTCACGACGCGGACCGCGGCGCTGTAGAGCACGACGACGAGCGCCGCCGTCGACCAGCAGGCCAGGAGCGCCATCGCGTAGTGCGTGAGGCCGAACGCGGGCCCGGACTGGAACGTCAGCCCTCCGAGGAGCGACCCAGGGCCGGCGAGCGTCGTGGCCATGACCGAGACGTAGAACAGCAGGTTCCCGACCTTGGCCCAGAAGTACGTTCTCGACGAGATGGGCCGGTGGGCCATGATCTCGTAATCGTCCGGGTTCACGACCACCGTGCCGTACTCCATGATGACCGTGAGGGCGGTCATGAACATCGCGCCCGAGAGCGTGAAGACGGAGTAGGCGAACGGGTCTCCCGAGCGGATGAGTGCGACCGCCAGGAGGACGCCCATCACCGTGTACGTGATGAGCACGATGAGGAGCGGCGGCACCTTCGAACCGCCGTAGCGCGAGCGGGACGACCGGATGTCGAGCCGGATGCTCGCGACGAGGAGCGCGCGGACCTGTCGCCAGTCGACGCCGGCGGACGGACTTCCCGCCTCCTCGCCCCGTCCGCCGAGCGGCATCTACTCCTCCCCCAGCCCCGTGACGCTCCTCGAGAGGGCCTGAACCACGCCCGAGAGGTCGCCCGTGGATGTGAGCTCGCTGAAGACGCCCTCGAGTGAGCCGCGGTGGGTCATCTCCTTGAGCTCCTCGACGTTCCCGTCCGCCACGACCGCGCCGTCCCTCAGGATGACCACGCGGTCGCAGATGCGTTCGACCACCTCGAGGACGTGCGAGCAGTAGAAGATCGTCCTTCCCTGTGTCGCCAGATTCCGGAGGAGCTCCTTGAGCACGAGCGCCGTGTTCGCGTCGAGACCCGAGAGCGGCTCGTCGAGGAAGAGCACGCTCGGGTTGTGCATGAGCGCCGCCGAGATGAGGACCTTCTGCCGCATGCCCCTCGAGAACGACGTCATGACGCGGTCGGACGCGTCCGCGATCCCGAAGAGCTCGAGGAACGACTCCGCCTTGGCGATCGCGGTCTTCCTGTCGAGATGATAGAGGTGTGACACGAGGCCAAGGTACTCGCGCGGCGTCAGGTTCTCGTAGAGCGCTCCCGTCTCCGGGACGACGCCGATGCGCCGCTTCGCCTCGAGCGGCTCCGTCATGATGTCGTGGCCCTCGATGACGGCTGTTCCCTCGGTGGGCTTGATCATCCCGGTGGCCATCTTGACCGTCGTGGTCTTGCCCGCGCCGTTCGGGCCCAGATAGCCGCAGATCTGTCCGGCCGGTATCTCCAGCGTGACTCCTCGCACGGCTTCGACGTCGCCGTACGTCTTCCTGAGTCCCTCCAACCTGATGGCGGGGCGGTCTCTCTCGTCGGACACGCTACCTCCCGGTGTCGCCGGTCGTCAGCGACTCCGCCTGTTCGATGAGCGCCCGCGCCTCCCCTCGGGCGGCGGGCGGCGCGGGCGGGTCTGCTGTCAGCACGCGGCGCCAGCTTTCGACGGCTCCTCCGAGCTCGTCCTGAACGGCGAGCGAGCGGCCCAGGCCGATCCACGCCTCATGATATCCCGGGTGCAACTTCGTTGCCACGCGGAAGTGACGTTCGGCCTCGACGGGCATCCTCAGGTTCATGAGGGCGCGGCCGAGATTGTAGCGGGATGAGATGTCGCGCGGGTCCTCCTCGATGGCCTTCCTGAAGGCGTCGACGGCTTCCTCCATGTCCCCGCGCTGTCCGAGTATCGCGCCGACCGTGTTGTGCATCGGCGCCGTCGTGAACTCGACCAGGTCGGCGTTCACGACGACCGCCAGGACGGCCAAGGTCGCGAGCCCCGAAATGAGCGCGCCGACGCGCCGTTCTCTCGCGAGCCGCCAGAACTCGACGAGCGCGAAGCCGGCCGCCGGGATGAGCGCGGCGGTGATCGCCAGACGGTAGCGTCCGGTTATGAAGAACGGGAGGACCGACGCCATGAAGGTCACGGCGAACGCCCCGAGAAGCGGGGCCGCCCTCCTCCTTCTCCATCCGAGCGCCAGGCCGAGAAGACCGAGCGGCGCCACGACCGCGAACGTGCCGACGGGCACCTTGAGCACCGGCGCGAACCGCTTGACGAAGCCCAGATGGTAGTGGTTGGGGATCTCGTAGTGGTTCCAGAAGAGGGCGAACTTCCGGGCCGTGAGACGAAGCCACTGCGACGGGTTCTCTCGCATGAAGTCGAGCGCCCGTCCCGCCCAGTAGTCCGACACCTCCCCCGCCGACAGGTCGCGGCCCGTCGCCCGTTCGGCGACCGCCTCCGACGACATCCTGAGGTCGAGCCGCATCTCGGGCGGCACGCCGAACATGCCCGACGCTCCCTCGTGGTTCCCGATCCAGAGGTTGATCCCGCCGTTCGACGAGACAGGGATGAGGTCGCCCTCGACGCGGTAGTTGTGGATGGTCGCCGGAAGGATCGTGAGACCTGTCAGGAGGAAGAACACGATCCCCGACCGGACCCAGCTGTTCGCGCCGCCCCGCGAGGGCCGCCCCCCGTACCGGCCGAACCCTCTCGTCGCCAGCCAGACCGCTCCGACCGGGGCGAACAGGAGGAGGTTCGGTTTTCCGAGCGCGGCGAGCCCGAGCAGGAGACCGGCCGCCGCGGTCCTGAGCCGTCCCGCGCCCGAACCGGGCTCCTTCTGCTCCGAGGACTCGAGACGTTCCGCCGTGTCCATGAGCAGCACGAGCATGGCGGTCACGAAGGCCATGACCAGCGTGATCTCGAGGAACTCGGCCTCGAAGAAGATGAACGGCACATAGAGCGCCGCGAACACGCCGGCCGCGATGGCGGCCATGCGCGAGAACGCTCTCTGTCCGAGCTGGATGAGAAGAAAGACAGTCAGGACGCCGACGCCGATCTGAGCGATGCGCACCGCGTCGAGACTCTTCGAGACGCTCATGACGAGCGCCACGAACCAGGGATAGAGCGGGCTCGAGTGGAAGTAGGCGTGCTGCGGGACCGGAGAGCCCGACAGGATGTCGAGCGCCTGCGCGTGATAGAGGGCCGGGTCTCCGGTCAGCGTCGAGAAGAGCGGGTGGTCGCGGACCTGGAGCAGGTAAAGGACCCGCACGGCGAGGGCGACGACGACCGTCCCGAGGACGGCCGCGCGCCATTTCGTTCCGGAGAGCGTCTGTTCCTCGGCCCGCATGCCTCTGCTCCCAGAGAGCGCGAACGTGGCTTCAGCGAAGCGTCGGAGCAGGGTAGCATGGGCCCGTCCCGCCGGACAAGCCCGACGGGACGGTGGCTCTGTTTCGTGACGATGGACGGAGGGAGCGGGGGCCGGGCGTTGCCTCGGGAGAGGATCCGAGGGCGAGATGCCGGTTCTGTCCCGACCCCCTGTCGTTCAGCTATTCCGCTGCGAGCACGTCGTACGGCATGCCCCAGATCTCCGTGTCGTCCGGGTAATCCGAGTCGAAGATCGAGGCGCGCGCGATGGCCTGGACGCATGCGACGTGATGGCCCCTGGACCGGACCGTCCAGGTTCCCGTGTAGACGCCCTGGCCGTCCGGCGTGAAGGCCGTGCGGTATCTCGGGGTGTTCAGGAAGAGCAGGGCGTCGGACGGCGTGGCCATGACGGTGACGGCGACCTCCTCGCCGACCTCGAAGGTCATGATCGCGTCGGGCACGGCCATGAGCGCCAGCGGGTCGGTGATGAGCGTGTCGACCGTCGCGCTCTGGATGTGGATCGAGGAGATCGAGACCGTGAGGGTGTCCGACTGCGCCAGGACGCCGGAGACCGCCGTCAGGACCCACGGACGCCTGCCCTGGGAACCGGGGGAATCGGGCGGTCCCATGGGCGGCACCCAGTCGAGGTCCCGCTCGTAATGGGCGTAGCGGACGCCTGAGTGGTGCATCGGCTTCTCGTACTCGACCATGTCCCAGTCGACGACGACCAGACTGCCCCAGACGTCCCGTGTGACCGTCACGTCGGCCGTGCCGGCCTCATGGTCGATGACGACCTCGCGTTCGGTCACGATGTCGGTGATCTCGCGCCAGAACGTGAGGGGGGAGATCTCCCCTCGCCCGCCGCTCTCGCCCTCAGGGAGCTCGAGCTCCTCCTGGTCGTAGACCGGGAGCTCGAAGAAGCCGTCCTCCTCAGTGAGCTGGCGGATGGTCTCTTCGTCGCCGACCTCCGACGGATCGGACATCGTGACGGAGTCGCCGCAGCCGGCGAGCGCGAGAGCAAGAAGCGAGACGAGCGACAACGCGGTCCCGAGGCGGAGCGTTCTCTTCGACATGGGGTCCTCCTTCGCGGTGAGTGCCTGAACTGCCTGCCTTCACCGATTGGAGGCCCCGAGTCTCAGCTTTGTTCCCCGGAACCTACCTTCTCCCGGGCGAGAGCCTCGCCCGCCTCGATGGCCGCCGTCACGGTGGCCGCGTGGATGGCGACCGTCTCCTGCTTGCTCGCGGCGTACCCTCCGGCCAGCGTCACGGCGAACGGGATCCCGCGCTTCGCGCAGGCGCCCATTACCACGGCGTCGCGTTCGGCGAGGTCCTCGGGTGAGAGCTTGAGGCCGCCCAGGAAGTCGTGCTCGTAGGGGTCGGCGCCTGCGACGTAGAGCACCAGCTCAGGACCGAAGTCGTCCAGGGCCCAGGGAAGCCCGTCGGAGAGCTTCTCGAGGTATACCGGTCCCTCCGTCCAGTCGGCGAGCGGGATGTCCAGCGAACTCGGCGGCTTGGGGAACGGGTAGTTCTGCTCCTGATGGATCGACAGCGTGAAGACGCGCGGGTCGCGGCCGAACGTGGCGGCCGTTCCGTTCCCGTGATGGACGTCGCAGTCGATGATCGCGACCTTCGACACCGCCTTGTCGGCCAGCATTCTGGCGACCCCGATGGCCACGTCGTTCAGGAGGCAGAAGCCCTCGGCGTGGTCGGGGTACGCGTGATGGAACCCGCCGCCCACGTTGACCCCGACCCCCCGCTCGAGCGACGAGCGGAGCGCCGCGATCGTACCTCCCGCCGCGAGGAAGAACGCGTCGACGAGCTCGCGCGAGAACGGAAGCTCGAGGCGGATGATGTCGTCCGGAGACAGCCCGCCCGTCAGTATGTCGTGCACGTAGGCCTTGGTGTGGACCAGGAGCGCGTCGTCGACCGACGCCGGCTCGGGCTCCACGATGTCGTCCGTCGTGGCGATCCCGGATTCGAGGAGGGTGCGGACGATCATCCCGTACTTGTCCATGGGGAAGACATGGCGGCCGATGTCGGCCTGGTACCTGTCGCTGAACTGAAGAAGGGGTCTCATTCCGCATCGTCCGGTTCGAGGTGCCGTGGTGTGTCGCGGTCCGGCGTCGGTTCATCTCGCGAAGGACCGTCCCCTGTTCGAATGGTGTTTCGTGCGGCCTCACCCATGAGCGTCGTGTCCGGGGCCGCTCCCGCCCGGCTCGTGTCCGGATGAGCCGCCTCCGTCGTGTCGGGTGCTCCTCCTTGTCCGGTCGGAACCGGCGCGAGCGCCGAGACGACGATCCAGGAGGCGGCGGGGTCGCCGCCCCGGAGCGCAGGCGCGAATCGCCAGCGACTGACCGCGTCCACGACCCGACCCGCCGTCGAATCGGCGAGCGAGGCGTCGAGCGTCGTCGCCTCGAGCGGCACGCCCGTTGAGTCGACCAGGACCTCGACGGGAACGCTTCGCCGTATCACGTTCTCGCGCATCTCCGGCGCCACCGCCTCCCAGTGCGTGAGCCACGGCGCTTCATCGAAGGTCGCCAGCGAATCCGAGCGCTCGGTCGAGCGCTCTATCGTCCGGAAGTACGGCTCGAGCGCCGGGTGGTTGCCGGCGTCCGGGAACGACGGGAGCGCCTGCCCGCTGACCATCCGAGGGTCGACGGCGCGGGCCTTCACGGACTCCGCCCGAGCGTCTCCCCACGGCACATCCGCTGTCTCGAAGAGGAGCTCGAGGCGCCCGTAGGCGCGCGCCGCCTCAGGCTCGGCCGGTCCGACCATGTCGGCGTACGTTCGATAGAGTCTCTCCGCCGTGACGGCCTCTCCCGCCAGCTCGTGAACCATGCCGAAGCCCAGGACCGCGTCGGGATCGGTCCCGGGCGGGAGCTCGAGGGCCGTCACGGTTCCTTCAGCGAGTCCCTCCGCGACCCCTGCTCCGAGGAGCTCGACGTAGAGGGGCCTGGCTTCCTCATGCCGTCCGGCCCGCAGGAGGGCCGAGCCGAGCGCCCGCGCGGCCTCGTTCCAGCCGGGTCGCCGGTCGCGCACGGCGCGAAGGAGAGCGAGGCCCTCGGAGAACTCGTTCTCCGAGAAGAGCTCGATCCCCCTGACGAGGAGCGCCTCCGGGTCCGCGTCCTGCGGAACCTGCTCCTGCCCCGCTCCCGCGGCTGCGAGAAGCGCGACCAGTCCGACCGTCAGACAGCCCGAGGCGACGCCTGTGAGGCCGCGAGAACGGCTCTGTGGCTCCTTTTCTGGCCGTTTCGGTGTGTCAGGCATTGAAGAGCGCTCCGCGCATGCGGGACCGATTCACTGCTTGTGTCAACCTTTATTGCTTGTCATTAGGGTCGCCATGGTGGCCGTCTGCGGATAGGCGGACGGTAGCGCGGCGGGTAGCTCAGCCTCGCGGTTCCTTCGCCGAGCAGCGCGCGGGTGCGACCCAGGACATCGCGCAGAAGGTCGGTCGGGTACTCCCACTCGAACTCGGTGACGCCGTCGCAGACCGGGCACTCCGGGCTGACCGTGGCCCGGACATGCGTGTTGCCCTCCTTCGTGACCCTGGCACGGAGGACATAGATGGGCATCTGCTCAACGGGACGTCCGTCGGCGACGAGCTGGGGTTTCGTGCCCCGGAGGATGGCGCCGGTGTCGGGGTCGGTCATCAGGGCGAAGCCCTGTTCCTCCATGGCGCGCGCGACCGCGTTCCTGACGCGCTCGGGCGACGCGACGAACCAGGCGTCGGCCGACGTGTCGGGCGGCGGTGACGTGGCGGTGAAGCTCGAGCCGCCGGCGCAGCCACCGAGCGCGAGCGCTGACAGGACCACGACGGCGATGAGACGGCGGATCATGTTCGGTCTCCCTTCGTGAGGTCGACGAGCGAGCGGGCGCGCGCCAACGCGGCCAATCCCTCTCTTGCGGCGTTCTCGGCTCGCCGGATGTGCTGCCATCCGGCCGACGTCAGGCTCTGGTTGACCGCCTGTCGAGACACGCCGAGATGCCTCGCGACCTGTTGCTGGGTCTCGCTCTCTCTGACGAGAGCGATGATCTGACGCTGGCGGTCCGTCATTCGGTCCGTGAACTCGAGGATGAGCGAGATGAGCGCCTCGATGAGCGGCTGCCTGCCCGGAGCCAGAATGGCCACGCGGGCGCCGCGGAGGCTGGTCGCGAGAAGGGCCGTCATGGCGGTCGTCGACGCGACGTCGGTTCCCACCAGAGCCGAGTCCAGCGAACCCGGCACGCGGGGCCCCGAAGTGATCGCCATGCCGAACGTCGCGCGGCCCGGCCTCAGACCGTCGGCGAGGTCCTCCGTCACATCAAGAAGACGCCCCGCCGAATCGGGGCGGAGAATGAGCGCGCCGTCGCCTCCCGGCTCGGGAGGCGCGCTGAGGTGAGAGCCCTGGACGAGTCTCTCCGCGGCCGCCATGAGCGTCTCGAGCGCGGCCTCGTCGACTCTCGGCGTCCCGGCCGAGTCGTGCAGTCTCGCGGTCAGCGCGACGTGGACATCGGCATCCTTCATCGTCCGCTCACTCCGGTTCTCATTGTCACGACAGGTCGCGCGGGGTCCGCGCAACGGAGGCGCAGGCGTCGTGCGCGTGCACACTGTCCTGGTTCCTCGCGTCGACGCGGTACCACAGCACGCGGACATCCGAGTCCAGGCGTTCCGCGACGTTCCTGGCGAGGTCCTCCACGAGGACGGGCCGCTCGTGAGCGTCCTGCACGAGCGTTCCTTCGTCGCGGCTCGTCAGAAGCGGGAAGAGAGGCGCGCTCGCGGACGCCTCGACGATCTCGATGAGGTCTTCGACCCAGACCCTCCCCTGCGTCCGCACCGCTACCGTCACGTGGCCCCGCTGGCTGTGCGAGGCTCCTCCGCTGGACTCCATGGAGCACGGGCAGACGCTCAGCACCGGGACCCGGACCGACAGGAGCTGGTCGAAGCCCCCGGCGTCGAGCGACCCGACCAGCAGGACGTCGCACGCCAGAAGGCTCGCGGCGCCGGTCTCCGGCGCCCGCTTCTCGACGTAGTGTACGTAGCTGATCTCGCAGTGAGAGGCCGTCGAGCCGAGGCTGGTCCGGAGGCCTTCGAGAAGGCGTTCCACGCCCGCCGGCGCGAGCACCTCGCCGCGGCTCGCCTCGAGCGCCGCGACGAAGCGGCTCATGTGGGTGGCCCGCTCTTCCTGCCCGAGACGCACCGTCAGGTCGACCGTCGCGTCCGCGCGGACGTCGCCGCCCCCGCGGAGCGGGACCCTCAGAGGATACCGCAGACCGGCGATCCCGACGCGGTCGAGCTCGATCTCCCGTTCCTCCGGCGTGTCCTGGATCCGGCTCACCCGCGCTCCCTCGTGCGTCTTCCCTCGTCCATGCCGGTGGGCCGCTTCCGGACCTCGACCGGCGTGAACGTCCACCCATGCTACGCCCGTTCGGGTGTGCCGTCAAGTCGTGGGGATTGCAATACGCGGGAAGGCGCCCGCGGCCCGTCCCGGGTCCCGGCGTCTTCCCGCGTGGTGGTGTGGCGCCTCTGGTCGTGCTGTGGCGCCTCTGGTCGTGCTGTGGCGCCTCTAGAAGATCCTGTCGAAGTGAACGATGGCGTGCGAGGCGGCGCCGACCGAGACAGCGGCCACAGACGCGCCCGACAGCTCCTCGATCCGCTTCAGGTACTCGCGCGCCTTCTCCGGGAGTTCGTCCGCCTGGCGGCACGCGCTCGTGTCATCGAGCCAGCCGGGCATCCTCTCGTACACGGGTACCGCGCGAGCGAGCACCTCCGCCGACCTCGGGAACTCGTCGACGCGCTGTCCGTCTATCTCGTAGCCGACGCAGATCGGCACTTCCTCGCACTCGTCCAGCACGTCGAGCTTCGTGATGATGAGACGGCGGATCCCGTTCAGGGCGATCGAGTACCGGAGCGCGACCGTGTCGAGCCATCCGCACCGCCGGGGGCGTCCGGTCGTCGACCCTCTCTCGTGGCCGCGCTCCCTGATCCTCGCGGCCTCCTCCCCCTCCGACTCCGTCGGGAACGGCCCGGCGCCGACCCTCGTGATGTACGCCTTCGCGACTCCGATGACCTCGTCGATCGACGAGGGAGCGACGCCCGTGCCCGGAGCGAGGCCGCCGGCGCTCGTGTTGGACGACGTGACGAACGGATAGGTCCCGAAGGAGAGGTCGAGGAGCGTTCCCTGGGCGCCCTCGAAGATGACGTTGCCCTTCGAAGCGACGGCCTGCCGGATGATCCGCGGCGTGTCCGCGAGGTGAGGCGTCAGCCTGGGCGCCAGCCCGCGGAGTTCCTCGATCATCGCGTCGACATCGACGGGAGCGGCATCGTACGCCCTGGTCAGGAGGATGTTCTTCCGCTCCGCGATGGCCCGGACGCGCTCGGCGAAGCGGTCGAACGAGGCGAGCTCGCCGATGGTCACGCCCTCGCGGGCGGTCCTGTCGGCGTAGGTCGGCCCGATGCCGCGCATCGTCGTCCCTATGGCCGCCTTTCCCCTCGCCCTCTCCTGCGCCGCCTCGATGGCCTTGTGGTACGGGAGCGTCAGGTGGGCGCCCGTGTCGATGAGGAGGTTGTCGCCGACCTCGATGCCGAGAGGTCGGACCTTGTCTATCTCGGCGACGAGACCCGCCGGGTCGATGACCACGCCCGCCGCGATGACGCATGTGACGCCCGGGACCGAGATCCCCGACGGCAGGAGATGAAAGACGACGGGCCGGCCGTTCACCGAGACCGTGTGGCCGGCGTTCGCGCCGCCCTGAAAGCGAACGATCATGTCGGCCAGGGCCGCGTAGTAGTTCGTGAGCTTGCCCTTGCCCTCGTCTCCCCACTGGGTTCCTATGATCAGGAGGCTGCTCATCAGGCTCCTTCCATGGCCGGCTTCCTGCGGTCGGCCAGTCGTCTGTCCTTCTCCTCGACGGAGCTCTTCATCTCGGCGCGGTACGACTGAAGGCGGTCCCTCACCTCGGGGTACTTGATGCCGAGGATCTCGGCGGCGAGCACACCCGCGTTCCTGGCGCCGTGCTTGCCGATGGCGACCGTCGCAACGGGGACGCCCGACGGCATCTGGACAGTGGCGTAGAGGGCGTCCACGCCCGAGAGAGGCCCGCCGTCCATCGGGACTCCGATGACCGGCAGCGTGGTGTAGCTGGCGATGACGCCCGCGAGATGCGCGGCGAGACCGGCTCCGACCACCACGACCTCGACGCCCTGCTGCTCGAAGCTCCGGGCGATCTCGGCGGTCCGTTCCGGGGTGCGATGGGCCGACGTGATCCTCGTCACGTACGACACGCCCAGGCGGTCGAGCACCTTCTCCGTCTCGCTCATCGTGGCGAGGTCGGAGTCGCTGCCCATGAGAACGGCGACCAACGACTGAGGCTTGTTCGTCATGGTGCTCCCCTCGACAACCCTCCCGCGCTCGCGCGGTCCGGGCGTTCCTCGTCTAGTGCTTGAAGTGACGCATTCCCGTCATCAGCATGGCGATGCCGCGCTCGTTCGCGGCATCGATGACCGATTCGTCCCCCTTCGACCCGCCGGGCTGGATGATGGCAGTGACCCCGGCCTCGGCCGCCGCGTCGACGGCGTCGCGCATCGGGAAGAACGCGTCCGAGGCCAGGACGGTGTCGCTGACCCGGTCGCCCGCCTTCCAGACGGCGATGCAGCTCGCGTCGACGCGGCTCATCTGTCCCGCGCCGATGCCGACGGTCCTCGTACCCTTCGCCAGCACGATGGCGTTCGATCTCACGTGCTTGACGATCTTCCAGGCGAACATCAGCGATTCCATTTCCTCGTCGGTCGGCCGACGTTCAGTGGCGCACGTCAGTCCGTCCTCCGGGAGGACCGTGGTGTCGAGATCCTGCATCAGAAGACCGCCTCCCAGCATGGACCGCAGCTGGCGCTCGGGCTTGAGCGCGTAGCTCGTCAGGTCGGGGAAGTTCGCCCTGAGGAGTCTCCTGTTCTTCTTCTGCCGCATGAGGTCGAGCGCGTTCTTGTAGAAGTCCGGCGCGATAACCGCCTCAACGAAGTGCGTGTCGTGGATGAGCCGGGCGGCCTCCATGTCGACGCTCCTGTTGAGCGCGATGATGGAACCGAACGCCGACATCGGGTCGCATCCGAGCGCGTCCTCGTACGCCTTGGCGAGCGTCGCCGCGGTGGCCGCTCCGCACGGCGTCGAGTGCTTGATCACCGCGGCGGCCGGCTCCTGGAATTCCCGGACGATGGCGAGCGCGGCGTCCAGGTCCATGAGGTTGTTGTAGGACAGCTCCTTGCCGGAGAGCTGTTCCGACGATATGACGGACGGCTCCTGCGGACGCTGTCGGCACCTGTAGGCCGCCGCTCGCTGGTGCGGGTTTTCTCCGTACCTCATCTCGGCGTGCTTCTCGTACTCGAGCGTGAGGAACTGAGGAAAGTCGCCGTCCGGCTCGGTCGCCGACGCAAGGTACCGGTGGATCGCCCGGTCGTAGTCTCTCGTTGTCGCGAAGGCCCGGACGGCCAGCTTCCGGCGCTCGTCGAGCGGCAGGTCGCCGTCGTTCTCGGCCAGCAGCGCGGCTATTCGGCCGTACTGCGACGGCGAGCTCACGACGATGACGTTCGCGAAGTTCTTCGCGGCGGCCCGGAGAAGCGTGACGCCGCCTATGTCGATCTCCTCAAGGGCTTCGTCGAGCGTCGACCCGGCAGCGGCCGCCACCTTCTCGAACGGGTACAGGTTCACGACGACCATGCCGATGCGCTCGATGCCCTCGCGCTCGAGCGTCGCGACGTGGGTCTCCTTCTCGGGCAGCGAGAGGAGCGCGCCGTGGATCTTCGGATGGAGCGTCTTGACCCGGCCGTCGAGGATCTCGGGCGCCCCGGTGAGGTTCGAGACCTGTCTCACCTCGATGCCCGCCGCTCCCAGGACGCGCGCGGTCCCGCCGGTCGAGACGATCTCGATCCCCAGGTCCTTGAGAGCGCGGGCGAAGTCGACCAGCCCGTCCTTCTGAGAAACACTGACCAAAGCTCTCTCAACGCTCATTTCGACTCACTCCTCATCGTCTCGCCTCTGTCGCACTGCCGGCATCCGGCCAGACACTCGTGTGGGTAGCTGCCGTCGAAGCACGCGACGCAGTATCCGTTCCTCGGGGGCGGCACCGAGTCCAGGAGTCCTTCGAGGGAGAGGTAACCGAGGGAGTCCACGCCGATGAACTCCGCGATCTCCGGCACGTCGCTCGTCGACGCGACCAGCTCTTCTCTGGTCGCCGTGTCGATGCCGTAGAAGCACGAGAACCGGATCGGAGGCGACGCGACCCGGAGATGCACCTCCGCGGCTCCGGCGTCCCGGATCATCCGCATGAGCTTGCGGCTCGTCGTCCCGCGCACGATGGAGTCGTCGACGACGACGACTCTCCGACCGGCGAGAGTGTCGCGCACCGGGTTGTACTTGATGCGCACCTTGATGTCGCGGAGCGACTGCTTCGGGTGGATGAAGGTCCGTCCGATGTAGTGGTTCCGGATGAGGCCGAACTCCAGCGGGATGCCCGACGCCTCGCTGTAGCCCAGGGCCGCGGAGTTGCTCGAGTCGGGAACGGAGATGACGATGTCGCCGTCGGCCGGCTGCTCCTCCGCCAGTCTCCGTCCGAAGGCGCGCCTGACGCCCTCGACGGACGTCCCCGCGATGACCGAGTCGGGTCTCGAGAAGTAGATGTACTCGAAGATGCAGAAGCTGCGCTGCCCGTCGCTCGGGGCGAACCGCCTCGAGACGACGCCGTCCTTCTCGAAGATGACCATCTCCCCCGGCTCGATCTCTCTCTCGAGCGTCGCGTTCACGATGTCCAGTCCGCAGCTCTCCGAGGCGACGACCCATCCTCCGTTCCTGAGCTTCCCGAAACACAGCGGACGATAGCCTCGAGGGTCGCGGACAGCGACCATCCGGCCCTCGATCATGAGGAGGATCGAGTAGGCTCCCTCCACTCCCTCGAGCGCGGTCCGTAGGACCGATGGGATGTCCTCCACCCCGGGCGTGCCTCCGGAGGAGTGCGCGCGCGCCACGAGGTGGAGGATGGTCTCGGTGTCGGTGGTCGTACGGAAGATGGAGCCCCTCGCCTCGAGCGAGGCGCGCAGTCTCTCCGAGTCGACGAGGTTGCCGTTGTGGGCCGCCGCCAGCGAACCGCCGCGGAACCTGACGAGGATGGGCTGTGCGTTCATGAGCCGGCTCTGGCCGGTCGTCGAGTAGCGGACGTGACCGAGCGCCACGGAGCCCGGAAGCCGGTCGAGGGTCTCCTCGTCGAAGACCTGACTGGCCAGACCCATGGCCCGGTGCTGGAACGCCGTCTCGCCGTCCCAGGTGACGATCCCCGCGCTCTCCTGCCCCCGGTGCTGCAGGGCGTAGAGCCCGAGATACGTCAGCCGCGCCGCCTCGCGGTTCCCGGCAACGCCGAATATGCCGCACTCCTCGTGGAACATCGCTCGCTCCTCTAGTCGGAGACGCGCTCCAGGATCTCTGAGTACGCCTCGAGGAAGCCGCCCAGGTCCTGGCGGAAGCGGTCCTTGTCCATGATCTTCCCGGACTCCGCGTCGTGGAACCGGCACGTGTCGGGCGAGATCTCGTCGCCCAGAACGATCTCCCCGTCGAGCTTGCCGAACTCGAGCTTGAAGTCGACCAGAACGATCCCGCGCTCCCTGAGGAACGAGCCCAGGACCTCGTTGACCTTGAGGGCCTCGGTCTTGATCTCGTCGATCTCCTCGGGGGTCGCCAGTCCGAGCGCGCGCACGTGCTCCTCGGAGAGGACCGGGTCGCCGAGGTCGTCGTCCTTCAAATAGAACTCGACGATGGGCGGGTCGAACCGCCTGCCCTCCTCGACGCCCAGCCGCTTGACCATCGAGCCGGCCGCCACGTTCCGGACGACCACCTCGATCGGCATCATGTCGAGCCGCTCCACCACCATCTCGGTCTCGGAGATGCGCTCGATGAGATGCGTGCGGACGCCCTCCCGGTCCATGAGCGCGAGAAGCGAGGATGAGATGAGGTTGTTGAGCCTCCCCTTCCCCTCGATGACCTCGTGCTTCACGCCGTTGAACGCCGTGGCGTCGTTCTTGAACTCCTGGACCATGAGCTTAGGATCGTCCGTCTCCCACAGGATCTTCGCCTTGCCTTCGTAGAGCTTCTTCGTCTTCTTCATGCGGCCTCCTCCTCGTCCTCGATGCCGAGTCTCTCGAAGATCGTGTCCACGTGCTTGGTGTGGGGGTCCAGGCTCATGATGCGCTCGATACGGCCGCTGCCGAGCGCGCCCATGATGTCCTCGTCGTCCTTGAGCGTATCGAGAAGCGGGACGCCGCGGTCCCTCGCCGCCATCGCGGCCCGCTGTACCTTGTCGTACGCCTCGTCTCTCGTCATGCCGCCCCGGACGAGCGCCGTCAGGACGCCTCCCGAGAAGACGAGCCCGCCGCTCGATTCGAGGTTCTCACGCATCCTCTCGGGCCGAATGTCGAGCGTACTCACGACCCTGGCGAAGCGGTCAAGTAAGTAGTGTGTGAGGATCGAGCTGTCCGGCAGGATGACCCGCTCGACCGACGAGTGCGAGATGTCGCGCTCGTGCCAGAGCTCGATGTTCTCCATGGCCGCGTGCGCGTTCGCGCGGAGCAGTCTGGCGAGTCCGGAGATCTGCTCGCATTTGATGGGGTTCCGCTTGTGCGGCATCGCGGACGAGCCCTTCTGTTTCCTTCCGAACCCCTCGAGGATCTCGCTCGTCTCGGTGCGGGCCAGCAGCCTGATCTCGAGGGCCTGGCGCGCCATGACGCTTCCGAGAAGCGCCAGCGACGAGAGGTAGCGGGCGTGCCGGTCCCGGGCCACGACCTGGGAGGAGATCGGCGCGGGCCTGACGCCCAGGGTCTTGCAGACGTGTTCCTCGACCTCGGGCGCGAGCTCCGCGTAGGTCCCGACGGCGCCCGAGAGCTTGCCGACGGCCGCGTCAACGGTCGCGAAGCCGACGACCGTCCGAGCTCTCGTGAGCTCGTCCCACCAGTAGGCGAACTTGAGGCCGAGCGTCGTCGGCTCGGCGTGGACGCCGTGCGTACGTCCCACGATCGGGGTCATCTTGTGCTCGATGGCCTTCTCGCGGACGGCGGCGCGGAGCTCGTCGAGCTTCTCGAGGATGAGCTGACCGGAGCGGCCGATCTGGACCCCGATGGTCGTGTCGAGGATGTCCGACGACGTCATGCCGACGTGGATGTGGAGCGCGTCCTCCGCTCCGACCTCCTCACCGAGCGCCTTGAGGAACGCGATGACGTCGTGATGCGTCTCCTCTTCGATCAACCTCATCCGCTCGATGGAGACCGTGGCCTTCTCCTCGATGCGCTCGAGGACCTCGGCGGGCACTTCGCCGAGGGCGACGCGCGCGCGGACCGCTTCGATCTCGATCTTGACCCAGAGGGCGACGCGCACGCGCTCGTCCCAGACCGCGGCCATCTCAGGCAGTGTGTAGCGCTCGATCATGACGACTCCCTACCGCTTCTTCCCTCGTGTCCGGCCCGCGGCCCGACGGCCGGCGACCCGCCAGAACTCCGTCTCCCCTACTCCCACTCGATGGTGGACGGCGGCTTCGAACTGATGTCGTAGCAGACCCTGTTGACGCCGCGCACCTCGTTGATGATCCGCGCTGAGATCCTGCCGAGAACCTCAGAAGGCATCGGATACCACTGGGCCGTCATTCCGTCGAGGGAGTGGACCGCGCGGACCGCCACCACATGCTCGTAGGTCCGCTCGTCCCCCATGACGCCGACGCTCCGGACCGGCAGGAGCACGACGAAAGCCTGCCATATATCGTCGTAGAGCCCTGCCAGCCGTATCTCCTCGATGGCGATGGCGTCGGCCTCTCTGAGGATCGCCAGGCGCTCCTCGGTCACATCGCCGAGGATCCTGACAGCGAGGCCCGGACCCGGGAACGGATGACGGCCCAGGATCTCCGGGTCGATGCCGAGCTCCGCCCCCACCTTCCTGACCTCGTCCTTGAAGAGCGTCCTCAAGGGTTCGATGAGCTTGAGGTTCATACGCTTCGGCAGTCCGCCGACGTTGTGGTGGCTCTTGATGGTCGCCGACGGTCCCTTGACCGAGACGCTCTCGATGACGTCGGGGTAGAGCGTTCCCTGCGCCAGGTACTCGACGTTCCCGATCCGCTTCGCCTCCTCCTCGAAGACGCGTATGAACTCGCGTCCGATGATCTTCCGCTTGCTCTCAGGATCCTCGATGCTCCTGAGGGCGTCGAGGAAGCGTTCCCTCGCGTCGACGATGTCGACCGGGATCCCGAGGCCTTCCTTGAGCTTCCGGATGACCTCCTTGTCCTCGTTCTTCCTGAGGAGGCCGTTGTCGACGAAGATGGGAACGAGCTGGTCGCCGACGGCGCGGTGGATGAGGACCGACATGACCGACGAATCCACGCCTCCCGAGAGGGCGCAGACGACGCGGCCGTTCCCGACCTCGCTGCGGATGGCCGCCACGGTCTCCTCGACGAACGACGCCGGGGTCCACGTCGGCTCGAGACCTGCGATGCCGTGCACGAAGTTCGACACGATCCCGGCGCCGCACTCCGTATGCGCCACCTCGGGATGGAACTGGAGCCCGTAGAGCCTGCGCTCGTCGGAGCCGATGGCGGCGATCTTGCCGTCCGCGCTCCGTCCCAGCACGTCGAAACCGTGCGGCGGCGAGACGACCTCGTCGCCGTGGCTCATCCAGACGAGCGCCGAGCCCTCGATACCATCGAAGAGCGGATGCGTGGAATCGCCCTCGAACTGCATGGGCCCGTACTCCCGCGTCCGTCCTGGCTTGACCTCGCCTCCCAGCGCGTGCGACATGGCCTGCATGCCGTAGCAGATGCCGAGCACCGGGACGCCCAGCTTGAAGACGCCCGGATCGGGCGCCGGCGAGTCGTTCGACCAGATGCTCGAGGGCCCGCCGGACAGGATGATCGCGGCCGCGTCGTCGCCGAGCTCGTCGGCCGGCGTGTCGAAGCGCTCGACCTCCGAGAAGACCTGGCACTCCCTGACCCTTCGGGCGATCAGATGCGTGTACTGCGACCCGAAGTCGAGGATGACGACGCGCGCCCTCCCCGGGGCGGGATGCGGGTCGCCCGCGTCGAGCGTCGCCTCGCGGGGCTTCTCCATTCGGTCCTCCGTCCGCGTTGTTCACCCGCCGGCGCGGCGCAGTGGGGCGCGGCGACCGGCTCTTCTACCGCCACATCCCCACCTGCTGCGTGCGCTGCATGAGCTTGCCCTCGGACCTGATGGCCGGGGCGATGATGAGCTCGGCCTGCTGGAGTTCGAAGATGTTCTTGGCGCCGACGGTTCCCATGCACGTCTGGACGGCGCCCATGAGATTCTGCGTGCCGTCGTCGGTCCTCGCGGGGCCCAGGATGATCTCCTCGAGCGTCCCCGACGTCCCCGTCTTGACGCGGGCGCCTCGAGGCAGGTTGACGTGCGGCGTGGCCATGCCCCAGTGATACCCGCGCCCCGGCGCCTCCTTGGCCCTCGCGAGCGCCGAGCCGATCATGACGGCGTCGGCGCCTGAGGCGAACGCCTTGCAGACGTCGCCGCCGGTGTCCATGCCGCCGTCGGTGATTATGGGGACGAAACGCCCGGTCCTCTTATGGAAGAGGTCGCGCGCCGCCGCGCAGTCGACCGTGGCGGTGACCTGCGGGACGCCGATCCCGAGAACGCCTCGCGTCGTGCACGCCGCGCCCGGACCGACCCCGACCAGCACCGCGTCGGCTCCCGCCTCCATCAGGTCGAGCGCCACCTCGTACGTCACGCAGTTGCCCACGATGACGGGGATGTCCATCGAGTCGATGAAGCTCTCGATGTCGAGCGTCTGGTATGCGCTGGAGATGTGGTCGATCGTCGCGACGGTCGACTGGACGACGAAGACCTCGGCTCCCGCTTCCTCGGCGATCGGTCCGAAGCGCGACGCCTGAAGCGGCGTGCAGGACACCGCGACAACGCCGCCGCCGTTCTTGATCTCCTCGATGCGCCTGCCGACGAGCTCGTCCTGCATCGGCGGCGCGTAGAGCTTCTGCACGAGCTGGGTCGCCGTTTCGGGCGGCGCCTCCGCGATCTCGCTTAAGACCTCGCTCGGGTCCTCGTAGCGCGTCTGCACACCTTCGAGGTTCAGAACGGCCAGGCCGCCGAGCTTCGACATTGCGACGGCCATCCTCGTGTCGACGACGCCGTCCATCGCCGCGGCGAGGATCGGCACGGACAACTCGATGTCCCGGAGCCTCCAGGTCGTGTCGACCTCCTCGGGATTGATCGTCACCCTGCCGGGGACGATGGCCACCTCGTCGAACCCGAAGGAACGGCGGGCCTTCCTGCCGCGACCTATGTAGAATCCCATCTAGCTCCTCCTCATGGACTCTGACCGCCCTGTGAATCTCTGGATAGCCGGTGTCTCGGCCGGCGCTTCGCCGGGTTCCTCCAAGGGCAGCGTGCGTGCCCGCAGGTCCGCTCAGCCCGGCCTGCTGCCCGGTTTCGTGAGCGGCCTTCCCTCCTCGCAGAGAGGGCAGCTCTCAGGCTCGTGGCTCGGCATGTTCCTCCTGACGAGCGCCCTCATCGGGGCCCCGAGGTCGATGTCCCCCGGGCCCCTGTCGACAAGGAAGCCGAAGCCCGCGACCGCGGCGCCCGCTTCTCGAACGACGTCCGCGACCTCGCGGACCGAACCGCCGGTCGTCACGACGTCCTCAACGATGAGGACCCGCTCTCCCGGCTCGAGACGGAACCCCCGGCGGAGCGTCATCCGTCCGTTCTGACGTTCGGTGAAGAGAGCACGGACGCCGAGCGCCCTCGCGACCTCGTGGCCTATGACGACGCCTCCGAGCGCCGGCGAGACGACGACGTCGATCTTCTCGGCGTCGAAGAGCTTCGCGAGGGCCTCGCCGAGCTCGCCGGCCCTGCGCGGGTCCTCGAGAACGCGGGCGCACTGGCAGTACTCGCCGCTGTGGCGTCCAGAGGAGAGCCGGAAGTGTCCCGACATGAGAGCGCCGGAGCTTCTCAGAAGCTCGAGGGCCCTCCCTTCGCCGCTGTCGCTCACTGCGCCACCTCCGCCGGGGCCATCTCGTCGACGATCGCCCTGGCCGCCCCGGCCGGGTCGTCCGCGTCGCGGATCGGTCGGCCGACCACGACGTAGTCGGCGCCGTTCGCAATGGCTTCCTCCGGGGTTGCGACCCGTCTCTGGTCGTTCTTCTGGGTCCACGACGGCCTGATGCCCGGTGTGACGATGAGGAAGTCGGAGCCCATCCGCTCGCGGATGGCCCGCGCCTCCCACGCCGACGCGACGACTCCGTCGATGCCCGCCCCGCGCGCCAGCTCGGCGAGGGCGAGGACCTCGTCCACGGTGGAGGCCATGCTGGTCAGGACCGTGATGGCCAGAATGGTGGGTGGAGCGGTGCCCAGTCTGGCCGCCTCGTCGCGGCTCGCGTCGACGGCCGCCCGCATCATCTTCGTGCCGCCGGCGGCGTGGATGTCGAATATGTCTACCCCGAGCGAGGTCGCGGCCTGCGCGGCCTCGGCGACGGTGTTGGGAATGTCGTGGTACTTGAGGTCGAGGAACACGCCCGACCCCGCGCGCTTGAGGTCCCTGACGAGTTCCGGCCCCTCGGCCGTGAACAGCCTGCTCCCCACCTTGAAGTGGGACACGTACTCGCCGGTCTCGCCGGCGAGCTCGATGGCGCGCCGTCTGTCAGGGACGTCGAGCGCGACGATGAGCCTGCTCCGGTGTTTCTCTGACATCATGCTGCCTCCCCCCTTGCAGCGCCGATGTACGAGCGGATCTCGCTGACGTTGTCCTCTTCCATGAACTCGATGAGTCCTCCGACCATGGTGGCGGCGGCCCCCGGGTCGCGGTAGAGCGCAGTGCCGACCTCGACCGCCGAGGCGCCCGCCATCAGATACTCCAGCGCGTCCCGGGCGCTCCCGACGCCGCCCGAGCCCACGATCGGGATGTCGACGGCCCCCGCGATCCTCCAGACGAGGGCCAGGTTGACCGGCCGGAGCGGAGGTCCGGACAATCCTCCCGTGGCGTTGCCGAGCGCGGGGCGCCTGGCCGCAAGGTCGATGCGCATCCCCGTCATCGTATTCGCGACGACGAGGGCGTCGGCGCCCGCCTCGGCGGCCGCGACCGCGACGGCTTCGACGTTCGCCGCCTGCGGCGAGAGCTTGAGAAGGAGCGGCTTGTCGGTCGCGGCCCGAGCTTCGGCGACGAACCCTGCCGCCCCGTCGGGGTCGCTCCAGAGCGGACACGCCGCGCGCTCGACGTTCGGGCACGAGATGTTGAGCTCGAGCGCGCAGACCTCGTTCCTCGCGCCCACGGCCTCCGAGAGCCTCGCCATCTCCTCACGCGACGTCCCGGCGATGCTCGCGATGAGCGGCGCGGGAAGACGCGCGGCCTCCGGGAGCTTCTCGTCGAGAAAGCGTTCGAGTCCCACGTTCTCAAGACCGATCGCGTTGAGGAGCCCGCCGCCCGCCTCGACGAGTCTGGGCGGCGCGTTGCCGGGCCTGGGCTCGACGGTCACCGTCTTGGTGACGAAGGCGCCGACCGTCTCGAACTCGATGAGTCCCACGTACTCCGGACCGTATCCGACGGTCCCGGACGCGAGGATCACCGGGTTCCTGAGCCTGAGCCCCGCGATCTCGATCGAGAGGTCAGGCATCCGCGCCCTCTCCCGACAGAAGTTCCGCCATGTCGAAGACCGGGCCGTCGCTGCAGACGGCGCGGTACCCGCGCCGCGTCGCGACGACGCATCCCCTGCAGGCGCCCACTCCGCACGCCATCGTCTCCTCGAGAAGCGCGTACGTCCGGTGGCCGTGCGCGAGCGCCGTCCTGCCTGCGACGTCGATCATCGCTCGGGGGCCGCAGAGGTAGACACGGCTCCCCCGGGGCAGCGCGGCGACGCGCCCGCCGAAGAGGTCGCACACCGTGCCGGTGAACCCGGCGGACCCGTCGTCGGTCGCCCGCTCGACGTTGAAGGCATCACGAGGCTCAGGAAGCAGGGAGTCCAGCAGACGCCCCGCGCTTCTGGCGCCGATGAAGGCAGTCGTCCGGACGCCGCTCTGGACAAGCTCGTTCGCGAGCATTCTGAGGCCCGCGACCCCGATGCCTCCAGCGACGAGCGCGGCGGCCGCGCCCGCCGGATGAGGTTCGAACGGACGTCCCAGCGGTCCCGAGACGGCGAGTTCATCGCCCTTCCCGAGGGCCGCGAGGGCGCGCGTGCCGTCTCCGCGGATCTCCATGAGAAGCTCGATCGTCTCTCTGTCGGGCGCGCCGGCCACGGAGAAGGGACGTCGGAGGACCACATCTCCAGGTGTCTCCACCTGGACGAACTGGCCCGCTCTGGCCTTGGGCATGTCGCCCGGGACCTCAAGCGTGAACAGCCAGCTTGCCTCCGCGACCGGCTTGAGAGTCTTCACTCTCGTCAGAACTTCCGCCGGAACGGCCGTTCTCGGCACAGACGATCTCCCCGCGGCAGATGGTTGCGACGACGATTCCCGTGAGCTCCCGCCCGATCCAGGGCGAGTTCTTCGATTTGGACCTGAACCAGGAGGATTCGATGGTCCTGACCTCGGACGGATCGAACACGCAGACGTCCGCGGGCGCGCCGGGCGCGAGCGTTCCCCCGGAGAGCCCGAGCGCTCCGGCCGGGCCGTCCGTGAGAAGCGAGAGCGCGCGCTCGAGGCCGACGGTCCCGGACCCTACGAGGTGCGTGAGGGTAACGGGCAGAAGCGTCTCGAGTCCGATCATTCCCGGAGGCGCCGCGTCGAACTCCACCTCCTTGTCCTCGTGGGTGTGCGGCGCGTGGTCGCTCGCGATGGCGTCGATCGTGCCGTCCGCCAGCCCCCGCCTGATCGCCTCGACGTCGGCGGCCGATCGGAGCGGCGGGTTGACGCGCACGCTCGTGTCGTACGTCAGGATCTCCTCGTCGGTCAGGCTGAAGTAGTGCGGACATGTCTCGGAGGTCACCGGGACGCCGTCAGCCTTCGCGCGGCGAATGATGTCGACCGAGCCCGCCGTCGAGACATGCGCGATGTGGAGTCTGGCTCCCGTGGTGCGCGCCAGCAGCACGTCCCTCGCGACCATGATCTCCTCGGCAGCGGCCGGTACCGGCTTGAGGCCGGCCTTCGTGGACGAGAGCCCCTCGTTCGCCGTCCCCGAGCCCGCGAGCGCGGGATCTTCGCAGTGAGAAACGATGGGGAGACCGACCATCCCGGCGTAGTCGAGCGCGCGCCGCATCAGGCCGGCGTTCACGACGGAGCGGCCGTCGTCGGAGAACGCCACCGCCCCGGCCTCCTTGAGCTCCGCCATCTCCGTGAGCGTCTCGCCCCGGCGGCCCTGCGTGATGGCCGCGATCGGGTGAACGCGGATGTCGGCGTCGCGCGTCGCGACGAACTCAACCCACGAGGCCGAGTCGATGGGCGGCTCGGTGTTGGGCATGGCCGCCACCGTCGTGACGCCGCCGTGTGCCGCGGCCCGCGCGCCGCTCGCGATGGTCTCGGCGTCCTCGTTCCCCGGTTCTCTCAGATGAACGTGGATGTCCACGAGGCCGGGCGCGACGATGAGGTCCGTGGCGTCGAGCGTCGTCTCGACGTCGTCGGCCTCGATGCCGCCTGACACGTCCGCGATCCTGCCGTTCTCGATGAGAAGGTCGAGCGCGTCGTCGGTCCCGGACGCCGGGTCGATGACCCGACCGTTTCTGATGAGGGTCCTCTTCATAGGCTCACCTCCGCGAGAAGCTCACTCTCCTCGGTTCTCTCGGACGCGCGGACGCGCGAGATGAGATAGAGCACAGCCATCCGGACCGCGACGCCGTTGGTGACCTGTTCGAGTATCACCGAGCGTTCGCCGTCGGCGACGTCGGGCGCGAGCTCGACGCCCCGGTTGATCGGCCCGGGGTGCATGATGACGACGTCATCCTTCATGCGCCCGACGCGCTCGGCCGTGACACCGAAGAGCCTGGTGTACTCGCGAAGGCTCGGAAGGAAACCGCCCTCCTGACGCTCGCGCTGGATCCTCAGGATGTTGACGATGTCGGCGTTCTCGGTGGCCTTCTCGAGGTCGTGCGAGACCTTCGCTCCCATCTTCTCGATCTCGGCCGGCATGAAGGTCGTGGGGCCGACCAGCGTCACGCCGGCGCCGAGCGCGATGAGGCCCCAGACGTTCGAGCGCGCCACGCGGGAGTGAAGGATGTCGCCGACGATCACGACCTCCCTGCCTCTGAGGTCGCCCACGTGCTCGCGCATCGTGAAGAGGTCGAGAAGCGCCTGCGTGGGATGTTCGTGCGTTCCGTCGCCCGCGTTGACGATCGACGCGTCGAGATGCTTCGCAAGGAAGTGCGGTGCGCCGGCCGACGCGTGCCGGATGACGACCATGTCGACCATCATGGCCTCGATGTTCCTGGCCGTGTCGCGGAGCGTCTCGCCCTTCTTGACGCTCGATGTCGAGGCTGAGAAGTTGATGGTGTCCGCCGAGAGCCTCTTCTCGGCCAGCTCGAACGACATTCTCGTGCGCGTGCTGGCCTCGAAGAAGAGGTTGGCGATGGTGACGCCGCGGAGCGTGGGGACCTTCTTGACGGGGCGGCCGAGGATCTCCTTGAAGATCGCCGCCGTGTCGAGCACGGTCGCGATCTCCTCCCGGCTCAGGCCCTCAAGGCCAAGCAGGTGCCGTCTGGTCCACTGCACATGCCCTCCCTTGAGGCAGAGGGTGAAACGCAAGAACGGGCACCGCGAGGTGTCTCCCGCCGGAACCCGTTCTGTGATGCGTCTTCCTCTTCACCCTTTCTAGCCTCTCTGTGCCAGATTAAAAGGTGTGACCACTCGGACGAGCAGTGTACTTCAGACGGGCCACCGGAGCAAGCTGTTTCTTCCCGGGAGCGCGGATTTCAGTCGCCGGCCGGAGATGTGCCCGAGCGTCGACCCCGGTCCTCCCAGGATCCGGACGCGGCGCGACGCGCCGGTCAGTCGCCCCTGAGCGGCACGACGCAGAGGAATCGGACCGGCTCGGAGCCCCTGTTCACGAAGTTGTGCTCCTCGTCCGGTTCCACCAGCAGCGCGTCGCCGGCGCTGAACGGCGTCACCTTCCCGTCCGTCACAAGAGCGCCCTCGCCCTCGAGGACGTAGATCACGTGCTCCCAGTCGTGCGCGTGCCACGGCGTGTTGCCTCCGGGCTCGATGACGAAGTGCCGCATCGCGGCGGTCGGCGACTCGTCCTTCTCCGCTATCAGCTTCGCCACACGGACGCCCTCCGCTCCCTCGATGTCGACCGGCTGAGGCGAGCGTTCGCCCTTCGGGATGTGCTTCATGGTGTCCTCCTGTGTCGTCTGACGTTCGCGGCACCGGGATTGTCCCAGACACAGAGCTCTCGGTCAAACGGAAACCCGGGACGCTGGCCAAGACGAACGGGGCGGGTCCCGAAGGACCCGCCCCGCTGACGAACACATGTGGATCCGGACTACCTGTAGAGGCCCTTGATGGAGCCCCACGTGGCATCCTGCACCGGCGAAGCCTCGCCGCCGAGCTTGACCCACTTCACGTACCAGCCGAGATCGGTCGTTTCGTAGCTCTCCGAGCCGAAGAACAGACCGATCAGGATCTCCTGTCCAACGAAGGGCTCGAGGTCGAAGCAATCGCGGACGAACGTGACGCTGTCGCCCGTGAAGACCCACTCGTTCGCCACGCACTCGGCGATGTAGTACGTCGAGTCGAGGATGTCGTCGTAGCCGCGTGCCGGGGCGATCTGCGTCCAGGTGACGCCGCCGTCGGTCGAGACCTTGACGTTGCCGCCGTCGTATCCGAGCTCCATGTCGTAGTAGTGGCAGAGCTCAAGGCAGTCGCAGCCGTCCTCGACGAGAACGGGGCCGACAGCCGCGACGCCGCCGGTCAAGGCGGGATACGGCGCGTTCAGCGTCGTGCCGAGAATGTTCGTCACCGGAACGTCGTCGCAGGCGACCTGCGGGATGCCGGTGTCGACGCCCCACGCCCACGGGTTCGGTCCGAGGCCGCAGTCGAAGAACTGGACGCCGCACGGGCCGACGTTGAAGTCGAAGACGTAGCAGTCAAACGGGAACGGGCAGCAGGGCGGGATCTGCTCGACGCAGTCGACGGTCAGCGTGAAGGCGTCCTCCGCGCCGTTGTAGCCGTCGACGACGATGTAGTAGGTCCCGGCCGAGATGTCGTTCGCCGTGGCCGAGGTGTTACCGTAGGCGATACAGTCGGCCTCGTCGCACGAGCCGAGGATGAAGACGTCGAGATCGGCCGTCATGCCGCTGATCGTCGCCGTCAGGTCGTAGTTCATCGGGCCGGGCAGGTCGATGAAGTAGACGACCTCCGGACCCGACTCCGTCCAGGCTACGCACGAGTACGTGTCGACGTTCATCGCTCCGCCGATCGTCGTGCCGTTGACCACGTCGCCGCAGAACACCTCGACGACGTTCTCGCAGTCGAGAAGCTGACGCGTTCCGGGAACCGGATCGGTCGGCTTCTTCGCGGCGGCGCCGAAGGCGCCAAGCACGACGAGGGCGATGGTGAGAATAACAACAGTCCTCATTGCCATCTCCTCTCCCAGTAGACGCGCGTCGCCCGGATCCGAGCGCCGCGCTCAGTTACGCCGACGCGCGGAACATCGTGGCGCCCATGCGCCTCTGGCCCGCGACAGCCGGCACCTCAACACTCAACACGACCAAAGTATCATAGAAGGTGTTCTTCGGCAATAGTCAAGAATAGTGAATGGGCGTTCGACCAAGAGCACAGAAGGAACGAGGGGGGCGTGACATCTCCCCCCTCGTTCGCGCACCTCGAAAGCGCCACGCGAGCGGCGCTCCGCCGTTCGACGCTGCTACTTCAGCATGACCATCTTGTGGCTCTCCGAGAAGTCCGGAGTCGTGA
>CAZQSB010000035.1:0-29282 GCA_964596015.1 uncultured bacterium | reverse complement strand
CCGAGTCCGGGTGCATGGGCTGCACAACGCCGGACATGTTGACCACGCTGTCGAAGCGGGCGACGATGAGGTCGGAGTAGATGTCGACGGCGGGATCCTGTGCGTAGTTGATCATGCGCACGACCTCGAAGACGGCGTAGATACCATCGGCTTCCTCGCTGGCAGGGGCGGTCACGACGAAGTCTGACAGGCTGGTGATCGATGCGAGCAGGGCACCACTGTCCCTGTCGATGGTCGTGGGGACGGGCGTCCAGCCGTCGCCGTGATCGGCGTAGATGATGAGGGCGCCAGGGGCAAGGCCGTCGAGGTCATCCTCGTCGTAGTACAGGGTCAGCTCTGCGGCCTCGTTGAACGTGGTTCCGGACGGTCCGATGCGGTAAACGGGAGACTTGACATCCCGAGTCTGGACCATGGGAGTGTGGTTCGACCCGGCGTCGGTCATTGTGAAGTCGACATCACTGCTGAGCGCGCCCTGCGGGATGTCCAGGGAGGCCTCATCGGTGATCTCGATGGTCCCTCCTGACGCGCCGATCGTTTCCCGGACGACGGAATCGCCCGGTCCCGCCACATCCTTGCTGCCGCCGCAACCTGCGACGAGCCCGACGAGGACAAGGATGGCGGGGAACAGAAGGAACCGATGCACACGGGCCATTACTCCTCCTTTAAACAGAGTCCGCACATGCTTCAGGACAATCCTATCAACTCCAGCTTTTCAAAAACCACGATTCTACCAGAGCCTGTCCGGTCGGCAAGAGCAATCTAGCGACCAGATCGGTCCAATGCTCGAGCCAGCCCGGCTCTGGACAGGGCGACGGGGTCTTCGTGGGACGGGAGCCATCTCGGGGGTCTGACAGGTCGGAATCGCGCTACCTCGGCACACCCGAATTGACTGGCTGAAACGCCCGCGTCGGTCCCAGCGTGACCTCGACCGTCTGATCGCAGTAGGTCGCCTCGGGCGCGCGGTCTCGGCCGTCCAGCGCGACGTGCCGGATCCGGAACCGGACCCCCGTCTGGGCCCTGCACCGTCGGCGTCGAAGACTGTTCCATTCGGGGAGCCAGTGCAGCTGAGCCCGGTCCATCTGGACCGGGCTCGGTGCGTGCAGGGCGCCTTCGCCGAACGTCGTGATAGAGAGACCTGATCGGACCCCGGCCTGTCTCCGTGGCCGCGGAGCAGCGGGCGGCGAAGCACATGTCACTCCCCGCCCAGTACGCGATCAAGGCGCGTCATGCGGTCCCCACGCAACAGAAACCCCCGCCGCTCACAGAGCGGCGGGGGCCTTGTACTTTACCTGAAGCGTCTAGCGGTACAGCGCCTTCATCATTCCCCAGGTCGTCGCATCCATCGCCGACGCGCTGGGGCAGACGTACGTGCTGAGCGGGAACGGAACTGCGGCTGTGGCGTTCGAGGTCTCGTTGTCGAGCGCGTTCGGGCCGCTGAAGAACCAGTTCTCCAGAACGAACGTCGAGCCGTCCGGGCCGGTCTGGTCGACGCGATAGGCCCAGCCGTCCGTGTGCTCCCAGGGCTGGCCGGTTCCGTCAACGTTGATGTCTCCGAACACGTCCACAACGACGCCACTCATGAAGAGCTCGACCGCGTCGTCGCCGTTGATGCTCGTCGAGGCGTAGTCGATGTAGTCCGGAGCGAATCCGAAGAACGCCTGGAACTGGACATCTTCGTTCGAGACGTAGATGTACTGGCCTTCGACAGCGGAGTCGGCCGGGAAGGTGAACTCCTCGCCGTCCGTGCCGCCGCCGTTGTTGGCGGAGCCGAGTCCGTAGATCGAGAGGTCGGCGATGTCGGCGCATGCCTTGACCTCGATGGCCTTCGGGAGCCCGCCGGTCAGCGGACCATCGATCACGCCGGTGATGACGAGATCGGAGGCGCTGGCAGCGGTGGCGAACAGCGAGAACACGAGAACGAACATGACCAACTGTCTCATGGGATCCTCC
Organism: uncultured bacterium; assembly: GCA_964596015.1. Taxonomy (GTDB): domain Bacteria; phylum Joyebacterota; class Joyebacteria; order Joyebacterales; family Joyebacteraceae; genus WJMD01. The sequence goes on along the minus strand of CAZQSB010000035.1, from coordinate 27,332 downwards.
CATTTGAGAGACGGAGCAGAACTCGCGAACTTGACATATTGTACGCCACAGGTGAGGGGTCTGGCAAGGGCAATGCCACCGAGATTCTGTTAGGAAATCGTGTGGGCCGCACATCCGCAATCAAGACTCTCAGCGTGGCCGTGGAAGGGCTTCATCTGCTCTCGTTGCGCCACCTGGTAGGATTCTCTGGCGTGTGGCGTTCCCGCAGGCCGGTGGGCGGCAGAGCAGACGGGTGCCGCTGCAGGTGCCGCTGACTTGGGCATCACCGAAGGAGCATCTGCGGAGCCGTCGGGGGAACTGGGGCAGGGTTCTCGTGAAGTAGCACGTTCCCCTCTCCGGCGGAACGCTGTATGCTGCCTTGAGGCCCGTTCGAGACGGTTCGAACGGCGTTCATCTCTCTGGGACCGGCGCGGCGCACGGAGGAAGGTCATGGCGGCTCGGCAGGGTGACGAGAGACTCACGGAAGAACCGATCCCCATCACGATCTACGTCGATGCCGACGCGTGCCCGGTCAAGGACGAGGTCTACCGTGTCGCGCGTCGCTACGGCGTCGGCGTGACCATCGTTGCGAACTCGTGGATGCGCGTACCGGAGGACGACAGGTTCGAGCTGGCTCTCGTCGAGGGTGACGTTGAGGCGGCCGACGACTGGATCGCGGAACACGCGGGCGAGGGTGACATCGTCGTGACCGCCGACATCCCGCTGGCGGACCGCTGCCTGAAGGCGGGGGCGCGCGTGCTCGGCCACCGCGGACGCGAGTTCACGCACGATTCGATCGGGGAGGCCGTAGCGGCCCGCAACCTCTCGGCCGAGCTCCGCGACATGGGCATCCAGACCAGGGGGCCCGAACCGTTCGAGAGGAAGGACCGGTCGCTCTTCCTGCAGGCTCTCGACGCGATGCTGCAGGGCTCCACGTGACGTCCCGCCGCCCTCGAGAAGCCTTGTTCTCGTCTCCCCGGTCCTTTTCGAACATGAGCAGTTCGCCCTGCCGGCTGGGCATTCCCGGCCTCTTCCTCGTCAAGGCTGTCGATTGTGCTTGACGTGGGCCCCTCAGAGGGTTAGTCTACGGTCAAGCAGAGGCGACCACGTTGGTATGGTGACATATCCGGAATCTCCTAGGAGGGACCTGGCGCGCGAGCCGGTCCCTTTTTTGTGCTTCGGGGCGCCATGAGGCGCCCGCGGATGTGGAGCCATACCGGCGATTGGAAACCTCAAGGGGCACGTGGCCCCGTCATGGAAATGTCGGAATGCCGGACTGCCCGGCTCCGACAGGATGATCGCCTGAAGCGGAGGTGGACTCCGCGGGGCGAGAACAAGAGAGGTAGCCATAGTGAGTACGACAGGAACAGTGAAGTGGTTCAACGACAGCAAGGGTTTCGGTTTCATCGAGCTCGAGGACGGTTCCAAGGACGTCTTCGTGCATCATTCGGCGATCCAGGGCGGCGACGAGTTCAAGACCCTGACCGAGGGTGATCGCGTGGAGTTCGAGGTCGTTCAGGGCGAGAAGGGCCCGGCGGCGGAGAACGTCAAGAAGATCGAGGCGTAGCCTCAGACTCGATACGCTCGACCCTTTGAGTTCACGGGGCCGCCTTCTCGCGCGTACTTTGGCGGCCCCGTTCTTTTCCTCTTCGCGCCACCTATCCCCGGCGCAGTCAGTGAGCCGCAATGAACGCGCTCCTGATCTATCCCAATACGCCCGAGACATTCTGGAGCCTGACGCACGCACTCAGGCTCATCAACCGGAAGGCTGCGTCACCGCCGCTCGGACTCATCACGGTGGCCGCGATGCTCCCCTCCGAGTGGGACCTTCGTTTCGTCGACCTGAACGTCTGCGCACTGAGCGACGAGGACCTCGCCTGGGCCGACACGGCGCTCATGAGCGGCATGATCGTTCAGAGAGACTCGGCTCTGGAGGTCGCCGCGCGCTGCAAGGCGGCGGGCCTGACCGTGATCGCGGGAGGTCCGCTCTTCGCGTCCGAGGCCGAGAGGACGAGGTTCGATGATGTTGACCATTTCGTGCTGAACGAAGCGGAGCTGACGCTTCCTCCATTTCTCGCCGATCTTGAGCGGGGGACGGCGCGCCGGGTGTACGACACGGATGAGTTCGCCGATATGTCCACCAGCCCCGTGCCACGATGGGACCTCGTGGACCCGCACGAGTACGCCTCGCGCGGCATTCAGTTCTCCCGGGGATGTCCGAACGACTGCGATTTCTGCGAAGTTACGCAGCTCTTCGGCCGCCGCTGGCGAATGAAGTCGGTCTCTCAGGTGATCGAGGAGCTCGACACGCTTCACGATCTCGGCTGGCGCGGCGTCGTTCCCTTCGTGGACGACAACTTCTCCGCCAGAGGAGCGTTCCTCCGCCGCGAGCTTCTACCGGCGCTCATACAATGGAGCGAGGACAAGCGCGGCATGAGGTTCAGCGCGCAGGTCACCATGGAGCTAGCGGACGATGTCGAGCTCATGGAGATGATGGTGCGCGCCGGGTTCGACACGGTCTTCATCGGGATCGAGACGATGGACGAGGTGAATCTCACCGAGTGTCACAAGAGACAGAACCGGAACCGCGACCTTCTGGCGGACGTCAAGCGCATCCAGAGGGCGGGTCTCCAGGTGCAGGCGGGCTTCATCGTCGGGTTCGACAACGACACGCCGTCGGTTTTCGGGCGGATGACCGACTTCATCCAGAAGAGCGGGATCGTTACCGCGATGGTCGGCATGCTGCAGGCTCCGGAAGGAACCGCTCTCTATGACAGGCTGGACCGAGAGGGACGGATACGCGTCGACCTCTCCGGCGACAACTCCGACGGCACGACCAACATCGTCCCGCGCATGGGCCTCGAGTCCCTCCAGGCGGGCTACGGGAGCCTGCTGCGCGATCTCTACGCGCCCAAGAACTACTACCGCCGCGTGAGGACCTTCCTTCGGGAGTATCGTCCGCCGAGGATGAACGCAGGGATCACCCGGTCTCATGTTCTCGCCGCCATTCGGTCCTTCTATCATCTGAGCCTCGCGGGTCGGGAGCGCTGGCAGTATCCCGGACTCCTGTTCTGGACGCTCTTCAGACGGCCTCGCTCGCTGCCGGTCGCCGTCGCGCTCGCGATCTACGGGTATCACTACCGCAGGTGCTTCGAGCCGCTCTTCGGCGGCGGAGATTCCGGGCCCGCTCGGGCCTGAGAAGTTCCCCCACACGCAGGAAGCCGTCTCCGCTGCTGCCTCGACCGACATCGGTCGAGGCCCTTCCGTCACCACTTTCCGATTGACAGAGGTGCCGTATTGTGGTTCGCTTCTTATCTGCGAATCATTCTTATCTCGGAGGCCGCTTGCAAGTTGACAGGAGAGAGGTCGAGCGCCGGGTCGAGCGCTTCAAGGAGGCGGCCAGGAGCGCCGGGGTCAAACTGACCCACCAGCGCCTCGAGATCCTCCGGGAGGTCGCATCCAGCGCCGACCACCCGAGCGCCGAGGCCGTGCTGAAGGCGCTTGAGCCCAGGATGCCGACCCTGTCGCTCGACACGGTGTACCGGACGCTCTGGCTGCTGAGGGACCTCGGTCTCGTCTCGACCGTGGGGCCGCGGCGTGAGGCCGTCCGCTTCGATGCGAATACCACGCCACACCATCATTACGTCTGTGCGCGGTGCGGGCTGACACGGGACTTCGAGAGCGCGGAGCTCAACACGCTCCGCATCCCGGGGTCTGTGGAGGCGTTCGGGAGCATCACTGCCACGCGCGTCGAGGTGCTCGGCGTGTGCAGTCGCTGCGCGCAGGGACAGAACGAGGAATCAGACGACGCAGAAGTCAGAGGAGCTGGGGACGACGAAGGGAGCGAGCGGTGAGTGAAGAGAGCAGATGCCCGGTGACGGGCAAGAGCGGCGCACACATGACCGGAGGCGGGACGAAGAACCAGGACTGGTGGCCGAACCAGCTGAACCTGAGGATCCTCCATCAGCATCCGCCGATGAGCAGTCCAATGGGGGAGGAGTTCGACTACGCCTCCGAGTTCCAGAAGCTCGATTACGAGGGCTTGAAGAACGACCTCTACGCTCTCATGACCGATTCGCAGGACTGGTGGCCGGCCGACTACGGACACTACGGCGGCCTCTTCATCCGGATGGCGTGGCACAGCGCGGGCACGTACCGGATGGGCGACGGCCGCGGCGGCGCGGGCGGCGGCAACCAGCGTTTCGCGCCCCTGAACAGCTGGCCGGACAACGTGAACCTCGACAAGGCGCGCCGGCTCCTGTGGCCCGTCAAGCAGAAGTACGGCCGGAAGATCTCGTGGGCCGACCTTCTCATCCTCGCAGGCAACTGCGCGCTCGAGTCGATGGGGTTCAAGACGTTCGGCTTCGCCGGTGGACGCGAGGACCTCTGGGCGCCCGAGGAGGACGTCTACTGGGGCTCCGAGCACGAGTGGCTGGCCACGAGCGACAAACCCGATAGCCGCTACAGCGGCGACCGCGACCTCGAGAACCCGCTCGCGGCCGTCCAGATGGGGCTCATCTACGTGAACCCGGAGGGCCCGGACGGCAACCCGGACCCGGTGGCCTCCGGCCGCGATGTGCGTGAGACGTTCGCGCGGATGGCCATGAACGACGAGGAGACCGTCGCGCTCGTCGCCGGCGGCCACACCTTCGGGAAGTGCCACGGCGCCGGAGACCCGTCGCACGTGGGCCCTGAGCCCGAGGGCGCCGGACTCGAGGAGCAGGGGCTGGGTTGGAAGAGCGACTACGGCGCAGGAAAGGGCGGCGACACCATCAGCAGCGGAATTGAGGGCGCCTGGAAGCCGAACCCGACGAAGTGGGACATGGGTTACCTGAGAATCCTCTTCAAGTACGAGTGGGAGCGCGTCAAGAGCCCCGCCGGCGCGCATCAGTGGTTGGCCAAGGACGTGGACGAAGAGGACATGATCGTCGACGCCCACGACCCGACGCAGAAGCACCGCCCGATGATGACCACGGCGGACCTGTCGCTCAGGTTCGATCCCATCTACGAGCCGATCGCGCGTCACTACCTCAAGCACCCCGACGAGTTCGCGGACGCCTTCGCCCGCGCGTGGTTCAAGCTGACCCATCGCGACATGGGGCCGCGCTCGCGCTACCTCGGCCCGGAGGTCCCGGAAGAGGACCTCATCTGGCAGGACCCGGTGCCCGAGGTCGATCACGAGCTCATCGATGATGACGACATCGCCTCTCTCAAGGAGAAGATCCTCGCTTCCGGTCTGTCGGTCCGGGACCTTGTCACGACCGCCTGGGCGTCGGCCTCCACATTCCGCGGCTCCGACATGCGCGGCGGCGCGAACGGAGCGCGCATCCGTCTGGCGCCGCAGAAGGACTGGGAGGTCAACGAGCCCGAGAAGCTCAGGAACGTGCTCAAGACCCTCGAGGCGCTCCAGAAGGAGTTCAACAAGGCGCAGTCCGGCGGGAAGAAGGTCTCGCTCGCTGATCTGATCGTGCTCGGTGGCTGCGCGGGTATCGAACAGGCTGCGAGGAACGCCGGGCACGAGGTGACGGTACCGTTCACGCCGGGACGCACGGACGCGTCGGCGGAGCAGACCGACGTGGATGCGTTCGCCGTTCTCGAGCCATGCGCCGACGGCTTCCGCAACTACCTCAAGAAGAAGTACTCCGTCCCGGCGGAGGAGCTTCTCCTGGACCGGGCGCAGCTCCTGACGCTGACCGCTCCCGAGATGACGGTCCTCGTCGGCGGGATGCGGGTCCTGGGTGCCAACGTCGGCGAATCTCAGCACGGCGTCTTCACGGAGCGTCCCGGGATGCTGACGAACGACTTCTTCGTCAATCTGCTCGACATGGGCACGGTGTGGAAGCCGGTCTCGGAGGACGGCGACGCGTTCGAAGGCCGCGACCGCACGACGGATGAACTGAAGTGGACCGGCACCCGGGTCGACCTCGTTTTCGGGTCGAACGCACAGCTCCGGGCCATCTCCGAGGTCTACGCGAGCGAGGACGCGCGGGACAAGTTCGTGCAGGACTTCGTCGAGGCGTGGGATAAGGTGATGAACCTCGACCGGTTCGACCTCGAGAGGTTGTAGCAGAGGCAGCGGTGCGGAGGCTTGAAGAGGCGCCACCGATGCGGCGTCGAAAAGGGCCACGTCGCAAGTTCGAGGAAGGGAAATCGAGCATGAACCGAAAGCTCGGACGTTCAGACATCGAGGTCAGCGCGCTCGGCATGGGTTGCTGGGCCATCGGCGGACCTCTGTGGGACGGCGAGACGCCGCACGGGTGGGGGGAGGTCGACGACGACGAGTCGATCCGCGCGCTCCACGCAGCGATGGACCTGGGTATCACGTTCTTCGACACGGCCAACGTGTACGGCGCGGGACACAGCGAGCGCGTGCTCGGGCGGGCGCTGGCCGACCGCCGTTCCGAGGTCGTCATCGCCACGAAGTTCAACGCGACCTTCGACGAGGAGACGCGCCAGATCACCGGGGCCGACCCGTCGCCCGAAGGCATCCGGAGCGCCTGCGAGGCGTCGCTTCGCCGTCTGGGGACGGATCACATCGACCTCTACCACTTCCACGACAACGGGTACCCGGCCGACAAGGCCGTGCCGGTCCGCGAGACCCTTGAGGAACTTATGGCGGCGGGGAAGATCCGCGCCTACGGATGGAGCACGGACTTCGCGGACAGAGCGGCTGTCTTCGCGCAGGGTGAGGGCTGCACATCCATTATGCTGCAGCTCAACGTGCTGGACGACAACCCGGCCGTCATCGACATCTGTGAGAGCGAGAACCTCGCCGCGGTCTGCCGGGGCCCGCTGGCGATGGGTCTTCTGACCGACGAGTACGACGCCTCGACGAAGAAGCCCGACGATGATGTGAGAGGGGTACGGAGCCCGGAGTGGATGAAGTACTTCGCGGACGGCACCCCGTCCCCGGAATGGCTGGCGCGGCGCGAAAGCGTCCGCGACGTCCTGACGAGCGGGGGGAGGACCCTGTCCCAGGGCGCGATCGCGTGGCTCTGGGCGCGCAGTCCCCGGACGATTCCGATACCCGGTTTCCGGACGGTCGAGCAGGTGCAGGAGAATGCCGGGGCGATGGAGCGCGGGCCGCTCTCGCCCGAGCAGATGCGTGAGATCGCCCTTCTTCTGGAACAGACAGGCTGACCGCGCGCGCCGCAGCCTCTGCAGGTCGCTGAAGTAAGGGCCGCCCTCCGTGAGGAGAGCGGCCCTTTTGACTGAGCGCTGTGAACCGGAGTTGGCCCCCGGACCGCGGGCTCAAAGCTCGCTACCTGAACAAGGCCTTCACGCCGCCCCAGGACGCATCCTCAACCGGCACGGTGCCCTGGTCGAGAACGACGTTGTCGACGTGCATCAGGCAGGTGCTGCCCGTCGTTGCGCCTGTGGTTGCAGTGAATTGGATGGTGAGGAAGTCCGTGCCCGCCGGGGCCACGAAGGAGCCCGAGAACGTCTCCCACGTGTTCCAGGGCCAGTAGGGACCCATCAGTCCGGTGCCGCCGACGATGCCGACGCCCGACTGCTCAGCGAAGATCTGGACGAAGAACACGCCGCCGAGGTCCGCCTGAATGAGCTTGAGATCGAAGGAGTAGTCGACGTCGCCTTCGGACGCGGATCCGGGGTCCGTCGACTGCTTGAGCACCAGGCCCACGGCCTCGGCCTGGTTGTCCATGAATGCGTTATGCGTACCCGGAGCCGAAGGCCCGTTGTCCGGCGACTGGATCGTCACCGACGAGCTCGGGCTCGCGCCGAACACCTGCCAACCCGTCAGGTCGCCCGTCTCGAAGCCGGGGTTGACGAGAAGGTTCACCGCGAGCGCGCTGTCCACAGCGCCGAACGACGCGAGAGCAACAACAGCCACCGCAAGTGCTACGATCACTCTGTTCATGACACACCCTCCTACCACCACAGCGTGCACGTAGAGCGTGCACTCTCAAGCCGGCCTGCTCTCTCCACGACGCGCGGAGGCTCCGTGAAGACCAGGAGACCGGCTACCACACATCGAGCGATAGTGTACACTATGTTCGGACAACGAACAAACACTTTCTTGACGCTTACTGTATATGATGTGCCAGTCAGTATAGAGCTTTTCTTGGGCCTGAAGCGGGCGCAGGTCGAAGAAGTTGATTGTTGGAGCGCCGAACAAAGTGTATCATTGCACCAGTTGGCATCTTGGCGGGGTCAGCCGTGCATGGGCCGACCGTCAACTGAGTCATGTTTCCTACCGGAGGTGCGACGTGAAGGCTGTGGCTTTGGGGCTTCTGATGGTCGTGTTCGGCGCGTGCGCGTCTCAGGCGCAGGTCGGCGACCTCATCTGGGAGGAACCGTTCGACGACCTCGGCAACTGGATCATCCTGACCGGAAACGGCTCCTGGGGATGGGGCAACGGCGAGCTCGAGTACTACTCGGGCGACAACATCGACATCGTGGAGGTACCCGGAGAGCCCGGCAACATGGGGCTTCGCATCACGGCGCGTCAGGAGAGCGGGCCCGGCATCGTGGACCAGTGGGGGAACCCACTGAACTACACGTCGGGAAGGCTCTACTCGAAGTCGAGGGTCACCGTTCGGTACGGGATGATCGAGGCGCGCGTGCGCGTTCCCGATCTGGACCTCGGGGGATGGCCGGCATTCTGGCTCCTCGGGAACAGCAACTACGCGTGGCCTCGGTGCGGAGAGCTCGACATGATGGAGATGGGCGGGAAGCAGATCTACCGCGACCTCCACGACACGCACAACGGCGGGAACGGACTGGACAACGCCACCGTCAATCAGAGCGTCGGCGCAAACGCCATCTTCTACTCGGACGACGCCGTGAACCCGGGGAACCCGTCCGGAGCGGCCAGCATCTCGTGGGACCCCGACGACCTCTACTGCCGCCCGTACTACAACTACGCCGACCCGCTCATCGAGAGGTTCCTCCTGTACCGGATGTACTGGGACGAGAGCAGTCTCCGGTTCACCGTCGTGGACGAGGGGGTCGAGCATGACCTTTTCGAGACCCCCTTCTCGATCGACGCCGAGTCGGACGAGTTCACGAAGCCGTTCTATCTCATCACAAACCTCGCCATCGGCGGGGCCTTCACCGACGCGTACAACCTGGGCGACCCCGGGAGCGGCCTGCCTGTCACGATGCCGTTCCCCGCTGAGATGTACGTCGACTACGTCCGTGTCTACGAGTGGAACGGGCAGGGCGAGGTTCATCTCGGGCCACCCGAGTTCGAGTGCGGTCTGTTCGGTCTCTTCACTGAGGAGACGCCTGTGACGGGCGAGCTCATCCCCGAGGTCTCTTCGGAGATCTACGTGTGGGAGGGGACGCTCACCGACGGCACGATTCCGCCGTACGAGGGAGAGGACGCTCTCTCATGGCAGACGACGGGCCTGGGCTGGTTCGGTGCGGGCATCATGGCGATCGAGCCTCTGAACCTGTTCGACTTCGGGGACGGGCATCTGAAGTTCCGCATCAAGATCCCTGCGAACGTCACCTTCAAGATCGGCATCATTGACGCGTGGGGGAACCAGAGCTACATCGAGTTCCCCGCGCACACGACGAAGTACGGACTCGTGCGCGACGGAGAGTGGGGGCAGGCGGCGATTCCGGTGGAGGACATCCGCGGGCTGTACATCGACCTCCGGATGCTCAGCTACGCGTTCGTCATCCTCGAGGAGCAGGGCACGGCGTGTGAGTTCGCCCTCGACGACATCTACTGGGACGATGGTCTGGGGTCCGATGTGGCCGGCGGCCTCCCGGGAGAGAGCCGGCTCCGTCTGCAGCCGAACGCCCCGAACCCGTTCCGAGACGCTACGAAGATGGTGTTCGAGATGCCGAGGTCTGGCGATTACGAGCTGGTGGTCTACGACGTGACAGGACGGCGCGTGCGCGGCTTCCGCGGAAGCGCTTCGGCCGGGCAGAACGCCGTTCGATGGGACGGCCGCGACGCGCAGGGCGCGCCGGTGGCCTCCGGGGTCTACTACTACCGCGTCGAGACGGCCTCCGGTGCTGTGACGAGCAGGATGGTGCTGGTGAGATAGGCCCCGGAGCGAGGGCGCATCGCGAGGGTTCTGAAGCTGCCGGAGAGGCGGGGATTCCCCCGCCTCTCTTCATCTGATATGCTGGTAGTCAAGAACGTGGACAATCTGGCGGGATTCTGGCCGATGATGGGGCAGATGGTCCGGCCAAGGCAGGTTCGTGCCGCTTCGCAGGACGCCCCGGGGGAGACCATGAGAACGACATCCTTGCTCACGACCATCGTGATGATCGCGCTGGCGCTTCTGCCGGCGACGGCCGTCTCGAGCGTGCTCATCTCCGAAATGTGCGACCCGCATCTCAACTACCTGACCGACCGGTTCATCGAGATCTACAATACGGGTCCCGACGACGTGGACCTCTCCGGCTGGTCGCTCGTCGCCGTCGGCAACGGAGGCGACATCTTCACGTGGGAGCTCTCCGGGACGATCCAGGCGGGGGACGCCCTCGTGGCCGGCGACTATACGACCGTCGTGCCGTTCCCGGTGGACTTCCCCGACGAGGCCTGGTCGAGCAACAACAGCCTCTGGAACGGGAAGGTGGGTGACGGGGCGAAGCTCGTGAACGCGAGCGACATCGTCATCGACTATGCGGTCGTGGAAGGCACGGCCTTCGAGAACGACGACTACGTAAGGAAATTCGGCGTCGTGCTGCCGTCGCCCACGTACGACCCGTCGGAGTGGACGGCGTTCTCCGTCGAGTACCCGACGGACGGAACACCGGGCACCCACGACGCAGCCCCGCCCACGCCGGGGCCTGTCGTCGCGAACATCGTCACCGACCCGGCCGCGCCGCTCGCCGGACAGGCCGTCGACGTCCTCGCCGACGTCACGGACACCGTGGCTATCGCATCGGTGTCGCTCTTCTGGGGGACATCGCAGTTCTCACTTCCGAATGAGATCGCCATGTCGCTCGACGCGGGCGACACGTACGTGACCGACACGCCGGTTCCGGGCCAGCCGGCCGGCACCACCGTCTACTTCAGCATCCACGCCGTGAACGTCCTGCCGGGAACGACGGTGACCGACGCCGCGAGCTACTCGCTTCCGTATGTCGTCTCGGTCGCCGATGTACAGGGCACCGGAGCGAGCTCTCCCTACGAAGGCTACGCCGTCATCATCCACGGCGTCGTGACGGGAAGCTTCGGGACCTACTTCAGCGTGCAGGACGGGACGGGCGTGAGGTCCGGCGTCTGGGCGCAGGCGACTTCGGCGCCCTCCGAGGGCGATTCCGTGAGCGTCCGAGGGATGGTGACAGAGAACGGCAGCCTCTTCGATGCCGGGACGACGCTCATCGAGGACGCGGCCGTGGAAATTCTCGCGTCAGCGGTCGGAGCGCCCGCTCCCGCGCTCGTCACAACGGCCGCTGCGTCGACCGAGGATTACGAGGGCGTGCTCGTGACCGTCGATGACGCGGTCTGCACGGATGCGGACATCGGATACGGGGCATGGGAGGTCGACGACGGCAGCGGAACGGTCGGTGTCGGCGACCTCGGATACGCCTTCGTTCCGTCGCTCGGCACCGCGTACGACGTGACCGGGCCGGTGATCTGCGGTGACGGCCGCCTGATGCTCGAGCCGCGATATGCCGCAGACGTCGTGTGGGCCGGGGACGTCGTTGCGCCGTCCATCTACCAGGTCTATGCCGGGACCGACGCGACCGTCACCATCACCTTCTCCGAGCCCGTGGACGAAGCGACATGCGAGACGCCGTCGAACTACGCAATCGAGGGGCTCACGGTCCTCTCTGCGCTGCGTTCAACAGGGCAGCCGGACCAGGCCGTGCTGACCGTCTCGACGATGTCGCCCGGCGAGTACCCGCTGGTCGTGGACGGCGTCGAGGACCTCTACGCGAACGCGATGGACAGCGTGAGCTATGCGTTCGATTTCGTGGACGTGACCGTCCCGCCCGGCTACTACGACGCGGTCTGGGGGCTTGTCGGCGACGACCTCAGGGCCGCCCTCCACGCGATCATCGACGACCACACGGTGCTCTCGTACACGTACTCGTGGGAGGCGTTCTACACGACCGACGACAAGCCGAACGGGAAGGTCTGGGACATGTACTCTGACATCCCCGGCGGCACGCCGCCGTATGAGTACACGTTCGGTGTGGACCAGGGTGGCGTCGGAGGCGTCGAGGGCACAGGATACAACCGCGAGCACACCTGGCCCTCGAGCTGGTCCGGGGGCGAGCTCCTGCCGAAGTACTCGGACCTCTTCACGATCTACCCGACGGACAACTACGTGAACAACCAGCGCGGCTCGGACCCGTACGGCGAGGTGGACTCACCGACGTGGACTTCGCTGAACGGCTGTAAGCGGGGCAACTGCACATACCCCGGCTACTCCGGCGTCGTGTTCGAACCGATCGATGCATACAAGGGGGACTTCGCCCGCACCTACTTCTACGTCACGACCCGCTACTACACGGAGGATGCGGCCTGGTCGACCAGCCCGATGACCGACGGCGCCGACATTCTCCCGTGGGCCGTCAATATGCTGCTCGAGTGGCACGAGCAGGACCCCGTGAGCCGCAAGGAGCTCGAGCGGAACGGGACCGTGTACACGATGCAGGGCAACAGGAACCCGTTCATCGATCATCCGGAGTTCGCCGAGGCCATGTATGCGACCGTGGGCGTCGATGAACAGCACGTGCCGCAGCTGAGCCTGAGCAGGAACGTGCCGAACCCGTTCAGGGCGACGACCGCCATGAGCTTCGCGCTCACCGTGCCGGGCCGGGTCACGGTGCGCGTCTTAGACGTGGGCGGCAGGGAGGTGGCCGTTCTGGCCGACGGCGAGTTCGATGCGGGACGGCATCCGGTGACATGGGACGGCCGCGACGCCGGCGGCAACAGGGTCGCCACAGGCGTGTACTTCTGCTCCGCGACGTCGGGCCGGTTCGAGGAACGAAGGAAGATGGTCCTCATCCGGTAGGCGGACGACGAGCGACCGATCTGCTGCTGTGGCCGAGCCAACCCTTTTCTATGCAAAGGCGAAGAGCGGCGGGAACGCCAGCGCCACGAAGGCGGCCCACGCCGCGTGCGCAGGCAGGAAGCGCAAGACCATCCCCACGCGAAGCTGACCGAGAGGATCGATCACAGCCCTCAAGTATGGTTCGTCTTGAGCAGCTTTCTCTCTCATGATAGAATGAACAAGAATCCGTAAGAGTCCGGTTCGAGGAGGAACCGATGCGCACGCCGGCAGTCGCGCTTGTGCTGGGTGTGGCGCTTGCCCTCTCGAGCGCGGCCCACGCCGCCGACACCCTCTGGATCTTCGACGCCGACTTCGAGGACCTCTCCGGCGACAACGCCGGATGGGTCGTCGAGGACAGAAGCGGCACCCTCGGCCACACCAACTACTGGCACAAGGACACGATCCGCATCAATGGGTTCGAGTGGCTCGGCGACTCGACGTGGTGGTGCGGCACGTACGACCAGTGCTGGCGTCAGCCGCGCGGGTACGGGAACGAGTGGCTGTGCCATCTCGAGCGCGCGTTCCCCGAGGTCGAGGCGGAATGCGAACCAGGCGACACGCTCATCCTGGAGTGGGACCAGCGGTTCGCGCTGGAGAACATGTACGACTACGGCTATGTCGACGTCTCGACGGACAATGGGGGGACGTGGACGACCCGCTACGCCGTGACGAACCCCTCCTTCCAGGGCCCGGGCTACTCGAAGGACTGGGACGACGACTACTACGGTCACCAGACGCTCGACATGAGCGACCTCGCCGGCGTGCCGTTCCGTCTCCGCTACCGGGTGACCTCGGACGTCGCGTACTCATCCGAGGACCAGTACAACAACCCTCCGCTGAACAGCTGCAAGGATGGAGCGTGGCAGCTCGACAACATCACGTGGACCGTCAACGGCGACACGGTCTGGGTGGACGACTGCGAGTCGCCGGGCGACAACGGCTGGACGCGTGAGGACATCCCGGCGACCGGCCAGACCGGGTACGTCTTCCAGCGTCTCTTCTTCGAGGACCTCGGGGGCCCGAGCGACCCGCGAACCGGCTGGATGATGGCGCAGATCGACACGGTGACGGGCCTGACGAGCCACGCGTCGGAATCGATGCTCTTCAGCCCGCCGATCGACGTGGGCGGCGCGCCGGGTCTCGTCGCCAGTTGGACGGCCTACGTCGACTGCCCCCGGGAGATCGCGAGCGTCTATGCCTACGGGAGCGAGCACGATGAGTGCTTCGACGAATGGGGCCCCGTGCTGTGGGACACCTTCGAAGCGCTCGGGCAGCCCACGTGGCTCACGGTCATGCAGGATTGGAGCGACTACGCGGAGAGCCCGCCGTGGTGGCTCACGATAGGCATCCACCAGCGGACCCCGTGCGATACTCACGGGAAGGGGTTCATCCTCGACCGCATCCGTCTCGGTGTGCCGGTCGACACCGGAGTGCCTGAAACCCCGACGACCGACGCGCTGGCGGTTCATCCCAACCCCTTCAACCCCGCGACCACCATCGAGTACTCGGTGCCGACGGGCGGACCGGTCACGCTCTCGGTCTACGACCTGACAGGTCGGCGTGTGGCCACGCTGGTCGACGAGCACCTCGCGCCCGGGCCACACCGAACGGCATGGGACGGACGGACCGGGACGGGAAGCCGGGCCGCGAGCGGCGTGTACTTCCTGCGCCTGGTCTTGCAGTCCGGGACGCACGAAAAGAGAGTCGTGCTGCTCAAGTGACGTGACGTCTGGAGGTGCTTCAGTGCATCATCGTCCGACACGTGAAGCGCTCGCGTTCGCCGTGATGCTGATACTCTTCCTGTGCCCCGGTCCTGCCGACGCCGTCAGACGCTACGTTCCGTGCCAGTTCTCGACGATCCAGGCTGCCGTGAACGACAGCGACCCCGGCGACACGGTCATGGTCGCTCCGGGCGTCTACACCGGCTCCGGGAACAAGAACATCTACTTCTGGGACAAGGACGTCACGATCCTCTCTGAGGGGGGAGCTCAAGTCACGACGATCGACTGCGAGGGCTCGGGCCGCGCCTTCAGTCTCACGGGCGGCCTGACCCGCGCCGCCCTCGTGAGCGGCTTCACGATCGTGAACGGGCACTACTCGGGGGGACGAGGGGGCGCTGTCTGGTGTGGCGACGGCGCGTCCCCGACCATTGAGAACATCATCTTCGAGTCGAACTATGCCGGCAACGGGGGCGGCTCCGTGGCCTGCGCCTCGGGCGCGAACCCTGTCTTTCGCAACTGCGTCATGTCCGGGAGCTGGACCACGGGCTCTCCCGGTGGCGCCGTCACCAGCACGGACGCCAGCCCCGAGTTCATCGACTGCACAGTGGAAGGCAACACGGGAAGCGTCGGCGGCGGCATGCGCATCTACGGCGAGGGAACCGTGGTGCTGACGAACGTCACCTTCCGAAGGAACAACGGCGGCGCCGTCTATTTGGATGAGTGCACGAGCGCGACCCTTGTGAACTGTGCCATCACGGGTCACGAGGCGGATCGCGGAGGCGCGGTCCACAGCAACGCCTCCGGCGTCGTGCTCGAGTCCTGCGTCATCGACAGCAATGACGCTGTCATTCAGGGCGGCGGCGTGTGGGCAGGCGGCGGCAGCACGCTCGAGATGACCGACGTCGAGGTGCGCTGCAACGTGGCCGAGAACGGGGGAGGCGGCGTCTACGTTGAGAACAGCGACGCCACCTTCACCGGCTGCACGTTCTACTTCAACTACGGCGGCATCGACGACTTCTGGGACGACGACGATCTCGGAGGCGGGGTCTATCTGAAGAGCTGCGGGACCGTGACCATCGACGATTGCCGCTTCGAGAGAAATACCGCCCTGTCCGGTGGCGCGCTCATGGCACGGGACGGCACGAGCGCAGAGATCTCCTCGAGCGTCTTCGCCAACAACTGGGCCACCGACTACTGCGGAGCAATCGGGGACTGGGGAACGAGCGCGAACATCACGAACTGCACATTCCGCCGGAACGGCGCGCACTGGAAGTACGGGGGGATTGGGTGCAAGTTCGGAGGCAGTCCGCAGATCTCGCACTGCCTGATCGCCTACTCGATCTTCAGCGAGGCCGTCGGATGTGACAATTCGCAGGGCGAGTGCTTCCCGGTGCTCGAGTGCTGTGACCTCTACGGCAACGAGGAGGGTGACTGGGTCGGCTGCGTCGAGGACCAGCTCGGCGTCGACGGCAACTTCAGCGCCGATCCGCTGTTCTGCAGCACGTCCCACTACGATGTGTCGCTGAGCGCCAACTCTCCGTGCCTTCCCAGCTTCCATCCGCCGGGTTCGGAAGCCTGCGGGCTCATCGGCGCGGGCGACGTCGGGTGCGGCACGACGGAGCAGGCGATCGTCGTGCAGACGAGTTGGGGCGGCATCAAGGCGCTCTATCGGAACTGACCGCCATCCCCGCAGATACTCGAACCCACGCTCCGCCCCCGGCGCATGAGCTTCCCTTCCATCGAAATCTTCCGCCGAGTCCCTGCGTGATAGAATTACTTGACTTGGAAACAATTCTGGGGCACCATCTACGGGTGCGCGTCATCATGTGGTGAGCAGGAGGTCCGTCATGTGGGCGCCTCTGCTTGCGAGCGTTCCTGAGAACCACGGAGGTTGAGATGGTCCCGACAATGAAGCTCAAGACAGGCGATTCCATCCCGGTTCTCGGGATAGGAACATGGCAGTTGACGGGTGACGCTTGCGTCAGGGCCATCACCAGGGCCCTGGAGATCGGCTACACGCACATCGACACCTCCGACGACTACATGAACGAGGAGGAGATCGGAAAGGCCCTGAGGGGATTCGAGCGAGAGAACGTCTTCATCACCTCGAAGGTGGACGACAGCAAGCTCCGACGGGACGACGTCGTCACCGCCTGCGAAGCGAGCCTCGGACGGCTGGGCATCGACTATCTCGATCTCTATCTCATACACAGGCCGAATCCCACGGTCCCGATCACGGAGACGATGGAGGGGATGAAGGAGATCGTGGACAGAGGCTGGGTGAGGAACATCGGCATCAGCAACTTCGGAGAGAGGGGGACCATCGAAGCCGAGAAGGCGGCCAAGGTCCCCGTTTCGAACAACCAGATCAAGATACATCCCTATCACTACCCGGCGGAGTTCATCGACTTCCTTCAGAAGAGAGGGATGACGGTCACCGCATACAGTCCGCTCGACACGGGTGGGCTCGTCGACGATGACCTTCTGACGGAGATCGGGCAGCAGTACGACAAGTCGGCCTCGCAGGTGAGCATCCGATGGCTGCTTGACCGTGGCCTCATCGTCATCCCGAAGGCCACGTCGGAGGACCACATCAGGGAGAACATCGAGTTCGACTGGGAGCTCTCGGACGACGACACCAGGAGGATCAACGAACTGAGCGAGATCGCTCTGAGAGGATAGGGCGCGGCCCCACGAGGCGTGAGGACAGCTGGACGCTGCGCGCGATCGGTTGTATGGTCTTCCTGCTGAGGGCTTCCCTTACTCAATGAGGAAGCCGCGAGGAGTGGAGCGAGGGAAAGGAGGCCGAGGGAATGGCCGGGGAGAAGGACTCGTGCGTTCAGGCCGCCGCCGGGCCGACCAGCCCGGAGCCGGTCGAGAAAGAGAGCGGTTCGAGACCACAGGGAGGAACACAGATGATGACGGCGCGCGTGGGGAAGGAGGCGCCCGACTTCGAGGCGTCGGCGTATATCGCGGGCGAGGGCTTCAAGAACGTCAAGCTCTCGGACTACCGCAAGAACTGGGTGCTGCTCTGCTTCTACCCGGGCGATTTCACCTTCGTCTGACCCACCGAGCTGTCGGCAGTTGCCGACGCATATTCCGAACTCAAGAAGCTCGGCTGCGAGGTGCTCTCCATGAGCGTCGACAGCCGCTTCATCCACAAGATCTGGAACGAGGTCGAGCTCTCGAAGATGGTTGAGGGCGGCATTCCGTTCCCCATGCTCTCCGACGCGGGGGGCCGGATCGGGACCGTCTACGGCGTTTACGAGGAGGCGGCGGGCGTCAACATCCGCGGCCGCTTCATCATCGACCCCGACGGTGTCATCCAGGCGATGGAGGTCCTGACGCCGTCGGTCGGCAGGAACATCAGCGAGACCATTCGCCAGGTCAAGGCGTTCCAGCACGTTCGCGAGACCGGCGAGGCCACGCCGTCGGGCTGGGAGCCGGGCAAGAAGACGCTCACGCCCGGGCCCGACCTTGTCGGTCGCGTCTGGGAGGTCTGGAAGCCGGGGGAGGAGTAGGACCGCTCTTCGCCTGCTCGGTCACGACTCAGGTCATGCAGCGCGAGCCCGTCCTTCGCAGGATGGGCTCGCTGCTTCTTGAGACCAGGTGGGGCAAATGTCCTGTCGGCGACACCAGCTCCACACAATGGCCGTCCTGTCGAGCAGGGTCCGTGGATCACCGGGCGGATGGCGCAGGAACCCGGCGGCCTGCCGACTCGCGTTCCACGGGTCGAAGCCCGACGGAGCGGCGTCCGTGGTTCGACCGACGCCTTCATCGACGATGACCTCGTCCGGCGCGAGCAGGCATCCACTCTCAAAGGCATACCCCAGACCGTTCTTGTCGACGAATCGGCAACCACTCGAGAGAAACCTCCGCTCGAACCGGCGACGGTCGACGAACCGCCGGCACATCTGGGCGGCGTCCCGAAGCGCGGCCGCGTCCTCGTAGCGTCGGCCCGACGCGGCGCCGTCGCGGAGCGCCCCCAGTTGTCCAAGGACGTCCTCTGACTCTCCGAGCAGAAACGCCCGGGCCCTTTGCACGACGCACGCGTAGGCGGCCGGCGTCACGGCGCCTGCGGCACGTCCCCTTGCAGCGCCCAATATCGTACGCTAGACATTTCCGGCTCGGGTCGTGCTCGCTGCAGCTGCGGATGCCGAGTGCCCGGCCGAGCGCGTCCTAGAGTCGTTCGGCGAAGTACCTGTCGCTAAACGGCCCGGAGACGCGTGTTCATGTGAGGCTGGCACTTCTTGATGAGGGCATCCTCGAGGAGCAGCGCAAGGAGCTCTGACCGCGTCCTCCACCATGCGAAGTTCCGGATACCGGCCACGAGGCGCCCCAGATGAAGCTCGAGCGAGCCGATGTTCTCCCGGAGGTACCCGACATTCTGCGTCTCAGGTTGACGGACTTGCCGACGTAGAGGAGTTTTCCGTCCCCATCCATGAACGCGTAGACTCCGGGAGCGCATGGTACGTGCTCGCGGACCTCGCATGCCAGCTCGCGTCGCATGCGCGCGCTCATGAGTTTCCTCCAGGTATCGGCTGCCAACGGAGCCCGAAGCAGAGCGAGCCCGTCCATGCTGAAGCGAGCGGGCGGGGCGCATCATACGAAGTCCGCGCCTCTTCCGGTTCCAAGGGCCGGGTCTGCCTGCGGTCAAACAGCGCGCAGCCTCGGGGTGCGACAATCCCCCCGGGCGATGTTTCTGCGGTCGCCGTGTCGCGTTCAGGATGTGGCATGGGCTCTCTTCATGCTAGACTCGGTCGACGTTCGCTGCCGGAGCGGTGTGCGGCATGGGTGAGTCACAGGAGGCGGAGCATGGTTGGCCCGTTAAGTCGAGCCGTCAAGAGCACAGCTCTCATGGCGATCGCAGCTGCCCTTGTGGTCGGTTGTGGCGGCGATGTTGAGCAGGATGGACGGCCGAGGGCCCCGTCGTCGCACGATACCCTTTCGACCGAGCAGTCGCACGAGCTGGAGCGGATTGCGACGCTCGGCTATGTCGATGGTGTCTCCGCGCCGACCGGAGAGAGCGGCGTGACGCTTCTGCGTCGTGATGCAGTAGAGCCCGGCTACACGCTCTTCAGCAGCACCGATGGGCCGTACGCTCTTCTCATAGACATGGACGGCGCAGTCCTTCACTCATGGTACCATCCTGGTTCCAACTACTGGTCCCGTGTTCGCGTCCTTGAGAACGGAAACCTCCTGGCTGTGACGATCAAGCCGCCGCAGCTGCTCTGTCTCGATGACCGGTCCAGACTGTTGTGGAGCTTCTCCGGCCATGCGCATCACGACGTGGTGACGACTGAGGAGGGGCTTGTTCTGGCCCTCGTGCGCAGACTCGTCACCCGCTCGTATCTCAACGACGGTGAGCAGGTGATCGATGATGGGGTGCTTCTGCTGAACCGGGACGGAAAGCAGCTCGCCTATGTGTCGCTCCTTGAGGCCTTCGAGAACTCGGAGACCGGCGAAGAACAGCTGGCGCAGCGGCTCGCCTCGGACGGCGCCGACATCTTCCACGTCAACTCACTCGAGGTCCTGCCGATGGAAGAGAACCTCCAGGTCCTGCTCTCCATTCGGAGTCTTGGGACCGTGGCGGTGCTCGATCTGCCCAACAAGAAGATCGTGTGGGCCCTGTCGGGCAGATGGAGCATGCAGCACGAGGCACAGCTCGTTGACGGCCACCTGCTTTTGTTCGACAACCTCGGTCTGACCAGACAGGAACCTCCTCTCGAGCAGTCGCGGGTCATCGAGATCGACCTGGCGACCGACGAGATCGTCTGGACCTACACGGCCGGGGATTTCTTCACTCGCGGTGAGGGTGCGCAGCAGCGTCTGCCGAACGGCAACACACTCATCACGGAGTCCGAGCAGGGTAGGATCATCGAGGTGACCGGGTCCGGGGAGATCGTCTGGGAGTATGTGAACCCTGCGACGATCGACAGCGACACGCTGGTTGTTGCGAAGATACCTCGTGCCGAGCGCGTGCCGGCGGGTTTCCCGAAATGGGACTTCATGGGCGACGTGCGCAGGCGCGCCGGCACAGCGGCGTCGAGCGGGGTGACATCGCGGAACTGATTCACTCACCGGCACGTTGCCTTCCGCCGATCAGCCTCCCAGAACCTCCTCGAGAAACGCCGTGAACCTCTCCCAGGACCTCCGGTCCGCCTCCTCGTGGTAGCGGTCGGAGCCGAAGACCGTGAAAGCGTGCGGCGCGCCTCCGTATGTGATCATCTCGTGCGGGAGTCCGGCTTCCTCGAGAGCGACGGCGAGGCCCGCGAAGTCGTCCATGGAGATGCTCTGATCGGCCGTGCCGTGCAGGATGAGATACTCGCCCTTCGCCTGCGAGTAGTCCTGCCCTTCCGGGATGTCGAGCCCGCCGTGGAACGTGACGTAGCCCTCTACGTCGGCTCCCGAGCGCGCGAGTTCGAGAACCGCCGTTCCCCCGAAGCAGTACCCCATCACGACGACGGGAACATCTTCCTCCGACCGCTCTCGCGCTGTCCTGAGCGAGGCCCGGAGAAGTGTTCGCATCTCGTCGCGGTTCTGGTAGAGCTCGCCCGTGAGGCGCCGCCGCTCTTCGAGCGACTCGGGCCGAACGCCGGCGCCGAAGAGGTCCGCCGCGAAGACGGCGTAACCGAGCTCACCCAGCATCTCGGCCCGCTGCACCTCGTAGTCCGTGAGACCGTCCCAGTCGTGTATGAGAAGCACGAGCGGCGCGTCCGGGGCGGGGCTCACGCAGTAGCCCTCGAACGTCCTGCCCGCCGCCTCGTAGGTGACGGGCATCGCTTCGGCCGCGCCACAGGCCGTCGCGCTCAACACCAACAGCATCGCGATCAGCGCTTTCATCGTTTCCTCCCTGAAGCAGTGCGTCCCGGTCAAGGTCGAGCCGCCCAACTGAGCCCTTCCCTCGGACGATACCATTTCAGCAGGAACAATGCACCCTCGAAATGACTGCCGCCTGCGCTGCGGCTCTTCGGGTCCGCGTCTCTACTCCACCCGCAGGGACCTCCGTCCCATATGCTCCCGTCCCCACATGTCCGTTTCCCTGACCTCGAGGACGTACTGGCCGGCAACGAGTCCTTCCGGCAGGAGCGCCCGCCACAGGTGCGGAGAGTCGGTAGCGCGTGGCAGCGCGCGCCAGTCGGTCGGCCCCTCGTCAGGCTCCAGCTCCTTCATCGCCGCGTAGTAGGGGTCGGGTCTCTGGACCATCTCCATCGGCATCCAGTCCGTCACGCCGACGATCCGGAACTCGACCACCGAGCGCTCCGAGCCGTTGTAGACGTTGGCCAGCACCTCTGAGGGTTCCGCCCGGCCCCGTCGGACTGGCTCCGGCGTCCATATGCGCATCTGCTCACCGGCCGGTCGCCTGGCCGCCTTGAAGTCGATGACGTAGTCGCTTCCGTTGAAACGGATGATGGTATAGCCGTTGGGTGCGCCGTCCCGCATCGTCGTATGGGGAATGCCCTCTTCGTCGGGCGCGCCCGACCACCAGCTCCCGCACGTCGTCACGTTGATGACGTGATGGTGCGGCGCAGGACCTCGCCACCCGTCCTCGTCGGTGATGAA
Source organism: uncultured bacterium (assembly GCA_964596015.1). Taxonomy (GTDB): domain Bacteria; phylum Joyebacterota; class Joyebacteria; order Joyebacterales; family Joyebacteraceae; genus WJMD01. The sequence goes on along the minus strand of CAZQSB010000035.1, from coordinate 5,077 downwards.
GACGTGCTCGTGGGTGTGATAGTGCGCCGAGATGGAGAGAGCGAAGGGCCGGTTCTCGATCATGCGGTAGAGCTGCCCCCGCTCCTCCTCGACCCAGTCCGCGACGAGCGGGATGTGCATGAAGAGGACGATAAGCTGGTCCTCGGGGACCATCTCAAGGTCGCGCCGGATGAACTCGAGCTGGTCGCCGGAGAGGCTCCCGATGTAGTTCCCACCCCAGTAGGCCTCAGGGTCCTCGACCTCTCCCTGCCATTTCACATCGTCGAGCACGAGGAAGTGCACCGGGCCGTAATCGAACGAGTAGTAGGGCGGACCGTAGACGCTCTCGAAGGTCGCGTTCGAGTGGTGGTCGTCGTGGGCGTCGAAGTTGATGTCGTGGTTTCCGACGACGTTGTGCCAGGGGATGCCGACGAGGGCGACCGTCGCGTTCAGGCTCTCGAAGAGCGACAGGTCGTCGAACATGATGTCGCCCAACGTCACGCCGAACGAGGCGTCCGTGCCGATAAGCTCCTCGACGACGTCGTGCGCGAGGTAGTCGATCTCCTGCTGGTTCCTGGGCTGCGTGTCGCCGAAGAGGATCGCGTGAAACGCTTCCGGCTCGTCCTGAGGGTAGAGCGGGAAGTCGACGGAGTCGGGCAGGGGACCCGTGGGCGCGACGCCGTGGTAGTAGAGGTCCGGCGAGCCGTCGGGTCGGTGAACGTAGTAGAAGACCGGTAGATTGTGGTGGTCGAGCGGCGTCCGCCAGCCGCGCGGCTTGATGACGAAGAGGATCGTGTCGTCGTCGACCGGAAGACGGTAGCGTCCGGCCTCGTCGGTTGTCGTGATGTCCCTCCCGTTCGAGACCCGGACATCGGGAATGCCGGGCTCACCGGCATCGCGCAGCTCATTCCTGTTCAGGTCCTCGTAGACGACGCCGCCGGCAGTGATGGCGGCGCACGCGGGGACGGCGATGAGCGCGCATCCCGCGAGCAGCAGACACAGCACCCGCTCGAATCTCATGAAGTCCTCCTCAAAACGACCCTTGACCGCCCGATGACTCGCTCGTGGACGACGTGCTCTGAGGGGCTGTCCACTGGCTCACCGTACAGCATGGATGGCCCCCGGCGCAGGTGGTTTCCGCCTCGAACCTCACGCATCAGGCTCCCGGGCGGCCGGGGCGCTTGGGCCGCAGCGGGTCGAGATCCGCCCAATCCGCGCAGATTTGGTGCGTCATAGTCCGGATGCCGACTGTTTCCTTTCAAATGTTTCTTGACCATACGGTATGTTCGTGAGAGAATCGTGACCGGTGGCGAACGGGGGTGTTCGCCTGGTGATGGGATGTTCGGGCGGAGTCGGGAGGGGGATGAAGATGAGGTATGTGGCGGCTGTTCTTTGCGTTCTGTTCCTTGCCGGCGTTGCCTCGGCTGACATGACGGGCTGCTCCGTGGTCTGCACGATGCCGACGGAAGTCAGACCGGGAGAAGCGTGCTCGTTCTGTTTCCGGGTCCAGAACGGCTCGCCCGACGGCGAGGGGATCGCCAGCATCCGGATGTCGTTCCCGGACGGGTACGCCCTCTACCCGGAGACCATGGCCTGCGATGAGATCGTGCCGGGGAGGCCGTGCTGGAACATGTTCATACCGTCCATCGACCACACCGCCATCTGGGAGGACAGCGACGGCGGTACAGGTGAGATCCTCGCCGGAGAAGGAACCACGATCTACATCGATGGCATCGTCGGAATCATCAGCTACGGGACTCCGATCTTCTGGTGCATCCAGGGCGACGGAGCGGGCGCCGGATTCCACGAGGTCTGCGGCTGCGTTCATATAGCCGTGAGTCCCGTCGAGGAGATAAGCTGGACGACCATCAAGTCGCTCTATCGCTGAAAAGCGCGTGTCCCGAGCCGATGAACGAGCCTGCTCCATAACCTCGGGCCGCGCCGGCACATTCGATCACGGGGAGGTACAGCATGATGTTCAAGACGCGCAGTCTCCTGCTGCTCGCGGTCTTCTGCATAGGCGCCGTGGCGGTTGGAGCCCAGACTCCGCGCACGGCTCCGGACGAGTCCTGGATCAGCATCAGCGGGACGGCCGTCGCGACCGAACGTGGGGCTTTCACCCTCGACTACGGCGAGGGCAAGATCACTGTCGAGATGGACGACTGGGACTGGTACGAGCGTGACTACGAGCTGCTCGAGGGCGACCGCGTGACTGTCTATGGCCGCGTCGACGACAACGTCTTCGCGAGCGACACGATCGAAGCAAGCAGCGTCTACGTCGAGGAGATGGGGACGTACTTCTACGAGAGCGCCGCCGACGAGGAGGAGGGCGACTACTTCGACTACTGGCTCACCGACAACGACGCCGTGGTCCGGATGGGATACGGCACCCTGCGGGGTGTTGTCACGAGGGTCAATGGACGCGAGTTCACCGTCGACAGCGGACTGCGCGAGATAACGGTCGATACGAGGGAGCTCGGATACGACCCCACGGACGATGTGGGCTACCAGCAGATCGACGTCGGGGACTACGTGTCGGTCACGGGCGACTTCGACAGCACTTTCTGGGAAGGCCGGCAGCTCATCGCGAACAGCGTCGTGACGCTCTACGAAGACTGATGTGCGGGCTGCCAGGAAGGACGCAGCAGGGCCCCGGTCCCTCCGGACCGGGGCCCTCTCGTTGTGAACGTGAGGAGAGAGCAGCGTCGACTTTCATACGAGAAAGACATGCTCAGATTAATGACGCCCCATTCCATGCGATAAGACGCAATTTCGCGTTGACATCAGCCTCTCGTCGTGTGACACTCTATACGTGATAGTGCAGCCGCATGCGGTCAAGGGCGCGGCGCGAACCAAGGCGTTCTCGAAGGAGGAGGTCATGACCAGATCGGTGATCGCTTTGTTGCTCGTTCTCGCCATCGCGTGCGCCGCCTCGGCGAACCTCGACGGGTGTCTTGTGATGATGACATCGCCGACGGAGGTGCTCCCCGGGGGAACGTACACGTTCTCCTTCTGGGTCCAGAACGAATCGCAGGACGGAGAGGGGATCGCGACCATCCAGATCTCGTTCCCGGATGGTTACACGATCTTTGAGGGTACGATGGCGTGTGATGAGATCGTCGTGGGACGTCCCAGCTTTGACATGTACATCCCTCCGATCGACCACACGGCGATCTGGGAGGACAACAACGGCGGGACAGGCGAGATCCTCCCGACCGAGGGAACGACGGTGTACATCGACGCGACCGTCGCGGACGTGAGCTACGGCACGCCGATCTTCTGGTGCGTCCAGGGCGATGGAACGGGAGACGAGGTGCACGAGGTCTGCGGCTGCATCCAGGTCGCCATCAACCCCGTCGAGGAGCTGAGCTGGACCTCCATCAAGGCGCTCTATCGCTGAGAGGTTCTGCAACGCGTGAATCGAAGGGCCCCGATGGCTGCATCGGGGCCCGAGGACAGCCTCGCTCCGAGGCGCCCACCGAACACAACAAGGCCCCGGTCGTCCGCGACCGGGGCTTTCATGTGACGTCTGGCCGGCTCCGAGGAACAGGCGGCTATCTGAGCAGCGTGAGCCGTGAGGTTCTTGTCTCGTCCGCAACATCGAGTCGGACAAAATACACACCGGACCCGATCTTGGTCCCGTCGCTCCCGGTTCCGTTCCATGTGACCTCGTGCGGACCTCCGGGCCGCACGTCGTCCACCAGGACCGCGACCTCGCGCCCGGCGACGTCGTAGACGCTCATGCGCACGTGCGACGCCGCCGGAAGCGAGTAGCCGATGGTCGTTGAAGGCTTGAACGGGTTCGGGTAGCTCCGTCCGAGACGGACCCTGCTGTCGGCACCATCGCCGTCGCCCGGGTCAACGCCCGAGCCGGGGAAGAACTCGTACACGGCCGTCTGGTACGGCCCCAGCTCCAGTCCGATGATCTCATGCGTCGAACTCACGGTGATCTCCAGCGTGTCCGCGAGATCGAGCAGGTTGACGAGCGTGTAGTCCCCCGGCACGAGCGAATCCGCGGCGCCCGAGAGCGTGATGTCGCTCACCGAACTCGGCGATGAGTTCGTCATGCACAGGAGCATCTGCTCCTCGTGCGTCCGGATGAACGCGAGCACCTGCGGCGCGGAGCTCCCGAGCGCGTCGTGCAGGCCTCTTCGGAGGGCGGGGGAGTCGTTCCGGACGTGGATCAGCTTCTTGTACCACTCGAGGAGGGAGTTCGGGTCGGACGCCTCCTCGGCGACGTTCCTGTCGACGTAGTTCCAGTTGACGTCTCTCCAGGGCGTCCCGGTCGTGAACCCAGCGTCCTCTCCGTCGGTCCATTGCATCGGTGTCCGGATGTTCAGGTGGTCGCCTGAGCCGGTCATCCCGATCTCCTCGCCGTAGTAGAGGAAGGGAACGCCCGGAAGCGTCAGGTAGAGCCCCGCGGCCGCCTTCGCCTTGCCGATGTCCTCTCCGAGCACCGTGAAGACACGGTCCTGGTCGTGGTTCGTGAGGAAGGTGGCATACTGGAGGTAGGGGTAGCTCTGGTAGACCCAGGCCGCGAAGCCTGAGAGACCGCCGGCGTCGGCCGAGTTGACCGCGCCCAGCATGCTTCCCGCGAGATTGAACTCGAAACAGATGTCGAGCCGGCCCTCGTCGACGTAGTTGAGGATCGTGCTCGTTCCGGTCCACGCCTCGCCGACCGAGAGCATGTCGGGCTTCACCGACTTGACGTACGTGTTGTAGTCCTCCCAGAAGGCAAACGTCTCGGGCGTGTTCTGGAGCTGGTCGCCCTCCTCGTGGATGTAGAGGATGGCGTCCAGACGGAAACCGTCGACGCCGATCTCATCCAGCCAGTACGACGCGATCTGGAACATCGTGTCCCTGACCGCCGGAGTCTCGTAATTGAGGTCCGGCATGCCGCTCCAGAAGAGCCCGTAATACCATTCATTGTCGTCCCAGTGCCAGACCTGCTGGCCCCAGGGGCCGGTCTGGCCCGGATCGGTCGGCGACCAGCGGAAGAAGTCCCGGAACTCCGGGTCCTCGTTCGCCGATGCCTCGAACCACGGATGCTGGTTCGAGCAGTGGTTCATGACGTAGTCGATGATGACCTTGATGCCGC
>CAZQSB010000034.1:0-29443 GCA_964596015.1 uncultured bacterium | reverse complement strand
AGCAACGCACTCGTAATGCGTAGGTCAGCGGTTCGAATCCGCTCACCAGCTCCAGAATCAACGAACGGCGGTCGGACCCAGGGTCCGACCGCCGTTTTTTGCGTTCCTGACGCGACCTCAGGACAGCCGGCGCATCTCAAGAGAAAACGCGGGCTCAAGGGCATTTAGGAGGACAATGGCGGTGCGAATGGTCCATTGACACGCTTCGCTTCCTGTGCTAAGATTGAGCCTGAAATACGGTAGCTTCCATCAGCGTATGGAAGGCAAGTGGTGCACATCCGACGGGCCCGGGCTCGCCAGCAGCGCGGACCGGCTCGTGCAGGAGGGGTGCACACCGCGGACGGAACTGAGTCAAAGGCAAGGTCTCCGAGCCGCGAGAATTGTGAGCGGGCGCTCGAAAGGCGCCCAGGAAAGGGGGAGTTGGATGAAGCGGATGGCAACCATCCTGACGGCGGCTGTCGTGCTCGTTGCCATGACGACGACGGCCATGGGCGCGATCGGCTGGGCGGGCAACATCTGGCCGGTCAACGGCACGCCGTACACGTCGAACGACAACATCGGTGTCTACGTTCAGGTCTGGAAGGACGGGTGCACGGATGCCGACCCGGGCGCGGCCTGTCCGGACATCGAGGCGTACCTCTACTACCGCTGCTCGGGCACCGCGGACCCGTTCGTCGAGGTTCCGATGGTCTATAACACGGACGTCGGCAACAACGACGAGTTCACAGGCACGATCCCGAACACGCACGGCTGCTCGGAGGTCGAGTTCTACGTCCGCGTGGTCGACACGACCGACGGCGACGAGTGGTATCCGCAGGACCAGAACAACAATGACCCGAACTTCTTCCTGCCGATCACCGCGGTCCTGGCGCAGGACGTCACGGTCACGTTCACGATGTGCCTGCCTGAGGGCTTCGAGACGACCGGCAACGTCTGCGTCGTCGGCGCCGGCGACGAGCTGGGCAACTGGAGCGCGGGCGTCGTTATGTCGCAGCCGTGTCCCGCTGTCAGCCCGAAGCTCTACACGGTCGACGTGACCTTCCTCGCGGGCACGAACCCGTACCGCGAGTACAAGTACCAGAAGGACGACTGCGTGACGTGGGAGTCGACGGGCAACCATACTCTCACCATCGACGACACGAGCCCGACGATGACCCTCGCGGTCGACGGCTGGGAGTACAACACCCCGGATTGCCCCGACTGCGCCACGCCGGTCGAGGATGCGAGCTGGGGCGTCATCAAGGCTCTCTACAAGTAGCCGGAGCCTGAGACGCGTGTGCTCTTGATGTGAATCTCGGGCCCCGGCGCTCTTCAGGCGCCGGGGCCCGTTGTATTCCGAAGGCACGGTGCGGGGGAACGGCCCCGCGCCCGGATGCATGTCCGGCGTCCGCAGAGGACGCCGCAGAACCACAACGCGGCGAGAGAGTGAGAGTTGGAGGGAGGAGCACATGAGATTCACAGTTGCGGCGCTCCTGGCGGTCCTCGTTGCCGTGCCGGCGCTGGCCGGCCCGAGCATCGTTGGCAACTTCCAGGGGTGGGACCCGGCTGCCGGTCCCGAGCTCACGCTGAACGCGAACGGCGTGTACGAAGTGACCATCGCGGCCGGCGACTCGGTCCACCTGTACAAGGGGGTCGACGGTGACGCCTGGGGACAGGACTTCCCCGGCGCCAACCAGACGTTCGACCCGCCTGCGGCCCAAAACGTCACGTTCTATGCGAACCTGGGCGCCACGGTCGGCACGAAGGAGGGCGACGAGTACATCTTCGACAGCCTCCGCCCGCCGATCGTCTGCGGCGACTTCATGAGCGAGCTGGGCGGCACCGATTGGGACCAGACGGACGCGTCGACGACCGTCATGACGGACGGCGACGGTGACGATGTCTGGGAGTTCTCGTCGGTCATCCCGGCCGGGAACTACAACTTCAAGATCGTCCTGAACAACAACTGGGACCAGGACACCTATCCGCCGTCCAACAACTACCAGTTCAGCTCGGACGGCACCAATCCCGTCACGTTCTACTATCACATGGCCGACAATACGACCGAGGTCTTCACCTCGGCGCCGGCCGTCGTGATCAGCGCGAACATCGACGGCGTCGGGACCGATCCGACGAAGGTCAAGGTGAAGTTCTCGAAGAACGTCGAGCAGACGAGCGCCGAGACGCCGTCGAACTACGCGGTCTCCGGCGGCTACACGGTCGTCACCGCCACGCGCGACGCGACCGACAACTCGCTGGTCCACCTGGAGCTCGATTCGGGTCTCGCCGAGGGCAACGACTACACCGTGACGGTGACCGGCGTCACCGACACCGACGGCCAGCCCATCGACCCGTCCCAGAACACGGCCTGCTTCTACCTCCACAAGGTCATCTTCCAGGTGAAGATGGACCTCTACGACGGCGGTCCGTTCACCACGGTCCACATCCAGGGCGACACGCCGCCTCTCACGTGGGGTCAGTGCGAGGGCGCTCAGCTTGTTGACGACGGCACGGGTGACGACGTCGCTGCGGGCGACTCGACCTACACGGCGACCGAGTACTTCTCGACCAACTACGCCTGCGGCGGTGCCGCCGACACGGTGGACGTCAAGTACAAGTACATCGTCGACTGCACCGACTGGGAAGGCGACTTCGACTACGGGCACTACGTGACGCTGAATCCCGCCGATGCGAGCTACACGCTCGATGTCTGGTGGGAGGACGTCGCACCGAACGACTACATCGGGTGCGACGTCGGCGTGAAGTTCACCGTCGACATGACGCCGGCGCTCCAGAGCGGTGTTTTCGACGACACGGTGGACGAGCTGGCCGTCTACGGCTCGGTCGCTCCGCTGGTCTGGTCGTATCCTTCGGACCCGGCGGCCGTCATGGTCGACGACGGCACGGGTGACGACGATGCCGCGGGCGACAACGTCTACACGGCGACGCTGACGTTCCCGACCGGCAGCTACCGATTCGTGGGCTACAAGTACGCGCTCAGGACGGCCGACAGCGACACGCTGCCGAACGGCGTCGTGTTCGAGTGCGAGGCGCTGCCCGACCGCGATCTCACGCTCGACGACGTGGACGGCTGCGTCGCGAAGCGCGTCGGTCCGATGGTCCTCGAGGACCTCTGGAACTGGTGCGATGAGGTGGCCGGCGCCGCCGGCACGGTCGAGGAGACCTCCTGGGGCCGTATCAAGAACATCTTCAGGCCCTAGGGACCATCAGTGACCGCGGGCCTCACGGATGAGACCCGACGCTGGAAGAAAGAAAGCGCCGGGCGGGGGGTGCCCCCGCCCGGCGCTTCATTGTGCCCCGGCCGGGCGGCCGCCTGAGCGTCCGCGCGCGACGTCGTCGGGAGCTCTGGTCCGCGAGGGACGCCTGAGCGGGCAGTTGACACGTCTCGCTTCTCTGGCTTAGCTTGGTCGCGCTCCCTGGGAGCAACGCGATGCCGCCCGACCGGACGTCGCTCGCCCTCCCGAGGAGGCCCGGTGCCGGACGGACCGCGGTCCGCCGGCCGCAGCACTCCGTCAGCGGCGTTCCGACGAGGAGCGCATGAGTCGGCGCTCAACCCCTGGACGGGTTCGCGTGTCAGAGCAGACGAACGAGCGAGAACCGAAGGCCCGGCCCGGCAGGAACCCGGAACTCGTGGCCCGGCTCAAGGCCGGCGACGAGAGGGCCTTCGAGGAGCTCGTAACAACATATCAGGAACGCGTTTACAGGGTTGCCTGGCGCGTGGTCCGGGACGACGACGTGGCCGAGGACGTCGCGCAGGAGGCCTTCATCAAGGTCTTCCGCCACATCGGGCGTTTCGAGGAGCGTTCCAGTCTCTACACGTGGATCTACCGGATCACCGTCAACATCGCGCTCAACAAGCTGAAGAGGGACCGCTTCCGCAACATGCTGCCGCTCGGCGACTTCGGGCGGCCGGACAGACGCGCCAGCGCCGATCCGGCGCGACGCGCGCTGGCGAACGAGCTCGCGGAGCGGGTCGAGAAGGCGGTCCAGGAACTGCCCGAGAAGCAGCGGCTCGTCTTCACGCTCAAGTTCTACGAGGAGATGAGCCACAGGGAGATCGCCGAGGTCGTCGGCTGTTCCGAGGGAACGTCCAAGGCCAACTACTTCCATGCTATCAGGAAGCTCAGGAAGGCGCTCGATGACCTCAGGTGACGCGGGGGTAAGGAAGAACGGCCATGCGCTGTGATGATGTGAGAGAGCGGCTGATCGAGTTCCTTGAGGACGAGCTCGGTGAGTTCGAGCGCGATGAGCTCCGGCTGCACGTCGCGACGTGCGACGCGTGCAGGCACGAGCTCGAGTCGCTCCAGGACACGTTCGAGCTCCTGTCGGACGACGGCTATCGCGAGCCGTCGCCGTTCTACTGGACGCGTTTTCAGGCCGGACTCAGGGAGCGGATTCGTCGTGAGGGCGTCGCCGCGAGACCACGCGAACGCTGGGTTCCGAGGTTCGCCACCGCGACCGTCGCCGTAGCCTGCTTCGTGGTCGGGCTCTGGGTGGGGTTCAGCCCCGACCCCGGCGCGCCGACGCGCGACATCGCCGCCACCGGGGCGCACCGGGAGCTCGTAGCGAGCGGCCCCGTCATCTCGCCCCGGAGCAAGCTCCTGGTGCAGACAGGCGCCATTCCTGACGCCGTGAGCGAGACGGCGGCGTTCGCGCCGGACACGCTGGCCCCCGAGAGCTTCGGACCTCCCGGAGACAATCCTCAGCTCATGCTGACGACGTCCCGTCCCCAGGCCGAGATGGAGCGACGGCTCGGGGAGAGACTGCTGACCGAATAGAGAGCATACAGCGTCGACACTTCGAAGCGGCTGACGCCCTGAGGTGTTGAGCGACGGACGCGCGCTCTCCCGCGCGACCGGCGGAAGGCCGCCCCATTCGGGGCGGCCTTCGCACGTCACGGTCACTTCGCGTCGTTTTTCTCTTGCCAGTCTCCCCACTCCGTGCTACCTCTCCGGCGAAGGCCCTGTGTCTCATGTTCTCTTGCTCGTGTGGTCTGGTCCGCCGGGGCCGTGAAGGTCCCTGCGCGAGGTGGGAGGCTCCGATGAAGCACATTGTTATCGTCGTTTCGCTGTTGCTCTTCACATTGCTCATGTCCGCTCAGGCTGAACCGATCGCTCTCCGGAGGGCCGAAGCGCCGGCCGGCGCCGAACGGACCCTCGCAGAGCTTCTTCCCGGAACCGGAAGTCCGCCCTCACTTGGTCGGAAGTTCATCTACCAGTGTCTCGACGAGGAAGGTCTGGCGGCCCAGAGAGCTTCGGTCACCGGCTGCATCGCGCCTCCCGGCTGGGAGCCGCGCCCGAAGAGCTTCGCAGCACGTGATTGCGACCTGGTGTGCCCGCCCTGCGCCTTCTTTGAGTCGGAGCCGGACTGCTTCGACGGCTACGTGGACACATGGAACGGCGGCTGCAACTCCGAGCCCGCCGTGTTCGAGACGCTGAACCCCTACTACGGCGAGATCATCGTCTGCGGGACCAGCGGGACGTACGAACCCGGACCGCGCAGCGGTGGACGAGCCAGCCGCGACACTGACTGGTACTCCATCACGCTCGACGACACCAGGAACATCTCGTTCTGCTGCACGGCGGAGTTTCCGCTGATGATCCATCTGATCGATGCTTCCACCGGCTGCGACAGCCCGACGATCCTCCAGAGCGCGACGGCCGACTCCTGCGAGGTGGCCTGCATCGACCTCCTCATCGGTCCCGGTGAGTACTGGCTCTGGGTCGGCGCGTCGGTGTTCGACGGCGTTCCCTGCGACTCCGAGTACATCATGACCGTGGGCGGGTACCACGCCGCCTACTGCGACCTTCCCTGCCCGGAAGGCGGTGTCCTGGAAGAGGAGCCGCTCTGCGAGCCGGACTACGTGGACAACACGAACGGCGGCTGCAACAGCACTCCTTACGTGTTCCACTACCTCGATCCGCTGGACGGTCTCATCCACGTCTGCGGTGAGTCGGGCGTCTATCCGTACGAGGGGCTCTGCTTCCGCGACACCGACTGGTACGAGATCGTCCTCGATGAACCCAGGGAGATCGAGGTCTGCATCGAGCCGTCGTTCGAGGTGCTCTTCGGCATCATCTCAGGGGACTGCGACGACTTCTTCGGCTTCGAGGTGTCCGACAACGTCCAGGGATGCGGTCACGGCTGCACGCAGGCCGTCCTCGACCCGGGAGCCTACTGGATCTTCGTCGCTTCATCGAACTGGGTCCCCGTCGACTGCGGGAGCGAGTACTGGCTGAGCGTGTCGGGGTACACGACGGCGGTCGAGGACGTGAGCTGGGGTTCCATCAAGTCGCTCTACCGCGCGATCCCCACGGACGCGGCTTCGGAGACGCCCTCCGAATAGGGGACGCCTGCCTGGCCGCTCCGACAGAGAGGACGCCCGTGGCGGCCGCGCATCGGGTGCTCTCTGCGGCACCGGCCGCGCATCGGGTGCTCTCTACGGCACCGGTCGCGCATCGGACGTTTTTGCTGCCCGCGCGATCGAGGGTGAGAGGACCTGACAAGAAGAGGACCGCCCTCGTTCAACGGGGGCGGTCCTCAGTATCGGGAGGACGAGGATGAAGGTGTTGGTTGTCGGTGGCGGCGGCCGCGAGCACGCACTGGCGTGGAAGCTCGCGCAGAGCCCGAAGGTCGATGACATCATCGTCGCGCCCGGTAACGCCGGCACGGCGTCCAGGGCCCGGAACGTGAACGTCAGGGCGGACGACGTCGACGGCCTCCTGACGCTGGCGAAGGACGAGCGTCCCGAACTCACGGTCGTGGGACCGGAGCTGCCTCTGACGCTCGGTCTCGCGGACAGGCTCATCGATGAGGGACTCGCGGTCTTCGGCCCGACATCGTCGGGCGCCCGAATCGAGGGCAGCAAGTGGTTCGCCAAGGAGGTGATGCTGGCGGCCGGGGTTCCGACAGCCAGGGCGTGGCTCGTCTCGTCGCCGAACGAGGCGAGGTCACGCGCGGAGGAACTGGGATACCCGGTCGTCATCAAGGCGGACGGATTGGCGGCCGGCAAGGGTGTCGTGGTCGCGGAGGACCGGGACGAGGCACGCGCGGCCATCGACGACGCTCTCGTCCGTTCGAAGTTCGGCGAGGCGGGACAGGAGGTCCTCGTCGAGGAGTTCCTTCATGGGGAGGAGGCTTCGATCCTCGCCATCACCGACGGGGAGCGTCTGGCCGTGCTCGCCCCGTCGCAGGACCACAAGCGCGCGCTCGAGGGCGACCGCGGCCCGAACACCGGCGGCATGGGCGCCTACGCTCCGACGCCCGTCGTCACGGCCGAGCTTCAGGATGAGGTCGCGGCGCGCGTGCTTCGGCCCACCATCGAGGCGCTTCGCGACCGTACCGGCGAGCCCTATCGCGGCGTCCTGTACGCCGGACTCATGATCACCCCGGATGGTCCCCGCGTCGTCGAGTTCAACTGCCGGTTCGGAGACCCCGAGACCCAGCCGACGCTGGCTCTGGGCGATTTCGACCTGGCCGAGGCGCTGCTCGCTGCCTCCGCGGGCGAGCTCGACCCCTCGGTTGTGCGGACGCGTGACGGAGCGGCTGCCTGCGTCGTCATGGCCTCCGGCGGGTATCCGGGAACGTACGAGAAGGGCAAGGAGATCCACGGTCTCGAGGACGCCGAGGCCATGGACGATGTGACCGTCTTCCACGCGGGGACGCGCCGGGAGGGCGACCGGGTCGTGACGTCGGGCGGCAGGGTGCTCGGCGTGACCGCGGTCGGAGACGATCTCGAGGCCGCCATCGCTCGGGCGTACGAGGCCGTCGAGCGGATCAGCTTCGTGGGCGCCGCCTACCGGCGCGACATCGGACACCGGGCTCTGACTCGCCTTGCAGGAGACGCCTGAGAGGCGGAACGACGGAAGCGTGAAGCCGGAGCATGACGCGGTGGGGTCCGGGCAGGGAGAACGCCATGCGTGAGGTCGACCTGACGCAGAGAAGCGAAGAGACCATGAAGGAGCGGCTCGAGCCGGCCGCGCGCGCTCTGCGTGACGGTGATCTCATCATCCTCCCGACCACGACATTCTACGCTCTGGCGGGTGACGCCACGAACGACCTCGCCGTCAGGCGGGTCTTCTCGGCCAAGCGCCGCGATCCGTCCAAGCCGCTTCTCATCCTGGTCGACTCGCTCGCGATGATGCGCCCCTTCGTGGACGATGTTCCCGACGCGCTCAAGGAGCTCGAGTGGCGTCTGGGCGGGAAGGGGCTCACGTACGTTCTCCCCTCGACAGGAAGGCTCCCGGAGGAGCTGACGGCCGGCACGGGAACGGTGGGCGTGAGGATCGAGCGGAACGAGGTCGTGCGGGTGCTTCTGGCCATGGTGGAGCTCCCCATCACCGGTCCGAGCGCGAACATCGAGGGCGAGCCGCCCCCGGTGACGGCCGACGACGCCCTCCGCCCGCTGAAGGACTGGGTGGAGGTGCTCGTGCGCTGGTACCGTGCACAATCCACCGAGCCCTCGACCATCGTCGACCTCTCGCAGGACGAGCCCCGCATTCTCAGGGAGGGCACCGTGCCCTCCGCGGACGTGCTGGGGATCCTCGGCGCCGCCTGAGGGGTCCGCGGTCCCCGCCTCTCGGCGCCGGCGCGAGCCCGCGGGGCGCTCATCCTCCTGATTCTTGACTCACCCCGAGAACCTCCCGTAGACTGGGCGTTCAGACCGAAGGAGACGGAGGACCATGCCCTTCCACGTGCTTCTGGTATGTTCAGGGAACACCTGCCGCACGGCGATGGCCGAGGGGACCTTGAGGAAGATGCTCAGGGACCATGCTCAGCCCGTCGAAGTGTCGTCCGCGGGGACCCTCGGATTCGAAGGCGCGCCCGCCACACCCGAGGCCGTCACGGTGGCGGCCGAGGCGGGCGTCGACATCTCGGGGCACCGTTCGAGCGCGCTCACGCCGGAGCGCATCGACGAGGCCGACCTCATTCTGGGAATGGCCGAGCACCACGTCGATGAGGTCACCGACCTCGTGCCGGGGGCGGACGACAAGACCTGTCTCCTCTCGGCGTACGCGGGGAGGGGCGACGAGGACGTGCCGGATCCGATCGGCGGCGACCTCGACGAGTACCGTCGTTCGTACGGAATGATCCGGGACCTTCTCGAGTCGGCGCTGCCCCGGATCCTGGAGGACGCGTCATGAGGATCTCGGTCGGTTCGGACCACGCGGGCTATCGTCTGAAGGAGCGCGTGGTCGAGCACCTGGAGTCGGCGGGCCACGACGTCGTGGACGTCGGGACGACGAGCGAGGAGTCGACAGACTATCCGGACTTCGCGGAGCCGGCGGCGCGGATGGTCGCGACCGGCGAGACCGATGGCGCCGTGCTCGTCTGCGGGTCGGGACAGGGGATGTGCATGACGGCCAACAAGGTCCGAGGTGTGCGCGCTGCGCTCGCCTGGACGACCGAGATAGCGAAGCTCTCGAGGAACCACAACAACGCGAACGCGCTCTGTCTGCCCGCCCGGTTCGTGAGCGAGGAAGACGCGCTCGCCATCGTCGACGCCTGGCTCGATGCCGGGTTCGACGGCGGGCGGCACGAGCGCCGCGTCGAGAAGATGATGAACATCGAGAAGGGGGAGAACTGATGCCGACGCTCAAGGACGTCGACCCGAAGATCCACGAGGCGGTGCAGAACGAGGTCCGCCGCCAGACCGAGACGGTGGAGCTCATCGCGTCGGAGAACTTCACGAGCCAGGCGGTCCGCGAGGCCGTCGGGTCGGTCATGACCAACAAGTACGCTGAGGGATACCCCTTCTTCCGCCGCAAGGACGGGACCATCAACTGGGACCGGAACGGCCGGTACTACGGGGGGTGCGAGCACGTCGACACCGCCGAGAACCTCGCCATCCAGAGGGCGAAGGAGCTCTTCGGGGCCGACCACGCCAATGTCCAGCCTCACTCCGGAAGCCAGGCCAACATGGGCGTCTACTTCGCCCTCCTCAAGACCGGCGACACCTACTTCGGAATGAAGCTCGCCCACGGCGGTCATCTGACGCACGGCCATCCCATCAGCTTCTCGGGGATGTTCTTCAACGTCATCCACTACGGAGTCGACGAGAAGACCGAGGTCCTCGACTACGCCACCATCGAGAAGCTCGCGCTCGAGCACAAGCCGAAGCTCATCGTGGCCGGCGCGAGCGCCTACCCCCGCACCCTCGACTTCGCCGCGTTCCGTGAGATCGCCGACAAGGTCGGTGCGTATCTCATGGTCGACATGGCGCACATCGCGGGGCTCGTCGCGGCGGGTCTCCATCCGAGCCCGGTGCCGCACGCCGACGCCGTCACGACCACGACGCACAAGACGCTGCGCGGTCCGAGAGGCGGCATGGTCCTGATGAAGGAGGACGTCGCGGCGGCCATCGACAAGTCCATCTTCCCGGGCATCCAGGGCGGACCGTTGATGCACGTCATCGCGGGGAAGGCGGTGTGCCTTCACGAGGCGATGCAGCCCGCCTTCAAGGAGTACCAGCAGCGCATCCTCGACAACGCGAAGCACATGGCCGAGGCCTTCAAGCGACACGGTTTCCGGCTCGTCGCCGACGGCACCGACACGCACCTGGTTCTGGTCGACCTGAGGGGGAAGGGTGTCACGGGACGCGACGCCGAGAAGGGACTCGAGAAGGCCGGCATCACCATCAACAAGAACACGATTCCCTTCGACCCGGAGAAGCCGTTCATAGCGAGCGGCATCCGCGTCGGCACGCCTGCCATCACGACGCGCGGCATGGGCAAGGACGAGATCGACCGCATCGTGGCGCTCATCGACCGGGCCATCACCAGCCTCGACGACGAGGAGGTGCTCGCGTCGGTGAAGAAGGACGTGATGGACCTGACGGCCGACTTCCCGCTGGTGGAGGGGGAGGAGCGGCCGGTCTAGCGGGCAGGGAAGGCGAGACGGGCGGACCGTGCCGGCGCGCGGGACGCCTGCGGACGTCGGCCCCGGCGCGGCCCGGCGCACGGCCGACACGACCGAGCCCGCGCCGCGTAACGTCCAGTCCCAAAGCTATTTACGGAGGAACGATGGCCCGGAAGCGGCCCAGTTGGGACGAGTATTTCATGAGCATAGCGCGGCTCGTGGCCGGCCGGTCGACCTGTCTCAGGAGGCAGGTCGGGGCGGTCATCGTCAAGGACCGGCGCGTCCTGGCGTCCGGGTACAACGGCGCTCCGTCCGGCCTCCCGCACTGCGACGAGACCGGGTGCGTGCGCGAGCGCCACAGGGTCCCGCCCGGCGAGCGTCACGAGCTCTGCCGCGGCATCCACGCCGAACAGAACGCGATCATCCAGTCCGCGAACTACGGCACCGGGATCGACGGCGCCACCATCTACTCCACGCACCACCCGTGCTCGGTCTGCGCGAAGATGATCATCAACGCCGGCATCGTCCGCGTGGTCACCGACGACTCGTACCCGGACGACCTGGCCGTCGAGCTCCTGAAGGACGCCGGCGTCGAGGTCGAGGCCCTCACAAGCGTCCCCGAGTGATCCGCGCGCCACATTCCATACCGTCGCCGTCCGGCCTCCGGACGGCCGCCGCCCCGCGCACAACCCGTGCCATTCCCGGCCGCGGGCCCGACCCCGCCCTCACACACTCCTCGCAGAGAAAAAAGAGGCGCAAAACGACGTTCATGCTTGACACGTCCGACGCCGCGTTGCTAGTCTGCGACCGCTGTTTGCGGAGGAGCTCACGGGGGACAGTGCTGACGGGTGGGGCGTGGTGGCATTCCTTCCGTTTCACACCTGACGACTCTTACACGCACCGCAAATGAAACCCCGAACTCCCGGGAACACCCGCGTTCGGGGATGGGGACTCCCTGCTTTCGACCACGAGAGGATTGGTGTCCAGCCTATGTCATCTGCGAACGACAAAAGGACAACGCTGGACGAGATGGTCGCGACCGGAGAGAGCGATCCGACGAGCAGTCATACCGCCTCCGCGGATACCGCCGGGACCACGACGAGCGTGGATCCGGCGGATTCTGCGACCGCGGACGATGCGCCGTCGGGCAGGCTCACGCTCTACCTGGACGAGGAAGAGGTGCTGGGCCTCCACCGGAGGCTCGCGAGCAAGCTCTTCCGCCTTGTCCGGAAGCGCAGCGGCCAGATCGTACCGTTCGACCGCAAGAAGATCACGACCGCCATCTTCAAGGCCGCCAAGGAGGTGGGCGGCCGCGACCGCGAGATAGCGGAGCGGCTCACCGACGAGGTGCTCCTGTACCTCTACTCCGAGAAGGAGGATAACCTCCCGCAGGTAGAGGACATACAGGACGCCATCGAGAAGGTCCTCATCGAGCGCGGCCACGCGAAGACCGCCAAGGCGTTCATCCTCTACAGGGACAGGCGCTCCAAGGTCCGTCAGAAGACGGTGAACGCGAGGCTCGCCGAGATCGAGAAGAAGCGGGCCGAGGGCGCCGTCGATTCGACCGACCTCGCGCTCTTCGTTCGGACCTCGGGCGACGACATGGTCGTCTGGGACCGCGAGAAGATCATCGAGACGCTCGTCCGCGAGGCGGACGTGTCGGTGGAGCTGGCCGAGAAGATCTCGCGCGAGGTCGAGGACCAGATCGTCCTCTCGAAGACGAAGGTCATCACCGCGCCGCTCATCCGCGAGCTCGTCGACGCGAAGCTCGTCGAGCACGGTCACGAGCAGGCGAGGCGGAAGTACACCCGTCTCGGCGTGCCGCTCTACGACGCCGAGCGCATCATCCTGATGCCGAACAAGGAGAACGCGAACATCCCTCACAACCCGGAAGCGACGAACATGACGCTTGCGGAGTCTGTGAAGAAGCAGTACGCGCTCCTCGCGGCATTCAGTCAGGACATCTCCGACGCGCACGCGCGCGGCGACATCCACCTGCACGACCTCGGCTTCTTCGACCGGCCGTACTGCTCAGGGCAGTCGCTGGAGTACGTTAAGAAGTTCGGGCTGCATCTGCCGAACGCTCTGTCCATCGCGAAGCCCGCGAAGCACCCCGACATCCTGCTCGCGCACATGGTGAAGTTCTCGGCCGCGCTCCAGGGTCACTTCGCCGGCGCCATCGGATGGGACGCGGTCAACGTCTTCTTCGCGCCGTTCCTCGAGGGGATGAGCGACCGCGACGTCCACCAGCTCGCCGAGATGCTCGTCTTCGAGTACTCGCAGCAGAGCGTGGCGCGCGGAGGCCAGGCGATCTTCAGCGACATCAACATCTACTGGGAGACGCCGAAACATTTCGCCGACGTCATGGCCATAGGCCCCGGCGGCACCTACACGGGCCGCACCTACAAGGACTACGAGAAGGAGGCGCAGCGGTTCGCCTTCGCCCTCTTCGACATCTACATGGAGGGCGACGGGACGGGGAGGCCGTTCTTCTTCCCGAAGCCGCTCGTGCACATCACCGACCAGTTCTTCAACACGCCCGGCCACGAGGAGTTTCTGCTCCACATCTCCGACGTTGCGGCCGAGAAGGGCAACACGTATTTCGTTTTCGACCGCGGCGAGACGGCGAAGATCTCCGAATGCTGCAGGCTCTCGTTCAAGCTGGAGCAGTCGGACATCGAGGACGCCGCGGAGCCGTGGCGCATGCGCTACTCGGCGCTCCAGAACGTGACGCTGAACCTCCCGAGGGCCGCGTATCTCGCGAAGGGCGACGACGCGAGGCTCTTCGAGACCCTGGATGAGTTCTTCGCGCTCGCCGTCAAGGCGCATCAGCAGAAGCGCGCGGTCATCGAGAAGCTCCTCGCGATGGGCGACAGCGGGCCGCTCGCGCTCCTCACGATGGACCTCGACGGCCAGCAGTATCTCAGGATGCACCGCGTGACGTTCCTCATCGGCCTTCTGGGTCTCAACGAACTCGTGCAGAGCCACATGGGCTGCGAGCTCCACGAGTCGGAGGAGGCGTTCCGTCTGGGTCTCAAGGTCATCGCGCATCTCAAGCTCGCGTGCGAGAAGGCGTCGAACGCGACCGGCATGCGGTTCGTGCTGGAGCAGACGCCGGCCGAGTCGTGCGCCTACCGGATGGCGAAGCTCGACCTCGAGCACTTCCCGGAGCAGGCGGACCCCGTGGTGAAGGGGAACCGCAGCCTCGGCGAGGTCTACTACACGAACTCCACGTTCCTGAACGTCTCGGAGCCCATCAGTCCCATCGAGCGCATCAAGCGCGAGGGGAAGTTCCACGACATGATCGAGGCGGGCGCTCTCTCGCACGTCTGGATCGCCGACAGCCGCCCCGACAAGGAGGCCGTCGCCAGCTTCGTCAAGAAGACCTTCTACCACACGCGGAACGCGCAGATCGCGTTCTCGCCCGAGTTCACGACCTGCAACACGTGCATGAAGGTGACGCGCGGACTCGTGGACGAGTGCCCGTACTGCAGCTCGCACGCCGTCGAGGGCATCACGCGGGTGACCGGGTACTTCTCCAAGGTATCCGGCTGGAACAGCGGCAAGAAGGGCGAGCTCGACGACAGGCACAGGAGCACAGTGGAATGAAGCTTGTCATCTTCGAGAAGGAAGACTGCGAGGCCTGCAAGAACGCCAAGACGAAGATCGACTTCTTCCTCGACAAGTGGGGGATGGCGGACTCGCTGGAGCGGCAGACCGTCAACGTGAGCACGGCCGACGGGCTCGTGGAGGCGGCCATGCAGGAGGTCGCCGACATCCCGACCATTATCCTCGAGAAGGACGGCGAGGAGCTGGCCCGCTGGAGCAAGAAGGCGCCGAAGTCGGACGAGCTCCGTTCGTTCCTGGGCTCCTGAGACCGCGGCCGGAGAGACCCGGCGTCCCGCGGACCCGCACGTCATCGCGCAGAGCCGTTCCGGCGCCGCTTCTGACCCGTCCGGCGCCCTCGCGCGAGGCCGCCGGAAACGTTGGCCCCATGTATCGCACCGTGGTATAATCCGCGCTTGGCTCCCAGCCCGGGCGCGGCTTCTTCTGCGACGTCCGGGCATCACCCATCGAAGGAGGAAGAGGCATGCTTGCACGTAGGAATCTCCTCTGCGCGCTGACGGTCCTCGTCTCGGCGGCGCTCATCGGCGGCTGCGGCGGCGGAGGCACCATCGGCCGCGAGATCGCCATGGAGACGCCTGTCGAGATCACCAGGGACTTCCAGGTCGGCGACGTCCTGAACTACCGGTTCAAGGAGTCGACCCAGGCCGGCGTCAAGATGACGAGCTTCGAGCAGACGGTTTCCATGCAGACCGAGTTCCGCACGACCAACACCATCACCGATGTGGGCCCCGACGAGGTCGAGCTCGCCATGCGGTTCGACTATGCCGCGGGCTCGATGGCCTCGGGCGATCAGGTCATCCCGAACCAGGACGTCAACTCGCTCAGGGGCAAGGAGCTCATCGTCACGCTCACGCCCGAGGGCGAGGTCAGGTCGCTTACCGGTCTCGCAGGCGAGGCCTACCTGGAGGAGGGGACCGGTCAGTTCAAGGTCATGGTGGACTACCTGGTCCCGCCGCTTCCCGACGAAGCGCTCACCATCGGCACCACCTGGTCGCAGGAACTCGACCCGCCCGACATCTCGGGGCTCGAGCAGGAGTACATCGGCGAGACCATCTACAAGGTCACCGCGTTCAGGGAGACCTACGGGGTCCAGTGCGTCGAGGTCGCCTTCTCGACCGCGTTCGAGTACGAGGGCCGGTTCGAGCAGGGCGACGACGTCTGGCTCGTGTCAGGCGTCGGCACGAACGAGGGCACGATGCTCTTAGCCATCGAGACCGGACAGCTGGTGCACTCGCGCATGGACATCGAGCAGGACATGACCGGTGAAGGCTCGGCGGTGGCCTCGGCGGCCGCTTCGGGCGAGTTCAGCGCCGGCATCCAGACGCGCTTCGAGATCGAGCTTCTCTACTAGAGACGACTCAACGGGCCGCGCGAGGGCGAGAACCGCTCCCGCGCGGCTCCGTCGCGACCGGAGTCGAGGCGCGCGGCGCCAAGGCCTCCCAAGAAGAACCGAGGAGAGACACCCTGAGACTCAGGAGCTTCTCGGGCGGAGTGCACCCGCCCACCTCCAAGGGCCTCACCAAGGACGTGGCCATCAGCGACGCGGCCATGCCGGACCGCGTCCTGCTTCCCATGCGGCAGTCGATCGGCGCGCCGTCGAAGGCGGTCGTCTCCGTCGGCGATGAGGTCAAGGTGGGCCAGGTCGTCGGCGAGCCGAACGGGTTCGTCTCGGTGCCCGTGCACGCCTCGATCGCGGGGAAGGTGGCGGCCGTCGGCCGGTTCCCGCACCCACTGGGGGGCGAGGCCGAGGCGGTCGTCATCGAGGGCGACGGCTCGGAGGAATGGCACGAGTCGGTGAAGCCCAGGGGCGACGCCGAGTCGCTCTCGGCCAAGGAGATCAAGGACGCCGTCCGCGATGCGGGGCTGGTCGGCCTCGGCGGCGCGGCGTTCCCCACGCACGTCAAGCTCTCGCCTCCCGAGACCAAGCCCATCGACACGGTGATACTCAACGGCGCCGAGTGCGAGCCGTGGCTCACGGCCGACCACCGGCTGATGGTCGAGCGCCCCGACGAGATCCTGAAGGGGCTTCTGCTCATCATGAAGTCGCTCGGGTGCGAGCGGGGAGCGGTCGGCATCGAGGCGAACAAGCCCGACGCCGTGAAGGCCATGAAGGACGCGGTGCCCTCGGGCGCGCCGCTGAAGGTCCACGCGCTCGAGGTCAAGTACCCGCAGGGAGCAGAGAAGCAGCTCATCGACGCCATTCTCAGAAGGAAGGTGCCCGCGGGCGGACTCCCGATGGACGTCGGTGTCGTGGTCCAGAACGTGGGGACCTCGCTGGCCGTCCACCAGGCGTGCGCCGACGGGCGCCCGCTCATCTCGCGGGTCATGACGCTCACCGGCACGCCGGTCGCGCGGCCGTCGAACTTCCACGCGCGCATCGGGACGCTGGTCTCATCGCTCGTGGACGAGGCGGGCGGCCTCTCGGATGAGGTCGCGAAGGTCATCTCGGGCGGTCCCATGATGGGCATCGCGCAGTTCACGCTGGACGTCCCGGTCATCAAGGGGATGTCGGGCGTCCTCTTTCTCGGGCCGGACGAGGTCTCGACGAAGCCGCCCGACCCCTGCATCCGCTGCGCCCACTGCGTCGACGCGTGTCCGATGAAGCTCGTTCCCACGAGGATCGAGAAGTTCGTCATCGCGGACCGCATCGACGAGGCCGCCGCCATCGGCCTCAACGACTGCATCGAGTGCGGGTCGTGCGCCTATGTCTGCCCGTCGAACCGCCGGCTGGTGCACTACTTCAAGTTCGGGAAGCACCTCGCCGCCGCCCGTCGGAAGGCCGCGGCCGGGAAGGCCGAGAAGGAGAAGGAAAAGGAGAAGGCAAGCTGATGGCCGAGACCGAGGCCAGGCCCCGCTTCCTCGTTTCCGCGTCGCCGCACATCCGGCAGGACGTCTCCGTCCCGCGCGTCATGTACGGCGTCGTCATCGCGCTCATCCCGGCGCTCGTCGGGTCGGTCTACTTCTACGGCCTCCGCGCGCTCTTCCTCACGCTTATCGCGTGCGTGACCTGCCTCGCCACCGAGGCGGTCATCCAGCGCATGCGGAACGTCCCCGTGACCATCGCGGACGGCAGCGCGCTCGTGACGGGCATCCTGCTCGCCTTCAACCTCCCGCCCGGCGTCCCGTGGTGGATGCCGGTCGTGGGCTCCATCTTCGCCATCGCCATCGGCAAACAGGTCTTCGGCGGGCTCGGGTACAACCCGCTGAACCCCGCGCTTCTGGGCCGCGCGTTTCTGCTGGCGAGCTGGCCGGTGGCCATGACGACCACATGGCTGCCCGCGAAGGGCGGCACGCTCTCCGGCGCGGCGCTCCGCGGAGTGGACGTCGTCACGCAGGCGACCCCGCTGGCGCTCATGAGGAAGGTCAACGAGATCCTCGCCGACCCGTCCTCCACGACGCACCAGCTGGTGCAGGCCCGCGAGGTCCTGACCGAGCTGGGTTCGGCCGACACGATGCTCAATCTCTTCGTCGGGCGCATCGGAGGGTGCATCGGCGAGACCTCGGTGCTTCTGCTTCTGGTGGGCGCGGCATACCTTCTCTTCAAGCGCTACATCGACTGGCGGATCCCCCTGGCCTACGTCGGGACCGTCGCGCTCCTCACGTGGACCTTCGGCGGCGCGAACGGGTTCTTCACCGGGAACGCGCTCTTCCACGTACTGGCGGGCGGTCTCGTGCTCGGCGCCTTCTACATGGCGACCGACATGGTGAGCTCGCCCGTGACGCCGAAGGGCATGATGATCTTCGGGGTCGGCTGCGGCGTCATCACGGTGGTCATCCGACTCATCGGCGGCTACCCGGAGGGCGTGAGCTACTCCATCCTTCTCATGAACATCGCCGTCCCTCTCATCGACCGTCACACGCGGCCGAAGATCCTGGGGGAGGTGAAGCAGCGTGGGTAACTTCGCGAGACTCGTCGGGACGCTTGCCGTCATCGCGGCCGTCGCGAGCTTCGGGCTCTCGGCCGTTTACAACGCGACGCACGAGATCACCGAGGCCTACCGCGTGCAGGAACAGGAGAACGCACGACGTCAGGTGCTCCCCGGGGCCGACAACGCCGACTTCGAGATGACCGAGACCGAGACAACGCTCCAGGGCCGGCCGTTCGTCTACTACACGGCCTACGAGACCGAGGCGCGGAACGAGGTCATCGGCTGGACCTTCACGGCGTACGGCAGCGGATACTCGAGCACCATCGAGACCATCGTCGGCGTCGTCCCCGACGGCACCATCAGCGGCATCGAGATCGTCTTCCAGCAGGAGACGCCGGGGCTGGGCGCGAAGGTGACCGAGGTCGCGTCCGAGAACACGCTCTGGGCGGTGTTGAGCGGGAGCGCGGTCGACGAGAGCGACGCGAGACCGTGGTTCCAGGTGCAGTTCGAGGGGCTCTCGGCCGACGAGCTCACGGTGGTCAAGAGCGAGGGCGAGGAGGGCATCCTCGCCATCACCGGCGCGACCATCAGCTCGGAGGCCGTGACGGCGTCCGTGCGCGAGGGGCTCGAGCACCTGCTGTCGCTCGTACGGGAGAACGGCTCGAACGGGGAGGACGCGGCATGAGCGCCATGAAAGAGCTCGTGAAGGGCGTCTACAGGGAGAACCCCGTCTTCCGTCTGGCGCTGGGCTTGTGTCCCGCGCTGGCCGTCTCGACGTCGGTCGAGAACGCCATCGGCATGGGCGGCGCGGCGACGTTCGTGCTCCTGGGCTCGAACATCGTCATCTCGCTCGTTCGGAAGGCCATTCCCGCGAAGGTCAGGATCCCCTGCTTCATCGTTGTCATCGCGACCTTCGTGACCATTGTGGAGCTTGTGATGGGGGCCTACCTTCCCGAACTCTCCAAGAGCCTCGGCATCTTCATCCCGCTCATCGTCGTGAACTGCATCATCCTAGGCCGGGCCGAGGCCTTCGCGTCGAAGAACGGGCTGGGGCTCTCGATCCTCGACGCCGTCGGGATGGGCATCGGCTTCACGTTCGCGCTCGTGACCGTGAGCGCCATCCGCGAGGTCATGGGCGACGGGAAGCTCTTCGGCTACATGGTCTTCGGGCCGGGCTACAAGCCGGTGCTCATGATGATCCTGGCGCCCGGCGCCTTCATCACGATGGGGCTCCTGATGGGGTACTTCAACATGATCGACGCGATGCGCCGCAGGAAGAGCGGGGAGGCCTGACATGGATCTCGGCCAGCTCTTCGCCATCATCATCGGAGCCGTCTTCGTATCGAACTTCGTGCTGATGCGCTTCCTGGGGCTCTGCCCGTTCGTCGGCGTCTCGAAGGACTCGGACTCGGCGCTCGGCATGGGCATGGCCGTCATCTTCGTCATGACGATGGCCTCGCTCGTCACGTGGTTCGTCTACACGTACGTGCTCGAGCCGTTCGGCATCACGTATCTCCGGACCATCGCGTTCATCCTCGTCATCGCGACGCTGGTCCAGTTCGTCGAGATGGTCATCGAGAAGACCTCGCCCGCGCTTCACCGGTCGCTGGGCATCTACCTGCCGCTCATCACGACGAACTGCGCCGTGCTGGGCGTGGCGGTGGTGAACGTCGAGGACTTCATGAACACCGACCTCCCGACGGCCGCGAGCTTCATCTACACGGTCGTGCACGGGTTCGCGGCGGGACTGGGGTTCACGCTGGCCCTCGTGCTCATGGCGGCCATCCGCGAGCGTCTCGAGCTTCTCGACGTTCCGAAGACGATGCGCGGCATCCCGATCACGTTCATCGTGGCCGGGCTCATGGCGATGGCCTTCATGGGGTTCTCGGGGCTCAAGATAGGATAGAAGGAGCAGGATGGACTCCGTCGTCGTCATATCCGTCGTCGCTCTGACGGCCATGGCCATCGTCTTCGGGACGATCCTCGCCATCGCGTCCCGGGTGTTCGCCGTGCGGCGGGACCCGCGCGTGGAGCGGATCATCGAACTGCTCCCCGGCGCGAACTGCGGCGCGTGCGGCTACGCAGGGTGCGCGGGGCTGGCCGAGGCGATCGTCAAGGGCGAGGCGCCGCCGAGCGCGTGTCCGCCAGGCGGTCAGGAGACGGCGCAGAAGATCGCCGACGTCATGGGGCTCGAGGCGGGCGAGGTGACCCCGCTCGTCGCCGTCGTGCACTGCGCCGGGACGCCGTCGAACTCGGTCCAGCGGCTCGAGTACGAGGGCATCCGGGACTGCCGGGCCGCCATGCTCGTCGGCGGGAGCCCGAAGGCGTGCATCTACGGCTGTCTGGGGCTCGGGACCTGCGCGACGGTCTGTCCGTTCGACGCCGTGACGCTCGACGAGGAGGGTCTCGTCCACATCGACCCGGAGAAGTGCACCGCGTGCGGCAACTGCGTCGAGGCGTGCCCCGTGAACATCATCACGCTCGCCCCGGTCGACATGAAGGTGCACGTCAAGTGCTCCTCGCACGACAAGGGGAAGCAGGCGAAATCGGTCTGCAAGGTCGCCTGCATCGCGTGCCAGCTCTGCGTGAAGAAGTGCCCGCACGACGCCATCCACATGGAGGATAACCTCGCGGTCATCGACTACGACAAGTGCACGAACTGCGGGGTCTGCGCCTCCGTCTGCCCGACGAACGCTATCCACGACAACCAGAAACACCGTCCGAAGGCGACCATCGGCTCGAAGTGCGTGGGCTCGGGCGAGTGCAAGACGGCCTGTCCGGTGAACGCCATCGAAGGTGAGCCGGGCGAGCGCCACGAGGTCAACCGCGAGAAGTGCGTGGGTTGCGGCGTCTGTCTGGACGTCTGTCCTCAGAAGGCCATCTCGATGGTCGGGGCTCTCGGGCACCAGCAGGGGAGGTCGTAGCTCATGGCGGCGAAGTCCTCGAAGAAGGGGAAGGATGATCGCCGCCGGAAGAAGAACGTCCCTGAAGAGCGGGGCGGACCCGAGGTCGTACGCTCCTCAGGGAAGATTGCGACCCCGGCGCGCGATGCGGCCTCCGGACACGCCGCGTCCCATCCCGGCCGTCACTCGCCTGAGGCCCTGAGGGCGCACTCGCGCGGCAGACTCTCGCTCTTCCTCCGCGCGGCGGGGCTCCCGTTCTGGCCCGCATCCATTCTTCCCGTGCTCATCGGCTCAACGCTTCCGTTCTGGCTCCGGCCGGAGGGGTTCGCGTTCAGCTGGGTACGCATGGTCGAGGCGCTCGTCGGCGTGCTCCTGCTGCACGCGGGCGCCGACCTCACGAACGAGTACTTCGACTACCTCGCCGACCTCAAGAACCCGCGGCGCGGCGGGCTGGCCGGCGGCTCGGGCGCGCTCCCTGACGGGCTCCTGAAGCCCGGCACGGTGCTCCGCGCGCTCATCATCTGCTACGCGGGCGCGACGGTCATCGGCATCCACCTGAACATGGTGCTCCCGGGGAACTTCGTGCTCCTCATCGGCGCGCTCGGCGCCCTCGGCGGGTTCTTCTACACCGCGCCGCCCCTGAAGCTCTCGTACCGCGGACTGGGCGAGGTCATCCTCGGTCCGTGCTTCGGGCTCCTGCCGGTGCTCGGCGCCTACTACGCGCAGGCGGGGGAGGTCGGCTGGCGCGTCGTCATGGCGGGGCTTCCCAGCACGTTCGCCGTGGCGCTCATCCTCTGGGTGAACGAGATCGTCGACTACGAGCCGGACAAGGAGGCGGGGAAGAGGAACCTCGTCGTCCGGATGGGCACCAGGGCCGCCGGGCGCGGCGGCGTCATCGTTCTCACGCTCCTCGTCTTCGCGTCGCTCTTCGCGGCGGTCTTCACGGCGTCGCTCATCCCGCTCTCGCTCGTGGCCATCCTCGCCTTCGGGCTGGCCCGGACCATCGTGGTCGACATGTGGCAGCACCACGACGACCCCGAGAAGCTGGGCGAGGCCCAGATATCGGCCCTGAAGCTCAACCTCGCGTTCGGCATCATCATCGCGGGCTCTGCGCTGGCGGCGCTGGGGGCATGAGCGCGCAGACCGGCAGACCCGTCGCACCGCCGGCAGCCGCCCTCGAGGCGGCGTCTTTGCTTCTGAGCGCTTCTCACCGGGCCTGTTTGACTCGCCCATCGGTCCGTGATACCGTCACACATCCTGAGTGCGTGCGCAGTCCAAGAGCTCATGTCATTCAGATGAGGTGCACCCTGTTTCGGCCCCGAAGCCCCTGCGTTCGGGAGTGGTCGCAATCTGCGACCACCTCGATGAGCTACCCCCATGTGGAGTTTCGGATGCCGAAAAACGCCGTGGCAGTGAACGTAGGAGCGGTACAGCAGCGCATCTTCCAGATCAGGGGTAGGAAGGTCATCATCGACGCTGACTTGGCGGAGTTCTACGGCGTCGCCACCAAGAGGCTCAATGAGCAGGTCAAACGCAACGCTGAGCGCTTTCCGCCAGACTTCATGTTCCAGCTCAACGTGAATGAGAAGAGAGAACTGCTTGAGAAGTGCGAGCACCTCTCGAGGCTGAAGTACTCCAAAGCGCTTCCTCATGCATTCACGGAGCATGGGGCCATCATGGCTGCAACCGTTCTCAGCACGCCGCGCGCTGTCCGAATGAGCGTCTTCGTTGTACGTGCCTTTGTTCAACTGAGGGAACTCGCAGGCGATCATGTGGAGTTGTCGCGACGTCTGGGTGTGCTTGAACGGCGTCTCTCCAGGCACGACGACAGCATTCGAGCGATTGTGGCCGCAATCCGGAAGCTGGCAGGCCCGGAGAAACCGCCCAGTATTAGGAGGATCGGTTTCAGGCCGGACGAGAGCCAGGAGACCAGGAAGTAGAATCGGCGACGCTGTCTACGGCCACTTGGTGAGCAGCGAGGACAGTGGCTTTCACAAGAGTAGCGGCCGGGACAGGTAGCAGGGCCTACTCACACTGTGAGGGGTGGATGAACCGGCGGCTCATCCTCGAGATTCTGGCGTTCGTCGTCGTCGTGCTCCTCATCGTCGTCTTCATGGCCCGCCGAGCGGGCGGACCGGGGCGCTACGACGACCATCGCCTGATGATGGGGACGGTGGTGGGCGTCACGGTCTTCGCGCCCGGTGAGGGCGAGGCGAACGAGGCGATGGAGGCCGCGTTCGACGAGGTCCGGCGCGTCGAGGAGCTCGCGAGCCGTTACATCGAGACGAGCCTCATCTCGCGCTGGAACGCGAGAACGGCGTCCGCCGACACAATCGACCCCGAGATCGCCGCCGTCGTTGCCCGCGCGCTCGTCGTGGCAGAACTCTCGAAGGGCGCGTTCGACCCGACCATCGCCCCCGTCGTCGACCTCTGGGACTTCGAGGCCGGCGCACGCGTCCCCGACGAGGACGAGGTCCGGGGCGCGCTGGTCGACGTAGACTACGCCTTCGTGGACGTCCGCGCGAACGAGGGAGTGGTGGCGGCGCCCATCGATACCGAGCTCGACCTCGACGGCATCATCAAGGGGTACGCGGTCGACCGGGCCGTCGAGGTCCTGAGGGAAGCGGACATCGAGGCCGCCATCGTTGACGCCGGCGGCGACGTCGGCTTCCTCGGAGCGTCGCCGACGGGACCGGCGTGGCGGGTCGGCGTCAAGCATCCGCGGCGCGACGGTCTCATCGGCGTGCTCGCGGTCGAGGGCGGCAGCGTCGCGACCTCCGGCGACTACCAGCGCTTCATCGAGGTCGACGGCGTCCGCTACCATCATCTCATCGACCCGGAGACGGGCTATCCGGCCCGGTCGCTCTCGAGCGCGACCGTATGGACCCGGAGCGCGCTCGACGCCGACGCGCTCGCGACGGCCGTCTTCGTGATGGGGCCGGAGGACGGCATCGCGCTGGCTGAGCGGCTCGACGAGGTCGAGGCGCTGGTCGTGACGGCCGACGGCGAGGTCCTCGGAACCGAGGGAGCATTGGAGCGTTTCACACGGGCGGAGGATGAGGAGGAATACGATGGACCATGAGCTCATCGAGGCGCGGCACTGGACGCCCGGCGAGGGTGACCGGGTGAACTGCCGGCTCTGCCCTCAGTACTGCGAGATCGCGGAGGGCGGCCACGGGCTCTGCCTGGGACGGGTGAACAAGGGCGGCACGCTCTACGCCGAGAACTACGCCGAGTGCGTGTCGGCCTCGATGGACCCCATCGAGAAGAAGCCCCTCTACCACGTGTGCCCGGGGAAGAACATCCTCTCCATCGCGACCTACGGCTGCAACCTCCGGTGCATCTTCTGTCAGAACTGGACCATCTCGCAGACGAAGGCGCCCTCGGAGCATCTGTCGCCGGAGCGCGTCGTGGCGCTCGCGAAGAGGAACGGCTCGTTCGGCATCGCCTACACGTACACGGAGCCGGTCATCTGGTACGAGTACCTGATGGCGACGGGGGAGGCGGCGCACGCCGAGGGCCTCAAGAACATCCTCGTCACGAACGGCGTCATCAACGAGGAGCCGCTCCGAGAGCTCCTGCCGTTCGTGGACGCGATGAACGTCGACCTCAAGTCGATGAACCGCGACTTCTACCGCGACCTCTGCCACGTCGACGGGCTCGATGCGGTCAAGCGGACCATCGAGCTCGCCCACGAGATGAGCTTCGTCGAGGTGACGAACCTGCTCATCTCGGGGAAGAACGATTCCGAGGCGGAGATCCGCGAGCTCGTGGACTTCGTATCCGGCATCAGCCCGACCATCCCGGTGCACTTCTCGCGCTACTTCCCGAACTACAAGATGGACGTGGCGCCGACGTCGATGGAGACGCTCAAGCTCGCCGATACCGTCGCCCGGGAGAAGCTGAACTACGTCTACCTGGGCAACGTCGGGCTCGAGTCAGACTCGAACACGTACTGCCCCGACGACGGGCACCTGCTGGTGCGCCGGACGGGGTACTCGACCGAGATCGTCGGCATCAAGGACGGCCGCTGCGAGAAGTGCGGCCGTGAAGCGGACTTCGTGTGGTGTGACGGGGCGAGTGAGGCATGAGAGAGGCAGGTCGGGGAGTGCCGGGGAAGCCTGGCGGAGGTCCGGGCGGCACCCCAGGAAGCACCGAGGCTCGGCGCCGGACCCCTGACACCGGGCACGGCCCGATGGTCACCTGGGCCGACCGCATTGTGCTCTACGTCCTCCTTGGGCTGGGCATCGTGCTTCTCGCAACCACCGGCTCGGGCGGAGAGGGCGGCAGGGTCCGCATCGAGGGCGATGCGACAGAGGAGGTTGCGTCGCTTCGTGAGAATGGTACCTTTGAGGTGGACGGGCCGCTCGGGACGACCGTAGTGGTCGTCGAGGACGGCTCAGCCAGAATCGTCTCGTCGCCCTGCCCTCACGGGACCTGCGTCCGGATGGGCGAGGTCCGTGGCGCGGGCGAGGCCGTGGTGTGCGTGCCGAACCGCGTCGTCGTGGCCATCGAGGGCGGCGCTGACGCGGCGACCGACGCGGTGACGAGGTAGCCGTGGCGGCGAGAGGCATCGCGCCCCGCCGCGTGGCGCTCCTCGGCATGCTGGTGGGCGCCGGGCTCGTGCTCCACGCGGTCGACCGGCTGATACCGTCGCCGGTGCCGTTCGCCAGGCTCGGTCTTGCGAACGTCGTCACGCTGGTGGCGCTGGTGGCGCTCGGTCTGCCGGAGGCGCTCGTCGTCACCGGCGTACGCGTCATCGTCGGCGCCGTCATTCTGGGGACGTTCGGAGGGCCGGCCTTCCTGCTGGCGCTGTCCGGCGGGCTGGCCTCGGCGCTCGTGATGGGCGCGCTGGTGAGATGGTCGATACCGCCCCTGGGCGTGGTCGGCGTCAGTCTCGTCGGCGCGGCGGTCCACAACGTGACGCAGCTTCTGGTGGTCGGCGTGCTCTTCACCGGCCTCGGGGCGGCGGCCCGGCTCGCGCCCGCGGCGCTTCTGGTCTCGGCGCCCGCGGGGCTCGCGACGGGCGTCGTCGCGTGGCTCGTACTGAACAAGCTCCCGCTGTCAGGCGAAGCGGCCGCGCGGCGGGACACCAAGCTCCGGAGGGGGAGAGCGTGAAGGAGATCGGGTGTGTTGTGTCGGTCAAGGACGACGCGGTCGTCGTGGCGATGCCGATGTCCGGCGCGTGCGAGAAGTGCGGGATGTGCATGATGTCGGGCGACGGGCGCGAGGTCATGCTGCTCGCCAAGAACGACGCCGGCGCCGGCGACGGCGACACCGTCGAGATCGAGATCTCGGCCGGCAGGGTCGTGGCCTCGGCCTTCCTCATCTACATGGTGCCGGTCGTCATGACCATCGTCGGCTTCCTCATCGGGAACGCCTTCACGCGGGGCGCCGACGACACGGTGCTCCCGATCGTCATGGCCGTCGTCTTCCTGGTTGCATCGTTCATCATCGTGGGCCTCTACGACATGAGGCTCAGGAAGACCGAGCGGCGCGAGGCCACGGTGCTCCGGGTTCTGTCTGAGGAAGAGGCCGCCGAGTACAAGCGGCAGGTGCAGCCGGTCAACTACGAGGACTAGGGACAAGCTCGCCGGAGTCTCGGCGGGGTCATCGGGCAACGACGGAGGGCAGCGATTGGCGAAAAGTCCTGAGCGACTCGTCGGAAAGATCGTCGAGCTCGCGCACAGCAAGAAGGCGGAGAACGTCGTCTCGATGGACCTCCGGGGCCTCACGTCCGCGTGCGACTTCTTCGTCATCTGCGAGGGCGGAAGCGACGTTCACGTGAAGGCGATCGCCGACGCGATCATCGAGGGCACCAAGAAGGCGAAGGAGAGGCCCTGGCACGTCGAGGGCTACGACGGGCGGCGGTGGATCCTCGTAGACTACGTGGACGTCGTGGTCCACGTCTTCACGCACGAGGCGCGCGACTACTACCAGCTCGAGCGCCTCTGGGGCGACGCCGACATCACGGAGTACGAGGACGAAGGGCTTTCACAGCCGACTGGGGGAGAAGCATGATCGATCCGATCCTCAAGAGGAGGAGCATCAGGCAGTACACCGACGAGCCGGTCACCGAGGAGGAGGTCACGAAGCTCCTCGAGGCGGCCATGGCGGCGCCGTCGGCCAGCAACAAGAAGCCGTGGCACTTCATCGTCGTCACGGAGGAGGATACGAAGGCGAAGCTCTCGGAGTACGGGAGCCACTGGCAGATGCTCGCCGACGCGCCCGTCGGGTTCGTCGTCTGCGGGGACACCGGGATATCCGACCGCTACTGGGTGCAGGACGGCTCGGCGGCGACGGAGAACCTGCTCCTCGCGGCGAGCATGATGGGACTGGGCGCGGTGTGGCTCGGCTGCTGGCCGAACCCCGACCGCGTTGAGCCCGTGAAGAAGCTCCTCGGCATCCCGGAGGGCGTGGAGCCCCTGGCCGTCATCGCCGTCGGCCGGCCCGGCGAGGTGAAGGAGCCGAGGACGCAGTACGATGAGGAGCGCGTTCACAGGAACGGATGGTAGGCACTACGCCGTCCGCGCCGTCGCCGACACGGGGCGCGGACAAGGGCGGACAACCGGCCTTTCATGGGGCCGACAGGAGACAGAGGAGATGAAGAAAACGGCACTCACGGCGCTGCTACTTGCGGCGACTCTGACTGCGTGCCCGTCGGCGGGGCGCGCGGAGAACGACGGCCAGACGGTCCAGCTCGAGACGATGGACGAGAAAGTGAGCTATCAGATGGGCTTCCAGATGGGCGAGACCATCAGCTGGATGCCCGAGGGCGGCTTCGACATCGACCTCATCATCGCCGGCATCAGGGACGGCACGGCCGGCAGGCTCTCGCAGCTTCCGCCGCATGAGCGCGAGGCCGTCCTGAATGAGCTCCACGAGCGCTCGGCTGCGGCGGCCGTCGCGCAGCACGAGGCGCTGGCCGCGAAGAACCTCGAGGAGACCGAGGCATTTCTCGCGGACAACGCGAAGCGCGAAGGGGTCTTCGTCACCGGGAGCGGGCTCCAGTACGAGGTGCTCGAGGACTACGAAGGAGCCTCCCCGCATCTGGGGTCGAGAGTGCTGGTGCACTTCACGATCGAGGACCTCTCGGGGACCGTTCACAGGGACACGTACGCGGCCGAGCAGCCGGCCGAGACCATCCTGACCAACCTCGTCGAGGGGTGGCAGGAGGGACTCCAGCTCATGAGCGTCGGCGACAAGTACAGGTTCTACGTGCCGCCGAACCTCGCGTACGGCGAGGACGGAGGGCCTTTCACGGAGCCGAACGCCGTCATGGTCTCGACCATCGAGCTGCTTTCGGTTTACGACAGGAAGAGCCAGGAGTCGGGAAGTGATGAGCTTCTGGAACTGCCCGGCGACTAGCCGGGCCGCCGGACCGGGAGGTGGTCCGGCTTCACTCAGGGAGAAGGGACGCAGCATGAAGAGGTTCGTGACGCTCATCGCGGTGCTCGCGCTCGCAGTCGTCGTCGCCTCGTGCGGCGGGGAGCCTGAGCGCGTGACCGAGCTCGAGACGCTCGAGCAGAAGGCGAGCTACGCGATGGGCCAGGACATCGGCAACACCATCAAGAACATGCCCGAGGACTCGATGGACATCGACCTCGTGATCCAGGGCATCCGCGACGCGATCGCGGGCGAGGAACCGCTCCTCGACCCGCAGGAGACCATGGAGGTCATGCAGGAGTTCGGCGCGCAGATGCAGCAGGCGGCCGAGGTCGAGCGTCAGGCCCAGGCCGAGACCAACCTCGCGGCCGGACAGGCGTATCTGGAGGAGAACGCCCAGAAGGAAGGCGTCATCGTCACCGACAGCGGGCTTCAGTATGAGGTCCTTCGGAAGGGTGACGGTCCGAAGCCCGCAACCGACGACAACGTGACGGTCCACTACAAGGGCATGCTCACCGACGGTACGGTCTTCAACAGCTCGTACGACATGGGCGAGCCGGCCAGCTTCCCGCTGAACGGCGTCATCCCGGGCTGGAAGGAAGGCATTCAGCTCATGAGCGTCGGCAGCAAGTACCGCTTCGTCATTCCGCCCGACCTCGCCTACGGCCAGAGCGGCGCCGGCCAGATGATCGGCCCGAACGCGGTGCTCATCTTCGAGGTCGAGCTTCTGAGCATCGACTAGCTCAGCCCACGTTCCGTTGCAGCAACCGGAGCCCGGTCCCCTTTCGGGGGCCGGGCTCG
>CAZQSB010000033.1:0-29627 GCA_964596015.1 uncultured bacterium | reverse complement strand
GCCCCCGGGTGGAACGAACAGAAAAACTACCGGGCCTTTCCGATCTCCTCGACGGCCTCGGGGTTCGCGAGCGTCGACGTGTCGCCGACCTCCTCACCCACCGCCTTGGACCGGATGACGCGGCGCATGATCTTGCCCGACCGCGTCTTCGGCACGTCGTCCACGAACCAGATCTCGTCCGGTCGCGCGATCTTGCCGATCTCCTTGCCGACGTGCTCGCGGAGCTCCTCGCGGAGTTCGTCGGTGGCCTCGACGCCCTTCCGAAGCACGACGAACGCGCAGAGCGACTGACCCTTGAGCTCGTGCGGCTTGCCGATGACGGCCGACTCGGCCACCTTCTGATGGCTGACGAGCGCCGACTCGACCTCGGAGTTGCCGATGCGATGACCGGCGACGTTCAGCACGTCGTCGGCGCGGCCCTGGATCCAGAAGTAGCCGTCCGCGTCCTGGCGGGAGACGTCGCCGGCCAGATACGTGTCCTTGAAGCGGCTCCAGTAGACGTTCTTGTAGCGCTCCGGGTCCTTGTAGAGACCGCGAAGCATCCCCGGCCACGGGTTCTCGATGACGAGGTTGCCGCCCGCCTGCTGAATGGCGTTGCCCTCCTCATCGTAGACCTTGGCCGAGATGCCCGGGAACGGCTTCGTGGCTGAGCCCGGCTTCAGAGGCGTGATCGGAAGCGGGGTGATCATGAAGTGACCCGTCTCCGTCTGCCACCACGTGTCCATGATCGGGCAGTTCTCCTTGCCGACATGGAGGTGGTACCACATCCACGCCTCGGGGTTGATCGGCTCGCCGACCGAACCCAGAAGACGCAGCGACTTCATCGCGTGCTTCTCGGGGTGCTCATCGCCCAGACGCATGTGCGCGCGGACGGCCGTGGGTGACGTGTAGAGCACCGTCACGCCGTGCTGCTCGATCATGTCCCACCAGCGGTCGGCCTCGGGGAACGCCGGAGCGCCCTCGTAGATGACCGACGTCACGCCGAGGATCATCGGAGCGTAGACGATGTAGCTGTGACCGGTGACCCAGCCGATGTCGGCCGCGCACCACCAGACGTCACTGTCCTTGAGGTCGAAGACCCACTTCAGGGTCGCCGCCGTGCCGAGCGCGTACCCGGCGTGGGCGTGCTGGATGCCCTTCGGGCGACCCGTCGTGCCGGACGTGTAGAGGATATAGAGAAGGTCGTTCGCGTCCAGCTTCTCGGTCTCGCACTCGTCCGACTGGTCGGCCGCGATCTCGTGCCACCAGTGGTCGCGCCCCTCGGTCCACGGGACGTCGTCGCCCATGCGCTTCACGACGATGACGTTCTCGACCGTCTTGGCCATCTTCATGGCCTCGTCGGTCTGCTCCTTCAGTGCCACCTTCTTGCCGCGGCGCCAGAAGTGGTCGCAGGTGATGGCGAGCTTGGCCTCGCAGTCGTTGAGGCGCTCGGAGAAGGCCTGCGGGCTGAAGCCCGAGAAGACCACCGAGTGGATGGCGCCGATCTTAGCGCACGCCAGCATTGCGATGGGGAGTTCGACGAGCATCGGCATGTAGATGCCGACGCGGTCGCCCTTCTTGATCCCGAGGCTCTTCATGGCGTTCGCGAGCTTGTTGACCTCGGCATACATCTCCGCGTAGGTCCACTCCTTCTTCTCGCCCGGCTCGCCCTCGAAGCGGAAACAGACCTTGTCCTTCGTGCCGGTCTTCATGTGACGGTCGAGAGCGTCGTGCACGATGTTGTACTTGCCGCCCACGAACCACTGCGCCCACGGAGCGTCCCACTCGAGCACCTTATCGTAGGGCTCGTAGAACTCGAGAAGCTCGTCCGCCATCTCCTTCCAGAACCACTCGTAGTCCTGGCACTTCTCGAGGAGCTCGTCGAGCGTCGACAGGCCGTGCTTCTTCATCCAGGCCATGACGTTCGACTTCTCCACGAGGTCCGCCGGCGGCTCGAACAGGCGGTTCTCTTCAAGCAGTACCTGAATGTCCTTCTTCTTCTCTTCCGCCATTCCCGTCTCCTTTCGGGGGTTGGTGACTAGAACGTATATCCAAGCGAGAGCTGCGCTCTGCTGTTCTCGTACGCCTCGGGTTCGTCGTCCATCCCGACGTACTCCGTCTCGAGCATCATGTACTCCGCGCCGATGTACGCCGCCGGAGTGACGTGCCAGATGACGTTGCCGTAGTAGGTCGTGTTCTTCTCGATCATGTCCAAGGTCGCGTAGTCGGGAAGCTCCGGGTCGTCCATCCCGGCGCCGAAGTTCACGGTGAGCCTGTCGCTGGGTCGGAACGCCAGCTGCGCCCACCAGCCCGTCGCCTCGATCTCGGACGCGCCGTCCTCGCGCGCAACGTCGTCGTAGACGATGCCCTGCCCGACGCCGCCCAGATGCACGGCGAGGTTCTTTCCGCTGAAGTACTCGCCCTTGATCTCCGCCATCTCGCCCAGCGGGACCGTCACGTCGACGGCGACGCCCGTGCGGTCGAACTCGGCGCCGCCCTCGTCCTCCTCGGTCCCGTAGACGCCGGAGACGCCGACGACGAGCGGCTTCTCGCCCATCACCATCGTCGCGAGCGCTACGCGGCCCTGGAAGGACGGCATGCCCGTGGCCTCACCGTTCTCGTCCTCGCCCATGTTGCGGTTGGCGCTTCCGGCGAGCACGAGTTCGGCGTTCTCCCCCATCTCCATCGAGGAGGTGAGGCGGATCTGCGGCCGCCGGTAGCCGATGTTCCCCGACTTCCACATGACGATGTAGTTCAGAGTGGTCGGGTTGAGGGGCGCGATGACGTCGGACGTCTGCCCCGCCAGGAGCTGCACGCGGGCGAAGTCCATCTGGAGATACGCGTGCCGGAGCATCGGGTTGGGCTTGTTCTCGCCGCCGCCGCCGTAGAAGTCGAACTCGACGCGGCCGTAGACCTCGATGTCGCCGTCGGTCTCGCGCTCCTCCTCCGTGACGATGCGCATGCCGATGCGGGTCTGCTTGGCGGTCATGTTGAACTCGCTCTCCTCCTCGTCCTCGGCGTACGGGAGAACGACGTAGGCGAAGTTGCCGTCGTTCGTCTCGGCCGAGTCGAAGGAGGCGTCGAGCTTGATGTAGCCGTAGAAGGTCGTCTCGATCGCGGAAGCGTTCGTCGCGACGAGAAGAAGGACTGCCAGAACGAACAGCGAACGTCTCATGGGGCGACTCTCCGGTCCGGTTCCCGGAATCCCCCGGAGGGGACCCCGTCCTGCCCACCGCGCCACCATGAGCGCGGCCGGGCGTGCCTCTCCTTCATGGCGCGACCCCGAAGGCGCGACCCTCGTGAGGCGCAAAGCCGGCGAGGAGCGCGCCCGGCGGCACGCCGAGCATACCAACGCACGCAGAAGGCCACCTTCTGCGTGCGAGCAGAGCACACCGAGTATACAGGCATGCTGAGTGTTGGCAAGTCGTTTTTCGGTTCCTGCGGCGCGAAAGACGCCGTCCTCAGGCCTTCTCACACAGAATGAACACTCAGCCGCTTCAGCGGAACCGGATGAGGCGTTGACAAACCGCCTGGACGACGTCATGATGAGAAGTAGCTGTCGTGCGGACGACGAGCCGCGGAAGACGGCAGCCCTTCGAGGCAGCACGCATACCGAAGTGTTGTGCCCCTTGATCTGTGCCGGCCATCGGCAAACGTCCCAGACCTCGTGATGTCCTCCGGGACGCGGAGTACCCCTGTTCTGCCCACGGAACATGCCGGGTCGGCGCGGCGGGATTCGGACGAAGCGGTCCCACGAAGGGACCGGTCCATGAGCGTCCGGGATGACGCGGGGTCGTCGCCCTGCATCCGAGACATCCAGCTTGTGTTACCCACGGGAGGTGATCACGCAGAACATGAAGCGCAGTATTCTGACAGGCAACATCCGTGAGCTCGAGGAGCTCAGCTCCGCAGGCCATCTCTCATCCGAGAAGGTCGATGCGCTCCGCGAGGTGACCGAACGGCACCCCATGAGCGTGACGCCCTACTACCTCTCCCTCATCGACTGGTCCGACCCGGAGGACCCGATCCGGAAGATGGCGATCCCATCCGAGGGAGAGCGCTCGGTTCTGGGCTCGTACGACACGAGCGGGGAGCGCGAGAACACGAAGCTCACGGGACTTCAGCACAAGTACGCGAGCACGGCTCTGGTGCTCGTCACGAACCGGTGCGCCGTCTACTGCCGGCACTGTTTCCGAAAGAGGCTCGTCGGCCTTCCGACCGAGGAGATCCTCCGCCGCTTCGACGAGGCGGCCGACTACATCGAGAGTCATCCCGAGATCACAAACGTGCTTTTGAGCGGCGGCGACCCGATGGTGCTCTCAACGAAGGCCATCGGCCGTATTCTGAGCCGACTTGACGGCATCGAACATCTCGACTTCATCCGCATCGGCACGCGCATTCCGGTGGTCCATCCCGCGCGCATCACGGAGGACGCGGCGCTGCGCGGCATGCTCCGGCAGTACTCCAGACCGGACCGCCGGCTCTACGCTGTGACGCAGTTCAACCATCCGCGCGAGCTGACGGCCGAGGCGGCCGAGGCGATCGACGCGCTCATGCGCGCCGGCGTCTTCGTCAGCAACCAGACGGTGCTCCTGAAGGGCGTGAACGACGATCCGGAGACGCTGGCCGGGCTCCTGCGCGGCCTCGTGCGCATGGGCGTCGCGCCCTACTACGTCTTCCAATGCAGGCCCGTTCGGGGCGTCCAGTCGGACTTCCAGGTGCCGCTCAGGCGCGGCTACCGCATCGTCGAGGACGCGCGGGGACTCCTGGACGGACACGCCAAGCGGTTCCGCTACGTGATGTCTCACAAGACCGGGAAGGTCGAGGTGGTCGGCATCATGAGCGGCGACATCTATCTCAGATACCACCAGGCGAAGAACCCGGAGGACCACGGGAAGCTCTTCAAGCGCAGGCTCGTGCCGGGCGCGGGGTGGCTGGACGACCTCGAGCCGAGGGAGCGCCCCGAACTCGAGCGTCGTGTCCCGGTCGCGCCTCAGATGATGGCAGAGGACACGCCGCGAGTGGCCTGACGGAAAGGCGGTCGCGCTCGGACCTCGCGCCACGCCGACGACCGCCCCACGCAGAAGCCGCGTGGCGCGAGGGCCGGCATCATGGTATCATCTGACCTGTCGTTCTGCAGGACGAGCAGACGCGCAAGCGACCGGGAGAAGAGGATCAAGAAGTGCTGACGAAGGAGGCATGTATGACCTCGAGGACCCCGCTCTTCATCGGACTGGCTTCTCTGGCCCTGGTGCTCGCCGCCACGGCAGCGCCCCTCGCCGCGGCCGAGTTCACTGCCGACATCGTCTTCACTGAAGGCGATGAGACAAGCGTGATGAAGCTCTATTGGGACGGCGACCGATACCGGATCGACTCAGAGCGCGGAGGCCAGGAGAGCGTCATCCTCGTCGATGCGGAAGCGCACAAGACGATCGCTCTGATGCCGGCCGCCAAGATGTACTTGACGATGGACAGCAAGGCCATGCGCACCCTCTCTCACGATCCGTTCGAAGCGTACCGGCAGACGAGGGGCGAGTCGATGCAGAGCGAGCATCATGGTCATGCGCACGATGACACGACCGAGGTGGCGATGGTCGATACGATCGCCGGCTTCGAGGTCGAGCGGCTGGACCTCCGGAACGCGGGCGGCGTGCTGATGACTGTGTGGATGTCCGAGGAACTGGGCGTCCCGCTCCGCTTCTTCGTCCCGAGAGACGAAGCGCGTGAGGTCGTGCTCCGGAACATCGAGGTCGGCGACGTCGACGACGCTCTTTTCGCCATTCCGGAGGACTACGCGACCATGGGAGCGCCCCAGGACCCGCCGAGGCAGGGCGAAACGCTGGAGAGCGAGAAGGAAGCCGAATAGCGCCGCATCCAAGAAGCGTCGCGTTCACAGCCTTCTCTTCAGGAGCCATGCGATGAGGTCGGCCACCGCCGTCTCTCCTGTTACGCTGAGCGCGGAACAGAACTCGGTGAGCGGAGCGACGGCGGCGCTGCCGTTAGAAGCGCCTCAGCGCCGGTAGCAGACGTAGATGTCGGTCTCGATGATCTCGCCCGCGCCGTCGACGTAGTGGTGGCTGAAGTAGAGGTTCCCGTCGGGGTCCATGGCCGGGTCTCCGACGTACGAGGACACGATCTCCTCCGGCTCTCCCCACCCTTCGGGCGACCTCTGTGTCCGGTAGATGGCCGGGCCGGGATGCCCCTCACCGCTCTCGAAGCTCGTGAACCAGAGCTCGGACCCGTCCGGCGACAGATACGGCCAGCCGTCGTCGGTCGACCCGTTCACAACCGCTCCGAGGTTCTCAGGCGACGACCACCCGTCTCCCTCGCGATGCGACTCCCAGAGGTCGTAGCCGCCGTGCACGCCGTACGAGGCATCGCGCGCGAAGACCATCGTGTCGCCGTGGGCCGTGAGATAGAGCTCACCGACGTCGTAGTCGGCGTTCAGCTCCTCCCCCGCGTTGTCCCACGTCCATGACGAACCGGTTCGCGTCCCGCGGTAGATGTCGCCGTCGCCGTACGTTCCCGCTCGGAACGAGGCGAACCAAAGCGTACCGCCCTGCTCGGACAGGGGACCATCGAGCGCGTAGCTCTCGGAAAGCCACGCTCGAACGGGCTCCGACCATCCGCTGCCCTCCCGAACGCACCACCAGACTCCCGTCACACAGTCGAGGACCTGCTCCTCGGCAGGCACCGACGCGTCGGGCGTCCAGAAGAAGTACAGCGTCTGACCGTCGCGCGAGACGACCGGCGCGTCCTCGACTCCGGCGGTGTTCACCGGACCCGGCAGCGGTACCGGGTCGGCCCACTCGGTAGAGTGAAGGACCGGTGGATGCAGGTCCGTCGCGGGGGTGAACTTCACCGCTCCGGCGGGTATGGCCTCGGCGCGGGTCGGCGGGTCGGGGCAGTACGGTTCGGTCGGTGTGTCCGAGCAGCCGGTCATCAGGAGAACCGCGTACGTCGTGACCAGAGCAGCGACGAGTTTCCGGAGCATCTGTCGTCCGTCCCTTCCGGGGAAAAGCGTGAGGCCGACCTTTCCCTGTCAGATTACAGCGGCGACCGGCGACAGGCAACCGCCGCCGCGAGGTCATGCTCCTCGCACCCTGTCGCTTGTGGTATACTTGATAAGGAACCCGGGAGGAACCCAGACCCAGGAGGTATGATGCGCCGCCGCCCGATGCTGCTCTCCGTGCTCCTGATCGTGTTCGTCGCCGTTCCTTCAGCCGCGCATGCCGACGCCATCATCGCCGACCATACGGTGGTAGAGGCCTTCGACCGCATCCCCTCCCCGATCATCGAGACCGCGAAGACCGGCTTCACGATGTTCTATGGCCACACGTCGCACGGCAGTCAAATCCTGACCGGCATGGAGATGGTCCGCGTCGAGAACCCTGCCTGCGACTACAACAACGGCCCCGGGACCTTCCAGTTCCAGCAGTTCATGGACGACCTCGGGCACACCGGAGACGTATCCTGGGTACCTCCGACCATCGACGCCCTCGCACTGAACCCGGATATCAACGTCGTCATGTGGTCGTGGTGCGCCGGGTGCTCCGACAACACCGAGGAGGGCATCGAGATCTATCTCACCGAGATGAGCCAGCTCGAGCAGGACTACCCGGACGTGCACTTCATCTACATGACGGGTCATCTCGACGGGACCGGTCCGTCCGGCAACCTCTACGCGCGGAACAACCAGATCCGGGCATACTGCGAGGCGAACGGGAAGATCCTCTTTGACTTCGCGGACATCGAAAGCTACGACCCCGACGGTGTCTGGTACCCGGACGAGACCGACGCGTGCGGATGGTGCTCGGACTGGTGCGCGGCGCACGACTGCCCGACCTGCTCCAACTGCGCGCATTCGCACTGCTTCAACTGCTACCGGAAGGGCAAGGCCTTCTGGTGGATGCTCTGCGCACTGGCCGCGGGGATGGACGCCGGCGTGGACGAGCCCGCGACGACCGGGCTTCATCTGAGCCAGAACAGGCCGAACCCATTCGGCCCTGCCACAACGCTCAGCTACACGCTCGCCGAGCCGGGCCACGTGAAGCTCGCCGTCCACGACCTCGCCGGACGACTCGTTGCGACGCTCGTGGACGCGGAGAGGCCCGCCGGCAGCTTCGAGGCTGTCTGGGACCGCACAGACGAGAGCGGACGATCGGTCGCGGCCGGAGTCTACTTCGCGAAGCTGACACGAGGGGACGTCAGCGAAGCCAGGAAGCTTGTCGTGGTCAGATAGGCGCTCAAGGAAGACACGGAAGCAGCCCGGAGGTCCCATGATCCGCCACGCCGGCACGCTCGTCCCGCTCGTTCTCGCCGCGTTCCTCGCACTCCCCGCGGCCGCCTACGACATCGTCCAGGTCACGGACGACGCGAGCCTCAACTACATGCCTTCGATGATCGAACGGGACGACAGGACGCTCATGCTCGCCTACGAGCGACTCGACTCGAGCTTCGCGAGCGGCGACGTCCTCGTGACGACGTCGGCTCTCGGCGCGTCCTGGGCGACGCCGACGGTCGTCGTTGACGGACCCGGCAACGAGCGGCATCCGGCGCTCGTCCAGCTCGACGACGGCTCGTTCCAGGTCTACTACCTCTCGGACGAGAGCGGAGGCTACCGCATCCACATGGCGGACTCGCCGGACGGAGTCACCTGGACCTCACGCGGCGAGGTGGACCTCGGCTGGACCACGGAGGACCTCGTGAACCCGACCGTCATCGTCGAGGACGACGGTTCTCTGACGATGACGTACGACGTGCTGTCGGACGGTGGGTACATCGCCCACTCCGTCGACGGCGTTTCGTGGGACCAGGCGAAGACCCGCGTGAGCTCGGGGTCGTTGAACCGCATCATGCGGCACTCGGACGGAACCTACGTGCTCTCCTATCAACGCAAGACGGGACTCTGGTACTACCAGATCGACGTCTTCACGAAGACATCCACCGACCGCGTGACCTGGAGCGGCGAGAACCGCGTCACCTCGAACCAGAACTCACACGACTCGATGCCCGTGGAACTCGCCGACGGG
Organism: uncultured bacterium; assembly: GCA_964596015.1. Taxonomy (GTDB): domain Bacteria; phylum Joyebacterota; class Joyebacteria; order Joyebacterales; family Joyebacteraceae; genus WJMD01. The sequence goes on along the minus strand of CAZQSB010000033.1, from coordinate 20,616 downwards.
CAGTACGCGCTCTACTACGCGGTCTCGAACGGCGGCGACCCGTACGAGCTCGTCTCGCGCGTCTCCCCCGACGGCGTGGGCTGGAGCACGGAGCATCCGTGGCTCCCGTACACGGGCTGGGACACGCAGCCGCACCCGGTGGTCCTCTCGAACGGCATCGTCGCGCTCGCGTGGGCCCGGGGACCTGCGCAGGACGCGACCGAGGTGCATTTCGCTCTCCTCGACCCGCCGACGGGCGTGGCCGGGGAGCCTCACGCCACGCCGGAGCCCCCGGCAGCGCGGAAGCTCCGCGCCTCGCCGAACCCGTTCGCCGCGGGCACGTCACTCACATTGTCGCCGGACGCGGACGGTATCGCCTGCGTCATCATCCACGACGCCGCCGGACGGTTCGTTCGTCGACTCACGGGAACTGACGAGGTCCGGTGGGACGGTCGGGACAGCGCGGGACGGTCACTCCCGTCCGGGGTGTACTTCGCGCGCGCCGAGGGTACCCACGCCGGGGCGGCGAAGCTCGTTCTGCTCCGCTGACCGGCCGGAACCGCTCGAGCGAGGTTCGTCGGCACAAAAGACCCCCCAGCCGCTTCCCTCCGTTTGTGGCATGCGCCGCGACGTGGTAGCCTGAGCCACCGGCGAGCACATGCGCGTCGCCCCATGGTAGCCTGAGCCACCGGCGAGCACGCGCGCGCCGACCCGTCTCCTTCATGACTTCGCGCCCTTCCCTCAGAAGGTCTGTCTCCGAAGGGAGAATCCGTGACCGGAAGCAGCAGGACCAGCGACAGGAACCTCCGCGTCGTCGTCGCGTACAACGAGCGACGTTCCGGGGACGAGGCGCAGGCGGAGCGTCTCTCCGAGGAGTACATCGAGCTGGTGCGGGCCGCCATCGCCGAGCTCGGCCACGACGCCGCGCCGGTCGAGGTGAGCGGTCGGCCCGAGGACGTCATCGACCGGCTCATCGAGGCGAAGCCCGAGCTTATCTTCAACCTCGCCGAGGGGACGACCATCCCCCGTCGCGAGGCGCACTACCCCGCCATCTACGAGGTCCTCGGTCTGGCGTACACCGGAGGCGGACCGGCGCTTCTGAAGGTCGGCCTCGACAAGCGGCTCATGGAGAAGGTGTTCGACGTGAACGGCGTGCGCGTACCGCGCGGCGCCCTCATCACGGAGGAGCATCGCGAGATCCCCGACTGGCTCGAGTACCCGGTCTTCATCAAGCCGAACTACGAGGGCTCGAGCATGGGCATCCACGAGGACTCGCTCGCGGAGACGCCCGATGACGCGAACGCCTTCATCGACGAGCTCCTCAGCAAGTATCCCCACGGCGTCGACGTCGAGGAGTTCATTCCGGGCCGGGAGCTCACGGTTCCGATGCTCGAGGAGTACCCCGGCCATGTGCTCGAGATCGTCGAGTACTCCTTCGAGGGCGACGAGCACAACGTCTTCGACTACGAGAAGAAGTCCGACCCGAACAAGGACGAGTACCTTCACACCGAATGCCCGGCGAAGCTCGAGCCCGCCGAGCGTCAGGAGGTGCTGGCGCTCGCCGACAGGGCCTTCAAGGTCGTCCGCGCCCCCGACTTCGCGCGCGCGGACATCAGGCTCCACGAGAACGGCGAGGCGTACCTTCTCGAGGTGAACCCGCTCCCCGGGCTTCGCAAGGTGAGCCCGATGACGACGGCGGCCGAGGCGAAGGGCATCGGTTACGTCGAGATGATCGAGCTCATCATCCGCTCGGCGAGGAAGCGCTACGACCTGTGACCCCAGGCCCCGCGCCGCCCCAACACGCATCCGGGAGAGTCCATGACCGACCGCAAGGACCTCATGCGTCGAATCGAGGAGACCGTGGAGCGCCGCCGCGACGCCTACCTGGCGTTCCTCACGGGGCTGCTCCGTTTCGAGACGGTGAGCGGCGCGCGCGAGTCCGCAGCGATCGAGCGCTTCCGGTCCGATACGCTCCGCGCGTTCGATTACCTTGAGGTCGAGACGGAGCGGCTCGGCATGACGTCGCGCCGCTACGACGAGCTGGCGTTCGTCGCTGAGCTTCCCGGACAGGACGGCGAGGAAACCCTCGGACTCATCACCCACCTCGACGTCGTCCCACCCGGAGTCGGCTGGACGCACCCTCCTTTCGGCGGCACCATCGCGGACGGGTTCGCCTGGGGACGAGGGACGCAGGACGACAAGGGCCCCGCCGCGGCCGCCTTCGCCGCCGTCGATGTTCTCCGCGAACTGGGGCTCGAGAACCGACGCGCCATCAGGCTCCTCTTCGGCACGCTGGAGGAGACCACCGCCTGGCCGGACATCGAGCTCCTGAAGGACGAGGGTGAGACGCCCGACTTGACGCTCGCGCTCGACAGCGCGTTCCCGGTCGTGAACGGCGAGAAGGGACGCGTGGCCGTACGCTGGACGTCGAGCTGGACGCCCTCACCGGCGAAGCCGGACCGGCTCAGACCGGTCTCTCTCACCGCGGGACGCCGCGCGAACATGGTCCCCGGAACGGCGACGCTCGTCATTGCAGCTCCCGAGCACAGCCTCGACGCGATGAAGGAACGCCTCGACAGGGCCGCGCGCGTCGCAGGTCACGCGCTGGCTCCGCCCGAGTTCGAGGTCTCGCTTGCGGGGAAGTCGGGAACCGAGACCACGTTCGAGATCGTCTTCCACGGGAAGCCGGCGCACGGCGCCTATCCCTCGCGCGGACGGAACGCGGCGATCGATGCGCTCGCCTTCCTCTGCGCCGCGCAGGAACCCGACTCGCCTCTCGAACGCTTCGCGGCGTTCCTCGTGAAGACGCTCGCCGCGACCGACGGGTCGGGGTTGAACCTGCACGCGCGGGCGCCGGGTCTCGGGAAGACGACCGCCAGTCTGGGCGTGCTCGAGCTTCGCGAGGACGGCGGCAGCGCGCTCATGGACGTGCGCTTCCCGTTCGGCCTCACGGTGAAGGAGGTCGAGAGGACCATCCGCGAGGTGGCCGAGTCGGCGGCGCGCGACGAACCAGGCTTCACCGTCGCATCGTCGCGCGAGGGCCGGGCGCAGGAGCCTCTGTTCGTCGACCCCGAGGAACACCCCGAGTTCATCCGGGGACTGCAGGAGGCCTACGGCCTCGCGACCGGTCGGGAACCGGAGCTCCGAACGATCTCGGGAACGACCTACGCGAAGGCCTTTCCTCTGGCGGTTTCGTTCGGGCCCATCGACAACAGCGTCGGCGACGTCCAGCTCGGGCACGAGGTCGACGAGAAGATCCCGGTCGAGAGACACCTGGAGAACATCCGCATCTACGCGGCGGCGCTGGCCATCCTCGCGTGCGACGCGTGAGGGGCGAAACCGCGGTGGAAGGAGTGGACCATGAGAGCGACGGCACGACGGACCACGCGGATCATCCTGTTCCTCCTCCTCGCCATCCTCATCCCGACGTCTCATCTGGTGTGTTCGGAGCCGGCCACGACGGATGCCGCGGACGAGCCCGGCAGCACGGCCGGCTGCATAGACGCCGTCTTCGCCAGGCTCGACTCGCTCGGGGTCGAGCGCGCGACCGACAAGGGAACGGTCAAGGTCAGAGAGAAGGCCGAGCCGCTTCTCATGACCGCATTCCCCGACTGGGCCTTCTACGACATCTCGCGTGAGCTTCCGATGGACGGCGGCGTCTCCTACGGGTACATGCGGTACGACCTCGCCGCCTGCCGACGCGACAGCGCGACGGTCCTCATGCTGAGCGACCTCAGCATGGCCGACGTGCTGGAGAACGAGCTCCGGATCATCCGCCAGAGCAGCGTCACCATCTCGACAGACGACGACATCCAGGGGCTCGCCGCCGCCCTCGACGCGCTCTACCACGACGGCAGAGAGGTCGAGGACATCGAGCGGCTCGATGAGACCAGGTGGGCCATCTACACCGGGACGTTCTTCGGCAAGAAGAAGGGATTCCTCGTGACGGCGAACGAGGACGGCGCCGTGACGAAGCTCGAGTACAGACTGAAGTTCGAAGAGAAGTAGAGGCGGTCTCGCGGCCGCGCGCGACAGATCACGCCACGACTCCCCCGCTTTCGGGAGGTGCACTCTGAACAACACGGAGCGCGACCGACAGAACACCATCGCCCAGTGGGCGTTCGACACGCGGCCCATCCTCGGACGCTTTCATCTCTGGCTCGAGGACGTCGAGGTCGAGTGGACCCGCGGGGCTCCGGCGGCCGAGTTCACCTGCGAGATGTCGTTCCTGAACGGCGGGCTGGAACGTCTCGTGGCGATGATGGCCGCCGTCACCGCGCTCGGCACGAAGCTCTTCGGGCGCTACGGCGAAGGCGCGGAGAAGCCCAGGAGCGAGCTCAACCGCATCAAGAAGGACGCGGACGCCATCTCGGCGTACGTGATGAGCGAGAGCCTCTGGTATCTGACCAGGCACCTTCCCGAGAACCACGCCATCATGGTCGGCCTGGGCGAGGGGCTCATGCCGAAGGCCGGCGAGACGCCGGAGATGGGCGCGAACCCGCAGCTGGGGTTCGGGCGCGTCTACGCGCGGCCCGAGGTGGCGAGGAAGCTCGACGGGTGGGTGATGCGACTCCTCAACGACGAGGACTACGGCTGGAACCGGTTCTACGACGACGTGCTGGACGAGGGCATCACCGTCTGGGGCGCCGCCATCGACACGCTCGAGAACACGACGCGGTTCGCCAAGGGGAAGCCGACCGGGCCGATGACCGTCTTCCACATCTTCGACCAGCCGCTCCGGATCGCGCGGCCGTACGAGGGGTACATGGGCACTCTCTTCCTGCCGGAGGAGGTGGTCCGCGCGGCCGCCGAGGAGAGCGTGCTCATCGACTTCAGGACGCCCCGCGCGCTCGTGATGGACGCCATCCGGAAGACGTTTCCCGGCATCGAGCCCGGGAACGTCCACGTCTGGTGCCTCCAGGGAAAGAGCCGCGAGTCCCGGGTCGGCGGGCTGTGGCGGGAGTGGCGCGACATCGGCGCCCACATCGTCGAGGAAGGCTGGACCCTTCCCACATGCGGCTCCGCGTTCACGGAGTCCGGCACCTACGCGCCGACCTACCGCGTGGGGCCCTGGACCGACGAGGAAGGCAGGCTCCATCTCTTCATCCTGGACGGCTACGCCGCGTCGGCAGAGGCCATGCAGGCGGCGAGCCTCGCCCCGATGCTCGGACTTTCGGCGTCGCTCTCGGTCTTCACGTCTCGCTTCGAGCTTCCGTATGAGCGCGAGCAGCACATCATGGAGCTCGACCCCGACGAGCCCGAGTTCAGGCAGGCCCTGTCGAAGCTCATGGGGCGCGACGTCGGGGACGACCGTCTCGACGCGTACCGGGAGATGATCCGCGAGGGCGCCGCCGCCGGCATTCCGCTCCGGAAACGGACGATCACGGCGGATGACTTCTTCCCCGAGAAGCAGTGGGACGTCCTCGCGGTGTCGGGCTACATGTGCCCCGACCCGTACTCAGGCGCGCACGACGTCGAGCGGGTCTCGGACGACACGTGGCGTGTGACGACGCGCGTAGCCTCGCCGCGAGGCGACAAGCGCGTGACGTTCGCGCTCCGGCTGATGGAGGACTGGGAACAGAGCCGACTCGTTTTCAACCCGCTTCTCATCCGGTTCTTCTCGGGCGAGGACTACCGGACGCGTGCCGTGAAGATCTCCGACTCGGGACGCATCCGGAACGAGCTCCAGACGCTCTGCCTCGACGCGCTGGAGTTCTTAGGAAGCGAGCGCATCCGCGTCCACTTCGACAAGATCCCGCCGGACGTCATCAGCCCGGAGAACCAGAAGGTGCTGCTCGACGTGCTCCGCTGGTACAAGGAGGAGCATCCGCTCTGGTTCCGGTGGCTGGAGGTCGAGGCGCCCGGCGGCGCGTGAGCCGGGACGCGCGTCCCCGGCCATGCCCGCGCGCCCGACGTTCGCCGGCGCGTCGCGGAGACCGGCCGCCTCATCTTGACAAACGCTGCACACCGTGGCATACTAAATTCGGGTGTCGAACAAAGTGCGGAGCGGCTTCCCGGCCGCATGGAAAGCGCGCCGGACAGCCCATCCACCGAACGCTCACGGAGAACAATCAGATGACCTCTCCCGGACGCTCACCGGGCCGCATCGTTCCGGCCCTCTTGTCGCTTCTGCTCTTTGCGCTGCCTCTCGCCGGTGAAGCCGTCGCCCAGTGCATCCTCGCCAACCCCAGCTTCGAGGTCGGCGGCCAGAGCGGCGCCGTCTTCGGCGGCTGGAACCAGTTCGGGAACATCGGGTCGGTCGGTCTCGCGAGTCACGGCTCGGTCGCGGCCCGGGTCACGGGGCCGAACGCGGGCGGCTGGGACGTGTCCGGCTACTGGCAGGAGTTCGACTCGACCGCCGGAGAGCAGTGGGAGGTGACGGGTCACGTCACGCACTCCTCGGCCAACCCGCTCACGGGCAGCTCGCGCGCCATCGTCAACATCGAGTGGTGGGACGCGGGCGGCATGATCAGCTACGAGTCGCATGATGTCGCGCTTCCCTCCTCCCCGACCGACGAGTACATCGACTTCTCGTTCGTGAGCGACCCGGCGCCGTCGGGAACCGAGTCGATCCACGCGCTCTTTGCCGTGCTCCAGAGCCCCACGGACCCGCCGCCGGACGTCTACTACGACCAGGTGACGGTCCTGAGCGAGAGCTACCCGACCATCTACGACATGCAGTGGAACGACTTCCCGGGCGGGCGGACGATCTCCTTCTCGGACCGCGTCTGGCGCGTCAAGGGACCGGGTTACTACGGCCCCGGACCGAACAGTTTCTCCGACTCCGAGAGCAGCGTTTGGGTGGACCTCGACGACAAGCTCCACATGACGGTCAGGAACTTCGGCGGCACGTGGTATTCCACCGAGGTCGCCCTCACGGAGACGCTCGGCTACGGCGACTACATCTTCACCACCGAAGGCCGTCTCGACCTCCTCGACCCGGCCGTCGTGCTCGGGATGTTCATCTGGCAGTACGGACCGTGCTACGACGATGCCTATCTCTGGTGGAACCCCTACAACGAGTTCGACATCGAGTTCAGCTACTGGGGCAACCCGTCCGACGACATCGGCCAGTTCGTCGCCCAGCCCTGGGACTGGTACGGCAACATCAGCCGCTTCGACGCCTCCTTCAGCGAGGGCGAGGTCACGAGCCACGCCTTCCGCTGGCTCCCCGACCGCGTCGAGTGCAGGAGCTGGCGGGGCGGTCCGTTCGACGAGGCGCCGGCGAACATGATCCACGAGTGGACCTACACCGGGCCGCACATCCCGAGGCCCGAGCTGCCGCGCGTCCACATCAACCTCTGGCGGTGCTGCGACACGCCGGCCTCGAACCAGGAGGTCGTCATCGACGCCTTCACGTTCGTGCCCGGCGACGAGACGGGCATCGCCGGCCCGACGGACGACGGGACCGGCTCCTCTCGCGTCCGCCTCGACCTGGCTCGGCCCAACCCGTTCAACCCTGTCACGGCGATCGGGTACGCGCTGAAGGACGGCGGCATGGCCGACCTCGCAGTCTGCAACGCCGCGGGCCGCAGGGTGCGCACGCTCGTTGACGGGTTCGTCCCGGCGGGCGAGCACGAGGTCACGTGGAACGGACAGGACGAGAACGGCGAGAGGGTCGCCTCCGGCGTCTACTTCTACAGACTCCGCGTCGGCGAGGACGAGACGACCCGCCGCATGGTGCTCGTGAAGTAGTCGCCGTCGGGTTCGACCACAGACGGCCCGGCCGTCACCGACCGGTGAGGCGCCGGGCCGTGGAACGAACGGCGCGCCAGGCCGGGCTCATCAACGAAAAGACGCCGTCGCGGAAGCGACGGCGTCTTGTTGTCTGCGGGCGGCGCTGTCGGGGATCCCTGCCTTCTCCCCGTCAGTCGTCCCGGAGCGTCCGCTCGGGCACCCGCACCTGAATCCGCGCGATGCGTCCCGTGCGGCCGAGAAGCTCGGCCGAGAGTTCCGGGTCGAGTCGGTCGCCCTCGATGGTCTTCTCCGCGCCGTCGTCGAGGAGGACACGGACCTCTTCTCCGTCACGGCCCCGTTCATAAACGACGGGGACCTGGCAGTACGTGAACGCGAGTGAGCCCGCCCCGAGCGCGACCGACCGCTTCCGGCCATGCGTGTCGAAGTACTCGAACACGTCCTCGCGCTCGAGGAACTCGGCGCTCCTCAAGAGCGTCGGCCGGAACTCCACGACGCCATCGTCGATGCGGACGCCCAGCTCTCCCCACCGCGTGAGGATCTCCTCCTTGACCTGCCCCGTCATTCCCGGCTGCTTCGCGCCGCCCCCTGCCGGAGTGTGCGAGTAGGGGTCGACGGGGAACGCGCCGTACTCGCCGGGGCTCTTCTCGAAGCCGAGCCCTGCGCGCACGCGGTAGTAGAGGTCGCCGAGTCGCCGGACCGTCTCCGGTGCGGCTTCACCGTCGAGCGCGTCGAGGTAGACCTCCTGAACCGCCACGAGAAGCTTCGCGACCATGTGCCAGTAGATGGAGCCGAGCCCCTCGTAGGCGTACATCGCGCCGGAGCGACCCGTGTAGGAGGCGTGCTCGAAGACGTCCTCGTAGAGCTCCAGAACGCTCGCGCGGTCCTCGCGCACGGCGTCCGACCAGGCCGGGTCCTCCGCCAGACGTTCGAGCGCCGCCGCGAGGTCGTCCTCGTTCCTGAGGTCGGCCCCGAAGCGGTATCTCCCCGAGGGGTCTCTTGACACGATGGAGGGTTCCCCTGTCTCGAGCAGCCGGCCGAGAAGCGGGATGGCCTGCACCTTCTCCGCAGGGACGATGTTCCGCTCCATGAATCCCGGCAGGCGCTTCTCCGGATACAGCATGAAGCTCCGCTGGTCCTCGCGGTAGAGGCGGCTCTGGAACATCTCCTCGAGGATGCCCGCCGCTTCCTCCGGACCGAGAAGCCCGGAGCTTATGACCGCGACCTGTCCCTCGAGCATCTCCGCGAGCGGCCTGAGCGTGACGCCCGCCCCGCCATCCGTGAGCTCCATGAGAACGTAGGAGTGATAGAGACCGTCGTCTCTCCGGTTCGCGCGGATGCCCGCGTCGATGACCTCGAGCGCCGCCCAGCACAGGCGCCGGACGTCGCCGGTCTCGAGGTCCGTCGTTCCGGAGAAGCCGCTCGTGTAGACGCGCTCCCGGTAGCGCGAGAACGCCGTCCCGAGCGCGTCCATGACCTTCTTCCGCGCACGGTCATCGCCGCCGGCGGGGCGCGCGACGCGCGCCGCGGCCTCGTTCTCGATGATCTCGTTCACCTGAAGAAGCCAGTCGGCGACCTCGGATGAGACGGGCACGGCCCGGTCGACGTCCTTCAGAAGCTCGTCGAGGAACGCGACGTACCTGCGCAGATAACACAGCGTGACGACCGAGACGCCGTTCCCGACGAGCGCGTTGTTGGCGTCGTTCCACTCGGGGCGCTGGGTGTTCAGCCAGATGCCGCCGCCCGGCACCAGGTTCGAGAGCTTCGAGAGCATCGGGACGATGAGCTTCTCGAGAAGCGTGACGTGGAACACGTCGCCGTCGTCCTGAACGAGCTTCCCGTCCGCTCCCAGCGAGCGGACGCGACGCTCGATCGCCGCGTCAAGATCTCGGTCGAAGTCGATGGTGGACGCGGGGTCCTTCAGGATCTCCCTGTAGGGTCTCAACCGGTACGGAACGTCGGCGTAGCTGAAGACCGCGCGGTCGAGGAGCCGCTCGAGCTCGCCGGGAAGCGCGCGCGTCATCCCCTCGAGGAGCTTGAGGAGATAGATGACCTGGTGGTCGCCCCAGTATCCGATGTGGCTCCAGGGGTTCTCTTCTTCCGGGACCTCCCACTCCACGCCCTCCCGCGTGACGCGGTACGGGTTGAAGCCGTCGACGGTCGAGGCGTTCACGAACTTCGCGACGATGTTCGGCAGGAACGTCGGGAACGACGCGCAGAGCGCCTCCCAGTTCTGGAAGATGTCGCGCCAGTTGCCCTCGTACCGAAGCGCCCGGCTGCCGTCGGCATTCCTGACGTGGATCGAGAACCTGTTCCAGGGGCGGCTCGGGTCGCCGTGCCGTCGGCCGAAGTGGACCGGAAGGTACTCGTACGAGAGCCGTTCGAGGTCGGCGTCGCCGGTCGAACGGGCCCGCGTGATGAGCTCCCGAACGTCCACCTTCTCCGGCAGCTCCCGCAGGAACTCCGCCGCCCGGTCGGCGACGCGCGCGTTCCTCGCGCCGACGAACGTCCGGAGGTCGTCCGACGGGACAAGAGTGTTCTCAGCGAACACCCCGCCGCGCATGATGTTGAAGAGGACGTTGGCGGCGTGGTGCGCCGTCGCCTCGCGGTGCGCCGTCGTCTGGAGTCCGTCGGCGCTCGCGACGCTCCGCGCGAGGTTCGTGCCGGCGGCGCGCAGGCTCGCCTCGATGTCATCGCCGAGACCGTTGCCCTCGCGAAGCCTGGCGTCGAGCGAGGCGGCGTCGTGCTGGTCGAGCCCCGTATCGAGCGCGATGTGCCAGCTCTTCGTGCCGCCGGGCGGAAGCTCGAGACGCGCGCTCACGAGGTAGCTGCCGCGCCGGCCGTTCAGACGGAGCCCCCTCGCGGGGCTCGCTCCCTCTCGGAACGCGTCGACGGCGGCCAGGTCGAGATGCGCCTGCGCGTCTTCGAGGCCGTGACAGAAGGCCGTCGTCGCGCGGAGCACCTCGAGCGCCTCCGGCCGGTCGCTGATGCCGGCGGTCAGGGAGAAGACGGCGAGACCGGTCTCGGGGTCGACCTCCGAGCGCTTGTAGGCGTCGACGAGGTTGCTGGTCCGCTGCTGGAGCGCCTGCGAGACGCCCCACGGCAGCACGTTCCGCACGCCGTCGAGGAGCTCGATGGTGACCGGCAGGGCGACGATGTTCTCCACCGTGGCCGTCCGGACCCATCCGAACTCGTCGCCGCCGGCCCACCGATAGCGGAACGCCAGACCGAGCTCGTGGTTGATCTCTTCGAAGATGACGCGGTGCCCGAGAGGAGTCTTGTAGATGTTCCGCTCGAGCCCGTCCCGCTCGCGGTGCGGTTCGGCGAAGGGCTGCCAGAGCGCCGGGCCCCAGCCGCCCCTCCGCACCCGGAGGAGCGTGACGGGACCCGTGTGGTAACGGGCGTCGTGGAGCTTGTCGACGGTGTCGTAGGGAAAGATGCTGCTGTCGGGGTCGACGCGTCCGGCGGTCAGCCCGCCACCGGAGGTCACGAACATCCAGAGGTCGGTGTCGCTCGCTACCGCCATGAGAAACGGCGGCATGGCGTCCGAGCCGGCGATCATGGAGTACACCTCGCCGTCGCGCGGGACGAGCGTCCCGACCGGCCCTCCGGCGCCCGTGTCGAGCGCCCCGGACGCGGCGTCGACCGCGTGGCCCTCGGCCGGGTTCACGCTCCCGCCGGGTCCCTCCCTGTCGCGTCGCTTCGCCATCTTCCCCGCTTCCGAAAGGCGCTGCGCCCAGTGACAACCCGGGCGCAGCGCGAAGGTCACTGTCTTACTTTCGCCGGCGTCTTCATGGCGCCGGCTGTTCCTTCCCTGGCAGGCTCCTCTCCTACTTCAGCAGGAGCATGCTCTTCGCAATACGGCCGCCCGGCGTGCGCAGCTCGTACCAGTACGTGCCCGATGCCGCCACGCTGCCGTCGCTCGTGCGTCCGTCCCACTGGATGGCGTGGGGACCGGCCGCGAGCTCGCCCTCCTGGAGCGTCGCCACCTTCTGTCCCGCGACGTTGTAGATCGCGACCTCGACCTCTCCCGCCATCGGGAGCTCGAAGGCGATGGTCGTCCGCGGGTTGAACGGGTTCGGCACGTTCTGATGGAGCGTCGGAGCCGCCAGCGCGCCGTCAGGCACGCCCACGGTGCTGATGTCGTAGAGCGTGATGTCGTCGATCCACGCCGCGCCCTGGTCGAGGAACGCTTCGTCCTGGACGAAGAGGAAGTACGCCGCGACCGAGTCGGTCCCGGCCGGCGCCGTGCCGTAGAGGGTGTGATCGGTCCACGTGCCCAGCTGCGCCGTGTGGTCGAGGATGACCTGCTCGGCCGTGCCGAGCACCGCGCCGGTCCCGTCCTTGAAGGTCAGGTTCGCGACGACGACGTTCGTGTTGCCCGGCTGGATGGGCGACTCGACGCAGGTCGTCATCGCGTGCGAATCGAGCTTCCAGATGCTTCCCGGGGTGGCCGGCAGCTGCTGGAAGATGCCGGAGTCGTTGCCCACGGTGAACGTGCCGTAGAGCTTGCAGCTCCCCGTCGGCGTCCGGACGGCCCAGCTGCGGCCGTCGTAGTACGCGTTCCCGAAGGCGGTCCAGCCGGTCAGGCTCGTGCTGAAGCTGGGGTTCGCGAGCACGTTCGGCTCGGTCGCCGGCGTGTCCTCCACGAAGACGAGGTCGTCGACGAAGACGGAGCCCTCGTCACACCCGGGCTGCAGGAAGAGCAGCATCGGCTGCACGGTCGCCGCCGTCGACGGCACGGGCGCCGAGACCGTGAACGGGATCCACTGGTCGAGCGGCGTGCTCCAGTCGCCGAGGATCACCTCGTTCGAGGCGATCTCGATGCCGGAGGAGTTGAAGAAGACGATCTTCGCGATGAGCCGGTTGCCGAGGCACGTGTCCGTGCCCGGGATCGAGTCGGCGCTCGAGACATACGAGTATCCGCTGAACACGTAGTCGCGGCCGGCGATCGCGGTGAAGGCCTGGAAGACGCCGCCGACATCGAACTGAGGGAAGTCGGGGCAGTTGTTGAACTCGCCGTAGATCTTCGCGGCGGCGACGCCCGAACGATAGATGTCGTCCACGCCGCCGGCGACGGAGATGTTGGGACCCGTTCCGAACGTCGTCCAGCCGTTGTAGCTGCCGCCGCCGTCCTCGAACCCCGGGTTCACCAGCATGTTGGCCTGCGCGGCGACGGCCGACGCCAGAACGAACGCTGCCATCACTGTCAGGCACAGCAACAGATTCCTGCGAGAGCGCATGTCAGACCCTCCTTCGGTGCTGAACTCCCCTGCCCATTCCGCTACAATGTTGCATCCTTCGGGAGCGCCGCCGGCGCACCCATTCGTTAGCTCTTGACATCACTGCTGAGTATTATACACTATGTTCGGGAACCGAACAAAGCCTTTTCTGACCGTCTGGAGAGATTGTGGGAACGCAGGCTGAAGCCCCGACGTCGCCCCTTCTCGAGGTGACCGGCCTTTCGAAGACCTTCCGAGCGAAGGGCCTTTTCGGCGCATCGCGGCCGGTCGTGGCGCTGCAGGACGTCTCCTTCGAGGTCGACCGCGGCGAGGCCGTGGCTCTCGTCGGCGAGTCCGGAAGCGGCAAGAGCACGGTCGCGCGCATCCTCCTCAGGCTCGAGCAACCGGACGACGGGCACATTCTCCTCGACGGCCGGGATGTGCTCAAGCGTGAGCCTGGGACCGCGTCCCTCTCCTACCGCCGCCGGGTCCAGATGGTCTTTCAGGACCCGTTCGGCTCGCTGAACCGGACCCATGACATCGAGCATCATCTCGCGAGGCCGCTCCTTCGGCACGGGCGCGCGACCAGGAAGAACGTGCACGAGACGTCGCTCGAGCTTCTGCGGACCGTCGGTCTTCATCCGGTCGAGGAGTTCATCTACCGGCGTCCGTACGAGCTCTCCGGCGGACAGCGTCAGCGCGTGGCCATCGCGCGCGCGCTCGCGGTCGATCCCGACCTTCTCATCGCCGACGAGCCGACGTCGATGCTCGACGTCTCCATCAGAATGGACATTCTGACGCTCCTCGCCGAGCTCAAGACAGAGCGGCGCCTCGCGATGCTCCTCATCACGCACGACCTGGCGTCCGCGCGCTATCTGGCGGACCGCGTGCTCGTCCTCTTCAGGGGACGGATCGTCGAGGGCGGCCCTGCGGACGACGTCGTCTCGAACCCGTCGCATCCGTACACCAAGGCGCTCCTGGGTTCGATCGCGGATGTGGCAACAGAGACGAAGGCTCCGGAGGTCGTGACGGCGGCAGAGGCCGTGAGAACGGACGACGAGGACGGGGAGTCGGACGAGGGCTGCCCGTTCGCGTCGCGCTGTCCCGAGGTCATGGACATCTGCCGGACAACCGATCCGTCCTATCGCACCGTCGGGTCGCAGCGGGTCCGGTGTCATCTCTACCCGGAAGAACAGTAAGGAGTTCCATTCTTGGCGACACACCGATTCCCGGACGGGTTCCTGTGGGGCGCGGCGACGTCCGCCCAGCAGATCGAGGGTGGGCGGAACGCCGGCGGCCGGGGCGACTCCGTCTGGGACCGCTACGCCACGCAGGAGGGCGCCATCGAGGACGGCTCCGACCCCTCCCGCGCCTGCGACCACTACCATCGCCGGCGCGAGGACGTCATGCTCATGGAAGGTCTCGGTCTCGGGGCCTATCGCTTCTCGACCTCATGGTCGCGCGTCATGCCGGACGGCAGAAGCCCGGCGAACGAGGAGGGCCTCGACTTCTACGACCATCTCGTGGACGCTCTCCTCGAGAAGGGCATCACGCCGTTCCTCACGCTGAACCACTGGGACATGCCGGTGGCGCTCCTCGATGAGGGCGGCTGGCCGTCGCGCGACGCGGTGCCGGCCTTCGTCGAATTCGCGCTCGCGGTGACCGGCCGCCTCGGAGACCGCGTTCGATTCTGGACCACGCACAACGAACCCTGGTGCATCGCCACGCTGGGATACGAGGAGGGCTGCCACGCGCCGGGCTGGAAGGACCCGCACGCGGCGCTTCGGGCGGCTCATCATCTTCTCCTCTCCCACGGCCTGGCGACCGAGGCCATCCGAAACGACGTGCGGGACGCGCGCGTCGGCATCGTGCTGAACCTCGTCCCGGCTTTCCCGGCGTCCGACACCAAAGAGGACCGGGAGGCCGCCCGTCGCTTCGACCGCTTCTTCAACACCTGGTACCTCGACCCGATCTACCGCGGCGAATACCCGGAGGAAGGCGTCAGGGACCGCGTCCGAAGAGGCCACCTCGAGAGCGAGAGGATGCCGTTCGTCGAGGACGGCGACCTGGAGCTCATCAAGGCTCCGCTCGACCTCCTCGGAGTCAACTACTACAGCCGGGCGGTCGTGAAGGCAGGCCCCGACGGCGACCCCGTGAAAGCCACGCCCGTGCCGGACGAGGAGCTCACGGAGATGGGCTGGGAGGTCTACCCCGAAGGTCTCACCGAGCTTCTGAAGCGGGTGGCGCGCGATTACGAGCCGCCGGAGATCTACCTCACCGAGAACGGCATCGCGCTCCCCGAACCGGACCACGTCGAGGGGACCATCGAGGACGACCGGCGCATCGAGTTCGCGCGCGACCACCTTCTCGCGGCGCACCGCGCCATCGAGGCCGGCGTGCCGGTGAAGGGCTACTTCCACTGGTCGCTCATGGACAACTTCGAGTGGGGACACGGGTACACGAAGCGCTTCGGTCTCGTCCACGTCGACTTCGAGACGCTGGAGCGCACAACGAAGAAGAGCGCGGCGTGGTACCGCGAGACCATCGAAGCCAACGCCGTCGAAGACGAACAGAGCTGAGCCACCCGAACCGGGAGGGATCCGTGAAGTCGAGAAACGAACATCGGGGTCCGAGGGCCTCGTGGAGCGTCGCGCTGGTCGTGGCCTTCCTCGTGGCCACCGCGTGCGCCGCGGTGTCCGCCCAGCCCGAGGTGAGCGTCGTCTCCGACATCGAGGGCCAGAAGCTCATCGTGAACGGCGACGACACGATGCTCATCGGAATGAACTGGGGCTACATGCCCATCGGCGAGAACTACCTCTACAACCTGTGGGACGAGTCGGACGAGTTCATCATGACCGTGCTCGACCGCGAGATGCCGCTCCTCCAGGACATGGGGGTCAACTCCATCCGCCAGTACATCGGCATCCCGCCCCGGTGGGTGCAGTACATCTACGAGGAGTACGGCATCACCACCATGGTCAACCACACGGTCGGCCGCTACGGATACACGGTCGGGAGCGCGTGGATCCCCTCGGTCGACTACTCGGACCCGGAGTTCCGGAGGCTCGTGACGGAGGAGATCGTGGAGTGGGCCGAGCTCTACCGCGACACCCCCGGCGTCGTCATGTGGCTTCTCGGGAACGAGAACAACTACGGCCTCCACTGGACCTCGTTCGAGATCGAGGCTCTGCCCGAAGGCGAGCGTGACGAGGCCCGCGCGCGCTACCTCTACTCCCTCTTCGAGGAGATCACGAAGGAGATCAAGCGGGTCGACCCGGGAAGGCTCGTCGCCATCGCGAACGGCGACGTGCAGTACATCGACGTCATCGCCGAGGAGTGCCCGAGCCTCGACATCTTCGGCACGAACGTCTACCGCGGCATCTCGGCGCGCGACCTCTTCGAGGTCGTGGAGGAGACGCTCGGCATCCCGGTCGTCTACACGGAGTTCGGCGCCGACGCGTACCACGCGGTCGACATGCGCGAAGACCAGATCATGCAGGCTCGCTATCTCATCGGTCAGTGGCAGGAGATCTACGAGCAGTCGTACGGCAAGGGTCGCGTCGGGAACGCCATCGGCGGCTACATCTTCCAGTGGTCGGACGGCTGGTGGAAGTACCTGCAGGAGAGCCGTCTCGACATCCACGACACCCACGCCTCGTGGCCGAACGGCGGCTACATCGAGGACTACGTCGAGGGACAGAACAACATGAACGAGGAGTGGTGGGGCATCACGGCCAAGGGCCCGCCCGACCACCGCGGCCTCTACCAGGTCTACCCCCGCGCGGCCTACTACGCGCTCCGCCGCGCGTTCGAGCTCGACCCCTACGGCCCCAACGTCGACCTCGGCGAGGTGCGCCGCCACTTCGCGAAGATCAAACCCGCGACGGCGGCCCTCGAGGCGCGAGCGGACCGCGCGGCGCTCGTCGGCGAGCCGCGCGACCGCGTGCATCTTTCGGGACTCCGTCTGGAGTTCGAGACCATCAACACCGGCGGCGAGCACGTGACCACGCCCGAGTCCGAGGGCATGGGCGACGGTTACCCGTCGTTCCTCGGCTTCGACCACCTGCAGTCGTTCTTCGTTGACTTCGAGGTGAAGCCGAAGGAGAGCGTGCAGGCCATGCTGTCGCTGAACGTCCTCGGCAACGTGCCCGAGAACCCCATCGACGAGATCTTCTACGAGAACCGCGGGCGCGCGCGCAACGTTGGCGACGTCGAGATCGAGGGTCTCGATCGGGTGAAGGTCTATCAGGCGTCGGTGTCGTGGGACGACCCGTGGTTCATGCTGGACGGCTTCTACAGGACGGGGCATCTCCACTGGAAGCACGAGGGCGACTTCTTCGGCCTCTACCGCGACGCCTACTACGGCGAGAACGTCGACATCTACAACGGCATGGCGCCGGTCGGCTTCGAGATCGCCGGGAAGAAGCAGTTCGACGGTCTGAAGGTGGCCTACGGCCCGCAGCTCTGGTGGGGCGCGAACCCGGCCGTCATGGTGAAGTACCGGAAGCAGGTCGGGGCCGTGAACGCGACGGCCGTCTACCACGAGGACATCGACGAGCAGTCGGCCGTGAGCACCTCCATCGCCATCCCCGAGCCGAAGACCAGGAAGGTCTCGCTCCAGCTCGAAACCGGGTACGGAGACTGGAACTTCCAGGGCGGCGCGCTCTGGTCGGGCAGCACGAAGGTCGGAGACGAGTTCCAGATCCTCGAGGACGGCGTCGTCTATCAGGACGAGATAGTCGACGGAGACGCGTTCGGGGGGAAGGCCAAGGTCATGTGGGAGAAGGGCCCCTGGCACTGGTACGCGCAGGCCGCGCGAATGGGGCTTGTCGCCGACGCGGGCCCGGACCCTCTCATCACGTACACCGGCTGGCGACTGAAGGACTCGGGCTCGGGGAACCAGACCAACTTCCTGACCGGCCTGGCCGTCAACGTCGGCGACTTCCAGATCGCGCCGAACTTCCTGTGGCAGGAACCGATCATCGGCCCGATTCCCTACGACGCGCCCGATCCGGGACGGCCGCGCAACGTGCTGTCGGACCCGTTCGCGGTCCGCGGGAACCGCGAGACCGTGGGCGGCGAGATCGTCATCACGTACGACCCGACGCCTGCGACGTGGTTCTGGCAGTGGGACAACGACGTCCGCGAGAACGCGCCGCTCGCCGCGAGCATCGGCTTCTCCTACCGTCACCTGCCGACCACGCAGGACGTGACGAACTTCGTCGCGGAGGACGGCACGACGGTCTACTCGTTCGGGGCCGCTCCCCCGGCGGAGGACCTGTGGGAGGTGAACGCCCGCATCGTCTCGAAGCTCGGTCGCGAGAGCCGGGTCGTCTCGAACATCTACTTCGGGAACGCCCAGCCGAGCGGCTGGGACCCGGCCGGAACGAACGAGACGCTCAACAGGACCATCAACCGCTTCGGCACCAGCGCGAGACTGACGCACGGCCCGGTCGCGGTCGAGGCGTCGATGAAGATCAACGACTGGGGACCCTACGACTACCACCGCGACTTCAACCTGACCTACCCGCTGCAACTCGGCGGCGACATCTCGTACTCGCTGGGTTCGCCGCGCTGGTTCGGCTACGCGCAGACCCGCATCGGCGTGTCCGGGAAGTGGCGCTCGCTCGACCTGAACTCGAACCGCTACGACGCGGAGTCGGCGGACGGCGAGGAAGGGTCCGAGTGGGAGGTCAGGACGTACGTGCACGTGGCGCTGTAGGCGCGGGAAGAGAGCGCGGTCGGGCCGCCGCGTCAGAACGCGGCCGCTCGAAGCGCCCCTGAGCGCGCCCCATCACATACGCGTGGGAAGGTCTTTCGCGCGGTAGCAGAGCGAGAGGTGGCCGGGCCCGAACGAGATCGGGTCCGGCTGCTTCTTTTTGCAGACGTCGATGGCGTAGGGGCAGCGCGGGTGGAACCGGCACCCCGACGGCGGGTTCCGCAGGCTCGCCGGCTGGCCCTTGATGCTCACGGGCTCGCGGCCGCCCGGCTTGACCGAGGGGAACGCGCGCAGGAGACCCTCGGTGTAGGGATGTCTGGGCTTGTGCCTGAGCACCTTCGCGGGACCGACCTCGGCGAGGCGCGCCGCGTAGAAGACGGCGACCCTGTCCGAGACCTCGAGCATCCGCGCGAGGTCGTGGGTGATGAAGATGACGGCGAAGCCGAACTCGCGCTGAAGCTCGCGGATGCGCCCGAGGATACGCTGCTCCACGATGACGTCGAGCGCGGTCGTGGGCTCGTCGAGGATGACGACGGACGGACGCATGGCGAGCGCGAGCGCGATGCCGACGCGCTGCCGCATCCCGCCCGAGAGCTGATGCGCGTAGGAGTCGATGCGGTCGGTCGGAATGCCCACCAGCTCGAGAAGGCTCTTCGCGCGGCCTCTCGCCCACTCCGCCGACTCGCGGTCGTGCGCGAGGAGCGTGTCGACCATCTGCTGACCGACGGGCAGCGTCGGGCTCTCGGAGGGACCGCTGCCGTGCTTGACGAGCGACTCGGCGATCTGCTCGTCACCCGGCGAGACGTGGCTCTCCATCGGGCCGCCCTCGTGCGCGAGGAGCGTGTCGACGATCTGCTCCCCCACCGAGATGACGGGATTGAGCGCGTCCATGGCGCTCTGGAAGACCATCGAGATCTCGCGCCATCGCAGTCCCCGAAGCTCTTCCTCCTCCATCGACAGGATGTCGCGCCCCTTGAAGACCACCTCGCCGCCCGTGATGACCGCCGGCGGCGGGAGGATGCGCATGATCGCCTTGGCGAGCGTCGTCTTGCCGCTCCCCGACTCGCCGGCGATGCCGAGGATCTCCCCGGGCCGGACGGAGATGTCGAGATGGTCGATCGCCCGGACCGGCCCCTGATCGGTCACGTAGTCAACGCAGAGACCGCGGATGTCGAGAAGCGACTCAGCCATCTGTACCGACCCTCTCTCTGACGCCGAACGGATGTTCGTCGCGCACGACCGGCGTGGAGCGTCCGGGCGCGCGTCCCCGTCCCAGCAGGAAAACGCGCCACGCGCGCTCGAGCCTGAGGCGCGGGTTCGTGATCTCGTCGAAGCCCGAGTTCAGCATCGTGAGGCCGAACCCGACCAGCGCGACGGCGAGCCCGGTCGGCGCGAACGTCCACCAGGCGCCCGTCAGGAGCGCGGAGTCGTTCTGCGCCCAGTACAGGTTGGTGCCCCACGTCACCGCCGACACGTCGCCCAGACCGAGGAACTCCAGACCGACCTGCGCGCCGATGGCGTAGACCGTTCCGCCGATCACCTGGGAGACGATGAGCGACGTCATGTTCGGCAGGATCTCGCTCGTCACGATGCGCCAGCTCGACTCCCCCGCCACGACAGCCGCGGCGACGAAGTCGCGCTTCCGGTGCGCGAGCGTCTGCGCGCGCAGGACCCGCGCGTTCCACGCCCAGCCCGCGATGACCAGCACGAACGCAAGCGTGAGCGGGCCCGACGGCAGGTACGCCGCGATCACGATGGCGAGCGGGAGCCCGGGGATCACGAGGAACACGTTGAAGAGAAGCGAGAGCGCCGCGTCCACGCGGCCGCCGAAGTACCCGGCCGTCACGCCGATCAGCGCTCCGACGAACACGACGATCAACCCGACGCTGAACCCGATGAGAAGCGACGACCGCGTGCCGACGACGAGCTGCGCCAGAACGTCCTGCCCCTGGCCGGTCGTCCCGAGCCAGTGCACGGCGGACGGAGGTTGAAGGGGCATGC
>CAZQSB010000032.1:22457-29709 GCA_964596015.1 uncultured bacterium | reverse complement strand
GTAGATGGTCAGGTCCTCGCCGTACGGAGCGTTCACGTTCAGCACCACGTCGCCCTCGGCGCCCGTCGTGCCCGAGACCGGAGCGATGCCCCAGCCGTCGATCTCGATGTACACGTCAGAGACCGGGTTCGACAGAGAGTCGAGCACCGTCACCGTCACGTCGGTAGCCGTGTTGATCGGTACAGACGACGGGACGATGGAGTAGCTCACCGGGACGATGACGAGCATGTCCGCGGTGTAGGTCATCAGGTTGAAGCCCGTCACGGTCAGCGTCAGGGGCTCGCCGACGGGAGGCGCCGCCGTCAGGTTGATCGTCGCGTTTCCGGTGGCGTCGGTCGTCGCCGTGCCGTAGTTGACGCCGTTCCCGTAGATCGAGCAGAACGCGCCCTCGACGCCGACGACCTCGACGTCGAACGTCGTCATGCTCGGGAACATCACGTCGAGGTGGTTGACCGTGACGTCGGTCGGCGTGTCGGTCCTCACCTTGAGCGCCGGATCGCCGAAGACCGTCCAGTGCAGGAACTCATCCTCGCCACCTGCACCGTAGGTGTCGATCATCTGACTCGAGCCCTGGAAGCAGAGCGCGCCGAAGCTGCGCTTCTGCTCACCGACCAGAAGGTCGATGATCGCGTCCTGACCCTCCATCGGCGGGTTCCACGACTGGTTGATCGACGAGGCGTACATGCCGACGGCGCCGGTCGGCTCGGTGCCGTTCGTCGCCCGAAGCCACGCCTCGGCGAAGCACGTCGTGCTGCCGAATGCGCCGTTCACGCACGCGACGCTCGAGATGAACGGCAGCATGTTGTCGTTCACAAGAGCGTTCACGTCGGTGTTCGAGAACCCGGTCGAGCCCCACGAGGTCGTCGAACCGTGACCGGTGTAGTTGATCGTGCTCCGCCCTGCGTTCAGGGCCGCCGATACCATCGCGGCCGTGCCGCTCGGGTCGTATATCTGGTCCACCTCGGTGTAGGTGAAGGCCATGAGATCGGCCCGTATGTTGTCCTGGTGCTCATTGTCGTACTCGTCGTCGTCGCCGGGCCCCTGGTTCGAGGCGACGCCGACGCCCTTGTGATACCACGCCGCGCCGGCGAGCGGACGCTTCTCATACTCGACCGAGCGAAGCACCTGGGTCTCGACCTGGGCGACCGTCTCGGCTGAGAACCGACCGACGAAGAGGTCGCCGTAGTTGTCGGTGCCCGCCGTCAGCGAATAGGACGGGTCGGACAGGCTGCTCACCGTCTGCGACGGCACCTGGGCCGCGTCGCCGACGAGCAGCAGATAGGTCAGACCAGACGTGTCGTAGTAGTTCTGCACGTAGGTGTCGATGGCCGAGGCGGTGCCGCCGGCGGTCGTCACGCTCACCATCTCGCACGGCACGCCCATCTGGTTCTTCCACTCGACGAACGGCTCCATGGCCGTCATGAACGAGTCGTAGCAGATGACCAGCATGTTGCCGACGTCGGCTACGTCCGGATAGCGCGTCGCGACAGACTCGTAGTTCAGGAAGTGGCCGCGATAGATCTCGACGAACTCGGGATCGAGCTTCGCCGGCCGCGAGGTGAGAGCGTTCACCTTCGCGGGCCCCGAAGGGACGGCCTCGACGACGACGCGGTCGTAGACGCGGAGCGCGCCGGTCACCGGGTTCACCTGGAAGGCGTTCACGACCACGGCCTGACCGCGGAAGTCCCGCATGATGTACGGGTCGCGGGCCATCACGAGGTCCGCCGGGTACCAGGCGTTCTCGCCGTAGACCTCCCCGAGCTCGAAAGGCACGGTCGCCGGGTCGATCTCTCGCGAGAGGTTGCCTTTCGAGGGAACGACATGGACGCCGTCGTACTCGACGTAGTGGCTGTCGATGACGCGGTAGCTCATCGCGGCGGCGTCGGGAATGACGATGCTGCGCGCGATGTTCGGGAGCTCAGGATAACCCGCGTCGAGCGAGATGCCGCCGCCGTCGAGCGCGATGGAGTAGTAGGTCTTCCCGTCGATCTCGACGGGTGTTCTCTCGAAGCTCGCGACCTCGAACTCCATCACGGTCCGTGCGTCCGTAGACTCGAGGACGCGGACCTCGACCGGCTCGCCGTCGCCCAGTGTCACCACCTGAGCGGCCAGGAGCGCGGCGGGAACGAGAACGACGAGCAGGAGTGCCAATGCACCATGCCGCACAACGCACCTCCACATTGGGGGCCCAATGAAACACATGCAGACCCGCCCTGTCGCGGACAGGCCTGCGCTCTCTACAGCGGTCACGACAGAATTATCTCCTGCCATCTCATTATACCACACCCGGCGATTCTTGTCATCCGGAGAAGCTTGCGCCATGCGGCGACTTGTCGGCACGGCGCGGCCGTCTGTCCGCCGCTGGCCTGTCTCTGCGCGAAGTGCTACAATCCACGAACCGAAGGGCCTGCGGGACCGGTCAGGCCCTCACTTGTGACGGCCCCGACCCGCTGTGCCGGCCCTGACTCACGATGGGACTGCCGATGACGCTCGCCCTGGAAGCCCTGGTCGGGCTCAGAGACCTTCTCCACAACAACCTCATCTTCGGGGTGGGCGCGCTGCTCCTCGCGGGGTTCGTCGGCGGGAAGCTCGCGGCGCGCCTCAGGCTTCCGACCATCTCAGGCTACATCGTCGCGGGTCTCGTGCTCGGCCCCTCCGTGCTCAACGTGGTCCCCGACCACATCGTCGAGTCGCTCGCTCCGATCCCCCACATTGCGCTCGGTCTCATCGCCATCACCATCGGCTCCGAGTTTCGGATCGCGAAGCTCAGGAAGACGGGCAGGAACATCGTCATCATCACGACGGTGCAGCTTTTCGTCACGTTCGCCGCGGTCTGGGCCGCCCTGTCGGCGTTGGGCGCTCCCCCGGCGATGGCCCTTCTCCTGGGCGCTATCGCGTCGGCTACGGCCCCGGCCGCTACCGTCGCGATCGCTACAGAGCTCCGGGCGAGAGGCCATCTCGTCTCGACCCTCTTCGGCGTGGTGGCGCTCGACGACGCGTTCGCCATCACGCTGTTCGGATTCGTCATGGCCTTCGCCGCGTCGATGGTGGGCGGCGGCGGAAGCCCGACCACGATGATCCTCCATCCTCTTCAGGAGATCGCCATCTCGGTCGCCATCGGCGTCTCGGTCGGCTACCTGGTCCACCGTCTCGTTCTCAACAGGAAGAGCAACAACGAGATCATCGTCATCGTGCTCGGGTTCGTTCTGCTGGTGAGCGGCGTTACCGTGTCGATCGGCGTTTCCGCGCTCATCGCGAACATGATGATGGGGTTCGTGCTGGTGAACCTCTCCGCGAAAAACACCCGGGTCATGCGCATCCTGGAGCCCCTGAGCCCTCCGATCTACGCGGCGTTCTTCGCGCTGGCCGGAACCGAGCTCGACGTCAGGACGCTGGCCCAGACCGGCGTCCTCGGCGCGGCGTACCTGCTGGCACGGGCGGCCGGGAAATACGGTGGAGCCTATCTGGGCGCGAGCCTGGCCCGCGACACGGCGCCCACCAGGAAGTACCTCGGGCTCGCGCTGCTGCCGCAGGCCGGGGTCGCCATAGGACTCATCCTCGTCCTGCAGGACACGCCTGCGTTCACCGGCCTGCCGTACATCGGCAAGATGGTCAACATCGTGCTCGCCTCGATCCTCGTCAATGAGGTCATCGGGCCGCCGCTCACGAAACTCGCGCTCGTCAGGTCGGGTTCGACCAAACGGAAGAGCGCGCGAAGCACCGGAAGGGAACGACAGCAATGAAGCTCATTGAAACGCTCGCAAGAGAGAGCATCGAGCCCGCGCTCCGGGCGCGGACGAAGGAGAAGCTCTTCGAGGAGATGACTGACCTCCTCATGGAGAATCCCGCCCTCGAAGGCACCGACAGGGCGACGGTCCTCAAGGCCCTCAGGGAGCGAGAGCGCACCGCGACGACCGGGGTCGGACGGGAGGTCGCCATTCCGCACGGGAAGATCATGGGACTCACGCGGATCGTCGGCGCCATCGGCATCGCCCCCCACGGCATCGAGTACGGGTCGGTCGACGGACTCGATGTCCGCTTCGTCGTCGCCATCCTCGCTCCACCGGAGGAGTCGCACGACTACCTGCGCATCCTCGCGAAGGTCGCGCGGCTCCTGTCCGACACGGCGTTCCGCGAGTCCGTCCTGACGGCGGGAACGGCCGACGGAATCTACGCACGGATCGAGGAGATCGAGCAGGGGGTCCCGGTCGAGGGGACCGGAGAGCAGGTGCTTCTCATCTTCGAGCTCGTCGACTCGGACTACTTCGACCCGGTGGTCGAGTACTTCACGGAGATCGGCGCGACGAGCGCGACCATCATGGACGCGCGCAATGTCGGGGGCTTCCTCACGAAGGTGCCGCTCTTTGCCGACTTCTCGAGAGTGTTCACCGAGGGACAGGAGTTCGGTCACATCTTCCTTCTCGTGATAGACAAGGGGCTTGTCGACCGGTTCATCGAGGGCATCGAGGAGATCATCGGCGACCTCGACGACGAGGAGCGAGGCATCGCCATCACGATCCCCATCTCGGCATCGCGAGGTCGCCCGAGCAGGATCGAGTTCTAGAGACCCGACGGAACGCGGCCGAGGGAGGCATCGGCACCACTTTCCTTGACAAGTCGCACCAACATCTGATATCATGTGAAGTCACGTGCGCGCTCGCGGGCGCGCCTGGGACCCCTTGACGTCACCGGACGAAAGGAGGTTCGCTGTGTCGAACCGCTCTCTCCTGCTCGCTCTCGTCGTACTCGTCGCCGTGCCCCTTGCCGCCGCCGCGAGCACCATCCACCTCGCGACCGGCGCGTTCGATCCCCTGACGGAGGAACCGGCCGTCGAGAGCTGGCTCAGAGCCGCGCCTCCGACGCCCGGAGAGACTTCATACTACCTCGTGCAGCTCGACGGACCGCCGACCGACGCCCGGAAGAGCGCAGTCCGCGGCGCGGGAGCCGAGCTCATCGCCTACCTCCCCGACAACACGTACATCGCCAGGATCGACGGCGGAAGCGTGGCAGCGGTCGAGTCCGAAGGAAGAGTGTCGTGGCTCGGTCCCTACCATCCCGCGTACAAGATGAGCCCGCTCATCGGAACGCACGAATTCAAGGACCCCGGACGAGCCTCCGACTCCTTCCTGACGCTCATGATACGCGTCTTCGACGACATCGACGGCACGGCGAAGCTCATCGAGAGCGCGGGCGCGCGCGTCCTGGAGACGGTCGACGACGGCTTCCAGAAGCTCATCGTCGCAAGCGCCGCGCCCGGCACGGTCCTGGCGCTCGCCCGCATCCGGAACGTCTGGTGGATCGAGGAGAAGCCCGAGTTCTATCTCATGAACGACACCACGAAGTGGGTGGTCCAGTCGAACGTCACGAATCAGACGCCGGTGTGGGACATGGGTCTCCACGGCGAGGATGAGATCGTCGGCGTCATGGACTCGGGGCTCGACTACAACTCGTGCTGGTTCCGCGACGGGGGCTCCCCCCCGGGCCCCTCGCACAGGAAGGTGATCGACTACACTCTCTACGGTGGGGGGCTTGCGTACGACGGATGCGACATCGGTCACGGCACGCACGTCTGCGGAACGCTCGCCGGAGACCAGTCCTACGTGAACTCCGGCAACTACGGCTACAACGGGATGGCCTACGGTGCGAAGCTCATCATGCAGGACATCGGGGCCGACGACGAGTGGTCGTGTACCTCGGGATCGATCCAGGTCCCAACGAGCTGCGCTTCCGCTTACAGCAACGCATACAGTCTGGGCGCCCGCATCCACTCGAACTCGTGGGGCGGCACCGACAACACCTACGACGCGTACTGCGTGACGATCGACAACTTCATGTGGTCGAACCCGGACTTCCTCATCGTCTTCGCGGCCGGCAACTCCGGACCATCCTCGTCCACGGTCGGTTTCCCCGGAACGGCCAAGAACTGCGTCACCGTCGGCGCCACGAGGCGACCGCCTCAGCAGGAGACCGTCGCCGGCTACTCCAGCCGCGGTCCGGCGTTCGACAGCCGCATCAAGCCGACCATCGCGGCGCCGGGCGGAGAGGCGGGTTACAGCTACATCAACTCGGCCGACAACGACATGGGGAACCCGCCCGCACAGACATGCAACGTCGCGAGCTCGCCCTTCCAGGGCACCTCGATGGCGACGCCGTGCATATCGGGCCTGGCGGCGCTCACGCGGCAGTACTTCCGCGAGGGCTGGTATCCGTACGGCGCGCCGACCGCCGGAGAGGAGCTCATCCCGTCGGCGGCCCTTCTCAAGGCGATGATCGTCGCCTCCGGCGCCGACATGGCCACGCAGGACATACCGAACTCCAACGAGGGCTGGGGTCGCGCGCTCCTGGATGACGTTCTGTATTTCGACGGCGACGCGCGTGAACTCAAGGTCGAAGACTACGCGGCCGGCGTGAGCCAGGGCGGACAGGAGAGCTTCGCGTTCTCCGTCGACGACGGGACCATCCCGGTCGAGATCGCTCTGGTCTGGACCGACTACCCGGCGACCTCGGGAGCGGGCATCGCCATTCAGAACAACCTCGACCTCGAGGTCGACTGCCCGGGCGGCGTGACGTTCAAGGGGAACGTGTTCTCGGGAGGCGAGTCGGCAGGCGGCGGGACGGCAGACGCGAGGAACGTCGAGGAGGTCGTTCTCCTGAAGAGCCCGCCGACCGGAGCGTACACCGTACGCGTGAAGGGCACGACAGTGCCGCACGCTCCTCAGCCCTTCGCGCTGGTTGTCACGGGAGGCATCGCCGACTGGCCGCCGTCGACGGGCATCACTGAGCCGGTGGTCCCCGAGGGTCGGAGACTCGCCATCACGAGCGTCGCCCCCAACCCGTTCAACCCGATGACCAGGATCGCGTACTCACTCGAGCCGGCGCCGCCCGGCGAGGCCCGGGCAACGCTCCGCATCTACTCGGTTGATGGGCGTCTGGTCCGGACCCTTGTCGACCGCGTCCAGGACCCGGGACGTCATTCGGCTGTCTGGCATGGACGCGATGACGCCGGCCAGGTCGTGGCGAGCGGCATCTACTTTGCCGAGCTCGAGTACGGCGGCGACAGTGAGGTAAGGAAGATCACGCTCCTCAAGTAGAGGGCGGCGGCGGTGGCCGCCGGACCGCCTGGCGCCGGTGGACTTCCGGTCGCGCTCACCCCTATAATGGGCCCTCGCTCCGACCTTCGGAGCGGGGGCCCGGCCGTCTCGGCCGGACCAAGAGGACGGAACGGCGACACCGGCGCAGGACCGCGGCCTGG
>CAZQSB010000032.1:0-22357 GCA_964596015.1 uncultured bacterium | reverse complement strand
CAGCCGCGTTCCGTTCCACCAGGCCGGAGGCCCGAAACCGTGTTGAGGGACCGACTCCAGCGAGCGATCCGCGCGGTCGAGGTGTCGACGCTTCACTGGTCCTATTGGATCGGGACCTTCGTCGCGTTCGTCGTGATAAGAAACGTGGTCGAGAGCGCGCTCGGTCCGGACAGAGTGTTCGGCTTCGCTCACGCCGGTCCTTCGTCCGCCGCCATGGTGCTGGACCACTTCGTCCTCTTCTACGCCAGCGTCTTCCTGTCCATCGCCCTGCTTCTGTCCGCGCTTTCCGGCGAGAGGATCGTCCGTGTCATGCGCGTCATGTCACCGGCCTGGGCCCTCGTACTGATACCGCCCGTCGTGGACTTCCTCGTCACCGGCGGAGAAGGAACCCACATCTCCTATGTCCTCTCGCTCTCCGGCACTCTCTTGCGGTTCTTCGACCCGAGGGTCGTCCTCGAGAGGATCTCCGTCGGTCAGAGGGTCGAGGTAGCGGCCGCATGCGCGCTGGGGCTTCTCTACGTTCGGCTGAAGGGACGGAGCTGGCTGCGAGCGGGCGCCGCCTTCGTTCTCATCTACCTGGCGATCGCGGCGCACGGCGTCCTCCCCAGCGCGTTCGCGCGTCTGGCGCGGCTCGTTTCGGAAGGCGCCGTCGGGCTTCCGGCGGCCGCCTACGACGCGACCTTCGGGTCGGGTGGTCTCGTCCTTGAGGAAAGCAGGAAGCTCGCGCTGCTCTTTCTGTTCAGCTCGTCGGCCCTTGCCTGGCTGGCCTTCGTCCGGCATGCCCCCCGTTGGGCGTCGGCGTTCGCGAGGAACCTCAGGCCTCTCCGCGCTCTTCACTACGTCGGGATGACGGCGTTCGGCGTCGCCCTCGGCTTCGCGGTCGCGGCGCCGTCGGGATTCTCCTTCTCCGGCGGAGGCGACGCTCTGGGGGTCGCCGGGCTCCTCTTCGCCGTGTTTCTGGCGTTCGAGGCCTCGGTCGCGCTGAACGACCTCTCGGATGTGACGGCCGACAGCGTCAGCGAACCCACGCGGCCGCTGGTGACGGGCGAGCTCGGCGGACGGCATGCGGCCATGCAGTTCGCGGGGCTCGGAGCGCTCGGGCTTCTCGCCGCACTCAACGTGAAGTACTCGAGCTTCCTCTTCCTGACCACGGCGCTCCTGGTGTCGCTGCTCTACTCCGCGAGGCCGGTCCGTCTGAAGCGCATTCCACTCATCGGAACGCTGTCGCTGGGTTTCATGTCGCTTCTGACCTGTCTGGTCGGGTTCTCCGCCGTCATGGAGGCCCGGTCGCTTCGTGTCTTCCCGGCCCGTGTGGGTTGGGTCCTGTTCCTCGCTTTCGGGCTCGCCTTCACCGTGAAGGACCTGAAGGACGTGCCGGGGGATCGCGCTGACGGCACCCTGACGCTTCCCATTCTGCTCGGTCGACGGGGCGGCCGCATCGCCACGGCGCTTCTGGCGGCCCTCGGCTACCTGACCGTGCCCCTGTTCCTCCCCTACGGCGCTCTCGGATGGCTCGCCGCCGCACTGGCCGGCCTCAACGCTGCCGCGGTGCTTCTTCTTCCAACGAAGCGGCTCGTCCGACCGCTCCTTGCCGTCTACCTGGCGTTCGCGGCGCTGACGGCCGTGGTCATCGTGCGGAACGTCGAGCCTGTTCTGGGGACGTCGGCGCGCACGGCCGCCTCCGACCAGGCGGCGTCGCTCATCGGAGCGAGGGAGCTTTCCATTGGAGACGCGGCGGCCGCCGTCCGCGCTTACGGCCGCGTGGATGATCCCCAGGCGGACCAGCAGGACCTTGAGCGGGCCGGCGTCGCGCTCGTGAGGGCCGGCGCGTTCCGGCAGGCCGTCGGACTCCTCGAGGCGGCCGTCGCTCGAGAGCCTTCGGACCCTGTGACCACAGAGCACCTCATCGTCGCCCGGCGCGGGGCCGGCGATCCCGTCCAGGCCTCGCGGCTCGCCCGCGAAGCCGTCGAGCGCGGGCTCAGACCCGACGTCTTCCTCGCCCACGACGCCGAACTCGCCGTCGAAGCGGGACGACCCGGCGACGCCGTGGAGCTCCTGACCGCCTCGCTCAGGACCGGAGCCGACGAGGTCCGGACGAGGGTCAGGCTGGGCAGCGCGCTTCTTCTCGCGGGGAATCCCGAGTCCGCGCTCGCCGAGCTCTCAGCGGCCGTGGAGCTCGACCCGACCTCGGCGACCTCCTGGAACAATCTCGCCGTCGTCCGGCTGGAGCTGTACCGCTACGAGGAGGCGCTCGCCGCGCTCGACCGCGCAACAGCTCTCGACCCGCTCCTTCCCGACGCGTACTTCAACCGCGGTCGGGTGTTCGAGGCGCTCGGAAGGAGCTCGCCTGCCCGGCGCCAGTTCCTCCTGGCGCTCGAGATAGACCCGGCCTTCTCGCCCGCCCGGAGAGCGCTCTCCGACCGCTGACCGGTCTCCATTCCGGTCCACTGAACTGAGCATCAGCAGTCATGCCCGGCTAAGTGAGGCTCGGTCAACCAGTTGACGCATCCTTGTCCTTGCCACCTTGCTTCTACTTGTGCTATTATCTGAATGAGTGGTACAGAGCGCCGGCGCGTCGCCGGCGCATCCGCATCGGTACCGGGCGGACGCTCGGAGCGATGCGTCAGGGAAGCTGACCACGTGGAGTGACGGGAAGCGAGAGAGGAGGTGATGCGAAGGGACCTGGATTCTGTGCAGACAGTCTTCGCCGTCCGCGAGCACCGAGGGCTTCACATCGCGTTCCGGGCGGCCACCTCGAAAGAAGGAGCTCACTTCATGAAGCGCGCATTGATTCTCGCCATCTGTCTCGTGATGGTCGCGTCCGTCGCCTTCGCAGAGAAGCCGGCCGAGGACGCGAAGTACGCCCCGAAGACGTCGACCTTCACGCTGGTCGACCGCGACTACGACGAGGGCTTCGAGACGAGCGTCCCGCCCGCGGGCTGGACGGTCACCGTCACGAACGCCGACTACACCTGGATCCAGACGACGGCCAGCTACTTTGAGGGCGCCGCCGCGGCCGAGGTTCAGTACGACCCGGATCTCACGCCCGTCCAGGACGAGTGGATGTACTTCGACCACACCATCGCCCCGGGCGAGAACCAGCTCAACTTCGCGGCGATGGCAAGCTACTACTGGGCCGTCGACCCGTACCAGAACTACAACCTGCTGGTGACGGTCAACGGCGATGTCGTCTGGGACTTCCGCTCCGACTACGCCACGACGACGAGCTACGAGTGGGCCATCTACGACATCGACCTCTCCGCCTACGAGGGGCAGACGGTGACGATCGGCTTCGGATACCAGGGCTCCGACGGCGCCCAGGGCTGCTTCGACCGCGTCGGCATCAACGACGGCTACACACCCCCGCCGCCGCCTGAGAACAACACGTGCGACGGCGCCCTGCCGCTGCCGAACGGCGATTTCACGCTCAACACCGACACGAGCATCCCCGGGACCACCAACGACTACGATCCAGGTTCCGGCGGCTGCACCGGCTACGGCGCCACGGGCGCGGACCTTGTCTGGTTCACGCACCTCGATGTGGGCCAGACCCTCACGGCCCTGATGAACGCCGACTACGACGACTCCATCTACCTCATCACCGACTGCGCCGACCCGATCGGCTCGTGCGTTGCAGGCGATGACCAGTACCCGAGCGGCTCGAGCTTCACGTACACGGCCACGGCCGCCGGCACGTACTACCTGATCATCGACGGCTACTCCGGCGCGGGTACCGCCACGATCACCGGTACGAACGAGGGCAACGTGACCGCGGTCGACGACGCGAGCTGGTCCTGCATCAAGGCCCTGTATCGCTAGACGACGCGCGAGCTCGCGGGAAACAAGGAAGGGGGCGGTCATCCGCCCCCTTCTTCTTTGACATCGGACTCCGCCCTCGCGGCCGGCGTCGCTCTCAGAACGTGTACCACACCCCGCCGGTAAGTGTCGCGAGTCGGCGGTCGGTCCCCTCTTCCCACGCCAGGACCATGACCGTGCCGCGCCCCTCGACGGAGACCCCGAGCGCCGGCACCTCGAACTCGACGCCCGCGCCGAACTCCCCTCCCCAGCGGATCTCGCTCTCGTCGTCCCCCAGTTCATAATCGACGGCGTTCGCGCCGACGATGCCGTACCACTTGAGCCCGGCGACGCCTCCCACGTTTCCCAGAAGCACATCGATCGAGGTCACGCCGAACGCTCCGTCGTCCACGGAGAGACCGATGTCGCCGCTGCTCCACGCCGTTTCGAGGTCGTCCTGAAAGACCCTCGCGTGGGCGACCTCTGCGGCCACGATCGGGATGCCGGGAGTCAGCCGGAGCCTCAGTCCGACGATGGAACCGGTCCCGGCGTCGTCCTCCATCGGGAGCGCCGCTCCCGCGGAGAGCCCGACCGAGACCTTGACGATGCTTGCCGCGACATCCGGGGGCGACGCCGCAAGGGAGATGAGAAGCATGAGAAGCAGCGAGAGCCGGCGCATGACGTACCTCCCTGGTCGTGGTGGTGGCAGAGGCTGTCCGGTCGCCTTCGCGCGCCGGCCAGTCGTTGTCCGTCGCTCCAAGGTATCAGATGCGGTCGCGCGAGTCACCACCGCGAGCCTCCCATTGCGGTGTGCGCGGCCGGACCGGCGGAGCGCGTCGGAGAGCGATGATGAATCAAGTTCACAGGCCACATGGGTCTTGTCCAAGACGCCGGAATGGTGTAAAATTACGGCGCTCTTAGGGAGGATCGGAAGAAGCAGACCGTCAAGAGAAATGCGGTCAGAAGCCCGCTCTCACCGGAATCTCCGGGCGCTGAGCGTCTCTCCGGACCGGGTTGTCGGGGGACGGCGACGGGCGGGTGGCCGCATCGAGGTTTCCGTTCGGGCAAGGGACTTGCTTCCCTGTCCCGGAGCGGTGCCGGGAGCGGGGATTCGCGAGGGGAGGTGGTTCGGGAACAGGAAGTGTGAAAGTGTCTGGCGGTGTTCGCATATCCCACCATGAAAGAGAGGACGACATATGAAGTGGACAATCGCTATCGCTCTGGTCGCTCTGCTCGTCGCCGGGGTCGCCGGCGCGGACCAGCCGGTCAGCAAGTCGAACACGCTCATGCAGGACAAGCCGTACGACTACCCGGAGCGCGACTACTTTGAGGGCTTCGAGGACGGCGTGATGCCGCCCGCGGGTTGGAGCCAGACGATCAACTGCGTTACCGACAGCCTCACGACCTGGGTGTTCGGGTCCCAGGCCCTCTACAACGAGCCGTACGAGGGCCTCGACTGCGCCTTCATCCACTGGCAGTACGGCGGCTGCGCCGGTCAGGACGAGTGGCTGACCTTCAGCTACACCCTGACGAACGAGAACACGCTCTCGTTCGCCACGCAGGGCAGCTCCTACTGGTCGATGAACGCCGACTTCTTGGTCACGATCAACGGGACGGTCGTCTGGAGCTTCTACAACGACTTCACCGGAACCGACTGGACGTATGAGGTCATCGAGATCGACCTCACCGGATACTCCGGAACGATCGAGATCGGCTTCGGCTACGTCGGTCAGGACGGCGGCGATCACTACTTCGACGCCGTCAATGTGTTCTACAAGGAGCCGGCGGAGCCCGCGTGCTGCCCGTTCGAGTATGACTGCTACGTCTTCGACTTCAACCAGAGCGCGTGCGGACTGCAGCTGATCGCCTGCGACGGTCTCCCCACCTGGCAGTGGGGCGCCCCGGACCCGCTCGTCCCGACGACGGCCTGCGACGGCGTCGAGGTGACCAATGTCCTCGGCACGACGCTCGTCGGCGCGTATCCCGCCGGCGCCGGTGAGATCGCCATGATCGGTCCGGCCGTTATCTCGCCCGACTGCACGTGCCTCGAGCTCTGCCACTTCTACGACACCGAGTCCGACATCACGCCGTGGGACGGCGGCAACGTCAAGATCTCGACCGACGGCGGCGCGACGTGGACCCTCATCTACCCGCAGGGCGAGACCGGCTATCCGGGTCTCTTCCCCGCCTGCGGCGGCACCTACTACCCGCCGTGCGTCTGTGCCGAAGAGGGCTACTACGGCACGAGCACGACCTTCGTCCGCGACTGCTTCGATCTGTCCGACTTCGTGGGCCAGGAGGTCTGGATCGGCTTCGCGTTCGGTTCGGACAGCTATGCCACATCCGATCTCGGCTGGTACATCAAGTGGGCGAAGATCGGCGGCGCCGGCTCCTCGACGGAGGACTCGAGCTGGGGCAACATCAAGGCCATGTACCGCTAGGCCTGACATCGAAACGTCGCCTCTCGTCTGAGACGGCGTTGGAGATCGTTCAGAAGGAGGGCGGGAGAGCTTCCCGCCCTCCTTCTTGTTATCCCGGCGGCCTTGCGCTGAGTATGCCGGCGGCGCTACGATGCGACCCTGCCGAATGAGCGCGAAAGCCCACAAGAACGACGGCCGCCGCCCGCGGCGGTCGTCCACAGACAGACGGGGAGGCGACGATGTCAGGTTCGGTCAAGGCGTTCCGGGACGAGAGGGAGCGCATGAACGAGCGCGTTCTGTCGACGGGCAATCTCGGAATCAGGAGGTTCTTCGGACTCGACTCGAGGGCCTACGAGCACGGGGCGCTGGACGTGAGGACAAAGGAACTCCTGGGACTCGTCGCCTCGGCGGTCCTCCGGTGCGACGACTGCGTCACGTATCACCTGATCCGCTGCGTCGAGGAGGGCCTGACAGACGACGAGATCCTCGAGGCGCTCAATATCGCGCTCATAGTCGGCGGTTCGATCGTCATTCCACATCTCCGCCGCGCCGTCGCCGGGCTCGACGAGCTGCGAGCGGAACAGTGAACGAGAAGGGCCCGGACCGCCACGGCCCGGGCCCTTCTGATCCTCGCCTCTCCCCCGGTCGCGACGCCTGAGCGGAGGCCGGGGCGCCTCCTTCTCCCTACTCCACCTCCTCGAGCAGCACCTCGATCGCGGCCTCGAGCTGGACGTCTCGTCCGGCCGCGGCCTCTTCCGGCACCGAATCGACCCGGATGTCGGGCTCGATGCCCCAGTTCTCGAGGTTCCTTCCCTCCATGTCGAACCACCCGGACCCGGGGACCCTGAATCCCGTCCCGTCGATGAGCCGAACGTCGTTGGTCCCGATGACCGCTCCGAAGGTCGGCGTCCCGACGACCGGACCCAACTCCAGCGCCTTCCACCCCATCGGGAAGATCTCGGCGTCCGAGTAGCAGCTCTCGTCGATGAGCAGCACGAGCGGGTTCGCCCACAGCTCAAGCGGATTATAGGCGGGCGCTCTGGTGCGGGTGGTCTCGTAGCCGTACCACGTCCGGTCCAGATACCTGAGGATCTGGTCGTGGACCGAGCCGCCGCCGTTCCCCCGAATGTCGATGAGAAGACCGTCCTTGCCCAGACCCTGGGCGAACAGGTCCTCCTCGAACTCGAGCAGGTTTCCGCTCCCCATGCCCGGAATGTGTATGTAGCCGATCCGTCCGTCCGACGCCTCCTCCACGCGCCGCCTGTTCCGCCGCACCCACTCCTCGTAGACGATTCTGGAGATCGTGCCCCCGCCGACGGGGCGGATCCGCACATCTCGCGTCGACCTGCCCGAGGGCGACGCGGCGATCGTCAAGAGGATCTCCTTACCGGCCGTGTCCGCCAGGTGGTCGTAGTAGTTCGAGCCCGCCTCCAGGGGCGCGCCGTCGATGGCGACGATGTACTCGCCGGGCTCGATGCCGACCCGCTCGGCGGGTCCGTCGGGCATGACGTACCGGACGAGCGCGCCGGGACCTCCGTAGCTCTCATCGTGCCGGATGCCCAGATGGCCCGTGTTGACGCCGCCGCCCCCCCACTTGTAGATGCCAAGATGCGAGGCCGAGAGCTCCCCGAGCATCTCGCGGACGACCATCCGGAATTCCTCCTCGGTATAGGCTACCGCGGCAAGCGGCTCGTAGCGCTCGCGCACGGCGAGCCAGTCCACCCCGTGAAGCTCCGGGTCGTAGAAGCCGTTCAGAAGAAGGCGCCAGGCCTCGTTGAACATCTGGCGGCGCTCGGCGAAGACGTCGACGGTCATCGCCGCTGAGAACCCCGGAGACCCGCGTCCCGTCAGCGAGCCCTCCTCCGGGTCGATCGAGACCGAACGGAGCCTTCCTCCGTCGATGTAGTAGCAGGTAGCGCCCTCGGCGTCCCAGACGAGTTCCCGCGGGTCGCTCCCGCCCTCGGACACCTGCGTGAGCCTGTTGCCCCGCCAGTCCACGATCCAGAGGTTGTCCCTGCCGAGGCTGCCCGAACGGAAGGCGTAGTGGTGACCCGAAGGCGTCGCGGCGTAGAAGTCGTAGAAGCCCCGCATGGTCATCACGGTCCGGGCGCGGTCGTTCAGGTCCTCGAAGTCGATGACCACCTCGACCTCCACGGACTCGGGAGGCGTCTCCTCGAACTCCTCGCGGTCCCGCTCCCGTTCGTCGTCGGTCTTCCAGTAGTCCTCCCGGGTCAGCCACACGTACTTCAGCATGTACTGCCCCTCGTCGGTCCTCGATGCGTACGACAGACGCTTGCCGTCGTCGGACCACTGGGGCTGGAAGTCGTCGTTCGGATGGAGCGTGACATTGACGTCATCTCCGCCGCCGGCGGGCACTATGAAGATGTCCTCCTTGTGCCCCATCGTGGTGCGCGAATACGCGATCCACCTGCCGTCGGGGGACCACCGGGCGTGAAGTACCTCCGCGTCGGGCAGGAGCCTGGCCGCGTCCGTGCCGTCGGGCTTCATGGTCCAGAGGAACCTGTCACCGACGAAGTAGGCGACGGTTCTTCCGTCGGGCGAGACGAACGCCCCGAACTCGTCCTCGGGAGAGTCCGTGAGCCTCTCGTCGCGGTAGAGAAGCGCCTCTGAGAGTCTCTCCCGGTCTTCCTCCGCCGAGCGCGCCACGTAGATGTCGTAGTTCCCTTCGCGGTCCGAGGAGAAGAGAAGCGACTCCTTGTCCAGCCACTCGACGTCCTTCTCGCGCGCCGGGGTCTCCGTGACGCGCCTGACATCATCGATCTCGCCGTCCTCGAACGAGCCGACGAAGACCTCGCCTCGGACGACGAGCGCGATCTCGGTCTCGTCGGGGGACAGAGCGAAGTCCTGGAGCCCCGAGCTCAGCGTCATCCTGAGGTTGTCGTTCCACTTGTCGTCGCTGGGGGCCTCGACCACGACCTCGCGAGGCTCTCCCCCGGGGAGGTCGAGCGCCCACAGCTTCGCGTCGCACTCGTAGACGATGAGCGAGCCGTCGGC
The DNA here is from genome assembly GCA_964596015.1 of uncultured bacterium. Taxonomy (GTDB): domain Bacteria; phylum Joyebacterota; class Joyebacteria; order Joyebacterales; family Joyebacteraceae; genus WJMD01. The sequence continues at coordinate 13,127 of CAZQSB010000032.1, read as the reverse complement.
GGAGATGCGGGCGAACTGCACCCCGTCCTCAGTGTGTGACGTCACGCGCTCCGGCTCGATGTCGGTGTGCAGCAGGACGCTCTCGGTGGGTTCGGCGATGACGCCCGGGAGCTTCCAGACGTTCGCCTCGCCGTCCTCGCGCTCGGAAGTGAAGTAGAGCGTGCGCCCGTCGGCCGCCCACATGGGATTGTCGTCATCGCCGCGCCAATCCACGATGAGGTGGCTCGGCCCGCCGTCGGCGGCGCGGATCCAGATGTCGCGCGACGCGCTGCCCCGGTAGTGCTTCCTCCACCAGGGCGTCCTCCCCCGCACATACGCAATCCACCGCCCGTCCGGCGACACGGCCGGGTTGTTCGCGCGGTCGCGGATGACGCGCCGCGGCATCCCTCCCTCGAGCCCGACCTCGAAGAGCTCGTACTCGAGCGTGTCCCGCCTCGAGTTGAACAGAACGCCCGCGCCGTCGCGTGTCCAACCCTGGACCTCGTCCCACGAGTCGTGCAGGGTGAGCCTCCGCGGCTCGCCGCCGGCCGGAGGGACGACGTAGACGTCGGTGTTCCCGTGCCTGTCCGACGAGAAGGCGATGAGGCTGCCGTCGGGCGACCACGACGGAAAGCTGTCGTCGGCCTCGTGCACGGTGAGACGTCGCGCGACGCCTCCCTCCGCGTCCACGATCCAGATGTCGCCCATGTAGCAGAAGGCTATGCTCGAGCCGTCCGGCGAGGGCGCCGGCATGCGCGCGCTCAGAACAGCGGCGGCGGCGGAGCCCGACGCTGCGGCGAACACCAGCGACAGCAGCGCCGCGGCAAGCGCATTCAGAGCGGCTCGCATGGTGCGTGTCGTAGACAAGTCGTCCCTCCCAGGATGGGGCGCTCCCGCGGGGACACGGGTCTCGCCCGTTCGCACGGCGGCGCGCCGTCGCTCTAGAAGAGCTCGACCACGCGCTCGCCCAGATGCGCGGTCTCGTTCCACGACAGAAGAACGAAGCCGCGCTGCTCGTGTCCGAAGATGGAGTATCCGGCGTTGTCCAGGTAGAAGCTCCAGAAGGAATCGGTTCCCAACCCCAGAAGCGCCCCGCCAAGCAGCTTGGCCACAGAGCGGTGGGTCGCGACGACGACCCTCCGGTCGATGTGCTCCGCGATGAGCTCGACGGCTCGGGCGTGGGCTCGCGCCCGAACGTCCTCCAGGGTCTCGCCTCCCGGTATCCGGAGTCTGGAGGGGTCGTTGACCCACAGATCCCAGAGCTCCGGCGATTCCTCCCTGACGACGTCCTTCTTCCGGCCCTGCCACTCGCCCAGGTCGAAGTTGTGGAACGCCTCGTCCACGACGACCTCGATGCCGTGGCGCGAGGCGATGGCGCGGCCGGTGTCGTACGCTCTCGAGAGAGGGCTCGAGAAGACGGCGGCAACAGGGCGGCTCGAGAGAGCTTCGGCCGCGGCCTCCGCCTGTTCCCGGCCCCGGGCGTTCAGCGGAACATCGAGCCGTCCTCTGAACACCCCGTCCCTGTTGAGCTCGGTCTCGCCGTGCCGGACGATGACTAGCTCGGTCACGTGGTCTCCCCGGTTCGGAAGCCGGACGCCAGGTGCCCACGCCGGGGTCCGGGGCCGGACGCCCCGGCCCGCGCCGGGGGCCGGGCCTGGATCCGGCCGCTAACGACGGCCGGCGGGAAAGAGATGCCTCAGAGCCCTGGGGAAGCGCGCTGCCCATGCGCGCTCGTTGTGCACCGCGCCCTCGTCCTCGACATACGCCAGCGTGCCGGGAAGAGTCATGCCCTTCGCGAGGAGGACGTCACGGAACCGGCGGTGCTGCTCCATGATGTCCGGTACGCCGTCGCCGTCGGAGTCGCCCGGGTACTCCGCCGTCCCCATGTCCGCCCAGACGCGCGCGCCGGGCGGCGGGTCGTTCGACTCGACGAAACCGAGGATGTGCCCGCCGGCCCATCCGTACGACGTCGACATGGCGCCGACGCGGCTGAAGACGTTCGGGTACTTCCACGCGGTGTAGACAGACGCCAGCCCACCGAACGACGACCCCATGATGCCCGTGTGCGCCGCGTCGGGCATCGTCCGGTACGTCTCGTCGATGAAAGGCTTCACCTCTTCGACGAGGAACCGCGCGTAGAGGTCGCCCCCGCCGCCCCCCCGGACCCTGTCCGGCACGGGAGTGTACTCGAAGGCGCGCTGACTCGTGTTCTCCACGCCGACGACGATCAGCGGACGGACCTGCCCGTCCTGGACCATCCTCGTGACCGTCTCGTCGACGTTCCACTCGACGCCGATGAACGAGGTCGCTGCGTCGAACAGGTTCTGGCCGTCGTGCATGTAAAGCACCGGATAGCGGGCTTCGGGACTCTCCTCGTAGCCGGGCGGAAGATAGACAAGAAGCGATCTCGTGTTCCCGAGCGCCTCGGAGCGGAAGTCGCGGTGGCGCCGGAGATCGCCCACTACGGTGTGGCGGTCCCTGAACGGAGAGAAGTCGCGCCAGGCCCCCACCTCTACCTGGACGTTCTCGTCGCCGACCACGGAGAGTTCGCGGTCCGGCATCCGCTCGAAGCCCGAAGCCTGCTCAACGGTGTCCCAGGTCCCGCGCGTGATCTTGTATCTCAGGTCGAGGCCGGGAGGGAGGATGATCGTGATCGCGTAGAGACCGTCGCCGACGCGGCCGAGTTCGGCCTTTCCCGGGTCCCAGGGGCCGAGGGCGTCGATGTTGCCCGTAATGAACACCTCGGCGTCCGGAGGCGTCCTCTTCGGCACCTTCACTCTGAATGTCACCATGGCCTGCCTCGCGATCGCCGGGCTCGTCGCCGCCGCAAGGAGCGCGGCGAGAAGAAGCGCGGTTGCTCTGAACGAACGTCGCATGGAACCTCCTCATGACGAGCATAACCCGGAACCGACACCGCCCGCAACCGGCCCTCTCCCGAAGCTCTCGACCGATGCGCGGTCCCCGACGCGAGACACTCCCTGGGGCATCGCTTGGAACCGCCCCGTGCGGCCTCTATACTGGACCCGTAGTGATCGATGCCGCGCGGCCGAGCTCGCGACCGACGGGTGCGACGCCTCGAAAGCGCGATCCCTCACCAAGGAGCCTGCCATGTCCGAGAGCATCCCGCTTCCAGCGCCGCGCACGGAGAACGGGCCGTCCATGTGGTCCGTCTTCAGGGACCGCCGCTCGAGCCGCGCCTACAGCGAAGAGCCCCTGTCGCTCGAGGCGCTCTCTCAGCTCCTCTGGTCGACGCACGGCGTCACGGCGAGTCGAGGGGAGCACGAGTTCAGGACCACGCCGTCCGCCGGCGCGTGCTACCCGATCGACGTCTACGTCGTGGCGAACAATGTCGTGGGTCTGGACGAGGGACTGTACCGCTATCTGGTCGGCAGCCACGAGCTCGTCCTGATGAGGGCCGGAGCCGTGGGCGTGGAGGTCACGAAGGCCGCGCTGGGGCAGCGCATGTGCGAGAGCGCCGCCGCGACCTTCGTGTGGACCGCCGTCGTCCCGCGGACCACCGGCCGGTACGGAGAGCGAGGGCACCGCTATCTCTTCCTGGACGCCGGCCACGTCGGGCAGAACCTCTACCTGGCCGCGACCGCGCTCGGATTGGGCGTCTGCTGCATCGCCGCGTTCGACGACGACGCGATGAACCGTGTCGTCGAGGTCGACGGCACGATCGAAACCGTCGTGTACGCGGCCGTCGCGGGCCCCGCAGCCTGAGGGTCTCAGATGTCCTCGATCGCGAGGACAAGCGCGAAGGCCAGCGCCGCGGCGATGCCCGTGCCCCACCCGAAGTAGGCGCGGGTTCGCACCGTGAGGTCACGGACGGCTTCCGGCGCCACCGAGCGTCTGACGACCACGTCGAAGTCGCGAACCTCGACCGCCGTCCCGACGACCCGACCCTCTTCCTCCACGAACCGGCCGCCCTCGCTTCTGACGACGACGAGCTCCTCGCTCTTCGGGACCTCTGTGTCCATCAGGAACGAGCCGTTCTTCACTCCGACCAGTTCACCGCGCATGACGGTCCCGTCAGGCAGTGTCATCTCCGCCGGGACGCCCACCCGATCCTCGAAGCGCGCCCCCGGTCCCGCCGCGCAGCCCGAGAGCCCCGCGAGAAGCGCCGCGAGGAGCGCGACGAGCGCCGCTCGGACCCAATCGATCTTCGCCGTTCCGAACGTCATGACGTCACCCCTGTATCAGAAGACCGAGAAGGAGTCCGATGGCCGGCCCAGCCACCTGACTGATGAGCGTTCCGAGCGTGGTCTCTCGGCGACTCTTGGCGAACTCGGCGAACGCGATGTCCCTGACGGGAAACGTCCTCCGGACCGTCGCCGTGACGCGCCCGTCGTCGGTCCTCTCCACCTCGAGCACCTCTCCCTGGACGGGGGTCCCTCTCACGACCACTCTCCGGTCGCCGGCCCGCCCCTCGATGCTTACGCCGCCGCCGTGGGAGTAGACAACGTCCACGACGATGTCGGTCGACGTGATGGAGACGACCGTGCCGACGAGCGACTCGTCCACCGTCATCAGTCTGAACTCCACGTCGCCGCCTTCCTCCGCGAGCCGCGCCGCCGGAACCTGCCGCGCGCAGCCGGCGAAGAGGAGCGCGAAGGCCGCGGCCACGAAACAGAGCGTGCGCTTCATCAGACCGCTCCCTTTCTGAGATACTCGTTCATGTCGCGTACCAGGGCGTCCACGTCCTCGACACCGTTCCTCCGGGCGAGGTCCTCGAGCGTCCCCCAGAACGGCTCCCCGCAGACGAGGCAGGGCAGTCCCCGCTCGATGAGAAAGATGTTCGCCTCAGGGGCCTCGTCGAGGAGTTCCTCGATCGTCACGTCCCTGCTGAAATGCCGCATCGTTCCTCCGTGGCCCCAGCCGGCCGGGCGGACGCGCCTCGCTGCGCTGTTTCGGACCGACGCGCTTCTTCAGGGTCGTCCCTCGCGGGACGCCGCCCGGTCCGTGTCCTTCTTCGACGGTACGACTCGGCGGGGTGGTGTTCAAGTCCCATGAAGACCCGCAAAACCGCTTGTGCTGGGCGTGCGACCGGCGGTAGATTCCGTTCGAAGCCCCCTGAAGGAGACACGGGCATGTCTGAACAAAGCGGCAGAGAACTGCGCTGGAAGATGCTGACGGCAGCCGCGGCCGCGCTGGCGCCGGTCGTCGCCGTGCTCTGGCTCGGGCTCACGCTGTCGGCTGCCCCCGTGCCGTTCCACCAGGCCATCGTCAAGATCGTGTTCGCCATCGCCGTCGTCCTGACGGGGCTCGCGGGCGTCCGCTGGAGCACGGCGGCCGGGATCGCCCTTCTCGGTGAGGCGGCGCTCGTGGTCGTGTGGGTTGCGCTTCGGATCGACGACTACTCGCCCTACGGAGCGCTGAGAACGCTGCTCCTTCTGGCCGTGCCGGTCGGCCTCTGCGGGGTCATCTTCGTCCTCGCCGGAGGGATCCGCGCCGGCACCTGGCCGCCGAAGAGAAGCTAGATCTCCCGCCGTCGCGCCGGATAGCCGGTTCTCCGACCTGCCCCTCTCCTGAAGAGCTCCTCGACCTCATCGAGCATCCGCTCGACGCCGAAACGCGCCCGCGCGCGCTCAAGCGCCGCCGCCCCGAGTTCCTCTCGAAGGTCTGCGTCCGACAGAAGCCGCACAAGAGCCTCGGCCAGCGCCCCGACGTCCTCGGGAGGCACCACCAGCGCCTCCTTCCCGTCCCGCACGGCCTGGACTGTGCCGGAGACGTCCGTTGCGACGATCGCGCAGCCCACCGACATCGCCTCGAGCAGCGCGTTCGCCATCCCCTCGTTCCTCGACGAGAGCGCGTACACGTCGGCGCCGGCCATCAGCGCGCGAACGTCGTCGACATGTCCGGGCAGCCTCACCGACTCCGCGATGCCCAGCCCTTCTGCGCGGCGCCTGAGCTTTTCCATGTCGTTCCCGCTCCCCGCTATGACGAGATGCGCGTTCGGAGCGCGCTCAAGCACAGAGGCAAAGGCGTCGATGAGGACATCGAACCCCTTCTGCTTCGAGAGTCGCCCCGCGCCGAGGACGACAGGGCCCCCGCGTGGCGCGCCGACACGGCGGAGGGCGCCTTCCACGCGTGCGGGTTCGACGGGGTCGGTGGGAACGCCGTTCTCGATGAGCGCGATCTTCGAGGGTTCGAGCCAAACCGATTCGAGGAGCGCGTCGCGGACCGCCGGGGAGTTGACGATGATCGCGTCGGCGAACCGGCCGAAGGCGAGTCTCCTCTTGAGGTCGTCCCTGAGACGCCTCCTGAGGCCGAGCCGGAGCGCCACGAACGGACGACCGACGACCCGGGCGGCCGCCCCGCCCATCCAGTACTCGCGCTGCTTCGTAAGGACGAGGACGTCGGGCCGCGTCGCCATGATGTGACGACAGAGCCACGCGAATCCGACGGGGTTGACGTCGCCCCAGAGCCGCACGCGTCGGCCCGGGATCCCTCTCCTTGAGAGCTCGTCGCGGATCACGCCGTGACTCCAGAGGACCGTCACGTCGTGCCCGCGGTCGAGAAGTCCCCGGGCGGCGAGAAGCGTCCACTTCTCGTTCCCTCCCCACTGCCTCGACGTCAGCATGAAGAGAACGCGCAGCGGACGGTCGTCCGGCGTGTCGGTGGACCGGCTTTCACCGAAAGCGCCGCGGTTCGCCTCGGTCATGACGAGTCTCCTGAAAGAGCCTCCCGCAGCCACTCGCGGGCCCTCGACACGTGCGTGGCGGGCCAGTAGAGCTTCCCGCACCGGGGACAGCGTGCGAAGCGTTCGGCGGTCTCGAGAACATACGGCGGCACGTGTCCCTCGACATCACTCCTCGCGACGTCCTCGAGGAGAGCGTTGCAGAGGACGCATCGCGTGAAGAGCGGACGGTCCACATCGAGGCCGAACTCCCCTGCAACCTGCCGAAGCTGGGCGCGCACATCTTCGTCCACAACGACGACGACGCGGACCGGCAGGCGGGTCTCGGCGATCTCGAGGTCTCTCGTCAGAAGCACGCGGCGGTCAGCGGCGGCGACGCGCTTGAGTTCGGGGTCGTCGGCGGTGTTGTCGTAGAGGACGTCGTAGCCCATGATCCTGAGCCACTTTGCGAGGCGTCCGAGCATGACGTCGGCGACGAAGAGCGGCTCCTCGTCCGGTGACGGCGCGGCGTCCCGGTTCGTTCTCCGGCCGCGTTCAGCCACGGGCGACCGCCTTCCCATAGACCGCGAGGGTGCGCTCGACCATCCGGTCGACGGTGAACTCCTGCCGCACGAGGTCCCGACCGGCCTCGGCCATGCGGTCAGCCTTCGCGGCGTCGTCGAGAAGCTCGAGGATTGCCGTGGCGAGCGCCGAGGGATCTCGCGGCGGAACGAGACGCCCGGTCACTCCGTCCTCGATGATCTCCCTGTTTCCGCCCACGTCCGTTGCCACGACCGGCCGACCGGCCACCAGACTCTCGCGCACGGCGCCGGACAGGCCCTCGCCCGCCCTCGACGCGTTGACGGATATGTCGAATGCGTTGATGACTGCCGGGACGTCCGTCCGGTGACCCGCGGTGATGAACCGCTCCGCGACGCCCGCTTCATCGACGAGAGCGCGCATCCGCTCGTCGTTGGTGTGTTCCCCCACGGCCGCGAAGAAGACGTTGTCGCGTTCCCGGAGCACCAGACGCGCGGCCTTCACGAAGGTGTCGTGTCCCTTCCAGTTGTGGTACCGGTTCGCGAGCTTCCCGACCAGCCGGGCCCCGGGAGGAACACCGAACTCCCGCCTCACGCTCTCTCCGTTCGCGCCCTCGAAGTCCCCCGGATCGGTACCGCTGTAGACCACATCGACACGGGCGGGGTCGACGCCATACCGGACGAGCACGTCTCGGATGGCCTCGGACACGGCGATGATCCTCGTGACGGCGCGGGAGGTGTACTTGAGGCGGCTGCCGTAGTTGTCCCGCGGCGGGAACGACACCCTCCGCGTCAGCACGAACGGCCGTCCTGTCAAGGCCGCCGCGATGAGTCCGAGCGAGTGCGCGTGTGCCGCGTGAGCGTTCACGAGGTCGATCCGCCGGCGGAGGATGGTCCCGACGAGCCGCCCTATCGCGGCGGGGTTGAGCTCGGAGCGGGTCTCGACTGCGGTGAGCGGCAGTCCCGCGGCCTCCGCGCGGTTCCAGAGCTCGTTCCCTCGAGCGGTCGCGATGTGCGCCTCGTGGCCCCGTTCGACGAGGCCCACCGACAGCTCGAGAAGCTGAACCGAGCCTCCGCCGAACGATGGGCATTCCTGGACGTGAAGAACCCTCATTCGCTCTCCCGGCCCGCGAGCCGCTCGCTCACGGCCTCGAGCACGGTATCGATCGAGATCGCGTCGAGGCAGCGGAAGGTCTCGTGGAGGCACGACGTCGAGTCGCACGGACGGCAGTCCACGCCGTCGGCGTAGATGTCGGTGTGGCGCGGGTCGGACAGGTGCCAGCGTTCGACGGGCGTGGGGCCGTGAATGAACACACCCTCGGTTCCGACGGCCGACGTCAGATGGAGGGGGCCGCTGTTGTTGGTCACGGCCACGTCGGCCGCCTCAATGACGGCCGCAAGCACGCGGACGTTCGGGGGCTCGATGACGACCGGTGGGTCGAAACCCTCGGACGCGTACCACTCGCGCACGGTCGCGATGATCTCGGCGTCTGCCGGACCGGACAGATAGGCCACGCCGACGCCGCTCTCGCCACGCAGTCGGGCGCCGAGCTCGGCGAACCGCTCAGGATACCAGCGCCGGATCGGCCAGTTCGCCCCGGGATGGATGACCACCAGCGGCCCGCCCGGGACGACCTCGAGGAGCTTCCGGGCCTCGCTCCTCTCGTCGTCGGTCAGGAACATCTCGAGCTCGAACCCGGCCGGTTCCGCCCCGACCAGCTCGACGACCTTGAGGTGCTTCCTGACCTCGCTCATCGTCGGCTCGAACGGGGCCCTGTGGGTCAGCAGCAGGCGCCGTCCCTCGCTCGAGAGACCGGCGCGGGTCGGAACGCCCGCGAGGAACGGTATGAGGGCGCTTCTGAAAGACGGCCGGAAGACGAACGCCGCGTCGAAGCGCTGGCCGCGCATCCATGAGGCAAGGCCCATGACGGAGAGAAAGCCCCTCCGGTGTTCCTTCGGGAGCGGCAGGAGCCTCGTGAGGTTCGGCATGCCGATGAGGACCATTCCCGACTTCGGCCGGACGATCGCCGTCATCTCGCAGTCCGGGAAGGTCGTCCTGAGAGCGCGCAGGGCGGGGGTGATGACGAGGACGTCGCCCACGAAGCCCGTCTCGATGATGAGGAATCGCGGCGCCGCCTGGAACTCCGGATACTCCGCGCGATTCCCGGCCATCGCCGTCTCCCTGCTCCGCTCCGTTCGGGGGCGCCGCCGACTCCGGACGAGGCGCCTTCCGGAGAGCGCCCGGCGCCTGCCGGGCTACTCGTCGCCGGTCACAAGCTCAGCCCGCACCATAACACCTTCGGCATCCGTCGTCACGAACCCCTCGCCGGGCTCGCTCACACGCTCGAGCCTCTCGGCGTTGGAGACCGCGATGAGCTCCGGAGCCATCGGCTCGAGCATCGCCCAGGCGGCGTCGTCGCACGCTACCGTGAGCGTCGACACCGGCGTGGCGACCGACACCTTCTCGGTCGACTTCACCTTCCGCATGCCCTCGATGACCGCGAGCGCTATCTCTCCGGCCCGCTCGGCGTCCGCGTCCTCCCACTCCCCGTGAGCCTCGGGCCACGCGGAGACGTGGATCGACTCCACGCCCTCCTTCTCGGCGAAGAAGAGCGAGTGGATCTCCTCGGTGATGTGCGGCATCACGGGAGCGATCATCTTGAGAACGGCCAGAAGCGCCGTGTAGAGGGCATACTGCGCGCCGCGTCGCCCCGGCTCATCGTAGCCCTCGTCGCCGTAGAGCCGCTTCTTCACGATCTCGATGTAGTTGTCACAGAGGTCGTGCCAGAAGAAGGCCTCGACCGCCTCGACCGCCGCGTGGTACTCGCACTCCTCGAAGCTCGCCGTCGCGCGCTCGACCGCCTTCCGGAGCCTCGAGAGAAGCCATCGGTCGATGACCGCCGGCTCGCGCGGCGCATCCGGATCGTAGTCCTCCAGTCTCAGAATAGCGAACTTCGAGGCGTTCCAGAGCTTCACCGTCAGACGCTTTCCGGCGTCGAAGGCCTCGTCGGCCATCATCGTGTCGACGCCGAGCTTGCTGGAGCACGACCAGTAGCGGGTCGCGTCGGCCGAGCGTTCCTCGATGATGGCGCTCGGCGCGTGTGAGCCTCCGCCCTTCGACTTGGAGATCTTCGCGCGGTCGGGCCGGAGCACGTGGCCCGAGATCATGGCCGTCCGCCACGGGACCTTTCCCTCGTTCAGGACGCTCTTGACGATGGTGTAGTAGGCCCACGTCCTGATGATGTCGTGCGCCTGAGGTCGGAGGTCCATCAGGTACTCGGTGCCGTCCTCGGACTTCGTGAAGCGCTCGACCCTCGAGTCAGGCTCGCCCCAGCGCACGTTCAGGAACGGCGTGCAGGACGACGTCATCCATGTGTCCATGATGTCGCGCTCGGGCTCGAGCTCGACCGAGTCGCACTTCGGGCACTTCCCGGCCTTCGGCCACGTCGTGGTCGGGTCGACCGGAAGCTCGTCCTCGTCCGCCAGGATGACCTCGCCGCAGTCCCTGCAGGTCCACAGCGGGAACGGCACGCCGTAGTAGCGCTGCCGCGATATGCACCAGTCCCACTTGAGGTTCTCGACCCAGTTCCGGAATCGGACCTGCATGTAGCCGGGGAACCAGTCGACCTTGTCGCCGGCAGCGATGATCCGGTCCTTGATGTCGAGGACCCGGATGAACCACTGCGACGCCACCGAGAACTCGATGCCCGTCCCGCAGCGCTCGTGGACGTTCACTGTGTGTGTGATGGGGCGGCTCCCCTGAAGCTCGCCGCGCTGCTCCAGATCCTCCACGATGCGCTTCCGCGCGCCCCTGATGGAGAGGTCCTCGTAGCCGGGCGCGAGCTTGTTCATCCGCCCCGTCTCGTCGAAGACCAGCCTCGTGTCGAGGTCGTGTTCCTGCCACCAGGCGATGTCGGTCGTATCGCCGAACGTGCAGCACATCACGAGTCCGGTGCCCTTCTCCGGGTCGGCCTTCTCGTCGGCGAGGATGGGGACCTCGTGTCCGAAGATGGGGACGGTCGCCTTCTTCCCGATGAGGTGCCGGTACCGCTCGTCCTCGGGATGCGCGAACATCGCGACGCACGCGGGAAGGAGCTCGGGCCGGGTCGTGGATATGACCAGGTCCTCGCCGTCGTGCGAGAACGCGACATCGTAGAAGACGGCGTCGCGGTCGGCGTCCTCGATCTCTGCCTGGGCTATGGCGGTGTGGCATTCGGGGCACCACAGCGTCGGGGCCTCCCGCCTGTAGATGCGTCCCTTCAGGTAGAGATCGATGAACGACCGCTGTGAGATCCTCTGACTCCGCGGCTCGATGGTCGAGTAGTTCTCCTCCCAGTCGACCGAGAGTCCGAGCCTTCTCCAGAAGACCTTGAACTCGTCCTCGTAGGCCTGAGTGAGTTCGAGACACATCCGCACGAACTCCTCGCGTCCCACCTCGGTCGCCTTGACGCCCTTCTCCTTCTCGACGAGGCGCTCGCTGGGGAGACCGTTGTCGTCGAACCCGAAGGGATAGTAGACGTTCATGCCGCGCATCCGCCAGAACCGGGCGATGACCTCGGCCTGTACGTAGCTGAACACGTGGCCGATGTGGATGTTCCCCGAGACCGTCGGAGGCGGCGTGTCGATGCTGTACATCGGTCGGTCGGACATCCGGTCGAACCGGAAGAGACCGCGGTCCTCCCAGAACTGCTGCCACCTGGGCTCGGCCTCCTGAGGCTTGTACTTCTTCGGTAGCTTCATCGATGGTCCCTTCCTGGTCGCGCGGCAGTTCCTCTCACGTGCGCGCCGGTCTTTCAAGCCGGGCCCCGGAATCGGAATACGAGCGGGCCCTCTCATTCCACTCAAGGGAACGAGAGGGCCCGTGTGTCGAACCTCTCCCGCGGTACCATCCCGATTCCCGCCGCTCGACGAATCGAGAGCGGGCGCTCGATTGGGGCTGTGACGGGCCCTCCCGTCCGGCCCTACAAGACCCCTCGGGGTCGTTCGAACCGGCGGCTCCGGAGCGACCTTCGGCCGGCGCGGCCCGGGACCCTCTCAGCCTCGCGGGGTCCCTCTCTCATGAGCGCGCCTCCGGCCTACTCCTCTCCATCGTAGCCTTTGACCGCGAATTCGCAATGTGGCCGGACCGACCCGGGCGACGAGCCCCGGCCGGTGTCCGGTTCATTCTACATCATGCCGCCCATGCCGCCCATTCCGCCCATGCCGCCCATGCCCGCTCCCGGAGGCGCCGCCGGCGGCTCCTCCTCGGGAATCTCGGTCACGAGCGACTCGGTCGTCAGAAGCAGCGAGGCGATCGACGTCGCGTTCTGAAGCGCGACACGCGTCACCTTCATCGGGTCGATGACGCCGGCTTCCAGCATGTCGCCGTACTCGCCGGACTCGGCGTTGAAGCCGAAGGCCTTCTTCTTCTCGCCCAGCACGCGCTGGACGACCAGCGACCCCTCGTAGCCGGCGTTCTCGGCGATCTGGCGCATCGGCGCCTCGAGCGCGCGGCGAACGATGTCGATGCCCATCTTCTCGTCGGTCGATGCGGGCTCGAGCTTGTCGAGCGTCTTGATGCTCCGCACCAGGGCGACGCCGCCGCCCGGAACGATGCCCTCCTCGGCCGCGGCGCGCGTCGCGTGGAGCGCGTCGTCGACCCGGGCCTTCTTCTCCTTCATCTCGAGCTCGGTGGCCGCGCCGACCTTGAGGACCGCGACGCCGCCCGCGAGCTTCGCCAGACGCTCCTCCAGCTTCTCGCGGTCGTAGTCGGACGTCGTCTCCTCGATCTGGTGTCTGATCTGCGCGATCCTGCCCTCGATGTCCTTCTTGGCGCCCGCGCCCTCGACGATGGTCGTGTCGTCCTTCGTGATGATGACGCGCTTGGCGCGGCCCAGATCGGTCAGCTGCAGGTTCTCGAGCTTGAGACCCAGGTCCTTCGCGACGAACGTGCCGCCCGTGAGCGCGGCGATGTCCTCGAGCATGGCCTTGCGACGGTCGCCGAAGCCCGG
>CAZQSB010000031.1:0-30885 GCA_964596015.1 uncultured bacterium | reverse complement strand
GGGCGCAGATCCTCCGCGACGCCTGGCGCATCGAGCGCGACTACTTCTACGACCCCGGCATGCACGGCGTCGACTGGGAGGGCGTCTACCGGCACTACTCGCAGCTTGTGGACGACTGCACGTCCCGCGCCGACCTGAGCTTCGTCATCGGCGAGATGATCGCCGAGCTCAACGTCGGGCACGCCTACTACTTCGGCGGCGACGTCGAGCCGACGCCGTCCGTCTCGGTCGGCATGCTCGGCTGCTCGTTCGAGCTCGAGAACGGCGCCTACCGCGTCGGGACGATCTACGAGGGCGGCCCGCTCGAGCCCGAGGCGCGGAGCCCGCTCACGGAGAGCGGCATCGATGTCACCGAAGGCGACTACCTGCTGGCGGTGAACGGGGTGCCCGTCGACACGGACAGGGACCCGTGGGCCGCGTTCCAGGGCCTGGCCGGAAGAGTGGTCACGCTGACCGTGAGCGAGAGACCCCGCATGGACGATGAAGCGAGGGACGTCGTCATCGAGCTCATCGACGAGGGGCGTCAGAGGGACCTCGTCTACCGACACTGGATCGAGCAGAACCGCCGCTACATCGAGGAGCGGAGCGACGGGAAGATCGGCTACATCTACGTGCCGGACACCGGAGGCTTCGGCCGCCGGGAGCTCTTCCGCCAGTTCACGTCGCAGTACGCCAGGGACGCGCTCATCGTCGACGAGCGCTGGAACGGCGGCGGCAACGACCCGAGGCCGTTCGTCGACCTCCTGCACAAGCCGATGTCGAGCTTCTGGGCGACCCGGAACATCGACAAGCTCCAGCCCGACCCGGCGTACGCCCACTACGGCCCCAAGTGCCTGCTCATCAATGAGTCGGCGGGCTCGGGCGGCGACAACTTCCCGTATCTCTTCAGGGAGCTGGGCGCGGGTCCGCTCATCGGGACCAGGACCTGGGGCGGCCTGGTCGGCCTCTCCGGGAACCCGGGCCTCATCGACGGCGGTTACGCGAGCGTGCCGACCTTCGCGTTCGTCAACAAGGACGGGACGTGGGGCATCGAGGGGCACGGCGTCGACCCGGACATCGAGGTCGTGGCCGACCCGGCCCTCATGGTCGACGGCAGCGACCCGCAGATCGACAGGGCCATCGAGGCGATGCTCGCGGCCCTCGACAAGAAGCCGGTCAAGTTCCCGCCGAAGCCCGAATACCCGGACCGGAGCGGGATGGGCATCAGAGAAGAGGACAAGTAGCGGCCATCGAGACGGCGTCGCGCTTTCGGTAGGCAGCCTGACGGCGCGACGAACGCTCCGGGGTCGACAGCGACACCAAAGACGAGCGGGGTCCTCCATCGCGGAGGGCCCCGCTTCTTTGTTCTCCTGAGTGTTCGGGTCGGTCGGGACAGAACCTCTCGCCCGGTCAGGGTTCTTACTTCAACATCACCATCTTCCGCATGTCGGCCCGGCCTGCGGCCTCGAGGCGGGCGAAGTAGACCCCGGACGCGACCGCGGCTCCGGTGTCGTCGCGTCCGCGCCAGACCGCGCGGTGGTCGCCGGCCTCACGCGAGCCGTCGATGAGCGTCGCGACCACGCGGCCCGAGAGGTCGTGGACCGTCAGCCGGACAGGACCTGGCTGCGCGAGCGAGAACGACAGCGTTGTCTGCGGGTTGAACGGGTTGGGCGTCGGCGCGTTCAGGCGGAACGAGCGCTCGACGACCGGCTCGTCGACGCCGGTCATCACGCCTTCGCCGAGGCCCCAGAGCTCGACGTCGTCGATGTTCCAGCCGCAGTAGGTCCAGCCCTCGTCGGTCGGGCCCATCGTCCAACGTATGTAGAGCGTCGGCTCGCCGTCGGCGACATCCGAGATGTCCAGCTCGATCGGCTGCCAGCCGTAGTCGGTGATCTCCATGTCGTTTTCCCAGACGACCGTCCACGCGCTGCCGTCGGCGCTCACGGAGATGGACGCCTCGTCGTACTGAGGGTGCTCGACGCCGAGCCACCGCTGGAACCTGAGCGTCGTCGCGAAGCAGTTCGAGCAGTCGATGGCCGTCGTGGTCAGGCTCCTCGGCGGGAGCTGGTTCGGGTAGTCCCCGTCGAGGTTGTAGCCGTAGACGTTCGAGCCGGTCGCGCCGCTCGTGGGGTCGGGGAAGCCCCAGTCGCCGCCGCCTCCGGTCGGCGTCCCGAAGGCCCACTCGCCCTCGGTCGTCCAGCCCGGGTCGGTGTCGAGGTTCCACGCGTACTGCACCCCGGTCTCGCCGACGACCAGCATGACCCGGCGCGTGGCGTCGTTCGTGCCGTTCGTGTCGTTCCGGAACATGACCGTCGCGCGGTAGACGCCCTCGGCGAGCGCGTCGGCGTTCGCGTTGACCTCGACCGTCACGCCGGCCGTATCGCCGGGCGCCAGCGTGCCGACCCTGCTGCCCGAGAGCGATACCCAGTCGACCCAGGGGTCGACGAGGACCTCGTAGTCGATGGGAGCGGCGCCCCTCCACGTGAACTCATATTCCGTGGACGGCGGAGCGAACGGACCGCCGGAGGGGCCGTCGGACCTGAGGCCGTCCTCGGGCCAGACCGTGAGGCCCGTGGTGATGGTGAGCGCCTTGACGCAGAAGTTCGCGGAACGGTCCCACCAGAACCCGCTGTCGTAGTCGTAGAGGTCGAGCCAGGAGCCGCCCGAGCGGTAGTAGCTCTCGCCGGCGGAGGCGGACGACTCGACCGTCACGCGGTACTTCGCGCCGAGAAGGACCGGCACCTCGGACGAGCGGTCGAACGGCTGCCCGCCGCGCGAGAGCGAGAGCGAGACGTAGAAGTCGTCGCCGCTCTCGAACTCGACGGGCGTGTCGAGCGTGACGGTATGGAAGCCCGTGTACTCGAACGAGCCCGTGGCGGACGACAGCTGGTTCGAGAGCGCGACTCCGTCGAAGTCGTCGTAGACCGCCACTGTGTAGTCGACGGTGTCGGCCGCGGTGAAGAAGCTCACGGCCTGAAGAAGCTCCGTTTCCTCCGCGACGAACGCGTTCATCGCCTCGGATACGTCGTCCATCGTGTCGCGCCAGCCGTGGTAGTCGTGGTAGTGGACGCGGTCGTAGGCGAGGGGCTCCACCTCGGTGAAGCTGATGGCGCCCATCTCGGGGTGCTGCCCCGCGCACTTGTCGTAGTACGAGATCCAGAAGTAGCCCATCTCGCCCCAGCTCGACCCCCAGCTGTTCTTGCACAGCCACGCTCCGTTGTCGGGCGCCATCGTGACCTTCTGATCGTCCCATCCGACGATGGCGACGGCGTGGTTCGGCTGGAGCTCCGAGGATGGAGGCTGGTAGTGTGTGTTCCCCGCCATGAACTGCGAGTCGGAGCAGAGCGCCGTTCCCATGACGCCGTGGTCCATCACCGCCTGCTTGATTCGGTCGATGTTTCCGAGGCCCTCGCCGGCCACGTGCCACTCGACGTGACGCGGGTAGTAGATGTGGTACGACTCGAGCCACCGGTCCGGCGGTGTCGTGTACGACTGGCCGTCGATGTCCCGGACCGCGCCCTCGCCCCGTGAGAGGTAAGCCGTCGTCACCAGGTAGTCGCCGCCCATGTGGACCTCGAGCCCGTAGCCGGACGGCGGCGAGATGTCGTCGTTGTTGTGCTGGTTGAAGCCGTTCCACCAGTCGAGGTGGTACTCCGCCAGGTTCGGCTCGCCGCTCTCGCCGTTCGCCGCCCACGCGCCCGTCAGGAGGAGGTTCCCCTCGATGGCGGCCATGGCGCCGTGGGTCCAGCACGTGCCGCCGCTCTGGTTCTTGACCGACGTGACGTAGTTCTCGCCGTCGACGTCGCGGAGGTCGAACTGCGCGGGGAGCTGGCCCAGGGCGTCGCCCGTGAAGAGGACGAACGCCGCGGCGACCGACAGGATGAGCGTCCAGCGAAGGAGCACGGGCCACCGGACCGGGATGGTCACGGCGACCGCGCGGGGCAGGTGGTGGCGTCTCATGAAGTTCTCCCGAAGAGATGAACCAGCGTTCAGCGCATCGCAAAGACAAAAGGGACCGTGTCCCGGGATGGGGCGGTCCCTGGGTTCTATTCTAGCACGGGAAGGGGCGTTCGGCAAGAAACCGGCGCTCGCGCTACCTGTCGGCGCCTCCGGGCACCACGAGGTCCACCACGACAGGCAGATGGTCCGAGGCCAGCCGCGTGTCGTTCGACCGGAGCCCGTAGCGCTCCAGCGTCTCGCGCGGCAGGTCGGGCGTCCAGAGGACGAACGAGTGAGCTTCGTTCGCGACGCTGTCCGAGAAGATGATGTAGTCGAGCCTCCCGGGCGCGTACTCGTCCTCGTCGTTCCGCCATGTGTACGCCTCGAGGCCCGTGACGTGCAGCGGGAAGGCGTCCGCGAGGGCCGTGCCGTCCCAGTCCGGAGCGAACCGCGGTCCGTACGTCTCGACGTCGTGGATGGCTCCCTCGGTGAGGGTCACGAGCTGGCTCGACGTCGTCACGAGGTTCATGTCGCCCGCCACGACGGTCACCGTTCCCTCCGGCACCGGCTCGACGCCGTTCAGGCGGTCCTGGCCGGTCGCCGGCGGCATGAGACGGCGCAGCCACGACATGACGGCGTCGAACTCCTGCTGCCGCTCGGCCGTCCTCGCGCAGCACGGCGGATGCGCGCTGACGATCGACAGGTCGGCGGCGTACTCGTCGTCCGGAAGGTCGATGAGCGCCCAGACGTTCTCATCGACGGGCCCGAGCACCTTCGAACGGGACACGGGGAAGCGGCTCACGATGTAGCAGTCCCGCTCGCCGACGGCGTGCCACGGACCGCTCCCGAGGAAGGAGGCGACCGTCTCCTCGACCGCCGCGGCGTCGTGACGGTAGATCTCCTGGAAGCAGATGACATCCGGGTCGACCGCTTTCAGGATGCGGCGGAAGTGGTCGGGCCGCTCGAAGAGGCCGTCGAAGAGCACGTTGTACGTCAGAATGCGGACGTCTCGCGGGTCCCTGCGCGCAAGGCGGCCCTCCGCGGGCGCCGGCGGAGCGGCCTCCCGAAGCGCATAGTCGACCGCCGAGAACGGGTCGGGTACGACGTCCCCTTCCTCTCCGTCGCGGAGGATGACGCGGATGGTGCCGGGCTCGAACACGGTGATGCCCGCCGCGTGGAAGCCCCGCGCGAAGGAGACCTCGAACCGGTCGGACGAGACGGTCGGCGCCTGTCGGAGCCCGACGTCCGCCTGGCGGACCCTCTCCTTGCCCGTCGGGCCGAAGACGATCCCCTCCCGGTCGCCGAAGTGCCACTCGAAGTCGACCCCCAGACCGTGCAGCTGGCGTCCGGTGTTCGCGTCGCCGTCGAGCTCCACGGAGAGAACGATGTCCCTCGCGTTCTGCAGGTTGAGCTCCCGTCCCGTCTCGAAGTACACGTAGAGACGCGACGCGTCGCTCCAGAGGCTGAGCGCGCCGAAATCGATGCCCGACATGCCGGCGTCTCCCGGCCCGTCGGAGGCGGCCGGCACGACGGCGTCCCAGTCGGCGAAGTCGCCGTCCACGACGATGACGGGCGGTCCTTCGGCCCCGCACGCCTGCAGGACGGGAAGACACGCGATGGCGATGGCCGCGAACGCGCCCATGACTGCGCGGCGTCGATGTGTATAATGGGTCATGGTCCGGTAGCTCCCTTTCTGGTGTGGCGCCTGTGCAGAGCTTACCCGGGCAGCGGCCCCAAGGGCAAGCGCGGCGTCGGCCGGGCCGCCCATCCGCGGATGGGACGGGACGTTCGCCGGAGGGGCTGGAACCAGGGCCCGCGTCCATGCGGGCGCGGCGCTCCGCAAGTTGACTCGCAGGTTGATGGGAGGAAACCGCATGAAACGCACGCTGCTGGTGTCGCTCGCGCTCTTCGTCGTCCTCACGGCGCCCGCCGTGGCCGGATACAAGATCGAGCAGACGATGAGCGGCGCGGACGAGTCGGCCGTCATCTTCGTCGACTCGAACAGGATCAAGATCGACAGCGGGCATCAGGTCATCTTCGACATCGACGACGACATGCTCTACATGCTCGTCCCGGAGCGCCAGATCTACTGGAGCGGGACGCCGGACGAGCTCGTGGCCTCCATCAGGGGCGCCATGGAGAGCGCGATGGAGGGGATGCTGGCCCAGGTGCCCGAGGACCAGCGGGAGCAGTACCGGGAGCAGATGGAGAGCATGGGCATGCACATTCCCGGTGACGACGAGGGTGAGGAGGAGCAGCACGACGTCGAGGTCGTCAAGATGGAGGAGACCGAGGAGATCGCCGGATACGGGACGGCCCGCTACCAGATCATGGTCGACGGCGAGCTGGCCGAGGAGGTCTGGATCGCCGACGACGTGCCGGTCGCTGAGGAGCTCGATCTCGAGGCGTTCGCCGAGTACGCGGCCGCCATGAAGCAGTTCTCCGGCGAGTACGCCTACGAGACGAGCGAGGAGTACATCGAGCGCATGTCGACCGGCTATCCGATGAGGACGCAGCCGTTCCGCATGGGACAGGCCGGCCCGGTGACGGAGGTCACGTCGCTGGTCGAGACGGACGTGCCGGACTCGACGTTCGAGGTCCCCGAGGGATACGAGAAGGTCACGCTGATGGAGCTCCAGGGCGGTCCGCGCGGGGGTCCCCGCGGCGGTCCTCCCGGCAGCGGTCCGAACGATCCCCCGATCGGCGGCCCGGGCATCCCCGGAACGCCGTCGCCGGAGCCTCCTGACAGGCCCTAGCGGTGGGAGCGCCAGTTGATCCGCATCACGCGCAACGTCTCGCTCGACGAGTCCGAGCTCGAGGAGCGGTTCATCCGCTCCCCGGGCCCGGGCGGTCAGAACGTGAACAAGGTGGCCTCCGCCGTCCAGCTCCGGCTCGACGTGGAGGGTTCCCGGTCCCTGCCCGACCGTGTCAAGGAGCGCCTCCGCGCCATCGCCGGGCAGCGGATGACCGAGGACGGCGTCCTCGTCATCGAGGCGAGGCGGCACCGTTCCCAGCACAGGAACCGCGAGGACGCGCTCGACCGGCTGGTCGGGCTCATCAGGAGGGCCGCGACGCCGCCCAAGAAGCGCAAGGCGACGCGGCCGACCAGGGCCGCCAGGGAACGCAGGCTCGAGGCGAAGCGCCGCCGCTCCGAGAAGAAGAAGCGGCGAAGGAAGCCGATCCCCCGTCCCGACGAGTAGTCCGGACATGAGAGACCGTCGGCTCAGCCCGCCCCCGCACGGAGGCAGTCCATGAAGCGAACGAAGGTCGTCTGCACGCTCGGCCCGGCGAGCACGTCGCGCGAGACCGTCGCCGCCATGATCGAAGCCGGCATGGACGTCGCCAGGCTGAACTTCTCCCACGGGGAGCGCGAGGAGCACGGCGCCGCGCTCGAGCTCGTGAGGGACGTGGCCGCAGAGGCGGACCGGCGCGTCGCGGTGCTGCAGGACCTCGCTGGGCCGAAGACGAGGATCGGCCGCATCGCGGAGGGGCAGGTCGTCCTCCGCGCCGGCGACGCGTTCGTCCTGACCGCCCGCGACGTCCCCGGCGACGAGCGCGAGGTCTCTCTGACCTATCCTGAGCTCCCCCGCGACCTGAGCGCCGGCGACCGGCTTCTTCTGGCCGACGGAACCATCGAACTCCGGGCCGACGAGGTGACCGACGAGGACATCAAGACGACCGTCGTCGTCGGAGGCCCTCTGAGCTCCCACAAGGGCATCAACCTCCCTGAGCGCTCCATCAACGCTCCGGTTCTCTCCGAGAAGGACCGCGAGGACCTGGAGTACGGGCTGGGAATCGGCGTCGACTACGTGGCGCTCTCGTTCGTGAGACGGGCCGACGACATCGCCCAGGCGCGCAGGATGATCGATGACGCCGGGTCGCCGGCTGGTCTCATCGCCAAGATCGAGAAGCACGAGGCCGTCGTCGACATCGAGGCCATCATCGACGCCGTGGACGGCATCATGATCGCGAGGGGCGACCTCGGCGTCGAGATCCCGGTCGAGACGGTGCCGAGGGAACAGAAGCGGATCATCGAGATGACGAACCGGGCTGGGAAGCCCGTCATCACGGCGACCCAGATGCTGACCTCCATGGTCACGAGCCCTCAGCCGACTCGCGCGGAGGTCTCGGACGTCGCCAACGCCATCATCGACGGGAGCGACGCCGTGATGCTGTCGGAGGAGACGGCCGTCGGAAACCACCCGGCCGCGGCGGTCGCTGTGCTCAGCAAGGTCGCCTTCGCACAGGAGGAGGTCTTCCCGTACGAGGAGTGGACCGCCCGCATGGCGGAGGGCGCCGACATGAACCCCGACGAGGCCGTCGCCCACTCGGCCTGCCGGATCGCCGAGGAGATCGGAGCGGCCGCCATCATCACGTTCACGAAATCCGGGAGCACGACCCGGCTCGTCGCCAAGTACCGCCCGGAGCAGCCGATCCTCGCCATGACGCCCGACGAGGCGACCGTGAGGAAGCTCGCCCTCGTCTGGGGCGCGGTGCCCATCCTGACGGGTCCCGCCGACGACGCGGACCGGATCGAGGAGGAGGCGATAGAGCTCGCCATGAAGAGCGGGCACGTCCGTCCGGGCGACACCGTCATCATCACCGCGGGGCTGCCGTTCTACGTCCCCGGCACCACGAACCTCATCAAGATCGCAACCGCCGGAGGAGGAACGGCGTGATCGTCGAGATGCACTGCCACACGGCCGAGCACTCCGACTGCAGCCACGTCTCCGCGGTCGACATCGTGCACTGGATGCTCGACAAGGGCATTCAGGGGCTCGTGCTCACCGACCATCACTATCTCTGGACGGTCGACGAGATCATGACGCTCCGCGAAGAGGCGGGCGCTCCCGACCGGTTCGTCATCATGGGAGGGCAGGAGACGGACGTTCCCGAGTTCGGTCACGTCCTCATCTACGGCGCCGGCGAGACGATCGCTCCGGGAACACCCATCGAGGAGATCAGGGAGCGCCACCCCGGGGTCGCCATCGCCTGGGCCCACCCGTACAGGGAGGGCAGGCGGCCGCCCGACTCCCGGCTGACGAGCCCCGAGATCGACGCCGTCGAGATCTTCAGCTCCAACCACTCGGCCGACGAGGCCTACCGCGGGCTCTCCGACTGGCACAGGCTCCGCTTCACGGCGATCGCGGGAACAGACACGCACGCGAGGAGCTACGGCGGCGCCTACCCGACCATGTTCGACCATCCCGTGGAGACGATCGAGGAGCTCTCGGCCGAGATCAGGGCCGGGCGCTGCCGTCCGTTCTTCAAGGAGATCCCCCGCTCGGGAACGAGTCGCACCGAGGTCACCGAGCTCGCTTTCGGCACCAAGGGCGCGGACGAGAAGCGGGAGCGGCTTCTCGTCAAGAGACACCGGAGCGACTCGTCCTGGAGACGCGGGGAGCGGACGTTCCGGGTGATGAAGGAGATCGCCGGACACGGTTTCTCCGGCGGGCGGTACCGCATTCCTGAGCCCCTCGAGAGCGACAGGGGAGAGCGGACGTTCATTCGGAGCGGCGTGCGCGGGAAGACCCTCTTCGAACGCGTCACGCAGGGCGACCGCGAGACCGCGCGGACCTCGCTCGAACTGGCGGCGCGGTGGATCGCGCGGCTGCACAATCTCGGTCTCGAGGTGACCAGCCCCGCCGAGTTCTTCGACGCCGAACAGGACCGCCTGGCGAGCTACATCCAGGGCCTCGACGAAACGGACCATCCGCAGGCCGACCGCGCCAGGCAGGCGAAGGACCGCGTGCTGGACGAGGAGCTTCGTCGCTTCGCCGGACATCCGGAGCTTCTCGTCCAGGGCCACGGCGACTACCACCCCAAGAACATCCTCGTGGGGTCAGACCGGGCCGAGGACAGGAACACGATATTCGTAGCGCCGGTCGACTTCGACAGCACGCACAGGATGCCGAAGGCCTTCGACGTCGGCACCTTTCTCGCGCAGTTCAGGAATCAGTTCTTCGGTCACGAGGACGCTCTGGAGAAGGTGAGCGAGGAGCTCTTCCTCGACACCTACCTGGATGAAGTTGAGGAGGTCCCCGAGGACTTTCTGGCCGAAGTGGAACTCTACCGGGCACGCGCCGGGCTCTCCATCCTGTACTACCTCAACAAGGTCGGCCTCGGCATGAGCGAGAACTTCTGGCGTGTCCTCGTCGGAACCGAGCACAGCCTCACCGCGCTCGCGGTGCACGGCGCCTCCTGGAAAGGGAATGAATGATGCGTTCGCTCTCACTTCTCCTCGCGACGCTCGTCGCGAGCACGTTCCTCTGTCACGTCGCCGGGGCGAACGAGCCCATGCCGACCGACAGCGTCTACCGCGTGCCGTCACGGTCGCTCGTGGACATCATCGACGCGCCCAAGACGCCGCACGCGCTCTTCTCGCCCGACCGCGAGTGGATGGTCCTGCGCGAACGTCCCAGCTACCCGTCCATCGAGGAGCTGGCGGAGCCGGAGCTCCGTCTGGGAGGCATCCGGTTCAGCCCGGTGACGAACGCTCCCACGAGGACGTGGTCGTACAACGGGCTTGTGTTCGTCAGGATCGATGACGGGCGGGAGCGTCCCGTCACGGGCCTTCCCGAGAACGGGCGGTTCGAGAACGTCGTCTGGTCGCCCGACAGCGCGACGCTGGCGTTCACGAACACGACGCCCGAGGGCGTGGAGCTCTGGACGGCCGAGCTCGAGAGCGCCGAGGCGCGGAGGGTGACGGGTCCGGTGCTCAATCTCGTGGCGGGAACGCCGCCGCGATGGGTGCCCGGCCGTAAGCTCCTGCTGGCGACGGTCGTGCCGGACGGACGGGGCGACCCGCCGCCGGCTCCGAGGGCGCCCGAAGGCCCCGTCATCCAGCAGAACCTGGGCCGGGAGGCGCCGGCCCGGACGTACCAGGACCTTCTCGAGAACACGCACGACGAGGAGCTCTTCGAGCACTACCTGAGCTCCGAGCTCGTGACCGTCGCCCTCGACGGGTCCTTGTCCCCGGTCGCCGGCCCGTCGCTCGTCTGGGACTTCTCTCCCTCGCCCGACGGCGACTACGTCCTCCTTCACACGCTCCATCGGCCGTTCTCGTATCTGGTCACGGCGTGGCGCTTCCCCGAGCGCATCGCGGTCATCGACCTCGACGGCGAGCCGGTCCGCGAGATCGCCGACCATCCGATCCGCGACACGATCCCGATCGCCCGCGGGAGCGTCCACACAGGACCGCGCAGCGTCTCATGGCGGGCCGACGAGCCCGCGACGCTCTCGTGGCTCGAGGCGCGGGACGGCGGTGACGCCGACGCCGAGGCGGAGGTCAGGGACATCCGATATCAGCTGGCGGCTCCCTTCGACGGCCCGCCCGAGCCCATGATGAGCTTCTCGCTCCGCGCGGGGGGCGTCTACTGGGGTCACGACGGACTGGCCGTGACGTCGGAGTGGTGGTGGCCGACGCGCACCATCAGATGGTGGCGACTGGAGCCGGGCAACCCGGACGCCGAGCCCGAGCTCCTGAAGGAGTACTCCTGGGAGGACCGGTACGCCGACCCCGGAGAGCCGGTGATGACGCGGACGTCGGCGGGGACCCAGGTCCTCCTGACGGCGGACGACGCGCAGACGATCTACCTCATCGGAGAGGGCGCGTCTCCCGAGGGCGACAGGCCGTTCCTCGACTCGTTCAACACGATGACCGCGGAGACGCACCGCCATTTCCGGTCGGAGGCGCCGTACTACGAGGACCCGGTCCTCGTTCTCGGTAAGGACGCGCGCCGTCTGATCACGAGACGCGAGGCCGCGGACCAGGTGCCGAACTACTACGTCAGGAACCTGCAGGACGGCTCACTCCGTCAGCTGACGCAGTTCGAGGACCCGACGCCCGGCTTGAGGAACATCCAGAAGGAGATCATCCGCTACACCCGCGAGGACGGCGTCGAGCTCAATGGGACGCTCTACCTCCCGGAGGGGTACTCGCCCGAGAAGGACGGTCCGCTGCCCGCGCTCCTGTGGGCCTACCCCCGCGAGTTCAGAAGCGCAGACGCGGCAGGCCAGATCGACGACTCGCCGCACCGGTTCGACTGGCTGGGCTGGTACTCGTCGATCATCTGGCTCACCGAGGGATACGCCGTGCTCGACGGTCCGTCGATGCCGATCATCGGCGAAGGGGACGAGCAGCCGAACGACAGCTACATCGAGCAGCTCGTTTCGAGCGCCGAGGCCGCGATCATCGAGCTGGTGCGGCGTGGCGTTGCCGACCCGGACCGCGTCGCCATCGGCGGGCACTCCTACGGCGCGTTCATGACCGCCAACCTGCTGGCTCACTCCGACCTCTTCGCGGCGGGGCTCGCGCGGACCGGCGCGTACAACCGGACCCTCACGCCGTTCGGGTTCCAGTCGGAGGACAGGACGCTCTGGGAGGCCCCCGAGGTCTACTTCGCCATGTCGCCGTTCATGCACGCGGACAAGGTCAACGAGCCGATCCTGCTCGTGCACGGCGACTCCGACAGCAATCCGGGGACGTTTCCGATGCAGAGCGAGCGCTTCTACAACGCGTTGAAGGGACTCGGCAAGACGGCGCGGCTCGTCGTCCTGCCGCACGAGAGCCACAGCTATCGGGCGCGCGAGTCGCTGCTCCATCTGATGTGGGAGACCGAGGAGTGGCTGAGACGGTACGTGAAGGAGCGCGAAATGGAGGAGTAGAGCCGGCGGACGCACGCCGCGATCACATCGGGGCCGGGCGCTGTCGCGTCCGGCCCCGCGTTCGTTCCCTTGCGGTCGTCTACGGGACGACCTCTCTCGGAATGCACTCGGGAAGGCGCGCGAGGAGCTCGTAGTTCAACTGGTTCGTCATCTCGCTGAACGAGCTCACGGTGATGGTCTGGTTCCGCTGCTTGCCGATGAGCACGACCTCGTCGTTGCGCTCGACGTCCGGGATGCTCGTGACGTCGACGGTCATCATGTTCATGTTGACGAGACCCGTCACATGGGCGCGCTTGCCGCGTATCAGCACGTAGCCCTGGTTCGACAGCACGCGCGAGTAGCCGTGCGAGTAGCCGACCGGGATCGTTGCGATCCTCATCGGATGCGGCGCGATGAAGGTCGTCCCGTAGCCGACGAACTCGCCGCGGTCGACCTCCTTCAGGCCCATGACGTTCGTCTTCCACGTCATCACGCGCCTGAGCGGGCGGTCGGTGAGCCGACCGGACGTGCTGAGGAACCGGATGCGCGTCTCCTTCGTCGGCCAGAATCCGTACTGGGCGACACCGACGCGCACCATGTCGTAGACGGCATGGGGGTAGATGAGCGCCGCGGCCGACGAGGCCACGTGGCGTCGTCCGATGATGGTGCAGGCGTTCCTGAACCGTTTGACCATCGTCTCGTAGCGCTCGAGCTGCTGCTGGATGCGGTGGTAGTTGTTGATGCTCTCGGCACCCGCCAGGTGCGTCGTCAACCCCTCGAGAACGTACCTGTCGGGCGAGTCGGCGAGAAGCTCCGTCACCTCGTCGAGCTGCCCGTTCTCGAACCCCAGGCGGTGCATGCCGGTTTCGAGCTGGAGGTGGATGCGGGCGCGTCGCCCCAGCGACCCGGCCGCGTCGAGGGCCGCCCTGAGCCGCTCGAGGTCGAACACGTAGAACTCGACACCGTTCGCCACGGCCCAGGAGATCTCCTCGTCGCGGATCATGGCCATGATGAGAACGGCCGTCTCACGCGCCTTGCATGCGAGGACGCGCTTCGCCTCGAAGGAGTCTGCCACGCCGAAGTGCCTGACACCCAGGGACTCCGCCAACGGCACGAACTCTTCGATGCCGTGACCGTAGGCGTTGCCCTTGACGATCGAGCAGAGGAGCGTGTCGTGACCGATCCTGGAACGGATGAACGAGAGGTTCCGCGCCAGCGCCGAGCGGCTGAGCTCGATGCGGGATGTCGGCCGGGGTCGGGCGAGGTCGTTCACGTGCCGTCGCTCCTTCCGTGGCGTTCCCGCCGCCCGGGGGCGGCCGTCAGTGAGGGATCGGCTCCTCGGTGGCGTAGGGACCCAGAACGTCCTGGACGATCCCCTGCAGGAGGTCCGCTCCGGGCGTTATGAGCTCATCGGGAAAATCGTAGCCCGTGTGGTGGAGCGGGACCAGGTCCTCTCCGGCGCCCATTCCCACGAGCGCTGCCGCCGAGAGCTTCGTGAACCATCCGAAGTCCTCCGACCACCTGAACGGCTCATCGAGCTCCTCGACGTCGAGACCGGCGCGCCGCGCCGCGCGCGCCGCGATCTCGACGGCCTCGGGGCTGTTCGCCGTGACCGGGAACTCCTCCTCCCACGAGATGTCGTGCTCGAGGTCCCACCGGCCGGCGGCCTCCGCGGCGAGCGCCTCGACAGCGCGCTTGAGAGCGTCGAGCGCCGCCTCGCCGCCCGCGCGCACGGTGACCACGACCTCTGCCTCTCCCGGGGTCGTCCCCAGCGCCCGCTCGCCGACGCGGGCGTGCGTGACGGTGGCGAGCGCGAACGGGTCGTCCGTCGCCGCGGTTCCGGCGATGTCGGAGAGCCGCTCGATGAGCATGGCTGTCGCGGGCGCCGGGCTCCGGGCTCGGTCCGGATAGCCCGCCTGAGCGCTCTCGCCCCTGAGACGCACCGACGCCGCGACCGACCCCAGCGCCATCGGTCCCGAGCGGACGAAGACCCGTCCGACCGGCAGGCCGGGGAGATTGTGGACCGCGAAGGCGAGGTCGGGCCTGAGAGGCGCGAACTCGGGGTCCGTCACAACGGCGCGGGCGCCCTGCCCTGTCTCCTCGGCCGGCTGGAAGAGGAGGACCACCCGCCCTCTCGCCGGCGGGACCCGTTCGAGCCGCCCGGCCGTCGCGGCGAGGATGGCGGTGTGTCCGTCGTGTCCGCAGGCGTGGGAGACGCCGTCGTTCCGGGACCGGTGTTCACGTTCGCCTGACTCCGGCACGGGCAGCGCGTCGAGCTCGGCCCGGAGGAGGAGCGTGGGACCGTCGTCGCGCCCCTCGTAGACCGCGGCCAGGCCGTGTCCCCCGAGCCCGGTCACCATCTCGTCGGGCGCGGTCTTCCGGATGAAGCCGGCGACGCGTTCGGCCGTCTCGCGCTCCCGTCCCGGAAGCTCGGGGTTCGCGTGCAGCTCCCTCCTGAGGTTCCTGGCGTCGGCGTCGTTCACATCGGTCTCCTGTTCCGTGCGCGTGGTCCGTGCGGCTCCCGGCCCGTGCCGGTGCCGCTAAGCTAGCACCTGCCTCTCGGGGGTGTCAAACGCGGCACTCTTCGGCTACAATGAGCCCGACGGAGAGGCGGTCTCCCGGAGAGTGGCCCGCCGCCTCGCGACGCGCGCCCCTGGAGCCTGTCGGCGGCGCTCGAAGCCGGACAGCAGCCGATGTCATGCAAGGTCTGAGCCGCGTTCCGCCCATGAAAGCGAGCTCACCCGAGATCCGCACGGGAGCGACGATGAAGAAGCGACACATCGAGACCGACGCGGTCCACGCCGGAGAGCCCGAGCCCAGGATCCGCGGCGCCGTGTCCATCCCCATCTTCCAGTCGGCGATGTACGTCGACGAGGGCGAGCCCGGGTATCACGACATCCGCTACATCCGGCTCAACAACACCCCGAACCACGAGGCCGTCGCCGCCAAGCTGGCGACGCTGGAAGGAGCGGAAGCCGCGCTCGTCACCGCCAGCGGGATGGCGGCCATCACCACGGCCCTCCTCTCGGTCCTCTCCGCCGGCGACCATCTCCTGGTCCAGAACTGCCTCTACGGCGGCACGCACGGGTTCGTCACACAGGACCTCGGGAAGCTCGGCATCGAGTACGACTTCATCGACGCGGCCGATCCGTCGACCTGGCGGGAGAAGCTCAGGGACTCGACACGTGCCGTCTATGTCGAGAGCATCACGAACCCTCTCATGGGCGTCGGGGACCTCACGGCGATCGTCGCGTTCGCGAAGGAACATGGCCTCGTCTCGCTCATCGACAACACCTTCACCAGTCCCGTGAACTTCCGGCCGCTCGAGCACGGGTACGACCTCGTCCTTCACAGCGGCACGAAGTACCTGAACGGACACTCCGACATCGTCGCCGGGGCGGTCGTCGGTTCGAGCGAGCTTCTCTCGCGGGTCAAGCGCACGCTCGACCACCTGGGCGGCTCGCTCGACCCGCACGCGTGCTTCCTCATGCACCGCGGCATGAAGACGCTGGCTCTCCGAGTAGCCCGGCAGAACGAGACCGCCGGCGCTCTGGCGCGTTTCCTCGAGGACCACGGCCGCGTCAGGAAGGTCCACTACCCGGGGCTCCCGTCGCATCCCGGGCACGCCCGGGCGCGCGAGCTCTTCGACGGGATGGGCGGAATGCTGAGCTTCGAGCTCGAAGGAGGACTTGAGGCGGCCGACGCGCTCTTCCGCGGCCTGACGCTTCCCGTGGTCGCCCCGAGCCTCGGGGGAGTCGAGACGCTGGTGACGCGTCCGGCGGCGACGTCCCACAAGGGCATGTCTCCCGAGGAGCGCGAGGCGGCCGGGATCAGCGACGCGCTCGTTCGTCTCTCCGTCGGCATCGAGGCGGCCGACGACCTCATGGCCGACATCGGCGAGACACTCGAGAGAACGTAGGGAGAGAGCATGCCGCAGCGCCTTCCCGAACGGGCACTCTCGGCAGGCAGGACCATCAGAAATCTGCAGCGGTTCGTGATCTCAGAGCTCAGCTGCCCTGTCCGCGCGCCGCTCATTTACCGGCTCTGGGCGCTCTCCCACGGGTTCCTCACGGAATCCGCCGTGCGGTACAAGCTCTGTCGCGAAAACCTCCCGCTCTACTTTCCCGACTCGGCCCGCTTTCTCAGGACGCCGAAGATCAACGGCCCCTTCGCGGAGTCCCTGAACAACAAGATCGTGTTCTCGAGGATCGTCGCGAGCTACGGCTGCCGCGTTCCCGAGTATCACGCCGTCATCCGGGATGGCCGCATGACGCCCGTCGGAGACAGGTACGACTTCCGCGCGCCGGAAGACGTCATCGATGCTTGCCTGTCTGGCGATTCGTTCATCGTGAAGCCCGCGAGCGGCGGGCGCGGGTACGGTGTCATGGCCCTGACCAGCGAAGGTGACGGGATCGCCCTCAACTACCGTCAGGTCGAACCCGGCCTCGTCCGGGGCGCGCTCTCGTCCCTGCGCGAGGGCACGGTGCTGGAGCTTGTCAGGCATCGCGCCTTCGCCCATGAGATCTTCCCCGAGGCCACCAACTCCATGCGCGTGCTGACGATGTGGGACATGGCCCGAAAGGAGCCCTTCATCGTGTATGCCGCGCACCGCTTCGGGCGACCGGAGTCGTCTCCGACCGATAACTACTCGAGGGGAGGGGTCATCTCGCTCGTCGATCTCGAGACCGGAGCTCTCGGACCCGCATACTCGGACCACGGGCGGGCCGAGCCCGTGTGGTACGAGAGCCATCCCGATACCGGGACGCGCATCGAGGGTGTCGTCATCGAGGACTGGAGGCGGTTTGTGGAACGCCTCCTGCAACTCTGCAGGGAGATGTCCTTCATTCCGTATATCGGATGGGACATCGTTCTTACCGACGACGGGTTCTGCGTTCTCGAGGGGAACAACTACCCGGACGTCACGTTCCAGTTCTTCTTCCCGCTCCTCGAGGACGAGCGGGTCAGGCGATTCTACGAGCATCACGGGGTCATCCGTCCTCGCGGGCGGCGGGCGGAGTCTCCGTCGAGAACTTCGACCGAGCACTGAAGAACGTCGTGAGAACACAGGGGAGGGGCGGCGGCATGGCACAGGGCTTCCCGGCACGGGCTCTCGCATTCGGCAGGAAGCTCCGCAACATCCAGCGTCTGGTCCAGAGCGAGCTCAGGAGTCCCATGCGCGCGCCCCTGGGCAGGCGTCTCTGGGCGTACCGGCACGGCTTCCTGACCGAGTCGGCCGTTCGGTTCGAGCTCGCGCCGGAGAACGTGCATCTCTATGTCTCCGACGTCGCCAGATACGTCCGGTCGGCGAGCATCAACGGCCCGTTCGCCTTCGCCCTGAACAACAAGATCGTCTTCTCGAGGATGGTGGCGAGCTACGGTGTCGACGTGCCCTCGTACCACGCGCTCATCGAACACGGGAAGCTCCGGCCCATAGGCACCGATTGGGAGCTCCGCGAGGCCGGTGACGTGGTCGAGGCGTGCCGCAAGGGCGCGGACTTCATCATGAAGCCGGGAAGCGGCGGCCGCGGCTGTTCTGTGGCGGCGGTCACGACGCGGGACGGACAGCTCCACATCAACCACCGTCCGGCGGAGCTCTCGGCGCTCGAAACGCTGCTGTCGTGCTACGGGAACGGCGTGGTCTGTGATCTCATCCGCCAGCACGAGTATGCCGAACTCATCTTCCCCGAAGCGACCAACTCCCTCCGCATCCAGACGTTGTGGGACATCGACCGGAACGAGCCGTTCATCTGCTACGCGGGGCATCGCTTCGGCAGCTCGACCTCGGTTCCCACCGACAACTTCGCCCGCGGCGGGGTCATGGCGCTCGTCGACATCGAGACGGGAGAGCTGGGTCCCGCGCACTCCGGCCACGGCAGCGATGAGGAGGCGTGGTACGATCGCCACCCGGACACGGGAGCCCGGATCGAGGGCGTCAGGGTCGCCGGATGGCGGTCGATGAAGGACCGGCTTCTGGAGCTCTGTCGGGAGATGTCGTATGTCCCCTACGTCGGTTGGGACGTCGTCGTGACCGACGACGGGTTCGTCGTGCTCGAGGGGAACAGCTACGCCGACCTCGTCTTCCAGTTCTTCTTCCCGCTGCTCGAGGACGAGCGGGTCAGGCGGTTCTACGAACACTACGGGGTCATCGCGCCTGCCGCGGAGCGCGAGTCCGGTCGATGAAGAGACACTATGCCTGAGAGACTTCCCGCGCGCATCCTCTCGCTCGGCCGGACGCTCCGGAACCTTCAGCGTTTCGCGCGGTCGGAGCTCCATTGTCCCCTGCCCGCCGCTCTGCCGAAGCGGGTCTGGGCTCTTCGGCACGGGTTTCTGACGGAGTCGTACGTTCGCTACGGCCTGACGTCGGCCAACGTCCACGAGTACGTCTCCGACATCGCCAGGTCTCTCCGCACTCCGAAGATCAACGGCCCGTTCGCCGAGGCCCTGAACAACAAGCTCGTGTTCTCGCGCATGGTCGCAAGCTACGGAGTCCGGACCCCGGAGTACTACGGGGTGATCAGTGGGGGAGAGGTACGACCCATCGGAACGGAGCTCGACCTCCGCTCGGTGGACGACGTGCTCGAGGCCTGCCTGGCGGGTTCTGAGTTCGTCGTGAAGCCCCGGAGCGGTGGCAGCGGGGTGGAGGTCGTCTGCGTGACGCGGCGCGACGGAGGGATCGCGATCAACCACGCGCCCTTCAGGCTCGACGACGCCCGCGCCCTCCTCTCGAGGATCGAATCGGGCGTGGTCACCGAGCGCATCAGGCAGCATCCGTACGCCGATGCCGTCTTCCCGTACTCGACGAACTCAATCCGCGTTCTGACGATGTGGGACCCCGAGACCGACGAACCGTTCATCCCGTTCGCCGGGCACCGCTTCGGGCGGCCGGCGTCGGTTCCGACCGACAACTGCTCGCGCGGCGGCATCGCCGTGCTCGTCGACGTCGACCGCGGCGTCCTCGTGCGCGGTCACTCGGGACACGCCGCCGGCGAGGACCTCTGGTACGAGGAGCACCCCGACACCGGCGCCCGTCTGGCCGGACTCCGCCTGCCCAACTGGAAGCTCGTGACCTCAAGGCTCCTCGAACTCTGCCGGGAGATGTCGTACATCCCGTATGTCGGGTGGGACATCGTCCTCACCGACGACGGGTTCTGCGTTCTCGAGGGGAACAACTACCCCGACCTCGGTCATCAGGTGTTCTTCCCGCTCCTCATTGACCCCCGGGTCAGACGGTTCTACGAGGCCCACGGCGTCATCGGCAGCCGCTCGTTCTGAGGCACGACAGGAGGTCCCACTGCCCTCGCTGAAGCGCATGCGTCGGAAGGTCACCCGGTCTCGCCCGTTCCTGGACCTCGTCGGGTTCGTCTCGTGGTGCGTCATGGCGGGACTCGCGAGGACGGTCCGGCTCACGTGGAAGGTCGACCCGGAGTACGAGGGGCTGGACGCGGACCGCGTGCTGTACGCCTTCTGGCACGGTCGGCAGTTCCTGCTCATCTGGGGCTTCCGGGGAAGGGGCGTGGTGACGCTCGTCGAGAAGAGCTGGGCGGGCGAGGTCCAGCGGAGGGTCATGGGCCGCTTCGGCTACAGGTTCGTGCGGGGTTCGAGCAAGCGCCGTCCAGCGGAGGCGCTCGTGCGTCTCGTGAGAACGCTCCGCGAGCGCGGTCCCGGCACGCTGGCCGTCGACGGGCCGAAGGGACCCGCGCATCGGGCGAAGCCTGGGATCGTGCACCTCGCGCGGACCCTCGACTGGCCCATCGTCCCCGTCTCGGCCTCGAGTTCGACGGCGCTCTCCATTCGGGAGACGTGGTGCCGCTATCTTCTGCCGGCCCTCTTCGCGCGGGGGGTCATCGTCGTCGGGGCCCCGATCCGGCCCGACGAGGGGTTCGACACGACCGATCTCGACCGCAGGCTCGATGAGGTGACCGCCGAGGCGGACCGTCTGGCTGGGAGGCGTGAGAGGTGCGTGTGAGCGGAGGGTCCTGATCCCCTTCGGACAGCCTTTCGTCAACTGTCCTTCCGGTCCTCCTGCTCGGGGAGGGCAGGCCGGACGAGCACGACGTCCTCTCGGCTGACCGTCACAAGTCCCGGCTTCGCGCCGCGCGGCTTCCGCACGTGCCGACGCTCCGTATAGAGCACGGCGACCTTCGAGGACTTGCCGGCCTTGCTGTGGAACGCGGCGATGGCGGCGGCCTCGAGGATGGCCCTCTTGTCGGGCCGCTCCTTGCGGCCCGCTCTTCTCAGGACCACGTGCGACCCGGGCGCCTGCCGGGCGTGGAACCACAGGTCCGACGGAGCCGCTACGCGCTGCGTCAGGAGGTCGTTGTCGCGGTTCGACTTCCCGACCAGCACCTCCCAGCCGCCGCTCACGGTGTAGCGGCGGAAGCGGATCCTCTCCTCGTCCCGGGGCCCGCTCTTCGAGCGGCCGGGCTCGGCGTGTCGCTTTCTCAGTCCCGCGAGCTCGTCGCCCGAGGCGTCATTCGTCTTCGCGATCTCAGCCTCGAGTCCGGCGATCTCCTTCTCGAGCTGGGCGAGCCTCGCTGGTGAGCGCTCGGCCACGCGCCCGGCCTTCTTCGCGCGCCGGAAGAGACTCTCGGCGTTCTCCACCGGTCCCAGTCTCGGGTCGACCTCGACCTCGACCCTCGTGACGCCGTCGTAGTCGAGGAGGTTCTGCTTCGCCTCGCCTCGCCGGAAGTCGTCCTTCCGCGCCAGCAGGAGCTGTCCCTTCCTGCGGAGCTCCGGCGCGCGCTCCGAACGCTCGAGCTCGCTCCGGACGCGCTCGACGGCGCGGCGCTTCCGCTTGAGCTTCCGCGTGAGCGAGCGCAGAACGTCCTGTCGTCGCGCGTCGTCGCGGATGGTGCCGGCGTGTTCGAGAAAGGCGAACCGGGCGGCCTCGTTCCACGACTCGAACGTCCTGCTCTCCTCCGCGTTCCGGTGCGGGGAGGCGCCGATGCGCACGTGGAGTCTCCGGGACTCGTCGCGCCACCAGGACACGGACGCCCGAGTCGTCTCCCGCCCGAACTCGTCGGTCGGCTCCTCGGCGTTCGTGCGCGCCACCGAGAGCCCCGGGCGCCGACCCAGCTCGACCAGCAGGGCAAGGTCCGACTCGATGCCGACGGGGTCGCGCCGCGTGAGGAGCAGGACGGCGCTCGGTCCGCCGGCGCCGGGCCGGACCGACCTGATGCGCCCGCCCTTGAGAGTTCTCAGGCTCTGGGGCGTCTCGCCCCCGCGGGGCGCCTCCCCGCCGGGCGCGAGAAAGAGCAGCGGCAGCGCGCGGCTCGTCGAGATGACGAGCGACTCGTTCCCGGGGTCAGCGAGCTCCAGGACGGTCGCGTCCGGCGCGGGGCTCCGCACGTGCGAGATGCCGCGTCCCTCGAGACGCGGCGCGAGCTCGCTGAGGAGGTTCTCCAGACCCAGGCGGTTCATCGCTTCCCCGATCGACCGAAGAGGCCGGACCCGGACGGCGTGTCCGGGTCTCCGGTCGCAGTATACGGGCGGTCGGCGGTCCGGGTCAAACAGAGCCCCGAAACCGCCACAGAGCTCCCGGATCCGGCACATATCGTTGACTGACGTCCCCTTCCGGTAGTATCGTGATGTCTCACCCCGGTACGGTTTCCACTTCCAAGGAGGCGTCGTGCTGAGGAGCATGACGGGTTACGGCTGTTCGGAGCGGGCCGCCGACGGCGGAAGGGTCCGTGTCGAGATCCGCTC
Organism: uncultured bacterium; assembly: GCA_964596015.1. Taxonomy (GTDB): domain Bacteria; phylum Joyebacterota; class Joyebacteria; order Joyebacterales; family Joyebacteraceae; genus WJMD01. Next base: position 8,616 of record CAZQSB010000031.1, on the reverse strand, counting down.
CGTCAACCAGCGCTTTCTCGACATCCAGGTCCGCGGGCCACGTCAGATCATCCAGGTCGAGGACCGCATCAGGACGGCGCTCGAGTCGCGCCTTGAGCGCGGTCGCGTGTCGGTCTACGTCGAGTGGTCCGGCGCCGGCGCGCAGGAAGGCCCCACCATCAATCGCGAAGCCGCCGCCGGTGTCGTGGAGCAGCTCAGGGACATCGCCCGCGAGCTATCCCTTCCGGGAGAGGTCTCCGTCGAGGTCCTGGCGAGATTCCAGCAGATATTCGAGCAGAGCGGGAGCACGCCGCAGGCCGACGAGGTCTGGGAGTCGCTCGAGCCGGGACTCGTCGAGGCGCTCGAGTGTCTCGTCGTGATGCGCGAGGAGGAAGGCAGGCGGCTCCGAGAGGAGCTTCTCGGCCGCCTCAGCGCGATCGCCGCGCACGTCGCCGAGATCGAGAAGGCGGCGCCCGAGGCGGCCGCGGCTCTCAAGGAGAGACTCAGGCAGCGCATCACCGAGCTCATGGAGGGGACGCCGCCCGTCGACGAGACCAGGCTCGCCCAGGAGCTCGCGACGGCGGCGGAGCGGTCGGACTTCACCGAGGAGGTGGTCCGGCTGCGCGCGCACGTCGAGCACGCGCTCTCGTGCCTCGACGAGGACGTCCCGGTCGGCAAGCGTCTCAACTTCCTCGTACAGGAGATGCACCGGGAGGCCAACACCATCGGCTCCAAGACGTCGGACGTCGACGTCTCGGCCAGCGCCCTGTCGCTCAAGGAGGAGATCGAGAAGCTCCGGGAGCAGGTGCAGAATGTCGAGTAGGAGACAGGAGAGAGCCGGCGGACCGGCCGGGATCCTGAACATCGGCTTCGGGAACGTCGTGGCGGCCGACCGCGTGGTCGCCATCGTCACGCCGGGTTCGGCGCCCGTCAAGCGCCTGAAGGACGCCGCGCGGGAGAACGGGAAGCTGGTCGACGCCACGCAGGGCCGAAGGACCAGAGCGGTCATCGTGACGGATTCCGACCACGTCATCCTCTCCGCGGTGGCCGCGGAGACCATCACGCAGCGGCTCGAGGGCAGGGACGAGTCGAGCGAATCCTGAAGGAAGCGGAGAAGCCGTTGGGTGTCGGCAGGAACGAACGTCGCGGGTTTCCGATCGTCGTGTCGGGCCCGAGCGGCGTCGGCAAGACGACCATTGTGCGAAGGGCCCTCGAGGACGATCCGCTCATCACCTACTCGGTGTCGGTCACGACCCGCCCTCCGAGGGCGGGCGAGACCACCGGTTCGGACTACGAGTTCGTGAGCGACTCCGGGTTCGACGCCCTCATCGAAGAGGGTGCGCTGGCGGAGTGGGCCGAGGTGCACGGCCACCGGTACGGCACGCGCGCCTCCGTCATCCGCGACGCGCTGGAGCGCGGCCTCGACGTCATCATGGACGTCGACGTCCAGGGCGGCATGTCCATCAAGCGGCTCTTCCCGGAGGCGCTGCTCATCTTCATCGACCCGCCGTCGAGAGAAGAACTGGAACGGAGGCTCCGCGGGCGCGCCACCGACGATGAGGAGGTCATCGCGAGGAGACTGGCGAACGCCATCGGCGAGCTCGAGTGGGGGCCGAGGTACGACCACCGTGTGACCAACGAGGGCCTGGATGAGACCGTCCGGGCCGTCATGGAACTGATCGCAGAGAGACGCCGGCGCGAGGCCGGCGGACCGGCCGGGTGAGAGAGCCTGTCGGCCCGCGGCGAACGCCGTCAGGGAGGAAAGAGTGAAGCAGCTGAAGAAGGAAAATCTCCTGAAGTACGCCGAGAACGAGTACCTCGGGGCCATCCTCGCGGCCAAGGTCGCGCGTCGGCTCCACAACATGGTTCCGGAGGACAGACCGGACCCCGATGCGAAGATCACGTCGCTCGCGCTCGAGCTCATCACAAGCGGCGAGGTCGAGTACGAGTTCCGCGAGGAGGAAGAGGACGAGGCGGAGGATGAGTAGGGTCTCTCGCGGTCCCCTGTCGGGACGAACGGTCGTGCTCGGCGTCACCGGCAGCATCGCGGCTTTCAAGGCGCCGTCGATCGTAACGGGGCTCGCGTCGATGGGGGCCGACGTCGTCGTCGTCATGACCGAGAACGCGACGCGGTTCGTGACGCCGCTCACGTTCGAGACGCTCTCGGGCAGCGAGGTCCTGTGCGACATGTGGGCCGACAGGCGCGCCGACCACCCGCCCGCGGCCGACGTGGCTCGCGGGCGCGACCATCTGGAACACGTGCACCTGGCCGAGGCGACCGACCTCGTCATCGTCGCTCCCGCTTCAGCGAACATCATCGGGAAGATGGCGGGCGGCATCGCGGACGACTTCCTCTCGACGGAGCTTCTTGCGATGACGTGCCCCGTCATCGTGGCGCCGGCCATGAACGTCAACATGATGAACTCCGACGCGGTCGAGGAGAACCTCGCCATCCTGCGCTCGAGAGGCGTGCACATCGTCGAAGCGGAGACGGGGCGGCTGGCGAGCGGCGCGTCCGGTCGCGGCCGGCTGGCCGGCGCGGGTCAGATCGTCGAGTTCGCGGCCCAGCTCCTGCTGCCTCCGCAGGACCTCGCCGGAAGGACCGTGCTCGTCACGGCCGGTCCGACGGAGGAGCCCATCGACCCGGTGCGCCACATCGGCAACGCCTCGACCGGGACGATGGGGTTCGCTCTCGCCGAGATCGCGCTTCGGCACGGCGCTGAGGTCGCGCTCATCTCGGGGAGGACGGCGCTCGAGCCGCCCGAGGGCGTGGAGTTCGTGTCGGTACGGACGACGCGCGAGATGCGTGACGCCGTCATGGAACGTCTCGACGCCGCCGACCTCCTGATCATGGCCGCGGCTCCCTCGGACTATCGTCCCCGGGAGGCGTCGCGCTCGAAGATCAAGAAGGGGGCGGCGACGCTCACGCTCGAGCTCGAGGCGACCGAGGACATCCTCAGGGAGGCGGGGTCCCGCAAGCGCGAGGGGCAGGGGCTCGTGGGGTTCGCGCTCGAGACGGAGAATGAGCTGGAGAACGCGCGCGCGAAGCTCGAGGAGAAGAGGCTCGACCTCATCGTGGTCAACAATCCCACCACGGAAGGCGCCGGCTTCGGCGTCGGAACGAACATCGTGACCCTCATCGGCAGGTCCGGAGCGGTGAGCGAGCCCGGGAAAATGTCGAAGAGGGAGCTCGCCGCGCTCATCCTCATGCGCGCGATCGACGAGCTGGGGTGGGGGTGCGATGACTGACCGCGATCCGAGGAAGCTGGCCGTCGAGTTCTTCAAGGCGCTCAGGGAAGCGGGAGAGGAGGAGGTCTACCTCTCGCCGGAGGCGGTGCGGGTCGTCCGTGAGGGGCCGTTCTGCGGCGTGTCACGCTCCATCACGCCCGAGGTCGAAGCGCGGGCGGCGTCTGGAACGCGCTCGGACGCGCGCGAGCGGACCCCTGAGGCGAGCTCGACCGACGCGGCGCCCCGGGAGTCCGATCCGAAGACTGCCGCCGAGGACGCCAGACGACGCCGCGCCCGGGCGCTCGACGCGGAAGCGGCCGCGGACGCCATCCCCGAACCCGAGATCGTCGAGACCCAGATCGCTTTCGCCGCCGGCGCGTCGGCGCCCGACATGTTTTCCGGGACGACCGACCTGGAAGGAGCGAGGACCCTCGAGGAGGCCGCGGCGGTCGCGGATCTCTGCGAGCGCTGTGAGCTCGCAAGGGGACGGAACAACGTCGTCTTCGGCGCGGGGAACACGAACGCCAGACTGATGTTCATCGGGGAGGCCCCCGGAAAGGACGAGGACCTCTCGGGCGTGCCGTTCGTCGGGCGCGCGGGCCGGCTCCTCAACAAGATCCTCGAGAGCGCCGCCATCGAGCGGGACGACGTGTACATCGCGAACATCATCAAGTGTCGTCCGCCGGGCAATCGCACCCCGCTCTCGAACGAGATCGAGGCGTGCCTCCCGTACCTGGCGCGCCAGTACGCGCTCATCAAGCCGAAGCTCATCTGCACGCTGGGGCTTCCCGCGACGCAGACGCTTCTCGGCATGCGTGGATCCATGGGCGGTCTCAGAGGAAAGATCTACCGATGCGGCGACATCCGTGTCATTCCGACGTACCACCCGGCCGCCGCTCTCAGGGACCCCAAATACAAGAAGCCGATCTGGCAGGACTTCCTTCTCATCAAGCGCGAGTACGAGAGGGACTGACGAGTGCGAGAGAGACCGACCGGACAGCAGGCGACCGACGCGTACGCGCTCGTCTGAGGCCGTGTCGAGGACACCAGTCTGGAGGAAGCGTGGCGCGACGCGAACTCATCTCATTCTGCGGCCTCTACTGCGACCTCTGCGATTCGAGATCGCGCATCCCGAAGCGGGCGGCGGCCCTTCTCGACGCGCTGGTCGCGGCCGGACACGAACACGGCGCCGCCGACAGGCCCGGCTTCGAGGAGTTCTGGAGCTATCTCGTCGGACTCGCGGACCCAGAGGGGATCTGCCGCGGATGCCGCGAGATGGGGGAGGCGCTCGGGTGCGAGATCTCCCGCTGCGCGCGGGAGCGGAACATCGAGATCTGCGTCTTCTGCGAGGACTACCCATGCAGAAGGGTGGAGGAGATGCTCTCGCAGTTTCCCGCGCTTCGTGAGGAGCACGCGCGACTGAGGGAGCTGGGAGTGGAGGATTGGCTCGAGGAGCAGGACGAACGCGTCGCACGCGGCCTCTGCTACTCCGAGATCTGCACGGCCGGCCGCGAGTGAGGCGGGTCCGGCCGTTCTGACGAACCGAGGAGGATCCAGTACTTCCTGACCGTCGGAAGCGGTCGATACCGGGAGGCGCGCATGGCCAGAGAGGTTCGCGGTAAGCTGGAGGTGGCCGGCATCATGGGGCCGGTCTGGTTCATCGGGTGGCTCTTCACGATCGGTTTCGTCGAGCTTTCGTTCTGGCAGGCCGTCTTCGCGCTCCTGGTCTGGCCGTACTTCCTCGGCTCGGCGCTGACCTAGGGCTCGCTTCGGACGACCGGTCCCGAGAGAGCGCGCGACGCGCCCCGGAGGGTCTGTGTCCCATCCGTACGACATGCTCGTCCACGGCGTCACCATCGTGTGCGCCGCCAGCGAGGGGAGCGCGAGAGGGCTTGCTGTGGCATGGACCGCTCAGGCCGGCACCGAACATGTGGTACTCTCGATAGGGTCACAGAGCGCGACCCGGGAGTTCATCCTCCAGTCCGGAGCTTTCGGCATGAGCCTCCTCGCCGAAGACCAGCTGGCGCTCGCGAGGAGGTTCGGTTCAACGTCGAGCCGCGATGTCGACAAGCTCGCCGGGACACCGTGGCACGTTGCCGAGACCGGCTCGCCGCTCCTCGACGACTGCCTCGCGACGCTCGACTGCCGTGTGGCGGACGTGCACGACCTGGGCGACCTCAAGCTCATCGTCGGCCGTGTCGTCGCCTTCGAACGGCGAGGGGATGGACGGCCGCTCCTCTTCCGCGAGGGGGACTACTGATGGGCGGGACGGGGAGGAAGGCGGGAGCATGGCTCGCCGCCATGGCGGCGGCGGCGTTCCTGCTGGGAGCCGTCGTACCGTGGATGAGGGTCGCTTCGGGCGGTGCGGAAACCCACGAGGTCCTGACGGCTTTCGCGATGACCCTGGCGGGTCTCATATGGGTATTCGTGAGCGCGGTCTACTTCCGGCGCTCATCCGGCACGGGAGATCGACAGTGAACGGGGGCATGAAGTGAAGGTCTGCATTCCGATCGAGGACGGTGAGGGTCTGACGGCGAGGGTCTCCGGCCACTTCGGAGCCGCTTCCGCTTATCTCATCCACGACACGGGGACGAACGAGACGAAGCTCGTCAAGGGTACCGAGGGCGAGCACGAGCACGGCGGGTGTCGCCCGCTCGACAACCTCGAGGTGGGGACGCTGGACGCGATGATCGTCGGCGGCATCGGTCCGAGGGCCGTAGGCCGTCTCGGCGAGGCCGGCGTCAAGGTCTTCCAAGCCGCGGCGCCGACCGCCGGAGAGAACATCGAGGCGCTGGAGAAGGGCGAGCTCCACGAGCTCACGACGGACGAAGCGTGCACGCACGGAGAGCACGGCTGCGCAGAATGACCCGACAGTTTTCTGGGAGCAGAACATGAGCACCGCGGAGAAGACCATGCGGGCGGCGACGACCGTGGCCGCCGACAGACTCCCTCCGCAGGCGAACGAGGCCGAGGTCGCGGTCCTGGGGGCGATGCTCCTGGACCAGTCGGCCATCGGGGTCGCCTCCGAGCTTCTGGACGGGAGCTCGTTCCATCGGGAGGCCCACAGGAAGATGTTCCGGGCGATGATCGACCTCTTCTCGCGGGACGAGGCCGTCGATCTCGTGACGCTGACGCAGGAGCTCAAGCGCACCAAGGAGCTTGACGACGTCGGCGGAGCGGCGTATCTCTCGGAGATCCTCGGCAGCGTCGCGACGGCCGCCAACATCCGGTATCACGCCAAGATCGTGCTCGAGAAGGCGGTCCTCAGAAGGCTCATAGGAGTCGCCACCGAGGTCATCCAGGAGGCGTACGACGCCTCCGGCGAGGCCTCGGACATCCTCGACCGCGCCGAGCACATGATCTTCGAGATCGCGCAGTCGCGCGTCCGCCGCGACTTCTCGCCGATGCGGGAGATCCTGAAGCACAGCTTCGAGGTCATCCAGGAGCTCTACGACAAGAAGCAGCACGTGACGGGCGTTCCCTCCGGGTTCGTCGACCTCGACAAGATGACCTCGGGGTTCCAGCGGTCCGACCTCATCATCATCGCGGGGCGGCCGTCGATGGGCAAGACGGCCTTCGCCCTGAACATCGCGGCGAACGCCGCCATCAAGCACGGCATCCCGTCGGCCGTCTTCAGCCTGGAGATGGGTCAGGAGCAGCTCGTCCAGAGGATGCTCTGCAGCGAAGCCCGGGTCGACGCGCACAAGCTCCGCACCGGGTATCTCGCGGACAGGCACTGGTCGCGCCTGACCACGGCGGCCGGGCTCCTCTCCGAGTCGCAGATCTACATCGACGACACGCCGGCCATGAGCGTGCTCGAGATGCGCTCCAAGGCGCGGAGGCTCAAGGCGGAGGTGGATGTCGGACTCGTCATCGTCGACTACCTGCAGCTGATGCGGGGCGTCGGGCGTGTCGAGAGCCGCCAGCAGGAGATCTCCGAGATCTCGCGGTCGCTGAAGGCGCTGGCGAAGGAGCTCGGGGTTCCGGTTCTCGCGCTCTCGCAGCTTTCCCGCGCGGTCGAGACGCGCGGCGGCGACCACAGGCCCATTCTCTCGGACCTCCGCGAGTCCGGCGCCATCGAGCAGGACGCCGACGTCGTCATGTTCATCTTCCGGGCTGAGCAGTACGAGGCCACGCCCGAGAACGTAGGCCTCGCCGAGGTCATCGTCGGCAAGCAGAGGAACGGTCCGACCGGCACGGTCAAGCTCCAGTTCTCGTCCGAGTGCACCCGGTTCGACAATCTGACGATGAGAGTCGAGGAAGGCATTGAGGAACTCTGACGTCGCCAAGGCCTTCACGCCCACGACGCGCGAGCGGGGGGTGTTCGCCTCGTTCGGGCGGGCGGCCATGGAGCTCGTGAGCGAGGTCGGCTTCGCCGGCGTCCTCCTGTGGCGCTCGCTCCTCGCCATCCGGAAGTTCCCGCGCTCCGCGCATCTCGTACTCGAGCAGATGCGGCGGATCGGCGTGGAATCGCTTCCTCTCGTCGTCATGACGTCGGTCTTCACCGGCGCCGTGGCGGCTGTCCAGGCCGCGTATCAGCTCATGGAGTTCGTGCCGCCGACCTACATCGCGACCGCCATCTACAAGTCTGTCGTCATCGAACTCGGACCGGTCCTCACGTCGCTCGTGGTCGGGGGACGCGTGAGCGCCTCGATCGCGGCGGAGCTCGGGACCATGCGCGTCACCGAGCAGGTCGACGCGATGGACGCGATGGCCATCGACCCGGTGCGCTACCTCGCGATGCCCAGGCTGGTGGCCGCGCTCATCATGCTGCCGGTGCTCACGGTCTTCGCGGACGTTCTGGCCATCAGCGGCGGCTTCTTCGTGAGCTACGCGTCGCTGGGGATCACGGCGAAGACGTTCGTCGACGGCATGAAGCTCCTCTTCTTTCCGCACGACGTCTTCGGCGGGCTCATCAAGTCGTTCGTGTTCGGAGGCATCATCGCCCTGATGGGGACGGCCGCCGGTTTCCGAACGGTCGGGGGCGCGGTCGGCGTCGGCCTGGCGGCCACCCGCGCCGTGGTCGCGAGCTGTGTTCTCATTCTCATCGGCGACTACGTTCTCGCGATCCTGCTCTTCCAGATAATCTTTGAATAGGGGAGATGCGTGGCGAACCGGCCCGTCATCGAGGTGCTGGATCTCAGGAAGTCGTTCGGCGACCACGAGGTCCTGAAGGGCGTCAACCTCAAGGTGGACGACGGCGAGACGCTGGTCGTCCTGGGGCCCTCGGGCTGCGGCAAGAGCGTTCTCCTCAAGCACATCATCGGACTCATGAAGCCCGACAGCGGCAGGATACTCTTCGAGGGCGCGGACATCACGGACATGGACCACAAGGAGCTGAGCAGGATCCGGATGGGGTTCGGCATGGTCTTCCAGGGGGCAGCGCTCTTCGATTCGATGACCGTCGGC
>CAZQSB010000030.1:0-30939 GCA_964596015.1 uncultured bacterium | reverse complement strand
AACGGGACGCCGGACGGCACGTCGATCTGATCGACAAGGCTGTCGGTCGAGCCGGACACGAAGATGCGGCAGTTCGGGTTCTGATCAGCAACGGCCACACCTGTCGCGAGCAGCGCGATCAGTGCGATACAGAAGAACCTCATGGTCTCGCTCTCCCTCTCTTGAGCAGACGCCGCGCGTCCGCTTGCTGAACACCTGATAGCGTCATCTCACCGAAGTCGCTGAAGCTGTCTCTCTCCTTGTACCTCCTCCGCCCCCGTCCCCTCCGTGGAGCGCTGCTCTTGAGTTCTTGGTGCTCGTCCGATCGCCTTCTTCAGATTGGTGGGCGAAACAGGATTCGAACCTGTGGCCCCCTGCGTGTAAAGCAGGTGCTCTAACCAGCTGAGCTATTCGCCCGACTCGCTCGCCATCTCCGCGGTGTCGGACCCGTCCCCTGTGTCGCGCAACATGATGGCGACGGGGATGGCAACGCAGTAGCCCAGCACCAAAAGGAACGGCGCCAGCGTCATCGAGCCGGCGGCGAGTCGCTCGAACCCGAGGCCGATCAGCACGACGCCGGCCGCGAAGGCTATGATGCTCTTCTTCTTGAGCATGATAACGTGCCGGTCGGAGCGCTCTTCCGACCGTTCCTCCGTTCCTGTCCGATTTCGCCCGACGCTGCAAAGTATCACCGGCCCATAACAGTGTCAAGCGGAAACTCCCTTGCACCGGGGCCCGGCGGCTGTGGCGACACGTTGTTTCAGGGCTCGGTCGTCGCCGGCTGGGCCGACGCTGCCGTATCGGGCGGCGCAACCGTTTCAGGAGAGTCGGATTCGAGATCCTGAGCCGCTCGCTCCCTCTCGAGCTGGATCATCTTGCGGGCCAGCACGTGCTCCTCGAACGTCCTGCTGAAGCGGTGCGTGCCGTCGCGATCGGCCACGAAGAAGAACTCATCGCTCCCCTTCAGCGGATAGAGCGCCGCGTCGATCGACGCCTTTCCGGGGCTACAGATCGGCCCAGGCGGCAGCCCCGTGTTCCTGTATGTATTGTAGGGAGAGTCCACGTCCAAGTCGCCGTAGTAGAGCCGGCGCCGGAAGCGACCGATCGCGTACCGCACGGTCGGATCGGCCTCGAGCCTCCATCCGGCATCCAGACGGTTGTGATAGACCGCAGCGATCCGCGGTCGCTCGCGGTCGTAGAGCGCCTCCGCCTCGATGATGGACGCCAGCGTCAGCACCTCCCGAACGCTCATCCCGAGCGACTCAGCGCGGGCGAGACGTCGTTCGTCGAGAAACTCACTCGTCTCGCCGACCATGATCTCGATGATGTCGAGGGCCGTCGCGTCGACGCGGAACCTGTATGTGTCGGGATGGAGATACCCCTCAAGCGAAGGCGCGGAGATCCCGAGCTGCGTGATGAGCTCCGGGTCGTGCACGAGGTCCATGAACCGTGCGCGGTCGACGTCCAGCGCCGACTCCATGAGCGCGGCGATCTGCGCCGCGCGGAACCCCTCCGGCACGGTGACCATTCTGCCGGCGACCTCGCCATGCCGCACCGCGAGAAGCGCGCGAAGATCCGAGGTCGACGGACCGAACTCGTAGGTACCCGCCTGGATCTCGTCCGCGTAGCCGAGAAGCCGGGCCACGAGCACGAAGAGCCCGGGATGGCGGACCACCCCCTCTTCGTGGAGCGAGTTCGCGGTCTGGCGGAGCGTCGCTCCTTCGGGGATCTCGACCATCACCCGACCACCGATGTCGTGAAGCGAGACGAGCGACAACGACACCGCGAAGAGAGCGAACAGCACGGCGCCGATGACGCCGACGATGATGAGCTCCCGCAGGAACCAGTGGGGACCGCGCCGGCCCCGGCCCGGGGGAAGCTCCCTCCGGTCCTTCCGGAACCGCGCGGTCATGGCCGTTCGCTCCGGCCTCTCGACTCCTCATCGAGATAACCCTGCAGGATGATCGAGGCCGCGAGCTCATCGACGCGGGTCTTTCTGCCCTTCGCCCGCTCGCCGCGCTCGCGCATCATGCGTTCGGCCTCCGCGCTGGACAGCCTCTCGTCGCGAAGAACCACACGGGCCCTCGTCGCGTCCTCGAACTCGACGGCCAGCTCCTCGGCCCGCGCCGCCCGAGGTCCCCTCGTGCCGTCCATCCGGATGGGATGCCCCACAATGATCGTGTCGGCGCCCTCCTCCATGGCAAGCGTCGCCACGCGCCGCGCGGCCTCCTGATCGGAGAGATGCTCGAGCGCGCCCGCGGGACGGGCGATCTGCCGTCCCTCGTCCGAGACGGAGAGACCTATGCGGACGTCGCCGGGATCGACGCCGATGACGCGTCCCCGTCGCCCCTCCGGGTGTCTCAGCAGGTCCAGCACATCCGCCATGTCGTCCGGCAGCGGCGCCGCGATGTCGATCCGGATGCCGGTTCCCGGGTGGTCGAAGGCGATGCGGCGCGCGTGGAGAGCGTGCCGCGCGGCAAGCTCGTTCACCCGTGCCGCGTGCTCTCGCTGATCGTGCGCCACGTCGCCGAACGAGCGCTTGTCGCCTCCGTACGTGGCGTCTCCGATGATCGGGTTCTTCATGTTGGCCATGTGGACGCGTATCTGATGCGTGCGTCCCGTCTCCGGATGAGCCTCGATGAAGGAGGCGAACGAGAACCGCTCGCGAACGCGCCATCTGGTCACGGCGTCGCGCCCGCCGGAGACGACCGCCATCCGTTTCCTGTCCCGCGGGTGTCGGTCGATCGGCTCGTCGATGATGCCCTGCTCCGCGCCGGGATTGCCCCACACGAGAGCGAGGTAGACCTTGCTCACGCGCCGCTCTTCGAAGGCCGCCGAGAGCCGCCTGTGCGCGAGGTCGTTCTTCGCCACCACGATGACTCCCGACGTGTCGCGGTCGAGCCGGTGGACGATGCCCGGCCTGAGGTCTCCGCCGACGCTCGAGAGAGCGGCGTCGCGCCCCATGAGGGCGTTCACAAGCGTGCCCCCGGGCGTGCCCGGCGCGGGATGGACGACCATGCCCGGCCCCTTGTTGACAAGAATGATGTCGTCGTCCTCATAGAGGATCTCGAGAGGGATCGACTCGGGGCGGGCCTTGAGCTTCTCGAGTTCGGGGACCGAAGCGTGAATGACGTCTCCGGGGTAGATCCGCGTGCTCGGCTTGACCCGCCTTCCGTTCACCGTCACGAGGCCGTCGTCGATGATCGATTTCGCCCGAGTCCGGGAGAGCTCGGGAGCGTTCGTTCCGAGGAAGTGGTCGAGCCGGTCGCCCTCTTCCTCCTCGGACGCGACGAGCGTGATCTCCTCATGCGTCATCGTCGTCCTCACTCTCCCCCGACGGTCGGGCCGGGAACTGCGGAGAGCCGGACGAGGAGTCATCCTCGAGCCTCTCCGACATGAAGATGAGATGCACGGCGAGGAGCACGACGCCGATCGAGATCGCGCTGTCGGCGATGTTGAAGGCCGGCCAGCGCGCCGAGCCGAACCCCAGGTCGAGGTAGTCGACCACCGCGCCGAGCCGGACGCGATCAATGAGGTTCCCGACGGCGCCGCCCAGTATGAGACCGAACGCGATCTGGTGCAGCGCCCGCATTCGTGCGATCTCGCGCCGGAAGAAGATGATCGCGGCGGCGGCGAGGGCCGAGATGACGATGAACCAGGTGCTCTGTCCCTGGAAGATGCCGAAGGCCGCCCCGGTGTTCTCGGTCCGGGTCAGGCGGAAGAACGTGCCCCAGACGTTCCGGGTCTCACCCATTCCCAGAACGTTCACGACCACCCCCTTCACCACCTGGTCGGAGATGATGATGAGGAGGGCGGTCGCGAACAACCTCAGATGGGCAGCGATACCGTTTCTGTTCTCAGGCGTGGAGCGTTCCATCTTCCTCTGCTTTCTTGCACTCGATGCAGAGGCGGGCGTGAGGCACGACCTCGAGCCGCGCCTTCTTGATGGTCTTTCCGCAGACCGTGCACTTCCCGTAGTCGCCCTCGCGGATCCTCCTCAGGGCCTCGTCGATGTGGTAGAGAAGGCGTCCCTCGGAGGACGCCATGTGATAGGCGCGCTCCCGCTCCTCAGCATCGCTCGCCTGGTCCGCCATGTGGACGGAGTAGGCGGAGAGGTCTCCGGCCGACTCCCTCTGGGAGCTCGAGAAGATCTTGTCCTCGTAGTATCCCAGTTCCTTGAGGAGCCTGATGCGTTCTTCAATGAGGCGCTTCTCGAAGTGGTCCAGGTCTCTCTTCTTCATTGAGCTCCTCCGCGGGCCGAGCCAGAGCCCGCCGTTCGCGTTCCCTATTCCGTTATCCTCGCGACGGCGATGCGCGCGTTCTCCCCGTTCAGGTCCCACTCGCGCTCGTGCTCGCCCGTCTCCTTCCCTTCGTCGAGAGCTTCTGCAAGTGTCTCCCGCGCGATCCTGTCGGCGTGCTTCCCGATCGCCGAGATCAGTCGCGGTGACGCCTGGTACCAGACGCGGATATGGTCCGTGACTTCAAACCCCGCGTGCTTCCTCATGAACTGAACCTTGTTGATGAACTCGCGCGCGAAACCCTCGTCGCGCAGCTCCTCGCTGATCTCCGTGTCGAGCCCCACCGTGAGCTCTCCGTTCGTCTCGACGGCCAGCCCCTCCCGGGCGCCGGTCTCGATGGTCACGTCCGCCGGCTCGACAACGACCTCTTTGCCGTCCACCTTCGTTCTGATGCTCTCCCCGGCCGCAAGCTTCGACGCTGCCTCGTCGCCGAGGCTCCGGATGGCGTCCGCGACCGCGTTCACTTCCTTCCCGTGCTTCGGTCCGAGGGCCGGGAAGACCGGGGCGGCGGAGAGCGCCGCGAGGTCATCGGCCTCGGCCCACTCCAGCGACTTCACGTTGAGCTCGGAGAGGATGAGCCCCTCGAGCTCGCGCACGTCGTCGCGCTCCTTCTCGGCCACGCCCGCGACGAGGAGCCGGGAGAGCGGCTGCCGGACCTTGATCCCGGCCTGGTTCCTCGCGGCTCGGCCCATCGCCACGATCTCGCGGGCCGTGCCCATCGCGCGTTCGAGCCTGTCGTCGACGAGCGCGTCGTCGGCCTCCGGGAAACGGGTCAGATGGACGCTGTCGGCCTCGCCGCTGTTCTCCGTCAGGCGCGCATGAACGGCCTCCGACAGGAACGGCGCGAATGGCGCCATCGCGCGGCACGTCCCGACGAGCACCTCGTGGAGCGTCGAGTATGCGGCGCGCTTGTCCGCGTCCATCTCGCCCTTCCAGAACCTCGGGCGCGAGAGGCGGACGTACCAGTTCGAGACGTCCTCCAGAATGAACGTCTGGAGCCGCCTCACGGCCTTCGTGATGTCGTATGTGTCCATCGCCGCGACGACGCCTGAGAGCGTTGACTGAAGTCTCGACAGCAGCCACCGGTCGATGACCGGGCGCTCCGACACCGGGACGACATGGCTTCCCGGGTCGAATCCGTCGATGTTCGCGTAGAGCGCGAAGAAGCCGTAGCTGTTCCGGAGGGTGTCCAGCACCTTGCTCGCGGCCTCGCGGACGCCGGCCTCGTCGAACTTCTTCGGCAGCCACGGCGGACTCGACGACATCATGTACCACCTGAGCGCGTCGGCCCCGATGGTCGCCATGATCTCGAACGAGTCGGCCACGTTGCCGACCGACTTCGACATCTTCTTGCCCTCGGCGTCGAGGACCATGTCGTTCACGACACAGCGTCTGAAGGACGACGTGCCGGAGACCATGGTCGAGATGGCCAGGAGCGAATAGAACCAGCCGCGGGTCTGGTCGACACCCTCGGCGATGAAGTCGGCAGGGAAGTGCGAGTCGAAGAGGTCCTCGTTCTCGAACGGGTAGTGCCACTGCGCGTACGGCATCGAGCCCGTATCGAACCAGCAGTCGATGACCTCGGGCGTGCGGCGCATGACGCCGTCGCATTCGGTGCACGAGAGGACGACGCCGTCGACGAACGGCTTGTGAAGGTCGAGCTCGCCCGTCACGCCTTCGACCGCGCGTTCACGAAGCTCCGCGATGCTCCCGACCGCGTGCTGGTGACCGCAGCCCTCGCAGATCCAGACATTGAGGGGCGTGCCCCAGTAGCGGTCGCGAGACACGGCCCAATCGATGTTGTTCTCGAGCCAGTCGCCGAGACGGTTGGCGCCGATCTCCTTCGGGTGCCAGTCGATCTCGGCGTTGTTCTTCATCATCTCGTCCTTGAACGCCGTCGTCTTCACGTACCACGACTCCCGCGCGTAGTAGACGAGCGGCGCGTCGCATCGCCAGCAGAAGGGGTACGTGTGGACGATCGACGCCGCCCGATAGAGAAGCCCCCGCTCCGTCAGGTCCTCGATGATGAGCGGATCGGCCTCCTTGATGAACATCCCGGCCCACGGCGTCACATCGTCGGTGAATCGCCCGGCGCCGTCGACCGGCTGGACGAAGGGGAGGTCCTCCCTGCGTCCGAGCGTCGCGTCGTCCTCGCCGAAGGCGGGCGCGATGTGGACGATGCCGGTACCGTCCTCGAGCGTCACGAAGTCGGCCGGCACGACGCGGTGAGCGGGACGGTCGAGCTCGGCGAACGAGAACAGAGGCTCGTACTCCGTTCCGACGAGCTCAGAGCCCTTCACGGTCTTCTCGACCTCGTGTTCCGCCTCGAGCACGCCGAGGAGCGCCTCTGCCAGGATGAGCGTCTCGCCGCCGACCTTCGCGTACGCGTAGCGCTCATCGGGCGCCACTGCCAGGGCCACGTTCGAGATGAGGGTCCAGGGGGTCGTGGTCCAGACGAGGAACGACGTGTTCTCTTCGCCCTTCACGCGCATTCTGACGAAGACCGACGGGTCCTCGGCGTCCCGGTAACCCTGCGCCACCTCGTGGCTTGAGAGCGGCGTGCCGCATCGCGGGCAGTACGGGAGGATCTTGTGGCCCTTGTAGATGAGGCCCTTCTCCCAGAGGGTCGCGAGGATGTGCCAGACCGATTCGATGTACTCGTTCGTGCAGGTGACGTAGGCCGCCTCAAGGTCGACCCAGTACCCCATCCTGCGCGTCAGGGCGTCCCACTCGTCCTTGTACTTGAAGACGCTGTCGCGGCACTTCGTGATGAACTCCGCGACGCCGTAGCGCTCGATGTCCTCCTTGCTCTCGAGCTTGAGCTCCTTCTCGACCTCGATCTCGACGGGGAGGCCGTGCGTGTCCCAGCCGGCCTTCCGGTCGACCCGGAAGCCGCGCATCGTCTTGTAGCGGCAGACGATGTCCTTGATGGTCCGCGCCAGGACGTGGTGGGCGCCCGGGTGTCCGTTGGCCGTGGGCGGGCCCTCGAAGAAGACGTACGGGGGCGCGTCGGCGCGCTCGGAGACGCTCCTCTCGAACGCGCCCTCACGCTCCCAGCGTTCAAGGACCTCGTCCTCGATGGCGGGGAGCCTCTGCCCCTTGTCGAACTCGCGGAATGGCATCGTGCTTCGTCCGTCTCCGAAAGTGTCGCCGCGCTGCGGGCGGCGCGTCTGTCTACATTCCCTCGACCATGCGCTTCACGAGCTGCGTCAGCTTCGGCGCGGCGCGGTTCGCGACCTTGAGGATCTCCGTGTGACTCGCGGGACCGAGAGCGTCCGGCAGACACAGGTCGGTGATCACGGCGAAACCGGCGACCCGCATGCCGGCGTGAATGGCCGCGATGTTCTCGGCGACCATCGACATGCTGACGACGTCCCCGCCGATCATCCTGAGGAAGCGGTACTCAGCGGCCGTCTCGAGGTTGGGACCGGCGACGCCGATGAAGACGCCCTTCCGGACCATGATCTTCTCCTCGAGCGCGATCTCTTCGGCCATCGCGACGTACTTCCTGTCCCACGGCTCCGACATGTCGGGGAACCGCGTTCCCAGCCGCTCGTCGTTCGGGCCGATGAGCGGATTGTCGCCCGTCAGGTTGATGTGGTCGACGATGGCGACGATGTCGCCCTTGCTGTGGAGCGGGTTCATTCCTCCCGCGGCGCACGTGAGGACGAGCTTCTTCGCCCCGAGGGCGCGGAGGACGCGGACCGGGAAGGTCACTTCCTCCATCGAGTACCCCTCGTAGTAGTGCACGCGGCCGTTCATGAGCGCGACGTTCTTCTTCCCGAGGGTCCCCAGGACCAGCTCGCCGGCGTGGCCCTTGACGCCCGACTGCGGGAAGTGCGGGATGTCGCCGAACGGGATCCGCGCTTCCTCCTTCATGTGCTCGGAGAGCTTGCCGAGACCGCTTCCCAGCACGACGGCCACCTGGGCCTTGAAGGAGGTCTCCTTCCTGATGAACGCCCTTGCTTCCTTGATACGGTCATAGAGCGGAAGCTCGTTCGACATGTCGTCCTCCTGACTGTCGTTGGCGGCGGGCCTCTACGCGAGGCGGACCGCAAGGTCGTACAGCGAGCGCACCAGGAACCGCTGCACGAAGTAGATGATGAAGAAGAGCACGATGGGAGTCAGGTCGAACCCGGACTGAACGAGGAACGGGAACGCGCGTCTGATACGGTTCAGAAGCGGGTACGTGATCGACCGGAGGAACACCATGAACGGATGTCTTGACGCCGGCGCGAACCACGAGATCACCACGACCGCGAAGAGCGCGATCATGTAGAGCAGAAGCAGGATGTCGAGGACCGTCGCCAGAGCGGCTACGAAATTGGCCAGCACGAACATGCCTCCTCTCCTCCCTCCGAGCGATGTCTTCCTCGCGGACCGCGCGGCCACGAACCCGCGACGCCCGCGGGGATAGCTGCCGCTTCGGGAAGGCGGCGCGGCCGCCTACTCCCTCTCGCCGAAGATGGCCCGGCCCACTCGAACTATCGTCGCGCCCTCCTCGATGGCCACCTCGTAGTCGTTCGTCATGCCCATCGAGAGATGGTCCATGCCGACCCCGGGGATGACTGCCTCCTCGACCCGGTCCCGGATGTTCCTCAGAAGCCGGAAGGACGGCCGGACGTCGTCGGGGTCGGCCTCGAAGGCGCCGACCGTCATGAGTCCGCGGACCCTGAGGCCGTGAAGATCGGCCATCTCGGCGAGCTCGTCGACGACCTCGTCGGGGCTGAAGCCGTACTTCGACTCCTCGCCGGACGTGTTGACCTCGACGAGAACGTCGACGTCGAGCCCCGCGGCGGACGCCCGCTTCGAGATCTCGCGCGCGAGCCGGGGGCTGTCGACCGACTGGATCATATCGAAGAGCTCGAGCGCCCGGGGCACCTTGTTGCGCTGCAGGTGCCCGACCATGTGGCGCTCGACCTTCGGGAGATCGCCGAACTTCCGTTCGGCCTCCTGAATGCGGTTCTCGCCGATCGCGGTGACACCGGCGGCTATGCACTCCGCGATGCGCGGCGGCTCGACCGTCTTGGTCACCGCCACGAGAAGCACGTCCGAGGGTTCGCGGAGCGCCCGCTCGGCGGCGTTCGCCATGCGCTCTCTTACCTCGAGGACGTTGTCGCGGACGCTCATCGGCCGCTCCCTCCCGTTCGGTACGAACCATTGAGTATAGTATCCGCCGACAGGCGAGGCAACGCAAAAGCCCGCCACAGCGGCGGCGGCGGGCTTCGTTCGCTATAACAGAAGTTGCGGCGTTCCTGGTTCCGGCGAGCTACACACGCCTCTCGGGAGCGATCTCTCCGGCATCGTCCGGCGCCCCCGGCTGCGCCTCGCTCTGCGCCTCCCCGCGTGCCCGGTCCTGCGCATCCCCCGGCGCCCCTTCCTGAGCCTCGAGAGGCCGGAAGCACCGCCTGCAGCGCGCCTCGTAGACCTCGTCGGCGCCCACGACCACGCGTTCGTCGGACGCGATGATGCGCTGGGTCCTGTTGGCGGGGCGGCCGCACTGCATGCAGACGGCGAGCGTCTTGTCGATGTACTCGGCCACGGCCAGAAGCTGCGGCATCGGCTCGAACGGGCGACCGAGGTAATCCTGGTCGAGACCCGCGACGATGACGCGCTTCCCTCTGTCTGCGAGCTCCTCGCAGACCCGGACCAGGCGATCATCGAAGAACTGAGCCTCGTCGATGCCGACGACCTCGACCGACCCGTCGACGGCCTCAAGGATCTCCTGGGCGCGCGACACGCGGATCGATTCGATCCTGCGCGCGTCGTGCGAGACGATGTCGTCCTCGTCGTACCGGTCGTCGATGGCCGGCTTGAACGCCAGGACGTTCTGACGGGCGATCTTCGCGCGCCGGAGCCTCCTGATGAGCTCCTCGCTCTTCCCGGAGAACATGCTCCCGCAGATGACCTCGATCCATCCGACCCCGCTGTGCTCTCTCATTACCTGCTCCTGAGGATGCCGTGTCCGGGACGCCGCGCGGTGCGGGCCCGGTGTGAAGACGCCCGGCCCACGCCGCCTCGCGCGAGGGTCGGGCGCTAGACCAGGTCGTCGGCGTCCGCGACCGGATTGGGGTACTCGAGTGCCTCCTCCTCGCCCCGAAGCACGCGCAGCGCGCCCTCGGCCAGCGCCCGCATCTCGTCTCCGCCCGGAACGATGATGAACTCCCCGAGGAAACCGACGCGCTCCCTCAGCATGCCGACGACGTAGTCCGAGCGGGCCAGCCCGCCCGTCAGGACGACGGCGTCGACGCGCCCCTTGAGCACGGCCGCCATCGCGCCGATCTCCTTCGCGATCTGATAGACCATGGCGTCGTAGACCCGCTTCGCCTTCGCGTCCCCGCCGATGGCCCGCGTCTCGACCTCAAGAGCGTCGTTGGTGCCGAGGTAGCCTACGAGCCCGCCCCTGCCGACCAGCTTCCTGCAGATCTCGTCCTTCGTGTGCTCGCCCGAGAAGCACATCTCGACGAGGTCGAGCGTCGGCACGGACCCGGCGCGCTCAGGCGTGAAGGGCCCGGCCGAGAGCGCGTTCGAGACGTCGATCATCCGCCCCCCGTCGAGCGCGCACACGCTCGTTCCGCCGCCCATGTGGCACACGACGAGGTTCGTTTCGGCGAGCGGCTTCCCGAGCTCCTTCGCCGCGACCCGGGCGACGGCCTTCACGTTGAGCGCGTGGACGATGCTCTTCCTGTGGAGCTCTGGAAGACCGGAGAGCCTGGCCAGCGGCGACAGCTCGTCGACGACGACCGGGTCGACGACGAAGCACTGCGCGTCGGCCTCCTCCGCGATCTCGTTCGCCATGTGGGCCGCGAGATTCGAGGCGTGCTGACCCTGGAGACCCACCCTGAGGTCGTGGAGCATCCGGTCGTTGACGCGGTACGTTCCCGACACGATCGACTGCATGAGTCCGCCTCGGCCGACGACCGCGGCGAGCGACCGCACGTCGATGTGACGGTCCGACAGGAACTTCGACACGAGCGCGGAACGGTACTCGAGTTGGTCGATGATCTTCCGGAACTGCGAGAGCTCCTGCCGCGAGTGGCTGATCGACTCGTCGAAGAGAACGTCCCCGTCCTCGTAGAGCGCGAGCTTCGTGGAGGTCGAACCGGGATTCAGGACAAGGATGCGTTCGCTCATTCCGACTCCTCGAAGAAGTAGCGGCCCTTCTTGCCTTCTCTCACGCGACCGACGGCCCCGTCGGGGTCGTGGTCCAAGATGACGACGGAGCCCTTCTCCGCCGCCTCGGCGAGGACCTGCATCTTGCGCTCGACGACGTCCAGCGGGTAGAGGTCGACGCTCGCGATGTACGGCGCCCTGAAGTGGTGCCGGCTCGGAATGAGGTCGGCCGGATAGAGGACCTCGCCCTCGTCGGTCTTCACCCGAGCCATCATGTGACCGGCCGTGTGCCCGCCGGTCCTCTCGAGCACGACGTGCTTCCCGATTCGGTGCAGGTCGCCGACGAGTTCGACCACCCCCGCCTCCTCCAGCGGGAGGAAGTCGTCGGCCCTGTAGCCGGCGGCGCTCATCGCGTTCGGGGTCGCCGCGTCGGCCCATTCCCTCTCGTGCACGTAGTACCGCGCGTTCGGAAAGGTCGGCGCCGGACGATCGCCCCGGCGCGTCACCGCGCCGCCCGCATGGTCGGCGTGGAGGTGCGTCAGGACGACCGCGTCGACGTCCTCGACGGACACGCCTCTCTGCTCCAGCGCGTCGTCCACGGCGGGAGTCGGCGCCGGGCCGTACATCCTCTCGTCCATCTCAGAGAGCCTCTTGCCGAACCCGGTGTCCACGAGGACCGTCTCGTCCGGAGT
This sequence comes from uncultured bacterium, assembly GCA_964596015.1. Classification (GTDB taxonomy): domain Bacteria; phylum Joyebacterota; class Joyebacteria; order Joyebacterales; family Joyebacteraceae; genus WJMD01. Next base: position 18,857 of record CAZQSB010000030.1, on the reverse strand, counting down.
GCGCACGAGCAGGAGCCAGAGCGCGAGCGTGAGACGGTTCCTGTCGTCGGCCGGCAGGAGCTCGTTCCAGATGACCTTCGGGACCACGCCGAACATGCCGCCGCCGTCGAAGAGGAAGCGGCCGGCGTCGATGACATCGAGCGTGACGGGCCCGAGCTGCATGCGCGCGACCTCCCTTGAGTCCCGGCTTCACGGGGCCTTCAGGGGATGAGTGGTTCCTGAGACTGCGGAGGCGCGCCGGGACCGCCACACGGCCGGGCGGTGGGCGCGCATCCTTGGAAGGAGCGGACACTCAGGATGCTATCACGTGGCGTCGCGGGGGGTCAAGACGGGCCGCCCGAGTGAAGTCACAAGACACTATGGACACTGCCCGTCCATCAGCGTTCCGGACGGGGCGAGCGGAGGAGAAGATGACGCCCGAACGAGTCGAAGGCGACCGCGAGCAGGAGCGCGAGCACGACGAAGTACGCGACCCAGGATGGGAGTCCGAGGACGAGCGAAGGCGGCTGTCCGAACCGCCACCAGTCGACGGAGAGCGCGAGGAACGCGGCGAAGACGACCGCCCACCCGAAACACCCGCGCCGCGAGAGCCCCGGGGAGGCGAGGCCGGCCCACTCGCGCCCCGCGCCCTCGACCCGTCGCGTAATGAGCGAGCCGGCCGCGAGAACGAGCGAGGCCAGCGCGACCGCCGGAATGGCGGCCAACAGGCCGAACGAGGGTACGAGTCCGAAGTGCGCGAGCGCGATCCACGCCTCGCCGGCGACGATGGAGGCGATCGAGGCCGGCGCCGTCGCCCGCTTCCACCACAGCGCGGCCACGACCGATGGGATGAGCACGGCGAGCCCGCCGAAAGCCTCGGTCGCGACGGCGAGTATGGTCGCGGGCGGCCGGAGCGACAGGAGGTACCCGATGACCGCGAGCGCGGCGAGCGAGAGTCTGGTGGGAAGCAGGCGATTCCGGGCCGGTCCGCTTCCGGCGGACGGTTCGACCGGCCGTCGACCGATGAGATCCCGCTCCACGATCGACCCGAGCGTCAGGAGCTGCGAGTCCATCGTGGACATGATGGCCGCGACGAGCCCGGCGCTCACGAGCCCAGAAAGCCATGTCCCGCCGAACCGCTCGACGACCATCGGGAGGATCCGGTCGGTCTCGCTCCCCTCGAGCCCCGGGACGTGCAGTCGGCCCAAAACGCCGATGGCGACCGGCAGGAAGAAGAGGGCCGTCGTGATGAACGGATAGACGACCGCCGTTCTTACGATGGCCCGTTGGTCGCGGGCGGCGTAGAAGCGCTGGAAGAGCTGGGGGAACATGGGATCGGCCAGGAGCCAGAGAAGCATGTAGCTGGCCCAGATGCCGAGCGCCATGCCGCCGCCTGCGCCCGGCCGCATGAAGTGCTCCGGCGACTTCTCGGCCAGCGCCGTGAGCCCGGCCTCCATCCCGCCGGACGCCCGGGCCACGGCCACGAACGAGAGCGAGAGCGCGGCGAACATGAGGATGCCCTGAAGCACGTCGGTCCAGGCGACCGAGCGCACGCCGCCGACGAGACAGTAGCTGACGACGAGGGCGGTCACGAGCGCGCCGCCTATTGCGTGCGGCAGCCCGAGCGTGCTCTCGAGCGCGTAGCCGGCGGCGAGCGGCTGGATGGCGAGGTAGGGCAGCGTGAAGACGGCCATCGCCGTCCCGAAGACGACGCCGAGCGCTCGCGAGCCGTACCGGGTCGACACGAGCTCGGGCGGCGTGATGAGGCCGTAGCGGGCGCCGAGCCGCCAGACAGGCAGACCGATCAGGAGGAACGAGAGCGCCATGAAGGCGGTGCCGAACCCCATGACGGGGTAGAAGGCGAAGCCCATCCGGTAGCCCGCGCCTGCGAAGCCGACCACGGTGAAGGCGCTGAAGTTCGTCGCGGCCATCGTCGCGACGAGGACCAGCGGACCGAACGTCCTTCCGGCGAGGAAGAAGTCGGCCGGACCGGCAAGCCTCCCCCGCCTCGCGGCCAGACCGACACCGACGACGGCGGCCAGGTACAGGACGATGACGATGAGCTTCACTGGCAGGGCGGACCTCCACGGAACGCGCGACGGACCCGCGGTCAACAGGGAGGGGAATTCTACGAGGTCGCGCGGAGCTGTGCAAGAGGCTCCCGGGCGGGCACAGGGGGCCCGAAAACACAGAAGGGCCCCGGCCGCCAGGCCGGAGCCCTCTCGATATATGGTGGAGGCGGCGGGAGTCGAACCCGCGTCCGAACACGGCTCCACGCGGACCTCTACATGCGTAGCCCGATCTTTGATTCTCGTCCAGCGAGACTCCAGCGGGCGGGATTCCCGCCGGACCAGCCGCCGTAGAGTTTCGCCTCGTCGCCCGGCGGCGGTGCTTCAAGGCTAGCCCGTGTAAATGACGCTCCATCCCGGCCCCACGGGCCAAACCGGGTGGAGCGCGCCTGCTTAGTTAGCAGACGTATGCCGGCTGATAATCGGCAGTTAGAAAATTCCCGTTTGTTTTACGAGCCAACGGGACCTCGGCATGCCATCCGCGTTTCTCTCGCATCCGTCGAAACCGGATCGCCCCCATATCCACTTGTCAAATGGCCAGGTTCGCCGACGCCAGGAAGGCCCCTCATGAGGCCCGCGGCATCGTATCTTCAATGTACAGCGGAAGATGACTGCTGTCAAGGGCGCCGGTGAGCGACGCTCACATGCCGGCCGGGACCGTGGCGAGGCCCGGACGCCGAGCGCGGACCGCGTCGCGTGGCTGTCCGGGTATCGGGGCGCGACCATCGTCACGGTGGGCCTCGGCACGCTGCGCGAGGGCGGCGGCTCTCCCGCGCGCTCTACTCCAGCTCCTCGCGCTCGACGGCGCTGAAGTACTGGTAGAGCACGCCGTCCCGCTCGACGGTCTTCGAGAACGCGGCTTCGATCTCGTCGGGTGAGGTCTCCTCGGGATCGTACTCGACGAACGCCTCATTGGACCGGGCATACGTCGTGAGACCGAGAACTCCCGGGACCTCGCCGATCATGTTCGCGAAGCCGGCCGCCGTGCCGCGGCAGCGGACGCCGTCGACCACGAAGCGGACCGATGCCGTCTCCCCCGAGGACTCTGCGAAGCGATGCTCGAACGTCGGAACGCGGTACGCGTTCGTCGTCGCGAAGGCGACGATGATGAGCGCGGCGATGAGGACAGGAATCCAGACGACCTTCGGCACGGAGCTCACCTCACTTCCCGTACCACGAGAGCTCGAGCGCGTTCAGCCTGCAGGCGGAGACGCACTCCATGCAGTTGGTGCAGTTCCTCGCCGTCACCTGGTCCATCTCCGAGACCGGGATGCGGTGCGGGCAGACGTCGTCGCAGTCGCCGCACTGGTTGCACTTGTCCTTGTCCCTTCTGAGCCTCAGCGCCCCGCACCTGCTGAAAGGGTCGAGCACCGCGCCCAGCGGACAGAAGTACCGGCACCAGAAGAGAGGCGTCACGAACGCCGCGGCGAGGAACCCGACGGCCACCCAGATGCTCCACGGCATCGTCCCGTGACCGTTCCACGAGAAGATGATGTAGTACGGGTCGTACGCGCGGAAACCGAGGTCGCCCTGCCACACGGTCCAGGTGAGCGTCAGGACGGCCGCCAGGACCCCGTAGCGAAGAAAGACGCCGTAGCGGTCGAGTCGGTCCGGCACGTGAAGCCAGCGGCCCCAGCGCGTGCGGCCGGCGCGTCCTATCCACTCCTGCACCGTCCCCAGCGGGCATATCCACCCACAGAACGACTTCTTCGCCGCGAGGCCGAGCGCGACCGTCGAAACGAGAAGCGCCACGTTGAGCTCCGTGAGGCGGCAGTTGTAGATGTTGTATCGGGCGAGCGGATAGAGCGCCGCGAGCCCGCCGAACGGGCAGTAGGTTTCGCAGTCGTGCGGCGTGTCGCCCATGAGACCGCGCACGAGAAGCGCGACCACGCCCGCAAGGAACAGCAGCTGAACGCCGGTACGCAAAGCCTTCACGTCATCTCTCTCCACATGTCTTCGAGGGAACTCCGGAGCCCGATCTCGGGCTCCCACCCGAGCTCGCTCCGGGCCTTCGTGATGTCGGCGCGGACCACCGGAACGTCGACCGGGCGGAGCCTCCTCTGGTCCACTTCGAGCTCGACCCGGATGCCGGCGATCTCGAAGAGCCCGTCGATGATCTCGTCGACCGAGACGTCCCGTCCCGAGGCGATGTTGTACGCTTCCCCCGGCGCTCCCTGAGTGAACATCAGGGCGAAGGCGGCGACGGCGTCACGGACGTCGACGAAGTCGCGCCGCGCGCTGGTCAGGCCGACCCTGACGCGGTCGGCGCGACCCTCGGCCACGTCACGAATCTGACGCACGAACGTCATCGGCACAAGCTGCTCGGGCTGTCCGGGACCCAGCATGTTGAACGCCCGCGCCCGGACGATCCGAAGCTCCCGCGAGTAGCCGGACGCGACCGAGAGGTACTCCTGCGCGACCTTGCTCACTGCGTAGGCGGTGACGGGCCGGAAAGGTTGCTTCTCGCTGATCGGCAGCTCGTCACCGTGGATGCGGCCGTACATCGCCGCGGATGCGACCTGGACGACGGACGCTCCGGGCGAGACGGCGGCGAGCGCCTCGTAGAGCCGGTCGGTGCCGAGGACATTGACCGCGAGAAAGGCCTCGAGATCGTTCCCCGCTATGAGGCTCGCGAGATGGAGAACCTGCGCCGGCCGGACCTCGTCGACGAGCGACCGGACGGCGTCGGCATCGCGGATGTCGACCTGCCGGTAGCGCCCGGGGGCGAACTCACCGGGTCCGGGCCTCTCGCTCGTGCCCCACACCTCGACGTCGGGCCGCCGGTCGCGCCAGAAGCGCGCCGCGGCGGTTCCCACGAAGCCCGTGGCGCCGGTGATGAGAAGCCGCTGGGCGGCCATCGATGGTCCTCCCGGAAATCGGGGCCTCAGCCGAGGACCCGCTTGATGACCGCTTCGACGTCCCTGTTCGCGCGGTCGTAATCGTCGGGACGCCCGATGTCCAGCCAGTATCCGTCGTGCGGGAAGGCCCTGACATCGAGACCCCGGTCGATGGAAGCGAGCATGAGCTCGTCGAAGCCGAACGGCTCGCCGTCGGGAACGAGATCGAGGATGTCGCGCGAGAACGCGTAGATGCCCATGCTGACGCTGAAGTGCTCAACAGGCTTCTCGATGAATCCCGTCACCCGGCGGCTTTCGGCGTCGTAGCTCAGGACCCCGAAGTCGATCCGGACGTCGCGCTCGTAGGTGGCAACGGTTCCGGCCGCGCCGCTTTCGACATGCGCTTCATAGAGCTTCGACATGTCGAGGTCGGTCAGGAGGTCGCCGTTCATGACAAGGAAGTGCTCGGGCAGGTCCGGAATGAGCTTCAGGGGGCCGATGGTGTTCAGGGGCTCGTCCTCGATGGAGTAGTCGATGGAGAGGTCCCACTTCGAGCCGTCCCCGAAGTAGGCCATGATGAGCTGGGCCATGTGCCCTACGGCCACCGTCACGCGGTCGCAGCCCCGCGAGGAGAGCTGCCTCAGGAGAAGTTCCATGATCGGGATGTCGCCGACCGGGACGAGCGGCTTCGGGATCGTCGTCGTGAACGGCCTCAGCCGCGTCCCCTTTCCTCCGGCCAGCAGAACTGCTCGCATGTCGCTTCCTCCCTGGGTTGGCCCGCTGCGCGATGGCGCGTTCGAAGCTCTGAGCGCGAGCATCCGCGCCCGCCGCGCAGTGACGCCGAGCTAGACCGTATACTCCTCCGGCCGGTAGAGCTCGAGGTGCTCGCGGACGAACTCGACCGTGCGGCGGAGGCCCTCCTCCAGAGACACCGTCGGCTCCCAGCCGAGGGACTCCTTCGCCTTCGAGTTGTCGCAGACGAGCTGCATCACTTCGCTCCTGTCCGGCCGCACGCGCTCCTCGACGGACTCGATCGTCGCGTCGGGGTCGACCATCTCGACCAGCATCTCGGCGAGCCGGCCGATGGTCACGGCGCTCCCGCGGCCGACGTTCGTGACCTCACCGAGCGCGGCGTCGCTCCCTGCGACGGCCATGAACCCGCGCGCCGTGTCCTCGACGTACGTCAGGTCCCGCTCGGGCGAGAGCGACCCGAGGCGCACCACGCCCCTGCCCGAGAGAAGCTGCGAGATGATGGTCGGGATGACCGCGCGCGCCGACTGCCTCGGCCCGAACGTGTTGAACGGCCTGATGGTCGCGACCGGCGTCCCGAAGCTGCGGTAGTAGCTCTCTGCCAGTTTGTCGGCGCCGATCTTCGTGGCGCTGTACGGTGACTGTCCCTGGAGCGGGTGCTTCTCGTCGATGGGGACGTAGAGCGCCGTCCCGTAGGCCTCGCTGGTCGAGGTGTGGACCATGCGGGGCGTCCCATGGCGCTTCACGGCCTCGAGGACGTTCAGGGTGCCGCTCACGTTGGTCGCCACGTAACTTCTGGGCGCGATGTAGCTGTAGGGAATCCCGATGAGCGCCGCCAGGTGGAACACGCAGTCGACGCCCTCGACCGCGACATCGACCGAGCCCGCGTCTTCGACGTTCCCCATGACGACCTCGACGCGCTCCGTCTGCTCGGCGGACAGGAACTCGAGGTTCCCCCGGTCGCCGCGGCTGTTGTAGTGGACGAACGCGCGGACCTCCGCTCCCTCGTCGGCGAGAAGGCCGACGAGATGGCTGCCGATGAAGCCTCCCGCGCCGGTCACGAGGACCATCTTTCCGCTCCAGGACATCGTCTCTCCTCTCCGCGCGCGCTCACATGCCGCGCGCGTCGGTTCCCACGACTTCCCTGTAGACGTCGAGCAGCGCTTCGAGGTTCCGCTCGCTCTCCTCGCGCGCGAGCTTCGCGTCGGCCGTCCCGCGGCGGAAAGCGAACGCGAGCTTCTGCGCCATGTCCCCGACGTCGTCTTTCCGGTACTTGATGACTCCCTCGGGCCTGAATGCCGTGTCGCTGGCCACCGTCGGCAGCCCGAGCGCCAGCGCCTCGCGCACCGACATCGAGTCGCCGTCGACGAGCGCGCTTCTTAAGAAAGCGTCTGAGGCCGCGAGGAGCGTCGTGAAGTCGGGGAGCTCCCTCGTCACGAGGACATTCCCGTCGAGTTCCTCCTCCTCGATGACGCGCATGATCTCGGCCTCGTGCTCACCAGTGCCGTAGCGCGTCAGGACCACGACGAACCCGACGTCCGGGAACTCGCGACGGGCGGCCGAGACGCCCCGAACGGCGCCCGTGAGACCGTACTCGGGCGCGGCCGCTCCGGTCGTGCTGACGACCGGAGAATGCGCCTCCACGAACGCCGCGACGTCGTCCGGCAGCGGCGCCCCCTCCGCGCTCATGGGGAAGCTGTTCGTGATCCGGTGCAGCGGCGTCCGAACGTCGAGCGACTCGAGCGCGTCCGCGATCTCGTCGTTGCAGGCGATGAGCGCGTTCGCGCGGCGAAGCGTCCTCCGCGCCCACCAGCGCTTCACGGGCGAGAGCGTCCCGATGAAGTCGGGGAACGCGCCGCCGACGAACGACATCACGAGGCGGCGCCCCTGAAGCGACGTCAGCGCCGCGAAGACGGACGCCAGCCAGAACGAACGATAGCTCGCGGACACGTAGTGGAAGATGTCGCTGGTCGACTCCGCGACGGCGGAGCGAAGCTCCAGCGCCTCGCGCAGTCTGTTCGTCGTGTCGAAGTTCCTGACGTTGGCGCCGTCGGGACGCCCATGTCCGAGGTTGAAGATCTCGACGCGGCATCCCGCGCCCTCGAGCGCCGACTCCATCTGCCGCAGAAGCGTCGCGACCCCTCCGAAGGGGGGCGGGTAGTGGCCGACGAGCGTCACGCCGAGAGGCATCGAGGCTCTCTCCCCCTCAGGATGTCCGGAAGACCTGACGCGTCGAGAAGCACTCGATGGCCTTCAGCGTCATCAAGGTCCCGGCGTAGAGCTCGTCGAACGGGATCGGTGAGGGCCTCCCCTCGCGGACCGCCTCGAGAACGGCCTTCATCATCTGCGGCTGTCCCTTGTTCTGCGAAGCCAGCCGCTTGACGCTCGGCTTCCCGCCGCCGTAGACCTTCAGCTCCTTGAAGTCATGCAGGACGCCCGTTGTGCCGGCCCTGTGGATCTCAACGTACTCCTTCGGAAGCGACTTCCCGCCGTTCGCGAAGTAGGAGACCGTTCCGATGGAGCCGTTCTCGAACCGGAGCGAGATGTTCACCGTGTCGCCGAGGTGCTCCGGCTCCTCCATCTGCGTGGCGTAGACCTCGATCGGAAGCGAGCCGTTCATGAAGATGAGATAGTCCACGAAGTGACAGGCCTCCCCGATGATCCTACCACCGCCGATCTCGGACTGCTGCATCCAGTGGTCCGCCGGCATGGAGCCCGCGTTCACGCGGTAGATCATCGACATCGGCCCCTCACCCAGGCGCTCCTTGAGCGCGGCGGTCAGGGGCGAGAAGCGGCGATTGTAGCCGACCATGAGAAGCGGAGGCTTCTCGTCGCCTGAGGGCTCTCTGACCTCGTCGGCGATCTCCTCGAGCTCCTCGACCGTGAGGCAGAGCGGCTTCTCGACGAAGACGTTCCGCCCGGCCTTCAAGGCCTTCATGACGTACTCGGCGTGCGTGTTGTGCCTCGTCGCGACGAAGACCGTGTTGATCGATTCGTCCTTCCAGATGTCGTCGTCGTCCGAGGTGCAGAACTCGAAGCCGTAGCGGTCCGCGACCGAACGCGCGCCGGTCCCGGTCGCCGTCATGACGCCCTTCAGCGCCACGCCCTTCTCGCCCAGGTTCGGGAGCAGGTTGTTCATCGCGTAGCTTCCCGCGCCGATGAAGGCGACCCCGATGTCGCCCTCGACGCGCTTCCCGCCGGTCTCGATCCTGTTCTTCGGCCTCGGCTTCGAGACGTCGTACTCGATGAGCATCCCGAGGTACTGCTCGTCGCCTTCCAGAATGAGGTCGTAGGCCTTGGGCGCGTCCTCGAGCGAGAAGCGGTGCGTCGTGACGTAGTCGATGTCGATGCGTCCCGACTGGATGAGCTCCTGGAAGGCCTGCATGTTCCTGTTCTCGGTCCAGCGGACGTAGTCGGCCGGGTAGTCGTGGCCCCCCTCCTCGTAGTCCGGGTCGTAGCGGCCCGGGCCGTACGAGCAGGACATGCGGAGGTCAAGCTCCTTCTTGTAGTAGGTGTCGCGCTCAAAGTTCGTCGGGACGTTCCCGACGATGACCACGACGCCCTTCCGCTTGAGAAGCTCGCCCGCCATGTTGATGGGCTGGTCGCTCGATGTGGCCGCCGTGATGACGACCGCGTCGGCACCGATGCCGCCGGTCATCTCGTGGACCGTCTGCGCAAGGCCCGGTGTGTCGGTCGTGAAGGCGGCGTCGGCGCAGTGCTCGCGCGCCAGCTCGACGGGTCCTTCCCGGACGTCGATGCCGATGACCCGCTGCCCCGCTGCGCGCGCCATGAGACCGGTCAGCTGTCCGAGAAGCCCGAGTCCGATGACGACGACGGTCTCGCCGAGCCGGAGGTCGGCCTGGCGGAGTCCCTGGAGCGCGATGGCTCCGACCGTGTTGTAGGCGGCGCGGTCGAGACGCGCGTCCTCCGGGAGCTTGACGCAGAGGTTCTCGGGCACCACGACGTACTCGGCGTGGTTCGCGTACCCCGCGCCTCCACACGCGACGCGGTCGCCCGGGGCGAAGCCCGTGACGTCGGGCGCGACCTCGACGACCTCACCCGCGCAGCTGTAGCCCAGGGGAGAGTGCGCATCGAGCTTCTTCATGACGGCGCGATAGGTCTGGACGATGCCCTTCGTTCTGAGCGTGTCGAGGACCTGCTTCGCCTGCTGAGGCCGCTCCTTCACCTTCCCGATGTAGCTCTTCCTCGCGGCGCTCACGGTGCTCGACTCCGTGCCGGCGCTGATGACGGAGAAGTGGGACCTCACGAGCACGGTCCCCGGGGCGACGACCGGCGTCGGGACATCGAGTATGCGTGGCTGTCCTTCCTTGAGCTTCTGCGTGAGCTGCCTCATGAACCAAGGGTCCCTTCTACCGATTCTCACGGACAACGAACTTCGCCTTGCCGGACTCCATCATGTCGATGTCCTGAGTTCGGATGATCTCGATGTCCATTTCGCCGAAGAAGAGCTTCTCCAGGCGCTCGCGGATCGTATCCGACACCGCGGCCACAGCTTCATCATCCGCGTCAATACGTACAACAATCGTGCCATCGTCCACCTGTGCTACCTGTGAGCGTCTCACCCCGGGCAGATCCTGGAAGTTCCAGCTGACAGCGCTCGGCGAGATCCTCCGCCCCGTGGGCGTCTCGAGCCAGTCCTGGAGCTTCGTGATGACCGGCTCGATGAGGGGAAGCGTCCGCCCGCACGGGCAGGTGGTTGACGGCTTGAACGTGAGGACATCACCCAGCCTGTATCTCACGAAGGGCATGACACGGTTCATGAGAGACGTGAGAAGCGCGGGGTCCGAAGCCGGCAGGATGCCGAACTGACCCTCCGCGAATCCATCGACGAGCGAAAGGTGATAGCCCTCGCTGTCGCACTGGGACGCTGAGATGAGCCGCTCGGCGCAGCCGTAGAGCCCTCGGATCGGTGCGCCGAACACGCGCGACACTATGGCCCGCTGATGGTCGAGCATCGGCTCGCTGGAGAACCACACCGCCTTCGGCGTCCAGTCAAGCCTCCTTCCCTCGTCGGCGCAGAAGGACGAGAGTATCTCAAGAGAAGAGGGATACCCCATGATGAAGTCGGGGCGTCGCTGCTCGAGAACATCAACGTATGTCATCGCGGCGTCGCGGTTCAGGTGGAACGTGGAGAAGTAGATGCGACGGTCGACCCACGAGACGCGCCACGGCTTCCGTGGGGAGGAGTCGGAAATCGGGACGATGGGGTCGCCCACGAGTCGCGCGATCCAGTCGCCGCTTCGGTAGCCCGACCAGATGTTCCGTCTCCACCAGAGCGCATCGGTCTTCGTGAACGTGTCGATGCTCATCCGTGTCGTGAACGGCGAGCCCGTCGTCCCCGACGTGATCGTCTTCACGATGTCGCCGGTGCCAGGCTCCTCGGACTGGAACGCCTCGGGGTCGTCCACGACGTCGGACCTTTCGACGATCGGGAACTCCGTGAGGAGCGCGAAGACGTCGGAGTCGGGATGCTCGATGTCCCGCAGCAGATGCGAGTAGTCCCTGTATCGGGGAACCGTTCTCACCGCGTGGGAGAGGATGCTGCGAAGTCGGTCGGCCACGAGCTCGACCTGCTTCTCGCGGGGAAGCCGCTCCGTGAACTCGATGCTCGCGAGATACCTGTTCCAGGCCGCCTTCCGGAGGAGATTCCTCACGCCGAACGCGTTGACGGCGAGTGTCTGCCCCCACACCGGAAGCGCGCTGTACAACCGTCCGGCGCTCCGCTTGGTCAGGTCTCGTCGTGACACGTTCTCTCCCTCAGAGGGTAGAGAGCCCGCTCGTCGGGGCCTTCTGCGGCATCATGGAGACAGGCCAGGTAGCGAGTATCATGCGCCATCGGGGCGCCCGTCTCCCTCGCGCGAGCCTCTTCGACCGATTCTCGAAGCGATGAAGCCCATGAGCATCCGCACGTGCCTGAGGCGAATGTGAGACAGTTCCCTGATCAGGAACAGGGGACCTGCGTCCCGCAACAGCCCGCGCATGACCTTCAACTTGTGACCGACGATCCGGGTACCGGCATGGGACCAGACGTCGCGAGACCCGGTCTCGATGTCCGCCGACACATCGTGCAGGAGAGCGCCAATGCGCTGTCGTTCCGGCTCACTCGCAACTGCGCCGACCCCGTATTCGCTCAGGAAAGTCGGCACGGTGGACAGGTCTGTGATCCCGTGTCTTCCAAGCACAGCCTCCACCATGTACCCGGCACGCAGATCCCACGGATCGAAGTTGTGTCTGACCTTGCCTGCATGGACGTCGAAGACGAAGTTGCCCATGCTGTACGCAACATAGCCGGACCCCATCTTCTCCACTCCCTGAATGACATGCGGATGGTGGCCCAGAATGAGGTCCGCACCCTCATCGAGTATGCACGCGGCCAGTTCGCGATCCTGGGGTGTAGGGTAGTTCGACATCTCAATGCCCCAATGAAGTGAGACCACCCTGATGTCGGCATCGGACATCCTGCGAATCGAAGCGCGCACGTTCTCGACACTCAGCGGGGCCGCGCCGGGAGTTGTGGGTGTCGCGGTCCACCGCTGCGGAGGTGTGAACGCGCAGAAGCCGACGCGGACGCCACCTCGTTCGATCACTACGGATTCCAGCGCCTCATCAAGCGTTCGACCGGCTCCGACGAAAGCCACATCGTTCTCACGAAGGAGGGTCATGGTGTCTACGAGGCCTGTCTCACCCCAGTCCATGATGTGATTCGTGGCCAGGGCAACGACGTCCACGCCGCACGCAAGGAAAGCCGGCAGCGCAGACCGCACTCCCTTCAGCTCATGGCTGACGTCGGGTCGGGCGGGTTCGATGGGACCTCCGGGAATCGGCATCTCCAGATTGGCGAAGAGTATGTCAGCGCTCGACATGTACTTCGCGGTCTCGGGCCACGAGGTGTCTATCCCGTCCCGGAGAGCTCGCGCAGCCGTCCCGACCAGCGCAACATCACCGACCGCTCGAAGGAGCGCCCCATTCCGAGCACCGTCATGCATCGGCGCCTCTCCTGAAAGCCTCGCTCCGCGCCAGGTAGTAGGACTCGATCGCGCTGGTGACGACCTCCCACGAGTAGTTCGCGAGAACGAAGTCCCGGTAACGAGTTGTGTGGGGGTCCTCCTCGCGCCACCGAAGCCAGGAGCAGATCGCCTCGGCAATGGCCTCTGCGGACGTATCCCGGGTCAGAAGGCGCCCATCGATCTGTCCGAGTATCTCGGGAGTCGCACCGGCAGGTGTTCCCACCACAGGGAGGTTCGCGGAGAGCGCTTCGATGGTGGAAATGCCGAAGCCCTCAAGTGCTGCCGTCGGCAGTACGAAGAGGTCAGCGGCCTGGTAGTATCTCACGAGGTCCTGGTCCAGAACATGCCCTGCGAGGTTCACTGCACCTTCGAGACCGAGCTCGGACACCAGGTTTTGAAGAACAGGCATCAGCGCCCCCCCACCACACACGGTGAGGTGGACAGGCCGTGCCCCGGGGGTATCAGCATCCAGTACGGACCGCAACGCGCGCAGGAGATTCTCGAGCCCCATTCGCGGAGCCAGTTTCCGAACCGTGAGAAGTTGAACGGCTTCCGTGTCCATTCCCAGGTCACGCCTCACTGTTGCCTTGTCTTCGGAAGGCGCGAAGCGATCCGTGTCGACTCCGCTCGGGACGATCTCGATGCGACCGGCGTCGATGCCGGGGAAGTGCTCCAGGATCATCTTCCTTGTGAAGTCAGAGAGAACGACGATGCCTGATGCGGCGTTGAGAACGCCTCTCTCGAAGGTCCACTGCATTCGCTCGATCGGCGGCTCAACGAGACGCAGAAGCATCCTCCTCAAGGGCGAACGAGCGGCCTGGATCTCCCAGCTTGTGTTGAAGCGGTACTCCAGAAACGACGGCGCATGATATGTCGGCACCTGGCAGATGGACCGCCCGGTAGGACTCTGCGCCAGCTTGAGGCCGAGATGCGTGTCGTGGATGCCCAGGATGTCGATGGAGCTCTCGGCGGCGAGACGCTGGAAGATGTCGTAGCACCTGTTGAGGTGCTGATAGGTGCTGTAGATGGGGTTCACGCGTCGGTACGTGTAGCGGTGGACGCCGATTCCATCGATCGAAGCCGTCCCCGCGTTCTCCTCCGACAGGGCCCGCGAGATCACATCCACCCGATGGCCTCTCGCCACCAGGCGGCGGCCCAGTTCGTAGATGTACGTATACGTACCACCGATGTGTTCGGGGTACATGCCGCGGTGGACCCACGCAATATGCATACGGTCATTCTATCCAAGCCAGCGTACGGGTGTCAACTGCACGACCGCCTGTTGTCACTGCAATCAGACTATGTCCCCAGTAACTGCAATGAGAAAATGTCCCCTTCATGCAACGGGGGGAGGACTGCATGGAGGGCAAGGTTCTCATGAGCCAGGAGAAGCTTCGTCGCGCACGGATTCTGGAGCACGTGGTCAACGACCCTCCCTGCTGCCTCCACGCCGCCATCGACGACGCCGACAGCTGGGTGTTGGCGGCTCTCTTCGTTCCCAACGAGTGCGCGATCGGCTATCTCCGCCTCCTCGACATGATGCTCAGGCGCCACGGTGTCCCTGTAAGTGTGTATCAGGACAGGCATACCATCCATGTCCGCTCAGACTCCTGCTGGAGCATCGAGGAGGAGATCGCCGGCGTCAGGTACTCCACGCACGTCGGCAGGGTCCTCAAGGAACTCGGCGTCGAGCCCATCCCGGCCTACTCTCCTCAGGCCAAGGGCAGAGTCGAGCGCAGCTTCGGCGTCCTGCAGGATCGTCTCATCGCTGAGCTCAGGCTTGAGGGCATCACCCACATCGACGAAGCCAACACCTGGCTCGAGACCTCGTACATCCCCGGGCACAACCGCAAGTTCGCCACATCTCCCGAGAAGGACGGATCGGCCTTCAGAAAGATCTCCAGGCGCGACCGGTACCGCATCGTCGCCTTCGGGTACACGGCCACCGTCGCCAACGACAACTGCGTCCGCCTCGGAGGTCTCGAGATCGACGTCCCGCCCGGCAAGAACAGTAGAAGCTTCGCTCGGGCACAGGTCCTTGTCCGACAGCACCTCGATGGTGCATGGACCGTCAGCTACCACGGGAAGCAGATAGCCACGCATCCACCAACCGAGCTCAGGGAACCCTGGAGATCGTGGAAGCCCAGGAGCGAAGGTGACTCGAAGAGCGCCCACATATCTCACTACGACCTTTTGCAGCTCACGTCTCACCCTTCTGCCCGTATAGCCACACTCTAGTTACAGCTATAGGGCCACACGCTGTCGGCGCACATCTTGCTTATGTTGGTCCATTGCTTCTGGATGATTTCTAGCTTATTATTGATGTTGGATGTGCATTAACATGTGTCATAGCTGAAGTGTGTATGCTCGCCATGCCATCGACCATCTTTCTTCCATCAAGGCAAGATCTGCAGAACCGGAGATTCAAGATGGAGCAAGCCCGGGCCGACAAGGATCAGGCGTACCGCTCGGGCAGAGCCGACCGGCGCCTGGCTATCATCGTCCTCATTGCGCTTCTGCTGCGTGTTGGCTTCTTCCTGGCGGTGCAGCCCTGGGATCCAGAGATCGAACGCGACGTCATCCTCCAGATGGACGCCGATGGGTATCACAACCGCGCCGTCGAGATCGTGGAGACCGGCGGGTTCTCGGAGTTCGGGACGTACAGAACCCCGCTCTACCCTCTCTTCCTTGCAGGCGTCTACTCACTGGCTGGTGCCAAGCCATACGTGGCGCTGGCCGTTCAGCTCGTGATCGGCGCGGCCACAGTGCTTCTCGTCCACGCCTGGGCCAAAAGGTCAGTCGGTGCAGGCGCGGCTCTCGTAGCAGCGGCTGTCTTTGCGCTTCAGCCGCTCCAGATCCAGGCCACATCCACCCTGCTTACGGAGACTCTGTTCATCCTGGGACTCCTAGCCTCCGTCCTCGTTCTCATGATGGGACTCGAACAGCGGCGTGTGTTGTTCATGATGTTCTCGGGACTTCTCCTGGGCCTCACCACGCTCGTCAGACCGGCGACCCAGTACTTCCCGGTCGTAGCCGTGGCCATCATCCTGCTCTATCGATGTCACACGATTCGATTCAGGTCGAGAGCCTCTGTTGTTCTGGTCCTTGCTTTCTTGGTGGCACTCGCTCCGTGGCTCTACAGGAACTACTCGACTTATGGCGCGCTGTCGCTCACGACATTCCAAGGGAAGAGCCTGGTCTTCTTCGGCATGACCCAGGTGGAGATGGCGAGGACCGGGAAGTCGATGGAGGAGGTGCGCGATGAGTTCCGTGAGATCTCCCGCGGCCGCGGTCTGACAGAAGATGGAAATCCCTTCGAGAACGAGCGCATCTATCGCGAAATAGTCGTTGAGCGGATAATGGCGGACGTCCCGTTCTATGTGAAGATGCATGCGCTGAGCGTCGTGAAGATGTTCGGCAATCTGTCTACATCTTCCATAGGAACCCAGCTTCGGTTGCCTGCAGGCGAACGGCCACTTGACTACTACTCCGCAACATCGCTCGGGGGTCTTGTGCGCCATTTCCTGAGCACCAAGTCCCCGCAGGAGCTCGTGGCCGGCGCGATCATCCTTGCAGTGCTCGCATTGACCTATCTGTCGGCTGCGGTTGGCATAGCATGGTCTTTGCGTGGGGACAGACGTTTCTATCTCCTGGTACTCCTTCTGATCCTGCTCTACTTCTCGGCGGCCGTTGGTCCCATGGGACAGGCGCGTTACCGCCTTCCGATCGCCGCCTTCTACATCGCCTGGAGCGGTCGTGGTTTCGTGGAGATGTACCGCTTCTTCAGGAATCGTCTGCGGGGTCGAGGGCGAGAGTGTGGGAGCGCTTCTCAGGAGACAGAGTATGCCTGACTCGGCCAGCCGGAAGCCGCCGCGGTCCACGCCGGCGCCGACGACCGCTGGCGGATTGCGCTCCCCTCGTTGATCTCGGACGCGAATTGTGGCTCGCCGGAGGTCCGACAATCTTCGCTGCTCCAGATTGACATCCTGATAGGAGACAGCAGTGACTCCGAAGCTCTCTGTGCTCGTCCCAGCCTATAACGAGATCCCGACGATCGAGGCCCTCGTCGGGAAGGTGCTGTCGCTCGACATCGATCTCGAGATCATCATTGTCGACGACGGTTCCACGGACGGGACGCGGGAGATCGTGGAGCGTCTCGCTATCAACCCTAGAGTACGGCTCTTCATGCACCATAGAAACCGAGGCAAGGGAGCCGCCATCCGCACAGGCATCAAGCACGCTTCGGGGGAGTATACGATCATCCAAGATGCCGACCTCGAGTATGACCCTGACGACTACGAGACCATCCTCCGGAAGTTCGAGGATCCGGACGTGTCGGTCGTCTACGGCTCGAGACGAACGATGAAGGGCAACTCGATGTCGTCGCTGAGCTTTTTCCTTGGCGGCGTGACGCTGACCATGATCACGAACCTCCTTTTCCGTACGGGCATCACTGATGAGCCAACATGCTACAAGGCCTTCAGAACGGATCTCCTCAAGTCGCTTCCGCTGGAGTGCGAGGGCTTCGAGTTCTGTCCTGAGGTGACCGCGAAGGTGGCCAAGCGCGGCATCCGCATAGCTGAGGTTCCCATTCACTATTACCCGCGATCGAACACCGAGGGGAAGAAGATCCGGGCGCGCCACTGGTTCGACGCTGTCGGTACTCTGCTGGCTGAGCGATTCCGACGGGACTGAGTCAACGCGGACCTCCGATGCCGAGAGGGACCTCTTTCGTAAGGGAGTTGCTCCCGGGGGGAGAGAGCATGACCCATTTGTGGATTCTGGGAGTGAGCATCCTACTCAATGTCTGCGGTCAGATCTCGATCAAACAGTCGATTCTGAACTTCCAGAGTACCGCGGGTGTGGCCACGTACTTCAGCGCAACCACGGCCTTGCCGATACTCACCGCTCCACTGACGGTTCTTGGCGTCGCGCTCTATGCGATAAGTGCCATCTTCTGGATTTCGGCACTCTCGAGGGTCGAGCTTTCCTACGCATATCCGATGCTGGCCGCAGGCTACGTGTTCGTTGGCGCCGCCGCATGGAGAATGTGGGGCGAAGCCTTCGGCGTTCAGCGAGTCATCGGAACACTCGTGGTCGCCATCGGTGTAATCCTCGTTGGCACCAGCCGCTAGAGGAGAGGTCCACGAGGCAGAAGCGACTTGTTGCTCAGAAGCATGTCTCGACGTCAACGCCGACATTCTCCGCTGCGTTTCTCACCCGCTCTCGAAGCCTGCGCTCGTAAGCGACGGTGCTACAGGACGCGAGATCGATGCCGGGGATGGCGGGCTCGATGCTCTCCCGAAGCACTGACCTGAGCCGCGCCACGACCTTCGGGTAGAGGTTCACGCGGTCGACCAACACCCGGGACGCGCCCGCATCCTCCATCGCCTCGAGCATCTCCGTGATGGCCTCCTCGCTGTCAGAGACGCCCGGGAGCACCGGTCCGAAGAACCCCCAGACGCTGATGCCCTGCGAGGAGAGCTCACGCATCGCCGCGAGCCGTCTCGCCGGCGGCGGCGCGCCGGGCTCGACGACCGCCGCGACGGAGGGCTCGAGCGTCGTCACGGTGAACCCCACCTCGGCGTCCGCGAGCTCCTTGAGGACGTCGGCGTCGCGGACGACCAGGTCGGACTTCGTCAGAACACCGACGCTGAACTCCGGCGCCTGGATGAAGACCTCGAGACACGCCCGGGTGATCAAGCGGTCCCGCTCCACCTCCTGGTAGGGGTCGCACACCGTCCCGAACGACGCCCGGCCGGGCGGCCGCTTCCGGACCTCGCGCGCCAGCACCTCGGCGGCGTTGACCTTCACGCCCACGAACTCCCCCCACGGATCGGGGATCTTCATGAACTTCTTCATGAAGGTCGCGTAGCAGTAGGCGCAGGCGTGCTCGCAGCCGACGTACGGGTTCACCGCGTAGTCGAGACCAGGGATCTTCGACTTCGTGAGGACGCTTCTGGCGGTCGTCTCGAAGACGCGGGGCGCGGTCATCGCGGTTCCTGCTCCGGCTGGCGACGCGGCAAGGGCAGCGTATTGCCTGATGGCGGCGAGCTTGTTCCTTCAGTGAAGAAGACCGGCCGCCCTCGAGAAGCGAGAGCGGCCGGCGGTGGTGGTACGCCCCGAAGGAATCGAACCTTCAACCTACTGATTAAGAGTCAGTTGCTCTGCCTAGTTGAGCTAGGGGCGCTTCT
>CAZQSB010000029.1:0-31293 GCA_964596015.1 uncultured bacterium | reverse complement strand
GACGCCTACACGTCGTGGGGAGTGACCTACGTCCTCCTGGGCGGCGACACGAACTCGATTCCCACGCGATACGCCCGGTCCCGGTACTACGGCGGCGCCAGCATTCCCAGCGACCTCTACTTCTCGGACCTCGACGGGAACTGGAATGACGACGGCGACCATCTGTTCGGAGAAGTGTACGCGGGAGAGAGCGACCCGGGCGACAGTCTGGACCTCTTCCCGGATGTCCTCGTCGGACGCGCGTCGGTCACCGACGTTGTCGGCGCCGAGACGTTCGTCGACAAGTGCCTGACGTACGAGAAGACGCCGACTCCCCACTTCACGGACCGCAATCTCTACATGGGAGAGGTGCTCTTCCCGTACGACTGGCAGTCGGGCGCCTACAGCTTCGACGGGGCAGGTGACGTGATCGAGCCGGCCCTTGAGTATGTGCCTGAGCACATCCATCAGGTCCGGCTCTACGCGAACGACAGCGAGTACCCCGGCTCCCATCCGCTCGACTCGTACGCCGCCGTCGACTCGATGGAGCGCGGTTACAATGTCGTGGCACACGTAGGCCACGCCAACAAGGACATCCTGCGGGTAGGGTACAACAGCTATCTGACGATGAGCGACATGTCGTCGCTCGAGAACGGTCTCGCAAAGTCGTCGTTCTTCTGGCTGCTCAACTGCACTTCGGCCGCCATTGACTTCGACTGTATCGCCGAGCGGTGCCTTGAGAGCCCGGACGGGGGCGCCGTCGGGGTGATCGGGCCGACGCGCTACGCGTTCCCGGCTACCCTCCGGGATTACATGTGGGACTGGCTCGACCTTCTCTACAACGGGACGAACAGTTCTGCCGGCGCCGTCTTCGCCGGGGCGAAGGCGCTGCACGCGGGTCCCTCCGAGTCCTCCGCGGAGAACACCGACCGCTGGACGCAGTTCTCGCTGCTCTATCTCGGGGACCCCGAGCTCGGCATCTACACGGCCCGAGTCGGCACTCTTCAGGTCGCTCATCAGACCAGCTGCAGGATAGGAAGCGAATCGCTGTCGGTCACGGTGACCGACCCCGAGGCGGTCGAGGGCGCGTTCGTCTGCGTCAGGAAGAGCGACGAGGTCTACGAGACGGCGCTGACCGGCCCGGCCGGCGCCGCCGTCCTGTCGTTCTCGCCGCGCACGCAGGGCACACTCAGCCTGACCGTGAGCGCGCCGAACCGGGCGCCGTACGAGGCGACGCTGAACGTGCTGCCGGCGACCGGAGCGGAGATGGCGCTCGATTCGTTCGCCGTCGACGACGACGCTCAGGGCCTGAGCGACGGCAACGGGAACGGAGCAGCGGAGGCGGGCGAGACCATCGAGCTCGACGTCGTCTTCGCGAACGACGGTATCGCGCCGGTGCCGGACGTCACCGCCACCCTTACGACCCTCGATCCGTACGTCACGGTCGTCGACGACACGGCTGCCGTAGGAACCGTCGCGGCCGGCGCGACGATGTCGCTTCCCGAGGCCTTTCGCGTTTCTGTGCACGAGTCGGCTCCCGACGAACACGACGTCGAGTTCTCGCTCGAGCTCTCGGACGGCTCGCGGAGAATCTGGTCCGGTTCGATGACGTTGCGGCTCTTTGCGCCGGCTGTCCGTGTTCTCTCCATGAGCGTGGACGACTCGGCGGGTGACGGTGACGGCATCGCGGAGACGGGAGAGACGGTCGGACTCCTGTTCGAGGTCACAAATGAAGGGCACGGCGCCGCGATGAACCTGGGCGGCGTTCTGAGATACCCCGGTCCCGAGGCGACCGTCTCGGACAGCGTGGACACCTGGGGCGACATCACGGCCGGCGCGTCGTCCCTCGGGACCACGGGGTTCAGCGTCGAGCTCAGCGAGACGCTCGCCTCCCGTTTGAGGCTGCATCTCGACGACGAACGGGGCAGGAGCTGGACAGCGTTCATCGATCTCGACGCACCGGGACGGAGCGACACGCTCAGGGGCAGCGTCAAGGCGACGACCATTGAGTTGGTCTGGGAGCCGGTCACCGACGCCGACCTCAGAGGGTACATCCTCTACCGGGCGGAAGGGCCCGACGGCCCGTTCGAGACGGTGACCGACTGTCCGCTCGGCCTCACCAGCTATTTCGCCGACTCGGGTCTCGCCGAGAACACCATCTACCGCTACTGCGTCAGCGCGATCGACTCGTCCGGGAACATCGGGACGCGCTCCGATACGCTGACGCTCTCGACCAACCCGCCGAGCCTCTCGGGCTGGCCGCTCGAGACGACCGGGAGCATGTATGCGAGTCCCGCCGTGGCCGACCTCGACGGCGACGGCGACCTCGAGGTCATCGTGGCCTCGGTGGAGCTCTATACGTGGCATCACGACGGGCTCGAGTTCATCGACGGAGACGGGGACCCCAGGACCAACGGCGTCTTCGCAGTCCACGGCGAGGGCGGTTATCGAGCTTCACCGGCCATCGGTGAGATCGACGGCGACCCGGGCCTCGAGATCGTCGCTCCGGCATGGGACAACGTGGGAAGCGACTCCGATCCCATCCATGAAGTCTACGCCTGGAACGCCGAGGACGGTACCGTGGTGCCCGGCTGGCCCACGACCACGAGGCGGTTCTGCTGGTCGAGTCCGGCTCTCGCGGACCTCGACGGCGACGGCCGCGCGGAGGTGCTCCAGGCCTGCGCGGACG
The DNA here is from genome assembly GCA_964596015.1 of uncultured bacterium. Taxonomy (GTDB): domain Bacteria; phylum Joyebacterota; class Joyebacteria; order Joyebacterales; family Joyebacteraceae; genus WJMD01. The sequence continues at coordinate 28,625 of CAZQSB010000029.1, read as the reverse complement.
GGTACCTCTACTGCTGGCACGGAACGGGCTCGGAGTACATGGATGGCGACAACAACCCGCTGACGATGGGCGTCTTCAAATGGCTCGGGGGGCAGTGGGTCTACGGCTCACCGGCGGTGGTCGACATGGACGGGGACCACGAGCTTGAGATCATCCAGCCGGCCACGAACGACAGCATCTACGCGTGGAACGCGGACGGATCCAGGGTGCCGGGCTGGCCGGTGTATGTCGCGAACCGTTCGGAGACCTCCCCGGCGGTCGGTGACGTCGACCTGGACGGCGAGCTTGAGATCGCCGTCTCCGCTCAAGGCGGCAAGGTCTGGCTCCTCGAGGCCGACGGCACGCCGCTTTCCGGGTGGCCGGTCAGCGTTTCGATCTCGGGCGACTTCCCGCCGTCGCCCGCGCTGGCTGACATGGACGGGGACGGGACCCTTGAAGTCGTCATCGTGGGCTCGGACGGCACCGTTCTCGTGAAGGACCACCGCGCCGTCACGTTGCCGGGCTGGCCGCAGACACTGCCGGACAAGACCCTGTCAAGCCCGGTCGTCGCGGACATCGACGGCGACCCTGAGCTCGAGATCGTCGTCGGCTGCTGGGACGGCGCCGTGTACTGCTGGAATGCCGACGGCACCGTGCCGGGCGGCTGGCCGATCCGGACGAACGCCGAGGTCAACAGCACAGCGACCATCGCGGACCTGGACGGCGACGGTGACACGGAGGTCATACTCGGCGGGATGGACACGTCCGTCTATGTGTGGGACACGGAAGGGCTCTACGAGGACGGCGAGCGTGTGGAGTGGGGGATGTTCCTCCATGACACGGCGCGCACGCAGTTCTACGGCTTCGAGGACCCGGTCGGCATCCACGACACCCCGGGATGGGTCGACGCACACCGCCTGACGCTCGAGCAGAACCACCCCAACCCGTTCAACCCGACGACGACCATCATCTACGAGGTCCCTGGCGTGCGCGGCGACAGGCGGCAGGTCACGCTCGCGATATACGCCGTCGACGGTTCGCTCGTTCGCACGCTCGTCGACCGAGACGCCCAGCCCGGCAGGAGGTCGATCGTCTGGGACGGGCGCGATGAGTCGGGGAGCCCCGTGGCATCCGGTGTCTACTTCTATCGGCTCGTGTCGGAGGGCGCCTCGACCGAGCGCCGCATGATGTTGCTGAAGTAGCGCTGGACTGGACGCGACGGGCCTGAAGGATGCGACATGGCAGGCCCGGAGGACTGGGTGGCGCGTCCCGGCGGGACGGTCCTCCCGCGCCCGCGCTCCCATAATTCTGCGCAGAAGGCATGAGCCGGCCCCTCGGGCCGGCTTCTTGCATCCCACCACTTCCGACAGCGTCGAACTCCCGAAAAAAGTCTATAAAAAGGCGTGATTCCGCTTGACAGCTCCCGGGGCGAGTGGCTAGTATCGCGCGTCACCCGAGCAGAGTGGGATGAAGTGGGAAAAGCCATGACGCGAGCCGTGACCTCATATTCGGGTTCTTACCGGCACACCATGGACGCCAAGGGGCGTGTCTCCGTGCCCGCCGAGTTCCGTCGGGCGGTCGGGGAGACGTTCATGATGACGCGCGGCCATGACCAGTGCCTTTACCTCTACCCGATGGAGGAGTGGGAGGTCGTGGAGGCCGAGCTCAGTCGGCTCAGGTTCACGTCGAGCCGCGCGAGGCGCTACGTGCGCACGATGTTCGAGCATGCGCGTCCCGTCGTCGTCGACAGTCACGGCCGCGTCATGGTGCCCCAGCCGCTCCGCGAGTTCGCAGGGCTCGAGGGAGACGTGCTCGTGAACGGCGTGCTCCATCACATAGAGATCTGGAACCCGACCATTCGCGCGCAGTACTCCGGCGAGTCCGACGAGACCTTCGAGGACATCTCCGAGGACATCTGGAAACACTCCCGGGGCGCCGAGGAGTAGAAGAGGCGCGCCGCGGGCGAGGCCCAGGGACGAACATCCCGGGCGAGGAGAAGAACGCGATGACGATCCGCTCCCGAGTGCATGACCAGGAAGCCGTCGTGTCGATGGCAGGGACCATCGAGGGGAACGACTTCTGTCGGCTGCACGACCATCTGGTCGGCCTCCTGACGAGGCGGCGGAAGAGGATCGTCCTCGACATGAGCGAGGTCGAACACGTCAGCTACCGGCACGCGGGACTGCTGGCGGAAGAGTTCGATCTCGTGCGGAAGCACAACGGAGAACTCAGTGTGGCGGGAATCTCGGGCTACGTCAGGAACATACTTGTCCTGGCGGGGCTCGACGGTCACCTGGGAGCTGTCGATCCCGAATCGGTCCTGCGACCCGGATACGCTGTCGCTTCAACGCCGCGAGCGAACTAGCGCCGACGCGGGCTCCGACCGGGGTCCCCTTCGCCAAACGCAGCACAACGGAAGATCTGGAATCTCATGGGGCCTGTCCATCATCCGGTGATGGCGGCCAGGGTGGTCGAGTTGCTCGTGACTCGCACCGATGGCTTCTACATCGACTGCACGGTCGGTGGGGGAGGCCACGCGCGTCAGGTGCTTCTGAACGCGCCCGAAGGCCGCCTCCTCGGGATCGACATGGACGAGGAGACGCTCGCGCGGGCCGCGGCCGAGCTCGACACCTTCGCGTCCAGGGCGAAGCTCCGGCACGGGAACTTCGCAAATCTGAAGGAGATCGCCGCTGAGGAAGGGATCGAGCACGCTGACGGGGTCCTCTTCGACCTCGGATACTCCTCGCTGCAGCTCGATGCCCCCGAGAGGGGGCTCAGTTTTTCCAGCGAGGGTCCCATCGACATGCGGTTCGACCGGGCCGTCAGTCGTTCCGCGCTCGGCATCATCCAGCGGGCGTCCGAGCGCGAACTCGCCGACATCATCAAGGAGTTCGGCGAGGAACGGAGAGCCTACCCGATCGCGAGGTCCATTCTCGAGGCCAGCCGCGACGGACTTCTCGAGACGACGGGCGATCTCAAGCGGGCCGTGCTCGCGACGAAGCCCGCGCGGAAGACCAAGACCCTCGCGCGCGTGTTCCAGGCGCTTCGCATCGCGGTCAACGACGAGCTGGAGAACCTGAGACGCGGGCTCGAGGCGGCCGTCGACATCCTGAGACCGGGAGGGCGGGTCGTGGTCCTCTCGTACCACTCGCTCGAGGACCGCATCGTGAAGCGTTTCTTCGTGAACTCCGAGAGGCCGTGCGTCTGCCCGAAGGACCTTCCGCACTGCGTCTGCGGAAGGCAGCCGACGCTCAGGATCCTGACGAAGAGGATCGAACGTCCGAGAGACGCCGAGGTCGACCGCAATCCCAGAGCGCGCTCAGCCAAGCTCCGCGCCGCCGAACGGCTCGCCGAGGGTGAGGCGCCGTGACATCCGGGAGGGAATCCGTGAAGCGCCGCAGGATGAAGGAGCGACTGGTGAACAGGGTGGGCGCGTCGATCCACACGCGCGGGCTCATCCTGTGGAGCGCGGCGCTCGCGACCGGGATCGTCTGCGTGTGGCAGCACGTCGCGGCCTCGCGGGTGGCCGTCGAGATCGACTCGCTTCAGGAGCGGCGCGAGGAGCTTCGCGCTGAGATCGGCTTCATCGAGATGGAATGCGCCGAGCTCTCGAGCCGGTCGCGCATCGAGGAGTACGCCGCCGAGCATCTGAACATGAGGTACCCGCGAGAGGGCGAGGTCGTGGTCATCGGTTCGACCGGCGCAGAGGAGTCCGTCGCGCCCGTGGACCTCGTGGAGGGGGACGGCAGTGACCGATCGGAAGGCTGAGCGTCGCGGAGGCTCCGGCCCGCACGTCAGACGACTGCACGTCGCGGTCGTCGTGGGCGTCGTCGTCTGGGCCCTCATCGTCCTCAGGCTCTTCACCATCCAGGTCGTACACGGCTCCGCGCTCGCGGGGCAGGCGCAGCGCCAGCACGTGGTGCAGGTGCACCTGTCTCCCGAGCGGGGGACCGTCTACGACCGCAACCTGACGCCGCTCACGGGCAACCTCCGGGTCGAATCGGTCTGCGCCTATCCGCAGGAGATCGACTCGCCGTCGAGCGCCGCGCGCACTCTGGCCGCCGTGCTCGGCGGAAGCGCCGAGGAGTATCGCAGGAAGCTCGCGTCCGACCAGAGCTTCGTGTGGATCGAGCGGCAGGTGCCGCCCGCGCAGGCCGAGAGGATCAAGGAAGCCGGCATCCGGGGCGTGGGGTTCCACAAGGAAAGCAAGCGGGTCTACCCGCTGGGACGGCGCGCCTGCCACGTGGTCGGTCTGACCGACCTGGACGGCAGGGGACTCTCCGGCATCGAGCTCCAGGCCGACTCGCTGCTGACGGGCTCCGAGGCCACCGTCTGCTACTACCTCGACGCCCGCGGCCGCCGAACGCCCGCGCCTGCGTGCACGAAGGTGACTCCGAGGAACGGCCACTCCGTGGTCCTCACGATAGACGCCGAGCTTCAGGAGATCGCCGAGGTCGAACTTCGGCGAGCCGTGAGAGAGAACGAGGCGAAGGGCGGGTCGGTCGTGATGCTCGACCCGAGGACGGGCGACGTTCTCGCAATGACGTCGTGGCCTGATTTCGACCCCAACTGCCCGGACCGCTACTCGGTCGCGAGTCAGAGGAACCGGGTCATCACCGACCAGTTCGAGCCCGGCTCGACCTTCAAGCTCATCACGGCGGCCGCGGCTCTCTCGACCGGCGCCGCCGACCTCTCGTCGGTGTACTACGCGGGCCGCGGGGCGATGCGCTTCCCGTGGTGCACCATCCACGACACCCACGACTACGGGTGGCTCGACTTCACGTACGCGTTCGCCAAGTCATCGAACGTCTGCTTCGCGCAGATCGCGGAGGCCGTCGGCGAGGTGCCGCTCTACACATTCGCGCGCGGCTTCGGTTTCGGGTGTCATACCGGCATCATGCTGCCGGGAGAGGTCCGCGGCGTGCTGCGCGAGCCGTCCGAGTGGAGCGGGCGGTCGCTTCCGACGGTGGCCATCGGGCAGGAGATCGCCGCGACGCCGCTGCAGCTGGCCCTTGCGTACGGGGCCGTGGCGAACGGCGGCTACCTGATGGAGCCGAGGGTCATCCAGACGGTCATCGATGAGGACGGACGCGTGGTCGAGGAGACGCGGCCGGCGGCCGTGAGGCAGGTCGTCTCGTCCGAGGTCGCGGACCAGCTCCTCGAGCTCATGGCCGCCGTGGCCGAGTACGGGACCGGCAGGAACGCTGCGATCGCCGAAGTTCCGATCGGCGGGAAGACCGGAACCGCGCAGAAGAAGGTCCCCGGCGACCAGGGCTTCTCGGCCCGGCGGTTCGTCTCGTCGTTCGCGGGCGTGGCGCCCGTCGACGAACCGAGGCTCGTCTGTCTGGTCGTGATCGACGAGCCCGAGGGGCGCGGCCTCGGCGGCGAGGTGGCCGCGCCGGTGTTCGGCCGGATCATGGAGCGCGTCGTCCGCGGGCCGAAGCACGATTTCGTGTTCGGCCCGGCGGACGAGAAGCGGACGGGCGGTCCGCTTCGGAGCTTCGCGGCACGGAGCGGGGGACCGGTCGCCGAGCATGCGGGCTCGTACCCCTGGAGCCTTCTCGAGACGGCGCCCCGAGTGCGCGCGGCCGGGCTGGAGCCTGCAGACGAGGACGGCCGGGCCGAGCTTCCCGACCTCAGAGGAATGACCATCAGAGCGGCCCGCCGCGAGGTCACGCGGCGCGGTCTCGTGCTCAGGTTCGAAGGCACCGGGCGGGTGCGCGAGCAGTCGCCGAGGCCAGGCGCGAAGGTCGGCCCCGGCGAGCGGATCACGGTCCGCTGCGCGCCATGACCGGTGACGGAAGAGAGATGAGAACGGAGACGGTCGTGACGAAGGCGCACGGAAGCGACAGCGGGACGAGCGGCGCGGGACGCCGGGTCCTGCTGGGACGCCTGCTCGAGGCGGTCGGCGTCGACGACGCGGGCGTCGCGGGGGAGACCTCCGTGACGTCGGTGGAGTACGACTCGCGCCGCGTCCGCGAGGGCAGTCTCTTCGTCGCGGTCCGGGGTTTCGTCACCGACGGGCATCGCTACGTCGCCGGCGCCGCTGAACGCGGGGCCGCGGCTGCGCTCGTCGAGAGCCCCACGGGGTCGGATGCGCTTCCCGAGTTCGTCGTCCCGGACACCCGTCGAGCGCTGGGCCTGGCGGCCCACGAGTTCTTCGGCCATCCGTCCGAGTCCCTCACGGTCCACGGTGTCACCGGCACGAACGGCAAGACCACGACCTCGTACTTCATCGACTCGATCATGCGGCAGGCGGGACGCGAGTCCGGCGTGGTCGGAACACTGGGTCACAGGACGGGCGGCGGGGCGGCCCCGGGGTCCCTCACGAGCCCCGAGGCGTCGGACCTCGCCGCCCTCATGTCCTCCATGGTCGATTCGGGAGTCGAGGTTCTGACCATGGAGGTCTCGTCACACGCGCTGGCGCTCGAGAGGACGGCCGGAACCCGCTTCGACACGGCCACGTTCACGAACCTCTCGCGCGACCACCTGGATTTCCACCGGACGCTCGACAAGTACTGGGAGAGCAAGCGGAAGCTCTTCGAACAGCTGTCGGGCGCCGGTGGGAAGCCGGGCGCGGCCGCGGTCGTCAACATCGACGACCCGTACGGACGCGAGCTGGCCGCGACGATGCGGCGCGAGGCCGGCCTCCGGCTGGTGACGTTCGGCGCGGAGGAGGCCGACGTCCGGGCGACCGGCGTCGAGACGAGCCTCGACGGCACGAGGGCCACCTTCGTGACGCCGGCCGGCTCGTTCGAGGCAGAGCTCAGGCTCCTGTCCGCCTTCAACGTGATGAACGCGCTGGCGGCCACCTCGGTGGCCTTCGCCTCCGGCATCGAACTCGGGGCCGTCGCGGAAGGGCTCCGGGCGCTGCCGGAGGTGGCCGGGCGACTCGAACAGGTCGACGCGGGCCAGCCGTTCACGGCGCTCGTCGACTACGCGCACACGCCCGACGCGCTGGAGAAGGCGCTCGCCACGCTGAGGGACCTCGAACCCGAGCGGCTCATCGTCGTCTTCGGGTGCGGCGGCGACCGCGACCGGGGGAAGCGCCCGCTCATGGGCGAGATCGCCTCAGCGGGCGCCGACGTCGCCATCGTGACGTCCGACAACCCGCGCACCGAGGAGCCGTCCGCCATCATCGAGGACATCCTCGCCGGCGTGAACGAGGGCACGGGCGGCGAGATCGTCGTCGAGCCCGACCGGCGGGAAGCCATCCGGAGCGCGGTCGCCCTGGCGGGGCCCGGCGACGTCGTGCTGGTGGCCGGCAAGGGACACGAGGACTACCAGATCGTCGGGGCCGAGAAACGTCACTTCGACGACCGCGAGGAGCTCCGGGCGGCGGTGCGGGACGCGCGGGGCGGGTCCCACTGATGGAACCGAGGAGGCTTCAGGCTGTGGCCGAGGCGCTGAACACAGCTTCCGGGAGGATCGTGGACGCCGAGGTTCTCGGCGTCTCGACCGACTCGCGGACCGTGGCGCCCGGCGAGCTCTTTTTCGCCGTCCGCGGCGAGAACTTCGACGGTCATTGCTACGTCGCCGAGGCCATGAGGCGCGGCGCCGTAGCGGCCGTCGTCGACCGCGAGTGGGCGCGCGGCGGTCGGGCGGCGGAACAGCGAGCCGAGGGGGCGTCGAACGGAACGGGCATCGACCGGCGGCGGACCCTCGAGGTCGACGACACGGTCGAGGCGCTCATCGACCTCGCCGGGTGGTACCGCGACGATTTCACCCCCGACGTCGTCGGCGTCACCGGCTCGAATGGGAAGACCACGACCAAGGACATGATCGCGGCCGTCCTTTCGACCGCGCGCCGGACCATGAAGACGGAGGGCAACTTCAATAACCACATCGGCGTGCCGCACACGCTGTTCCGTCTGACGGGAGACACCGAGGCCGCTGTGGTCGAGATCGGCATGAACCATCCGGGCGAGATCACGAGGCTGGCCGCGGCCGCGAGGCCGTCGGTCGGCGTCATCACCAACGTCTCGGCGGCGCATCTCGAGTCGATGCTCGACGTCGGGACCATCGCTGCCGCCAAGGGCGAGCTTCTGGAGGCGCTCCCGGCCGACGGTGCGGCCGTGCTGAACGCCGACGACGAGCGCGTCATGGGACAGGCGGGTCGGGGACCCGAGAAGCGGAGGACGTTCGGCATGGGCCCGGACGCGGACGTGAGAGGCTCCGACGTTCGCGACGAGGGAGGAGCGGTCCGCTTCTCCCTCGGAGGCGTCGAGTTCACGCTGCCGGTCCCCGGTCGCCACAACGCCATGAACGCCCTCGCGGCGATCGCCGTCGGCGACCTCTTCGACGTGTCGAGGGAGGACGCCGCCGAGGCGCTGGCCTCCTTCGAGCCGACCCCGAACAGGATGCAGCTGCTCAGGGTCGGCGAGTGGACACTGCTGAACGACGCGTACAACGCGAACCCGGCGTCCGTCGCGGCCGCCGTCGAGACCGCCGTCGGACTGGCGGCGGGACGGCCGGTCGTCGCGGTGCTGGGCGACATGCTGGAGCTGGGAGACGCCGCGCGGGAAGCCCATCGCGATGTGGGCGCGCTCGCGGCCCGCGCGGCGGTCGACCGGCTGTTCCTGATAGGAGACTACGCGAGGCACGTGAGGGACGGCGCGGTCGAGGCCGGAATGGACCCGGGCCGCATCGAGATCGTGGACGACAGGACCGCGCTTCCGGGGGGCGTCGCGGAAGCGCTCAGCGGGAGCGCGGTCATTCTGGTGAAGGGGTCGCGCGCATTGCGCATGGAGGAAGTGGTTGAGTCGCTGGTCCGGGAGGCGCCTGCCTCCGGGACCGGACGCTGACCCTTCCGGGACAACGAGGGCCGTCATGTTGTACCACCTGCTCTATCCCCTCAGAGAGTATCTCTCTGTCCTCAATGTTTTCCGCTATATCACCTTCCGATCGGCGTACGCGGCGGTGACGGCTCTGCTCATAAGCTTCCTCCTCGGCCCCCTCTTTCTGCGTCTGCTCCGGCGGCGTCAGCTCCTCGAAGGCGTCCGGGAGTATGTTCCCGAATCTCACGCCGCGAAGGCGGGGACGCCCACCATGGGCGGCCTCATGATCCTCGTGGCGACGCTCGTGCCGACGCTCCTGTGGGCTCGGCTCGACAACGACTTCATCTGGCTCATGGTGATCGCGACCGTCTGGCTGGGGCTCGTCGGGTTCACCGACGACTTCCTCAAGGTCGTGAAGAAGCGCAGGCAGGGGCTGGTCGCCCGCTACAAGCTCGTCGGACAGCTCGGTCTCGGGCTCGTGGTCGGTCTCTACCTCTACTACACGTCGCTCATCCAGCAGCCGACCGACGTCGAGGTTCCGTTCCTGAAGGACGTCGTCCTCTCGCTGGGGCCGGCCTACGTGGTCTTCGTCATGATCGTGATCACGGCCAGCTCGAACGCGGTCAACCTGACCGACGGCCTGGACGGTCTGGCCATCGGCCTCGTCGTCCTCTGCGCCGTCGCCTTCGGTGCCATGAGCTATCTGACGGGCAACGTGCGGTTCAGCGACTATCTCGACATCCCGTACATCGCCGGAACGGGGGAGCTGGCTGTCTACTGCTCGGCGCTCATCGGCGCCGGGCTGGGGTTCCTCTGGTTCAACTGCCATCCCGCCGAGGTCTTCATGGGCGACACGGGGTCGCTCGCCGTCGGCGGGGCGCTCGGGACGCTGGCCGTTCTCATCAAGAAGGAGATGTGGCTCGTCATCGTCGGCGGGCTCTTCGTGGTCATCGCGGCCTCGGTCATCATCCAGGTCGCTTCGTTCAAGCTCCGGGGGAAGCGGGTCTTCCTGATGGCGCCGCTTCACCATCACTTCCAGAAGCTGGGGTGGGCCGAGTCGAAGGTCGTCACGCGCTTCTGGATCATCGGGGCGCTCTTCGTGCTCCTGGCGCTCTCGACGCTGAAACTGCAGTAGCGCCCGGGCGGACGCCGGGCCTGGTTCGAAGGAGAGTCTTGAAGGCGATGCCGGTCGAGCTCAGCGGGAAGCGGGTCGTGGTCCTCGGGCTGGCCAGAAGCGGCCGCGCGGCGGTCACGCTCCTGACCGACGCGGGCGCGTCGGTCGCGGCGACCGACCTCCGGGACGACGCCACGCTCGGCGTCGACGCGGCGGCCTGGTCCGGACGCGGGGTCGACCTTGTTCTGGGCTCGCACCCGCCCGCGCTTCTCGACGGCGCCGACCTCCTCGTGGTCAGCCCCGGCGTCAGAAGCGACGCGCCGTTCGTCCTCGAGGCCCGGAAGCGCGGCGTCGAGGTCATCGGCGAGCTGGAGCTCGCCTACCGGATGAGCGAGGCCTCGTGGATCGCTGTCACGGGGACCAACGGAAAGACGACGACCACGGCGCTGGCGGGAGAGCTCGTCAGGACGCTCGGGCGCCCGACGGTCGTGGCGGGCAACATCGGCGTCGCCGTCTCGGGCGAGGTCCGGGACGTCCCCGCCGACGGTTTCATCGTGGCCGAGGTATCGAGCTTCCAGCTCGACACCATCCGCGAGTTCAGACCCCGGGTGGCGGCGTGCCTCAACATCACGCCCGACCACCTGGACCGATACGACGGCATCGAGGACTACGCGCGGTCGAAGGCGCGCGTCTTCGAGAACCAGCAGGCGGACGATGTGGCGGTCCTGAACGTCGACGATCCTCGAACAGCGGCTCTTGCGGACGGCATCCGCGCGAGGGTGCTGTCGGTGAGCAGCGCGCGGGAGGTGGAGCATGGCGCCTTCGTGCGAGGCGGCACGGTTGTTCTTCGGATGGACGGACGGGAGCAGGAAGTCATCGAGACGGCACGGATCGGCATCGAGGGTCCTCACAACCTGGCGAACGCGCTCGCGGCGCTCGTGTCCGCGGCCGCGGTCGGGGTTGAGACCAGGTCAGCGGCCGAGGTTCTAGAGAGCTTCAGGCCGCTGGAGCACAGGATGGAACAGGTCGCCGAGCCTGGGGGCGTGCTCTACGTCAACGACTCGAAGGCCACCAACATCGAGTCGGCGCGCTGCGCGCTCCAGAGCTACGAGCGGCCGATCGTCCTCATCGCGGGAGGACGGGACAAGGGCTCCGACTTCACGGCGCTCCGTGAGCTTGTGAGCGAACGCGTGAAGCGGCTCGTCCTCGTCGGCGAGGCGGCCGACGCGATGGAACGCGCGCTCGGGGGAGCGGCTCCGGTCTCCCGGGCGGCGACGATGGAGGACGCGGTACGCGAGGCGGCGAGGCGCTCCGAGGCGGGCGACGTCGTCCTCCTGTCGCCCGCGTGCGCGAGCTTCGACATGTTCGACGACTTCGAGCATCGGGGACGCGTGTTCAAGGACGCCGTGCGTTCGCTCGGCGCGGACCGGGCGGTGGGAGAGAGGAAGACGCAGTGAAGCTTGAGGTGCGGTCAGACAGGGCGCTCATGTGGACCGCTCTCATCCTGGTCCTCATCGGGATGCTGACGGTCTACACGGCGAGCGCCTGGTTCGCCCAGATGAACCTCGGTGGAAGCCACGAGCTTCTCAAGCGGAACGCGTTCCGCGTCGTGCTCGGTCTGGTCGCCCTGTTCGCCGCGTACTCCATCGACTACCGGGTCTACCAGCGTCACGCTCGGAAGGCGATCCTCCTGGCCATCGGGCTCCTGCTGGCCACGCTCCTGTTCGGTCAGGTCTACCGCGGCACGCGCGGCGCGCTCATGGGCATCCAGCCGGGCGAGATCGCGAAACTCGCCCTGGTCGTCTACCTCGCCGACGTCCTTTCGAGGCGGCGCGAGGAGCTTCGGAGCTTCGTCCACGGGCTTCTTCCGAGGCTCATCCTCGTCGGGATGGTGGTCGGGCTCGTTCTGCTTCAGCCCGACTTCGGTAGCGCGCTCGCGGTCGTCGTCCTCTCGTTCGTGATGCTGTTCCTCGCCGGGGCGAGGGTGCTGCATCTGACGGGGCTCGGAGCGGCGGCCGCGGCGGTCGCGGCGCTGGCCGTTCGCGAGGTCGGCCGCATCGCGGAGCGTATCGAGGTGTGGCAGTCGGTGCGGGACCTCTCTCTCGACGGGGTCGACACGCAGGGCGCCGCGTACCAGATCCACCAGTCGCTCATCGCGCTCGGTTCGGGCGGCATCACCGGCCGCGGAATCGGCGGGAGCCTGCAGCGCGCGTTCATCCCCGACTCGTACACCGACTTCGCCTTCTCGATCTGGTCGGAAGAGCTGGGGTTCGTCGGGGCGGTCGCGCTGGTCGGCGTGTTCGTCTTCCTGATGCTCCGGGGGCTTCGCATCGCGCGGCGCGCGCCCGACCTCTACTCGAGCCTGCTCGCGTCCGGTCTCACGGCGATGATCACGGTCTACGCGGCCATCAACATCGGCGTGGCGACGGCGCTCATTCCGACGACCGGACTGCCGCTGCCGTTCGTGAGCTACGGAGGCTCGTCGCTCGTGGTCAACATGGCCGCCATCGGCATTCTCATCAACATGACGAAACGCAGGGACATGCGCGCCGGCGCCCCCGCGGCGATGGCGCGGAGATGGAGCGACGCGGGCGACGTCGAGAGCCGCCGCGGCGGCCGGAAGCGCGGGGGAAGCGACACCGCGAGGCGCGTGGGACAGGACGCGAAGCGGCGTTCCGGCGGCGGAGCGAAACGGGGCGTGAAGGACGGTGTGAAGCGGCGCATCGCGCTCGCATGCAAGAGGAAAGGGACGTGAGGGTCATGATCGCAGGAGGAGGAACGGGAGGGCACATCTTCCCGGCCATCGCGATCGCCGACGCGGTCGAGCGGCTCGAGCCCTCGGCGAAGGTCTTCTTCGCCGGGCGCGCGGGATCGCTCGAGGAGCGCGTGATGCGCGCTGCCGGCCGTCCGTTCCTCGCCGTCCCGTCGATGGGTCTCAGGCGCTCGGCCGACGCGCGGAACGCCCTCGTTCCGTTCGTCGTGGCGGCCGGATACGCGAAAGCGCTGGGCGCGATGGTCGGGCGGCGCCCCGACTGCGCCGTCGGGACCGGCGGCTTCGTCTCGCTGCCGGCCGTGGCGGCCGCGTGGTCGCTGGGAACGCCCGTTGTCCTTCAGGAGCAGAACTCGTACCCGGGGCTTGCGACGCGTCTCCTCTCGCGTCTCGCCCGGGAGGTGCACACGAGCTTCGAGGTGACAGCGTCGTATCTGCCCCACGCGCGACGGACGATCGTCTCGGGGAACCCGGTCCGCGAGGAGTTCCTGCGGACCGATCGGAAGGCGTCGCGGGAGCGGCTCGGTGTACCGGCCGACGCGTTCGTCCTCTTCGTCGTCGGCGGAAGCCGGGGGGCGCGCACGCTCAACCGCGCTGTCATGGACTCGGCGGGGAGACTCGCGGCCCTCGACGTCGCGGTCATCGCGCAGACCGGCGCGGACGACGAGGGAGATGTCCGAGAGGCCCTGAGCGGCTCCCGGGCACTGGTCCGCGCCTTCTTCGACGACGTGGCCGACTGCTACGCGGCAGCCGATCTCGTCGTCGCGCGGGCGGGGGCGACGACCATCGCCGAGATCGAGGCCGTGGGACGGCCCTCGGTGCTGGTTCCTTATCCCTACGCCACGGAGGACCACCAGACGAAGAACGCTCTCGCCATGGAGGAGGCCGGCGCGGCGGTGCTTGTGCCGGACGGCGAGATGACGGGCGAGAGACTCATCGCTCTCGTCGGGGAGCTCAAGAGTGATCGGGCACGGCTGACGCGGATGTCCGACAGGGCCAGGTCGCTCGCGCGGCCCGACGCGGCTGACAGGGTCGCGCGAGCCGTCCTGGTCGCGGCCGGGGACGCGGACGCGGGGGAGGTGCGGCCGGCATGACCATGTTCGGACGCGTGAAGCACGTGCACTTCGTGGGGGTCGGCGGCGCCGGCATGAGCGGCATCGCGGAGGTGCTCCTGAACCTGGGCTATGTCGTCTCGGGCTCGGACCTCGCGAGCACGGAGACGACCGCGCGGCTCGCGAGACTCGGCGGACGCATCCGGCAGGGCCACGACGCCGGCAACATCGAGGGCGCGGACGTGGTGGTCACCTCCACCGCCGTTCCGCAGACCAACGTCGAGGTCACGGCCGCCAGGAGAGCGCACATCCCGGTCATCCCCCGCGTCGAGATGCTGGCCGAGCTGATGCGCATGAAGTACTCGGTCGCCGTGGGAGGCACGCACGGGAAGACCACGACGACATCGCTCATCTCGGAGGTGCTCTCGAGGGGCGGACTCGACCCGACGGTCGTCGTCGGCGGGAAGCTCAAGACCCTCGAGACCGGCGCCCATCTCGGGACGAGCGAGTACATGGTCGCGGAGGCCGACGAGAGCGACGGGTCGTTTCTCAAGCTGTCACCGACCGTCGCGGTCATCACGACGGTCGACGAGGAGCATCTGGACCATTACGCGGGGATCGAGGAGATCAAGGAAGCGTTCGTGACGTTCGGCAACTCGGTGCCGTTCTACGGCTGTTCCATAGTGTGCATCGACGAGCGGAACATCCAGTCGATCGTCGCCGACATCGAGCGGCGTGTCATCACCTACGGCCTCGCGACACAGGCCGACGTCCGGGCGGTCGACCCGGACCTCGAACGCGCAAATCCGTCGTTCGACGTCGTCGCGGGCGATACGGAGCTCGGCAGGATCGAGACGACGATGCCGGGTCTTCACAACGTCTACAACTCGCTCGCGTCGGTCGCGGTCGGTCTGGAGCTGGGCGTTCCGTTCGAACACATCCGCGATGCGCTCGGCAGTTTCGAGGGGATCTCGAGGCGTTTCGAAACCAAGGGGGAGGTTCACGATGTGCTTGTTCTGGATGACTACGGACATCATCCGGCGGAAGTCAGGGCGACGCTCCGCGCGGCGGCGCGCCGATGGGACCGCAGACTCGTCGTCCTCTTCCAGCCCCACCGCTACTCGCGAACGGCCAAGCTGGCTGATGAGTTCGGCAGAAGCTTCCACGACGCGTCGATCCTCCTCGTGACCGGCGTCTACGCCGCGAGCGAGGAGCCGATCGAGGGCGTGTCCGGGATGAACGTCGTCGACGCCGCGAGGCGTTACGGGCACCACGCGGCGGAGTACGTGGAGGACCGGGGCGAACTGAGGCGGCGGGCTCTCGAGATCATCGAGCCCGGCGACGTGGTGATCACACTGGGCGCCGGCGACATCTACCGCGTCGGCGAGGAGATCCTGGAGGAGCTCGGGGGACGAGCGTGATGACGAAGGACGCCGGGGCGCTTCGTCCCCGGCCGCTCTCGGACGGAGAAGTCCACTTGAGGATCGAGGACCGCATACGGCGCGAGCTTGAACGGATCGCCCCAGGGGCGGTGCTCGAGCGCGAGCCGATGGCCCGGCACACCTCGTTCGGGCTCGGCGGTCCGGCCGATCTCTACGTCGAGCCTCCGCACCGCGAGTCGCTCCGCGATGCGCTGTGTCTTCTCGAGGCGGAGGGAGTGCCGACGCTCGTGCTGGGCCGCGGCACGAACCTGCTGGTCCGCGACGGCGGCCTCGACGGTGTCGTCGTGGCCACCGCAAAGGCCCTCGCGGACGTGGACGTCGCGGACCGGGCGATCGTGGCCGGCGGCGGCGCGCCGCTTCAGCGCGTCATCCGGCGGGCCGCCGAGGCGGGACTCTCCGGGCTCGAGCCTCTCTCCGGGATCCCCGGAAGCGTCGGCGGGGCGGTCGTCATGAACGCCGGGAGCTTCGGCGCGGCAATCGGAGACCTCGTCGAGCGAGTCGAGGTCTTCTCAGAGGGCGCGCCGGCGATCCTCGAGGCCGGAGCCGTCGGGTTCACCTACCGGGGGTCGGCCATTCCCGAAGGCGCCGTCGTGGAGCGGGTCAGGCTCCGGCTCGCTTCCGACGACCCCGACGCCATCGAGGCCCGGGGCCGCGAGTTCGTGGAGAGGAAATGGCGGAGCCAGCCCTCGGGCATGAGGAGCGCGGGCTGCGTCTTCAGGAACCCGCCGGACGCCGCCGCGGGACGCCTCATCGACCGCGCGGGGCTCCGGGGTCTGAGGATCGGCGGAGCCGTGGTGTCGGACGTTCACGCGAACTACATCCTGAACGACAGGGGGGCCTCGGCGGCCGACGTCGAGGACCTCATCGAGACCGTGCGGCGACTGGTGGAGGAGCGGGCGGGCGTGTCGCTCGAACTCGAGGTCAGGGTCATCGGGCGGCCGGCCGGGGACGAGGGGAGGACGTCGTGAGCGGGCGTGCCAGGCTGGGCCGGATTCTCCTTCTCGCGTCGGCGGGGCTCCTCGCCGCCGGGATCGGCTACGCGGTCTACGCGGCGCGTTCGTGGGGCGAGGAGAGCGGCCGGTTCGCTCTCGAGGGCGTCGACGTCGAGGGCAACACCGTGCTGACGGCCGAGGAGGTCGTGCGTCTCTCCGGCGTCGAGCCGGGAGCGAGCCTTCTCGAGATCGACATCACGAAGGTTGAGAACGCGGTCGCGGCCCACTCCCGCGTGACGCGCGCGAGGGCGAGCCGCCGCCTTCCCGACAGGCTGACCATCCGCCTGACGGAGAGGCGACCCGCGGCCCTGGTCCCGGACGGGAAAGGGGACTGGGTGGAGGTGGCGTCCGACGGGAGCGCACTTCCCAAGGTCGAGCGGACGGACTTCGTCGACCTTCCGGTCGTCACCGGAGTGAACGCTCCGGAGGCCGGGGACGACGCGAGTGAGGAACTGATGACGGCGCTCCGCGCGCTCGAGACCGCGTGGGACGTGTCGCCGGAGCTCTGGATGGACATTTCGGAAATCGGAATCGCGCCGGGGTCGGGCTTGATCATCTATACGGTAGCCGACGGGGCAGAGGTCAGGGTTGGCCTCGGCGCACTAACACGTCTGGACCTGAGACGTCTCTGGCTCGTGCTCGCCGACGCTGCGGCGAAGGGCCGGAGCGTCAGCGAGGTCGATCTCAGATACGACCGCCAGGTCGTCGTCCGGTTCGCGGACGGCGGCGGCAGGCGGGGCGTCTAGGAGGGAGGAGGCCCCTTTGAGGAAGAGCGAGATCCTGGTTGGTCTCGACGTCGGGTCTTCCCGCATCAAGGTCGTCGTGGCCGATGTTCGCGAACGCGGGCTTCCCGAGATCCTCGGCGTCGGTTCCGCCGAGTCGTCGGGTGTGGAGGCCGGCGTCATCGTCAACATGGAGCGCGCCTCGGCAGCCATATCGGCGGCCGTCGAACGCGCCGAGGAGAGCGCCGAGGTCGACATCGGTCGCGTCGCGGTCACCATCGACGGCGAGCACGTCAAGGGCATCGACAGCCGCGGCGTCATCGCGGTGTCGCGGAACGGCGGGGAGATCACGGAGTCCGAGGTCTCGACCGTCCTCGATGCCGCCAGGACGCTCGCCCTGCCGGTCGGCAGGACCATCCTCGACGTGCTTCCTCAGGAGTTCTTCGTCGACGGGCAGCGCGGCATCCGCGACCCCATCGGCATGTCCGGCGTGCGGCTCGGTTCGAAGGTGCACATCGTCACGGCGTCGCAGCAGGCGGTCGAGACCGTGACCAGGGCCGTCAGGAAGCTCAACATCCGGGCGAGCGCGGTGTCGCTCAGGGCCGTGGCCGCGTCCGCGTCGTGTCTCTCCGAGGACGAGAAGGAGCTGGGCGTGCTTCTGGTCAACCTGGGAAGCGACACCAGCGGGCTTGCGCTCTACCACGACGGGGCCGTCAGACACACGGCGACCGTCGGGTGGGGTTCGTCGAGCATCACGAACGACATCGCGGTCGGTCTCAGGGTGCCGCTCACGAAGGCCGAGCAGCTCAAGCGCGAGGCGGGCTGCGCGCTCTCGTCGCTGGTCGACGACGAGGAGATACCGATCCCGAGCGTCGGCGGCCATCCTCCGCGCACGAGCTCGATGAGCCTTCTCTCGGCCATCATCGAGCCGAGGGCGCGTGAGATCCTCGAGCTCGTCGTGGGCGAGGTGAGGAACACCGACTACTTCGGAAGGACCCCCGCGGGTGTCGTTCTGACCGGCGGAGGCGCGAGGCTCGACGGCATCACCGAGCTCGCGGAGGAGGTCTTCGGGACGCCGGCGCGGGTGGGCATCCCCGACAGGGTCTCGGGCCGGTTCGACGCGGCGGTCGATCCGTCGTACGCGGCGGCGGTCGGCGTCATCGTGGCGCAGGCCCTCGAGCCGGGCGGCCCCGCGCTCCGTCGGGAACTGCCTCTCGCGGGCACGGTGCAGAGAGTGCGGGAATGGGTGGACAGTCTTCTGTGAGAGTGAGGCCGGCCGGACGCGCCATGGCCGGCGAGGAACACACGATGAAAGAGAAGAAGAGACACGCACAGACTCACGTGGGGACCGCCGACGGGAGAGGCCGGTCCCGGAAGGGGAAAGACATGATGCTGAGCTTCGACTTCGATTCGGAGATGAGCGCGAAGATCAAGGTCGTGGGCGTGGGGGGCGCGGGCGGCAACGCCGTCAACAGGATGGTCGAGTCCGGGTTCTCCGGCGTCGACTTCGTCGCCGTCAACACCGACGCTCAGGCGCTCGAGTGCTCTCTGGCGCATCGGACGGTGCAGATCGGCACGGAGCTGACGCACGGTCTGGGCTCGGGGGGGAACCCCGAGATCGGCCGAAGGGCCGTCGAGGAGAACGCCGACGCTGTCGCGGAGGCGATAGCCGGCGCCGACATGGTCTTCGTCGCGGCCGGGATGGGCGGAGGGACCGGGACGGGCGCGAGCCCCGTGGTCGCCAAGATGGCGCGAAAGAGCGGGGCCCTGGTCGTGGCGGTCGCTACGAAGCCCTTCCAGTTCGAGGGCCAGTACAGGATGCGGCAGGCCGTCGAGGGCCTTGAAGCCCTGAAGGCGGAGGTCGACACGGCCATCGTCATCCCGAATCAGCGGCTCCTGGCGGTCGCGAGCAAGAACACCCCCATCCGCGAGGCGTTCCGCATCGCCGACGACGTCCTGCTCCGGGCGACCAAGGGGGTCTCCGACCTCATCACCGTCCCCGGGCTTGTCAACCTCGACTTCGCGGACGTCCGCTCCGTCATGACCGGCATGGGCGACGCCGTCATGGGAACGGGACTCTCGAACGGCAAGAACCGCTCCGTCGAGGCGGCGCAGCAGGCCATCTCGAGCCCCCTCCTTGAGGACGCGAGCATCGCCGGGGCCCAGGGCGTGCTGGTCAACGTGACCGGCGGCCCGGACCTCACGCTGCACGAGATCAACGAGGCCGCGCTCGTCATCAACGAGGCCATCGGGGCCGAGACGAACATGATCTTCGGAGCCGTCATCGACGACGACCTCAAGGACCAGGTCATGATCACGGTCATCGCGACGGGCATCCACGGTCCGAAGAAGGCCGCGGCGGAGGAGAAGCCCTCGCGGAAGCATGAGGCGTCCACGCGTCTGAGGCCCCGCGCGCCGCAGCCCGGACAGCCCGCGCTTCAGCCGCGCCGGCGGCCCGTCGCCGCCGCCTCCGAGGGCATGGCCGATTGCGAGAAGCCGTCCGCGCCCGGCAGCCGCGTCGTCTGCGCTCCGAAGCCCCGCAAGTCGGGCCGCAGGGACATGGAGATCCCGACCTTCCTTCGCAGGCAGATGGACTAGCGGCCCCGGAGCACCGGAAAGGAGGCCACCTTGTCTCTCTTCACGAAACTCTTCGGCCTCGGCGAGAGCGACCACTACAACAAGGGCATCGAGTTCTACAACCGGGGCGAATACGACAAGGCCGTCGTCGAGTTCGAAGAGGTGATCAGGACCATCACGAACAAGTCCGACCCCTATTACCAGCTCGGCATGTTCTACGCGGCCGAGACGCACGCGCATCTCGGGTTCGCCTGGTACAAGAAGGGCGAGCTGGCGCGCGCGGAGGAGGAGTTCAAGAAGGCGGTGGAGGAGAACACCCGGTATCCGGACCTCCACTACCACCTCGGCGTCATCCACGAGAAGCGCGGCGAGTACGACGAGGCGGTCGAGGCCTTCCGGCGCGCCGTAGAGATCAACCCCGAGTACATGGAGGCTCACGCCTATCTGGCCATCGCCCTCTCTGAGCAGGGAAAGGACCAGGAAGCGAGGGAGGCCTTCGAGAAGGCCGCCAAGTACGGTCTCTCGGTGCCGGTGCCGGACACGCCGCGGCTGGACGAGGTGGCCGACCGGTACCTGACTCCGCCGTTCGACGAACTCCGCCAGGCGACCCTGGCCAAGGAGGAGTTCAGAAAGGTCGTCAACGAGGCGGTGACGTCGTACAACGCGGGCCGCATCGACGAGGCCATCGAGGGGTTCCGCGAAGCGGTGAACAGGAAGCCTCAGTACCCCGACATCCGCTGCCGTCTGGCCATCGCCCTCGGCGAGCTGGAGCGGTACGAGGAGGCGGTCTCCGAGCTCAACGAGGCGCTCCAGATCAACCCCAACTACGTCGACGCGCTCTTCTTCAAGGGCGTGTTCAGCCTGAAGCTCGGGAAGTACCGCGACGCCACCGAGACGCTCAAACGAGCGGCCGAACTCCGGGAAGACTACTGGGACGTCAGGTGCTACCTCGGAATCGCCTACTTCAAGCGCGGCATGTTCGACGAGTGTCGTGACGAGCTCACGCACGTGGTCGACTCGAACCCGACGTACTGCCTCGCGCACTACTATCTGGGGATGGCGCACCTCTCGAGCGGGCGCACAGGTGACGCGATCGCCGCCTTCAAGGTGGCGTTCGAGGACCCGCGCTTCTGGAAGGACCTGCCGGGCGAGCCCGCCGACGTCATGCTCCAGAGCGGGCAGTACGACGAGGCCATCGAGCGCTATCATGCGGCGCTCTCGCACAACCCGGACTACGCCGACCTCCACTGCGGTTTGGGCGTCGCGCACATGGCGCGGTCCGAGTTCGATGAGGCGCGGCGCGAGCTCGAGCGGGCGGTCGAGATCAACCCCGACTACGCCGAGGCGCACGCGCATCTGGGCAGGGCGAAGGCCATGCTCGGGAACGAAGAGGAGGCCATCGGTCACCTGGAACGCGCGCTGGCTCTCCGGCCCGGGTACGCCGACCTCCACAGGGAGCTCGCCGACCGCTACATCGCCGGAGAGCGCTACAACGAGGCCATCGGGGAGCTCGAGCGCGCCGTCGAGATCAACGCGAACTACGTCGAGGCCAGACTGACGCTCGGTCTTACGTATCGGCGCGTGGACCGCAAGGACGAGGCGGACGAGCAGTTCAGGAAGGTCCTCGAACTCGACCCGAGGAACCCGATCGCCAGAGCTCAGCTCGCCGACTGGACGCCGTCGCACCGGGAGCTCAGGAAGCTCCACGTGTGAGGCGCCCCGGGCGACGCTCCGCGCGCGGCCGGACCGCGCGAGAGAGTCCGCGGGAGCTCTCGCTGGACGGGCGGCCTTCGCCCGGCCAGGAGAGGTTCTCGGTCGTCCTGGTCTATCCGGCTACCTACCCCCTCGCCATGAGCAATCTCGGTTTTCACGCTGCGTTCCGCGCGGCGCGGGCCCTGCCGGGCGTCCGTGTCGAGCGCGCGTTCTGGGACAGACGGGGGAGCGGAACGTCGTTCGAGTCGGGACTGCCTCTCTCGTCGTTCGACGTCGTCGCCTTCTCGACATCGTTCGAGGACGATTTCCTGCGCATCCCGGCCATGCTCGACTCGGGAGGCGTGCCGGTCGCTTCGTCCGAGCGCGACGACCACCCCTTCGTCGTCATGGGCGGATTCTGCGCCGCCCTCAATCCAGAGCCGGTCGCGCCCTTCCTCGACGCCGTCCTCATCGGCGACGCGCCCGCGCTCATGCCGGGTCTCGTCGAACGCCTGGAGGCCACCAGGGGAAGGCCCAGACGGGAGCGCCTCGAGGACCTTGCGACTCTCGCCGGTTCGTACGTTCCGTCGCTGTACGAGGTGCTGACCGACGACGGCGGGATCACCGGGTTCCGCGCCGAGGCCGACGCGCCTCTTCCGGTGCGGCCGGCGACCCCGTCGAACGAACTCGCGACCAGCGTCATCCTCTCGGACGCGGCCCATTTCGAGGACATGTTCCTCAT
Organism: uncultured bacterium; assembly: GCA_964596015.1. GTDB lineage: Bacteria > Joyebacterota > Joyebacteria > Joyebacterales > Joyebacteraceae > WJMD01. The sequence continues at coordinate 6,766 of CAZQSB010000029.1, read as the reverse complement.
CGAGACGGCGCGCGGGTGCGCCCGGGGTTGCAGATTCTGCGCCGCGGGCTCGCTGGGACACTCGGTTCGCGTGCACGACGCGGACCGCGTTATCGCCGCGGCTCTCGACGCCCTGAAGCACACGAAGCGCATCGGGCTGGTCTCAGCGTCGCTCGCCGACCACCCGGAGATAGTGGCCATCGCGACGGCGCTCGTCGACGCGGGGGCGGAGCTCAACATCGCGTCCCTCCGTGCCGAGAGTGTGACGCCGGCCATCGCCGAGGTACTCGCCTCAGCCGGCACGCGCACAGTGACCATCGCTCCGGAGGCGGGCTCTGACGAGCTGCGGCGCATCATCGGGAAACCCACGTCGGTGGAAGCGCTCCGGAGGGCGGCCTCGGTCCTCGCGGACGCGGGCATCCCGAGACTCAAGCTCTACTTCATGGTCGGACTCCCGGGGGAGCAGGAACGGGACGTCGCGGCCATCGCGGACCTCACGGGAGAGCTTCTGGACGTGTTCGCGTCGGGCAGGAGCGGAGCGCGTGTCTCCGTGGGCGCCTCGCCGTTCGTGCCCAAGCCCAGGACGCCCTTCCAGTGGATGCCCGCGCCTGAACGGAAGCTAGTCCGCGATCGCATCTCCAGGCTGCGGCGGAAGCTCGCCCGCATGCGGCGCATCCCGTTCACCAGCGCCGGGCCGAGGGAGGCCGAGCGGGAGGCCGTGCTCGCCCGCGGCGGTCGCGAGCTCGCGATCGCCATCCGCGCGGCCGGCGTCGACCGCGTGCCGATTCGGGCGGCTCTCAAGCGCTCCGGTGTCGACCTCAGGCGCGAACTCCACCGGGAACGGTCCGAGGACGAGGTCTTCCCGTGGGAGCTCGTCGAGGCGGGAACCCCGAAGAGCGCTCTTCTCGCATCCTACCGAAAAGCGCGCGTCCTCATGGACGCGCGCCCGTCGTCTGACTGAGTTTCCGGAAAGTCCATCTCGTCTCGCGCCGGACACGTCCGGGTCGCCCGGCCGTGTTGCTGCTGCCGGGTCGCCCGGCCGTGCCGCGTACCCTACTGTGTGAACGCGTCGCCTTCGGCGGCGCCCGGCTGGTCCTCGTCGCGGATCATCTCCCTGATGGTCGAGAGAAGGTCAGGGAGCGTGTAGGGCTTCTGCAGGAATCGGAATCCCTTCTCCTGGATGGCGGGCCACTGCGACTTCTGGTCGGTGTAGCCGCTCGACAGGAGGATCCTGAGGTCGGGCGCCCGCTCGAGCAGGTCGTCGACGAGCCTGAGGCCGCTCTTGTCCGGGAGAACGACGTCGCTGAATATGAGCTCGAAACGGCCGCGCTCCTTTTCGAAGAGCTCGAGGGCCTCGTCGGCCGCCTTCGCCTCGAAGACCGTGTAGCCGCTCTGACGCAGCGCTCGCGACGCGAACTCCCGCACGACAGCCTCGTCCTCGACGAGCAGGATCCTCTGCCCGCCTCCCTTGAGCTCGTCGTAGTGCACCTTCTGGCACTTCTCCTCGACGGCCACGTCGCCGTCGGCCGGGATGTAGATGCGGAAGACCGTGCCCTGGTCCTGTTCGCTGTAGACGTTGATCCAGCCCTCGTGCTGACGGACGATGCCGTAGACGACCGAGAGCCCGAGCCCGGTTCCCTTGCCCGGGCCCTTCGTGCTGAAGAACGGCTCGAAGATCTGGTCGATCACGTTCGCGGGGATGCCGAAGCCGTTGTCCTCGACGGAGACGCGGACGAAGCGGCCGGGACGGGCGTCGTGCACGGCCCGTGTCGATTCCTCGTCGAGAGTGACGACGTCGGTCGCGATACGGAGACGTCCGCCGTCCGGCATGGCGTCGCGGGCGTTGACGGCGAGGTTGAGGATCACCTGCTCGATCTGCCCCGCGTCCGCGCTCGCGCAGACGGGCCCCTCGGCCAGTTCGGTCTCGAGCTCGATGTCCTCGCCGATCAGGCGACGGACCATGGCCTCCATGTCCGCCATCACGCGGTTGATGTCGTGCGTCTTCTTCTCGAGCGGCTGACGACGGCTGAACGCCAGCAGCTGACGAGTGAGCGCCGCGGCCTGATCGGCGGCCTTCCTGATGTTCGACAGGTCGGCCGAGACGCCCTCGGCGAGGTCCGTCCTGCTGAGGAGCAGGTCGGTGTATCCGGTGATGGCCGTCAGCAGGTTGTTGAAGTCGTGAGCGACGCCGCCCGCCAGTCGTCCGACGGCCTCGATCTTCTGGGCCTGGAGCAGCTGGTCCTGGGTCTCCCTGAGCTCGTCGAGGCTCTCGGCGAGCTCCTGCATGAGCGTGCCCTTTCGCCAGGCGGCGGCCAGCTGATTGGCGAACGCCGTCACGGCGGGGATGTCCCTCTCGCTCAACTCCTCGGACTGGACCGCGAGGATGGCGAAGACCTGCTCGTCCGAGAGAAGCGGCGCGAAGATGCAGCGCCCGGTCGAAGTGACGACCTCATCGGAGACGCTGCCCGTGGCCGCTCTCATGTCGTCCACGAACACGGCTTCGCGCTCGAGGATGGCCCGCCTCAGGGCGGGCGAACCCCCGAGGTCGATGCGGGCGCGCGGCCTCGGCGTGACCGACGAGGAGGCTTCCGCGTCGTCGGTTCCGACCTCGGTTCCACCGGCCTCGGACGCCGCGTCCGGCCGGCTCACGTATCGGGCCACGACGCTCCGGTTCTCGCTGTCGACCATGAAGAGAGCGCTCTCGATGCCGACGCTTCTGAGCTCGGACGACACCGCCGCAAAGATGCTGTCCGGGGTCAGGGTCCGCTCCATGTCGAGCGCCGCCCGGTTGAGCGTCGCGAGCAGCTTCTCCGCGCGTCGGCGGTCGGTGATGTCTCGGACGACCGAGAGGGCCGCGTTCTCGCCGCTCGGTACGAGTCGGCACTCGAAGGCGTGGACCTCGCCGTCCGGATAGGGGATGGCCAGTTCGTACTCAAGGAGTTCCATTCTCTGGCGCTCGAGCGCGCTCCTGACGGCCCTCAGGACCGTGCTGCTGAAGTCGGGCGGGAAGACGTCGGTGATCCTCTTCCCGAGGAAGGCCTCAGGCGGCAGAGCCAGCGCGGAGTCGCGGGGCGACTCGCAGCTCAGGAAGAGACCGTCGCTGTCGAGCTGGAACATGATGTCCGGGACCGCCCTCAGGATGGCCCGGTTCCTCGCTTCGCTTCCCCGGAGTTCCTCCTCGGCGCGCTTGCGCTCGATGGCGAAGCCGATCTGGCCTGAGATGAACTCCAGCATGTCGCGGTCGCTCGCGTCGAGCGCCTCGGCGTCCTCGTAGTCCTGGACCACGAGCGCGCCGATGACCTCGCCGTGCACGCGGAGCGGGACGCCCAGCCAGACCAGAGAGGGCGTTCCGACGATGTCGACGATGCCCCGCTCCACCCACTCGTCGAGCTCGTGTCGCTTCATGAGGAGCGACCTGTCGTTCCTGAGGACGTACCCCGTCAGGGTCTTCCCGGCGGGGAACGAATCGAAGTCGTCCTGGTCCTTCTCATCGACGAAGTAGGGGAGAGAGATGGTGTCGTTCTCGCTGTCGTACAGCGCGATGAAGAAGTTCTCTGTCTTGATGACCGACCCGAGCTCCTCCTGAATGCGGGCGAAGAGCTCGCGTGTCGACTCCGACTCGTGGATGGCGCTGCCGATCCGGTAGACCAGCCGCCTGATCGCCTCGTCGCGCGCGCGGGCGGTGATGTCGATCCCGGAGCTCAGGGTCCCTGTTATGTCGCCTGAGGTGTCGCGGATGATGGTGTTGTGCCACTCGATGAGCCGTTCATCACCCGAGGCGGTCACCACGGTGCTCTGGCCGTACTCGAGACCCTCCGTCTGTCCGGCCAGAAGACCGGCAAACCTGTGCCGTACATGCTCCGCCACGCGGGGGGGCACGAAGCTCTCGGTCCAGTCCCTGCCGAGGATCTCCTCTTCGCGGTATCCGAGGATCTCGCAGCCCTTGCTGTTGATCATCGAGACCCTGCCCTCGCGGTCGAGGGCGAGGAACATGACGCCGGCCAGGTCGAGATAGCGCTGCGCCTCGTCCCGCTCGCGCTGGAGAGCTTCCTCTGTGAGTCTTCTGTCTGTTGCGTCGATCCCGATCTCGAAGAAGAACTCCACCGAGCCGTCGGGTGAGTGGATGGGGCGGCCGCGCCACTCGACGCTGAGACGACGACCGTCCTTCGCGACGACGGTGCTCATGCTGGGGACCGCGTCGCGGGTTTCGAAGGACCTCAGGAAGGTCTGCCTGACCGTCTCGTGCTCATCGGGAGGGACCAGCGAGGACAGATAGTCGGCGCCGACGAGCTCGTCGCGCTCGTAGCCGAGCGCCTCGAGCATGGAGTCGTTCATGAGGAGGATGTGCCCCTCCTCGTCGAGGGCCACGAAGAACGCCGGCGAGTCCTGAACGAGAGCCCGGTTCAGGCGCTGCTGGCGAGCAAGCCGCTCCTCCGCCGGGAGCCGCGAATCGCGTCGCCGGGCGGCATCGAGGTCCTTGGAGAGCCCTTCGAGGCCGAGCGGCAGCTCGGGCTCGACTCCGCGTTCACGATCGCTCACGCATACCTCCCGGTCGCTGGCCGAGCCGCCCGTCGCTCACGGCGCGAGCGCCTCGAACACCCTCAGGGCGCGCCGGTCCGATGCGTCCGGTGGCGCCCGTCGGACGAGTACGATCGTTCGATATGCATGGTCCGTGCCGGAAATGTGCGGCTGGAGTCATGTTCCGGGCTCTTCTGCCAACTGAGCGAAACTCAGCTTCCGGGCGAGCCGGTCGGCGGCGAACTATGGCTTCGAGAGCGCCGTCTTGGCGCTTTGCCGGAAGACCGAATTGTGGTAAAGTGGCCGCCGGGTCGGAGTGGCCGGCCCGTTTGTGTGACATCCTCGCGGGCGCCGATGCGCCGCGAGACGGACGATGTACCTGGCGCGGAGGTGCGATTGTGCGGGTCAAGACCGAGATGAAGGGCGATATCGCCGTCGTCCATGCGAGCGGGAAGCTGATGGGCGGTCCCGAGAGCGACGCTCTCAGGGATGAGGTCAAGCGGCTGCTCGAGGACGGCGTGCGGAAGTTCGTGATCAATCTGAAGGGTGTGCCGTGGATCAACTCGACCGGTCTGGGCGCTCTCATGTCAGTCTACACGAGCATCCAGCGCGAGGACGGGGCGTTGAAGCTCTGTCACGTGTCTGACCGGATCCAGAGCCTGTTCATGATCACGAAGCTTCTGACCATCTTCGACACGCATCACTCTCAGGACGAAGCCGTCGCGGCGTTCGAGTAGGAGAGGTGCCGAACACATGCCGGGTCCTTCGAGCGGGACCGAGCGGCTGGAGCTGCCGAGCAACTGCAACGTGCTGGAGCGGGTCGACGAGCTGACCCTCAGGCACGCCTCCCAGGCGGGCTTCGACCAGAAGTCCGCGATGGAGATCGCCATCGCCGCCATCGAGGCCGCGACCAACGCGATCGTCCACGGCAACAGGAGGCGCGAGGAGACGCCGTTCACGGTCGAATACTCGTGGGAACCCGGTTCGATCGAGATCGTCGTCCACGACGAAGGGGAGGGTTTCGACCTCTCCTGCGTCATCGATCCGACCGACCCCGAGCACTGCATGGAGACCTCCGGCCGCGGCATCTTCATCATGCGCGAGGTGATGGACACGGTCGAGTTCGAGATGTCCCCTGAGGAGGGGACGACCGTGACGATGAAGCGGTCGCTGTGACGCCGGACCGAGGCGCATGAGCAGCGATCCCCCGAGGTCGACCGGGAACTCGGACCGGAGCTCGAGCGACGCGTGCGATGGGTGAACGAAGAGAGGGGCCCTCCCTGTGGGAGAGCCCCTCTTTCTGTGTGCGGCCTGTCGTCCGGGCGCTAGCCCGTGACGCGCTTGTAGCGGTCGATGGCACCCGAGCGAATGCAGTTCGTGCAGACGTAGATCTTCTTCGGGGTGCCTTCGATCACGACCTTGACCCGCTGCAGGTTCGGAAGCCACCGGCGCTTCGTGACGTTGTGGGCGTGGCTGATGTTGTGTCCGACCTGGGGCCTCTTGCCGCAGATCTCGCAGCGCTTCGACATGGTATCCTCCGTGATTCGAGCACGAATCTGAAATCTACCACAGAGCCGCGGGCCCCGCAAGTGCTTTCGGGAGCCCAGCACGTGCTTTGGGTGCTTCCGGGGTCGGGGAGGCGCTTTCGGGGCCCGGGAGGCGCTTTCGGGGCCCGGTACGCGCTCTCGGGGCCCCGTTGACGGGCCGGTGGCCCTCATCTAGAATCCGCTGACGGGCCCGGTGAACGCGCTCCGGCCGCGCCGGAGGGCCCGGAGGGCCGCCCGCCGGCCCGCCATCCACCGGCTCGGACCCGGATCCCTGGGGAGGGCGTCATCGCAGAGCGGACCACACTCCAGTCGGAAGTGCGCTACCTGAAGGGCGTGGGGCCCAAGTTCGCCTCGCTCTTCGCGCGCGCCGGCGTGGAGACCATCGAGGACCTCCTCTACTACGTGCCCCGCGGGTACACCGACTGGTCCAGGATCGTGAAGATCGGCGAGCTCAAGCTCGGCGACCGCGTGACCGTGGTGGCCCGGGTCGTCTCCTCGAGCGTGTCCCGCCGAGGCAAGATGGCCGTGTTCGTCGCTCTCTTCGAGGACGAAACCGGCGCGATCTTCGCCCGGTGGTACAACCAGTCTTATCTGGAGAACGTCCTGACGAAGGGAACGCGCGTGGTTGTCTCGGGCGAGGTGCGCTTCGACAAGTACGCGCGCCGCATCGAGTTCACGAACCCGTCGTTCGAGGTCATTGAGGAGGGGGACGCGACCGAGCT
>CAZQSB010000028.1:14069-32017 GCA_964596015.1 uncultured bacterium | reverse complement strand
CTTCAGACGGGCATCTACACCGAGAGATGGGACGAGGCCTTCGAGGTGGTCAGGAGGCTCCGGTCCGGTGGTGTCATGATCAACGACGTGCCGACCTTCCGGGTCGACCTCATGCCGTACGGCGGGGAGAAGGACAGCGGTCTGGGGCGTGAGGGGCCGCGCTACGCCGTCCGGGAGATGACCGAACTTCGAACAGTGGCGTTCCGGGGGCCGGCCTGAGCGGACCGGCGCGCTGCTTCGCCTGACCGTCCCCGCTCTGTTTCGCCCGGCCGCGCCCGCCCTGCTTCGCCCGGCCGCGACCGCTCTGCTTCGCCTGGCCGCCTCCGCCCGGTCTTTCGGCTTGACAGGGGAGGTGCCGTCTCGTATCTTCATGGGACGAGGCGGGACGGCCCCGCAAACGTCGGGGTATGTCGCGGACGGGCGATTAGCTCAGTTGGTTAGAGTGCTTGCTTGACATGCAAGAGGTCACTGGTTCGAATCCAGTATCGCCCACCACTCGAACACAACGAGCGACCGTCGGAGAACGCCGGCGATCGTCCGGCGGGACCCCGTCAGAACGGAGGGGACGCCCGCCGGGACAGCTGAATCACAAGAAGAGGCGGCACGCTTCTCACCTTCAGGGCTCGCAGGAGACCCGAAGAGGTTGAACCGACCGAGGGCCGGGCCCAGGGCATTCCTGGGGTCCGGTGGACGGGATGTGCTGCCACGCGCATCCCGTTTTTCGTTTCAGGTCGCCGTGGGAACGGCAGAGGAAGGAGGGAAGGTGGCGATCAGGAGCCCGCGCGTCAATCGCCGCATCCGCATTCCGCAGGTCCGTGTCATCGACGCTGACGGATCGCAGATCGGCATCATGCAGACGTCGGAGGCGCTCGCTCTTGCGCAGGAACGCGGCCTGGACCTCGTCGAGGTCTCGCCCAAGGCCAGGCCGCCCGTGTGCAAGATCATGGATTACGGGAAGTACATGTACCAGCTCAAGAAGCGCGCGAAGGAGGCGAAGAAGCGGCAGCATGTGACCCAGGTCAAGGAGGTCAAGATGCGGCCGAAGATCGAGCCTCACGACTACGAGTTCAAGTGCCGACACGCTCGCGAGTTTCTGAGCGAGGGAGACAAGGTCAAGTTCACTATCATATTCCGGGGGCGCGAGCTGGCTCACAAGGAGCTGGGGCGGAAGGTGCTTGAGCGCGTCGCCGAGACGCTCTCGGATGCGGCGCAGGTCGAGGTACCGATCCGCTCGGAAGGGCGGAGCATGACCATGGTGGTCGCGCCGGCGCCGGGGAAGAAGGCCAGGGAACACGGGAGTAAGGCTGATGCCGAAGATCAAGACTCATAGAGGTGCCGCGAAGCGCTTCAAGCGGACGGGCAAGGGCAAGCTCCGCCGTTTCAAGGCGTACCGCGGACACTTCTTCATCCGGAAGAGCTCAAAGCAGAAGCGAGATCTCAGGCGGACGGCGTACGTCCATCCCGCCGACCGCCCTCGCATCGAACGCCTGCTGCCGCGGTAGGCGGCACGGATTCACGAAAGGACGAGTAGAACCATGTCGAGGTCCAGAGGCGCTCCGTCGTCGAGACGGAGACGCAAGAAGATACTGAAGGCGGCAAAGGGCTACCGCGGCGGACGCAGCAAGCTCATCCGCACCGCCACTGAGACGGTCCACAAGGCCGGGCAGTACGCTTACCGGGACAGGCGCGCGCGCAAGCGCGACATGCGGCGCCTGTGGATCATCCGGATCAACGCCGGCGCCAGGCTTCACGGCCTGTCGTACAGCCGGTTCATGCACGGGCTCAGGGAGGCGAACGTCGAGGTCGACCGGAAGATGCTCGCCGACATGGCCGTGCACGATTCCGACGGCTTCGCCGAGCTCGTCGGCATCGCGAAAGGAAATCTGGAGCAGTCCTGATGAGCGGAGGTCGTCCTTGATCGAGCGGCTGCACGAGCTGGCCGACCAGGCCCGGGACCGCATCGGAGCGGCTTCCAACGAGAAGGAGCTCGAGGAGGCCCGCGTGGCCTCGCTCGGACGGAAGAGCGAGCTCAATCAGATGGCCCGCGGCCTCGGGAAGCTCCCGGAGGACCAGCGCCGCGCCGTCGGGAAGGCCCTGAACGAGATCAAGTCCGAGCTCGAGGGGCTTCTCGAGGATGCGCGGAACCGGCTTCGCGGGTCCGCCGCCGGCGCGGTGGGCGTCGACCTGACGCTTCCGGGCCGCAGGCCGTGGGTCGGACGGAAGCATCCCCTGACGCGGACCTTCGAGCGGCTCGAGCAGATCTTCCTGGGACTCGGGTTCGAGGTGGCGGAGGGACCGCACGTCGAGGACGAGTTCCACAACTTCGACGCCCTGAACATCCCCGCCGAGCACCCGTCCCGCGACGCGTGGGACACGTTCTATATTGCGGGGGGACTGCTCCTGCGCACGCACACCTCGCCGGTCCAGATCCGCGAGATGGAGGCGACCTCGCCGCCCATCCGGATCATCGCTCCGGGCCGCGTCTTCAGGAATGAGACGCCGGACGCCTCGCACGCCGCCGAGTTCTACCAGCTCGAGGGCCTCGCGGTGGGTCCGGACATCCGCTTCGGCGAGCTCAAGGGCGTCCTCACGAGCTTCCTTCACGAGCTTTTCGGCCCCGGGTGCGGGGTCCGCTTCCGGGCCGGTTTCTTTCCGTTCACAGAGCCGTCGACCGAGGTCGACATCGAGTGCGTCGTCTGCCGTGGCCAGGGCTGTCCGGTCTGCAAGCGGACCGGATGGGTCGAGCTTCTGGGCGCGGGCATGGTCGACCCCCGGGTCTTCCGGGCCGTCGGGTACGACCCCGACGAGGTGACCGGCTACGCCTTCGGGCTCGGCGTCGATCGGATCTGCATGATGCTCGCCGGGATGAACGACATCCGCCTGCTTCTCGACAACGACGTCCGGTTCCTCAGAACGGTCTAGCGGAGGGTTCCAACACGATGCAGGTCGGGCTCAGGTGGCTCAGGGACTACGTGGACATCGACATCCCGGCCGAGGAGCTGGCCAGGCGTCTCAGCGAATCGCTGACGGAGACGTACGTGGTGCCGCTTCCGTCCGACCCCGTGAGGGGCGTGGTGGCCGGCCGCGTCGTGTCGGTCGACGGCCACCCGAACGCTGACAGGCTCTCTGTCTGCGTCGTGGACGCCGGGGAGAGGTCCTACACGGTCGTCTGCGGCGCGCCGAACGTCCGGGCGGGCATGGTGTCTGCTCTGGCGCCCCCCGGTTCGGTCGTCGCCGAAGGGCGGACCATCTCAGAGGCCACGATCCGCGGCGCCAGGTCGCAGGGCATGCTGGTCTCCGAGGTCGAGCTGGGTCTCGAGGGCTCGGCCGCGGGGATCATCGAGCTGGCCGGAGACGTGACGCCCGGAGCCGACCTCTCCGAGCGTCTCGGATACGGCGACCCCGTCTTCGAGGTCGATGTCCAGCCCAACAGGCCCGACTGCATGGGCGTCCTCGGTATCGCGCGGGAGATCGCCGCGCTCCTGGACCGCCCGCTCAAGCACCCTTCCGTCGACCTCGTGGAGAACGGCCCCCCGGTTGAGGAGGTCGCGTCAGTGACCATCGAGGACGCCGACGGCTGCCCGCGGTACATCGCCCGGGTCATCTCCGGGCTGACCGTCGGACCGTCGCCGTCCTGGATGGCCGCGAGGCTCAGGTCCGCCGGTGTGAGGTCTCTCTCGAACATCGTCGATGTCACGAACTTCGTCATGCTGGAGTACGGGCATCCCATTCACGCCTTCGACCGCGAGCTGCTCTCGGACGGCCGCATCGTGGTGCGGCGCGCGCGCGCCGGCGAGCGGATGACGACGCTCGACGGCGAGGAGCAGGAACTCCTCGAGACCGACCTCCTCATCACCGACGGCGTACGGCCGGTGGCGCTGGCCGGCGTCATGGGCGGCGAGGATTCGGAGGTCTCCGACCGGACGACGGACGTTCTGCTCGAGTGCGCCTGGTTCGACCCTGTGACGGTCCGGAGAACGGCGAGACGACTGGGGTTCCACACCGACGCTTCGCAGCGCTTCGAGCGCGGCGTCGACCCGGCCGTGATGGACCAGGTCGCCGCGAGGGCCTCGGAGCTCATGCGGGCTTTCGGCGGCGGAACCGTCGCGCGAGGCGCCGTCGACGCGGGGCGGGAGCCCCCTCAGGCGGTCTCGCTCGAGATCCGCGCGCGGAGCGTACGGCGCATGCTCTCTCCCGACATCGGGGTCGAAGAGGTCAGCGGACTCCTGTCCCGGCTGGGGCTCGAGCCACGCGAAACCGGCGCCGATGCTCTCTCGGTCACCGTCCCGTCGCACCGCGCGGACCTCGAGACCGAGGCCGATCTGATCGAGGAGGTCGCGCGTTTGAGAGGGTTCGACCGCGTCGAGCCCTACGTGCCGTATCGCGATCTCGATCGGACGGGGCGGGACGGACGTTCGGCCCGGAACGCCGCGCTCGAGACGATGCTTCGCTTCGGCTTCCAGGAGATCATCACGACCGCGTTCATGAGCGAATCCTCGAGACGTCTGGTCGAGGATGAGCCGTTCGCGTACGGCGACCCCGTGAGGATCACGAATCCGCTGAACAAGGAGATGCCCTGGCTGAGGACGGCGCTGTTCCCATCGCTGGTCGATGTCGTCCGCAGGAACCTCAACGTCGGCAACCAGGAACTGCGACTTGCCGAGATCGGTAAGGTCTACCGCACGACGCCGGATGGCGCTCAGGAACGGTGGCGTCTCGGCGCTGCGCTCTCGGGCCCGGCCCTGAGGCCGGGCTGGAACGTCGATCCTCGTCCCGTCGACATCTACGACGCTCTGGGGGTCCTCGAGGGCCTGACGGAAGCTCTGGGAGTTGACACCCCGGCGACCGATTGCTACGATGGCACCCTGCTCGACCGGGCAGCAGGCGTCCGGATCCGCATTGGCGGGTCCGACGTCGGCGTGCTCGGAACGCTCTCGCCCGATGTTCGGGGGAATCTGGACGTTTCGCAGCCCGTGGTTATCTTGGAGATCGACCTCGACCCCTGGCTCGCGACGCCGCGGGTCGTGGGAACGTACCGCAGGCTGCCCAGGTTTCCGAAGGTCAGGCGAGACGTCGCCCTCATACTCGACGCATCGACGCCGGCGGGCGACGTTCTCCGTGAGATCGAGAAGGCCGGAGAGGAGCTTCTGGCCGACGTCCGCGTCTTCGACGCCTACACGGGAGACCAGCTTCCCGACGGCAGGAAGAGTCTCGGACTCTCCCTGACGTACATGTCTGAGGAGCGGACGCTGACCGACGCCGAGGTCGAGGAGGCGCACGGGCGCATCGTCGCCCGTCTCCTCGACAGGTTCCATGCGGAGCTCCGCGGCTCCTGAGGAGCAGTCATGCAGCTGCCCGGACTGGAAGAGCTGGAAGCGACCGTCGCGCGCGCCGCAGAGACCATCGGTTCCCTGAGGAAGGAGAATCGGCGGCTCGCGGACCTTCTCCGGGCGGTCGGAAAGGAGATGGACGCGCTGGCCGGACAACTCAACGGACTGGAACCCGGCCAGAAGCTGGACGCGAGGAAGCGCAAACGCCTCGAGGACCGGGTGAGATCGGTCATCGAGAAGCTCGGTTGATGTCGATCGCCATGCGGCGGAGCTGGGTGCGGACGGTCCCATTGGGGCGCCCGCTCAGGTTCCGGCGCGGAACGCGCGCGGGAGCCCAGGGGACCGGGATGAAACGATGAACACCGTCAAGGTTGAGATAAACGGTTCGGAGTACCGGATCCGCGGTGACGCGGACCCGGAACAGATCCGCGAGATCGCCCATTACGTGGACAGCAAGATGCGGGAGGTGGCCAGCGAGACGAGCCTCGGCTCGTCGCTGAAGGTCGCCATCCTGGCCGCTCTCAACATCGCCGGCGAGCTGTTCCAGGAGCGGGAGGACAGAAACACCCTCCTGGCCGTCGTCGAGGAGAAGGCCGAGGAGCTGTCCCGGACACTCGAGACAGAGCTGGGCGACTAGCGAGCCCCGGAGCCGGTATCTCGACCCACTGACCGTTTCCTCCCATGCCGTTCCACCCCTTTCACCGCTTCGCGCGGATACCGCGCGTGCCTGACCTCGTCCGGACATTCCGGACAGGACGCAGTCCCCGTGGCGATCGACCGGGGGACAGGTGACGAACCAGGAGAGCGGAGACCTCTTCAGACAGCAGCAGGACCGCGAGCCCGGACCCGGGGCGGGTCTGGCCCGCAGGATGCGGCCGCGGACGCTTGAGGAGTACGCGGGCCAGGGGCACGTTCTGGCCGACGGGAAGCTTCTCCGGCGCGCGGTCGAGTCCGATCGTCTCTTCTCGATGGTCCTCTACGGTCCCCCGGGGAGCGGGAAGACATCGCTCACCGAGGTGATGGCCCGGGCGACCGGCTCGGCGCTCGTGTCGATGAACGCGGTCGAGGCGGGGGTGTCCGACCTCCGGCGGGCGATCGCCGAGGCGAGGAACAGGCGCCCCAGGCGCACGATCCTGTTCCTCGACGAGGTGCACCGGTTCAACAAGTCGCAGCAGGACGTGCTTCTGGGGCCGCTCGAGGACGACGCGGTCACCATGGTCGGGGCGACGGTCGAGAACCCCTTCTTCTATCTGAATCCGGCGCTCCTCTCGCGCGTCCAGGTGTTCGAGCTCAAGGCGCTTGAGGAGGACGATGTCCGCGCGCTCCTCACGCGCGCTCTCGAGGACGAGGAGAGAGGGCTCGGGGAATACCGCGTCAAGCTCTCGGAGGACGCTCTCGGCTACATCGTCGAGAACGCCCTCGGGGACGCCCGGCGCGCGCTAGGAGCGCTCGAGCTGGCCGTGCTGTCGACGCCGCCGGACCGCGAGGGCGTGATCCGCATCAGGCTCGAGGCGGCCACGGAGTGCCTCAGGAAGCGGGTCGTCCGGTACGACCGCCAGGGTGACTGGCACTACGACGTCGCCTCGGCGCTCATCAAGAGCATCCGGGGGTCCCAGCCCGACGCGGCGCTTCACTGGATGGCGCGAATGCTGACCGGGGGAGAGGATCCGCGGTTCATCGCGAGACGACTCGTGATCTCGGCGTCGGAGGACATCGGTCTCGCGGACCCCGACGCGCTCGGCGTCGCCGTGGCCGCGGCGCGGGCGGTCGAGATGCTGGGGCTTCCCGAGGCGAAGTACGCGCTCGCCGAGGCCGCCATATATCTGGCGACGGCGCCGAAGAGCCGGACGGCCGCCGACGCCGTCGCCAGAGCCCTCGACGATGTCGAGGAGGGAGCGGCGTTCGAGGTGCCGGAGCACCTCAGAGACGCCTCGTATTCCGGAGCCGCGCGTCTCGGGCACGGCGAGGGATACACAATGCCCGCCTCCGAGTCAGAGGGTCGCAGGCAGCAGTACCTGCCGGAGGAACGGACGTACTACCGTCCTTCCGGCAGCGGATACGAGAGGGAGGTCCGGAAGCGGCTCGAATCGTGGGACGCCGCTTCCCTTGCCGACGACGACGAGGGCGGACACACTGAGCCCCCGGACGCGCCGGCTCAAGACGATGGACCGCAATGACGATAGATAGGAGGACATGACTTCCATGGCACAGTGGGGCCCATATCTCATCATCTTCCTCGTGGGCATCGCGGTCTTTCTTGCGGGCTGGTTCGCCAGGCGACTGGTCGACCGAAGCAAGATCGTGAGCGCCGAGGAGCTGGCCGAGAAGATCGTGCGCGAGGCTCACAGAGAGGCCGAGACGCAGAAGAAGGCGGCGATCCTCGAAGCCAAGGACGAGTGGTACAAGGCGAAGGCCAAGTTCGAAGAGGACACCCAGTCAACGCGGTCGGAGCTCGAGAAGCTCGCGCGCTCCGTCGAGAAGAGAGAGGAGAACCTCGACCGGAAGGCCGAGTTCATCGAGAGGAAGGAACAGGAACTCGAGCAGAAGGAGAAGACGCTCGACGAGAAGGAATCGTCGATCACGGAGCGCACCGAGAAGCTGTCGTTCCTCATCGATGAGCAGAACGAGCGACTCGAACGCATCGCGGGCATGAACCGCGACGACGCCAAGAAGCTCCTGATCAAGAACATGGAGTCGGACGCCCGGCTCGAGGCCGCGCGGATGATCAAGGACATCAAGGACGAGGCCCGGCGGACCGGCGAGAAGGAGGCGAAGCAGGTTCTCACGATGGCCATCCAGCGATGCGCCGCGGACCACGTGGTGGAGTCGACGGTCTCCGTCGTGAACCTCCCGAACGACGAGATGAAAGGCCGGATCATCGGCCGCGAGGGCCGCAACATCCGCGCGTTCGAGATGGCGACGGGGATCGATGTCATCGTCGACGACACGCCCGAGGCCGTCATTCTGTCCGGTTTCGACCCCATCAGGAGAGAGGTGGCCCGTCTTGCGCTCGAGCGGCTCATCACCGACGGGCGCATCCATCCCGGCCGCATCGAGGAGGTCGTCGAGAAGGTGCACAAGGAGCTCGAGGAGCAGATCGTCGAGCTGGGCGAGGAGGCCTGCCTCGACGTGGGCATCCACGACCTCAGGCCCGAGCTGGTCAAGCTCCTGGGACGCCTCAGGTACCGCACGAGCTACGGGCAGAACATGTTGCAGCACTCCAAGGAGGTCGCGTATCTCTGCGGTCTCATGGCGTCGGAACTCGAGCTGGACGTGGCGCTTGCGAAGAGGGCGGGGCTGCTGCACGACATCGGCAAGGCCGTCGATCACACCATGGAGGGCACGCACGCCGGGCTCGGAGCCGAGCTGGCCCGCCGCTACGGCGAGAGCGACGAGATCGTGAACGCCATCGAGTCGCATCACGAGGACGTCGAGCCGACGACGCTCGTCGCCGTACTGGTGCAGGCTGGCGACGCGGTGTCCGGGGCCCGCCCCGGCGCCCGGCGCGAGACGCTCGAGACCTACATCAAGCGGCTCGAGAAGCTCGAGGAGATCGCCTCGTCGTTCCAGGGAGTCGACCGGTCGTTCGCGATCCAGGCGGGACGCGAGATCCGGATCATGGTCCAGCACAAGAAGATCGACGACGCGAGAGCCGAGGCGCTGGCATCCGCGGTCGCAAGGAAGATAGAGAACGAGCTCAAGTACCCCGGACAGATCAAGGTGGTGGTCGTCCGGGAGACCCGCGCCATCGACTACGCGAAGTAGAGCCGACGGACCCGTGCCGGCGCGACCGCCGGAAGAGTCGGACGGCCGCGGCGCGCGGGAGCGACGACGAGACGCAGACGACGACGCGAAGCGGTAAGGAGGGCACGTGCGCCTTCTCTTTGTCGGGGACATCGTCGGACGTCCGGGGAGGCGGGCCCTGAGCCGCCTCCTCGGGGGCATCGTCGACGAACGGTCGGTCGACTTCGTGATCGCGAACGGCGAGAACGCGGCCGGAGGGATCGGCCTGACCCCGAGGCTGGCGGACGAGCTCCTTGCCAGGGGAGTGGACGCGCTGACCGGCGGGAACCACACCTGGAACCGCAGGGAGATCTACCCCTATCTTGACAGCTCGAGCCGCGTCCTCAGGCCGGCCAACTACCCCCGGGGGGCGCCCGGACGCGGCAGCGCCGTCGTCGAGAGCAGGAAGGGCGTGCCTGTCGGCATCGTCAACCTCGAGGGCCGGGTCTTCATGCGGCAGATCGACGACCCGTTCCGCGTCGGCAGGGAGCTCGTGGACGAGCTCCTCGAGACGACGCCGGTCGTTCTCGTCGACATCCACGCCGAGGCGACGTCCGAGAAGCTCGCCCTGGGTTGGTATCTCGCGGGCAGAGCGTCGGCCGTCGTCGGAACCCACACGCACATCCAGACGGCCGACGAGCGCATTCTCGAGGGTCACACCGCGTACATAACGGACGCCGGCATGACGGGTCCCTGGCGCTCCGTCATCGGGGTCAGGACGGAGATGTCCGTCGCCCGTTTCGTTACCGGGCTACCGCAGCGCTTCGAGACCGCCGAGGGACCGGCGGTCCTCTCGGGCGTGCTCATCGACGTGGACGAGCGCACCGGAGCGGCGAAGGCCATCGACCGCGTGCTCGAGCACAGCCCCGACGAGGAGTAGACCCCGGAGGAGACGACGCATGGCCGTCGTATTGAAGGGAAAGCCGGTCGCCGCCGCCATCCGCGCGGAGGTCGCATCGGGCAGCGTCGAGCTGGCCGGGCGCGGCTCGCCGCCGCGTCTGGCGGTCGTTCTTGTCGGCGACGATCCCGCCTCCGAGATCTACACCAGGAGCATCCAGCGCAGCGCGGAGAAGGTCGCCGTCGAGACGCGGGTCGTCGCCGTCCCCGCGGTGGCCGGCTCGGACGGGGTGAGCGAGGAGCTCGACAGACTGTCCCGCGATGACGAGATCCACGGCATCATCCTGCAGCAGCCGCTGCCGCCCGGCGTCGACGCCGGGGTCGTCGAGCTGATCCGTCCCGACAAGGACGTCGACGGAGCGACCGTCCGCTCCCTCGGGCTTCTGGTGAGAGGCGAGGAGTGCTTCGCCCCGTGCACGGCCGAGGCCGTCGTGGAGATGCTCGTGCGCTCACAGATCCGCGTCGAGGGGCGGCACGCGGTCATCGTCGGACGGAGCGCCGTTGTGGGGAAGCCCCTTGCGAACCTGCTCCTGAGGAAGTCGCCCCGCGGGAACGCGACCGTGACGGTCTGCCACTCGAGAACCCCGGAGCTGGGAGAACATACCTCGAGGGCCGAGATCCTCGTGGTGGCCGTCGGGAAGCCGAACGCGGTGACCGGAGACATGATCGCCCCGGGCGCCGTCGTGATCGATGTCGGCGTCAACCGGGTCGACGATCCGGACGCCGAGAAGGGGTATCGCGTGGTCGGCGACGTCGCCTACGACGAGGCGCTCGAGGTGGCGTCCGCCGTGACGCCGGTGCCGGGCGGCGTCGGTACGCTCACCACGACCCTGCTCCTGAGGAACACCCTCGTCGCGGCGCGACGCGCCCAGGGCGCGGCCGACCCCGGAGAACCCGGAAGATGGGTGTGATGGCTCCGACCGATGAACTGATCATGGAGGACGCCGACCGGGTCCTGTCTGTCTCCGACGTGACCGGACGGGTCAAGGCGCTTCTCGAGACGGGCTTCCCGCTCGTGTGGGTGGAGGGCGAGATCTCGAACTTCGTCCACCATTCGTCCGGGCACATGTACTTCACCCTGAAGGACGCCTCGAGCAGCCTTCCCGCCGTCATGTTCCGCGGCAGCAACGCCCGGCTGGGCTTCCGTCCCGAGAACGGCGCCAAGGTCCGCGCGCACGGGCGCATCACGATCTACGAACCCCAGGGCAAGTACCAGATCGTGGTTGACCGGATGCGCAAGTCGGGGATCGGCGATCTGGCTGCCGCCTTCGAGCGTCTGAAGGGACGACTGGCGGCGGAAGGGCTCTTCGAAGTCGAAAGAAAGCGCCCCGTGCCGGCGTTCCCCGAAACCGTCGCCGTCGTCACGTCCCCGACGGGAGCGGCGGTGCGCGACATCATCCGCGTCGTCGGAGAGCGGGCGCCCTGGATCCGCCTCGTCGTCGTCCCGACGCGCGTCCAGGGCGATGGGTCCGCGGACGAGATCGCAGAAGCGATCCGCCTGACCGACGAGTGGGGCGAGGCCGACGTGATGATCGTCGGCAGAGGAGGCGGGTCGCTGGAGGACCTCTGGGCCTTCAACGAGGAAGTGGTCGCGCGGTCCATCGCGGACTCGACGACGCCGGTTGTGTCGGCCGTCGGGCACGAGGTCGACTTCTCGATCAGCGATTTCGTGGCGGATCTGAGGGCCGCCACGCCGTCGAACGCGGGCGAGCTCGTCGCCCCGGACGGACGGGAGCTCCTGCGGGGTGTCGCCGAGGCCGAACGCCGCCTCGGCCGGGCCGTGCGACGGTGGCACGCGTCCCGAGTGGAGCGGCTCCAGGCAGCGCGCGATGCCTACGCCTTCCGGCGTCCGCTCGAGCTGGTCGACCGGCTCGCGCAGCGGGCCGACGAGCTCGTGTGGCGCGGATCGGCCGGCACCCGCGCGGCCGTCGACCGGGCGGCGGCCGAGCTCGGTCGACTCGAGGCGACCCTGAGGGCCTGCGATCCCTCCGGACTTCTGCGGCGCGGCTACGCTCTGGTCACAGCGGCGGACGGGCGCCCCGTCAGGAGCACCGGCGACGTGGGAGAAGGGGATGCGGTCCGCGTCCGCGTCTCCGACGGCGCCCTCGACTGCACCGTCGACTCGATCGAACCCCTGGTCAGGGAGGATCAGTGACAGCAAGGAAGAAGACCGTTGAGGAGAAACTGCGGCGGCTCGAGGAGCTTGTCTCGGAGCTCGAGAGCGGTGAGCTCGCGCTGGAGGAAGCCCTCAGGTCCTTCGAAGAGGGGATGAAGCTGGCGGGAGAGCTGGCGAGCGACCTCGAGGCGTCCCGCGAGAGGATCCTGAAGCTCGAGAAGGACCTCGGGGGACACCGCCTCGAACCGCTCGACGAGGACGACGCCGGAGACGACGATGGCGAGAAGTGAGACGTCGGAGACGACGACGGCCGACGGCGCGGGCGGGTTCCTGCGGCGGTATCTCGAGGAACGTCGGGAGGCCGTGGAACGGACGCTCGACGACCTGCTTCCCGCCGCGGACGCGCCGCCGGCGCGCCTCCATGAGGCCATGCGGTACAGCGTGTTCTCGGGAGGCAAGAGGCTCAGACCGATCCTCGCGCTGGCCACAGGCGAGCTGGTCGGGGCATCTGCCGGCAGGGCCGTGGTGCCCGCCTGCGCGACCGAACTCGTGCACACCTACTCGCTGATCCACGACGACCTGCCCGCGATGGACGACGACGATCTCAGGCGGGGGAGGGCCACGTCGCACAGGGTCTTCGGCGAGGCCCTGGCCATACTCGCCGGGGACGCGCTCTTGACGGCGGCGTTCGAGGTCGCTTCCGCGGCTCCGGGCCTGGACGCGGAGACGCGGGCCGCCATCGTCGGGGTCCTCGCCCGGGCCAACGGGAGCCGCGGGATGGTCGGAGGACAGGCGGCCGACATCGAGCCGCCCTCGACCGGCGATGCCGTCGCGGATGTCACCTTCATCCACGCCCGGAAGACGGCGATGCCTCTGGCGGCGGCCGTGGAGATCGGCGCTCTCGCCGGCGAGGCGACCCCGAAGCAGAGAAGCTCTCTGAGGGTGTACGGGGAGAAGCTCGGGCTGGCGTTCCAGATCGCCGATGACCTTCTGGACATCACCGGTACGGAGAAGGAAATGGGGAAGGCCGTCGGCAAGGACCAGGCGTCGGGGAAGTTGACCTACCCCGGGGCCGCAGGCGTGGACGCGGCCCGGGAGCGCGCGGAGGGCCTCATCCTCGAGGCGCTCGAAGCTCTCTCCGGCTTTCCCGGTGAGCGGAGCCGGCCGCTCGTGGAGATCGCCCGGTACGTCGTGAGACGCAGAACGTAGCATCGACGGAAGGAACGTCGACATGGGAAGGCTCCTGGACAGGATCGACTCGCCCGACGACCTCAAGGGACTCTCGCCGGCGGAACTCAGACGTCTGGGCGCGGAACTCCGCGAGGAGATCATCCGTGTGGTCTCGCGCAACGGCGGGCATCTGGCCCCCAGCCTCGGAGTCGTCGAGCTGACGCTGGCGCTCCACTCGGTCTTCGATTCCCCGAGGGACCGGATCATCTGGGACGTCGGGCATCAGAGCTACGCGCACAAGCTCCTGACGGGGCGCCGGGACGCGTTCCGCACGCTCCGTCAGTACGGCGGCGTCGCGGGCTTCCCGAGACGCGAGGAGAACGAGCACGACGCGTTCAACACCGGCCACTCGAGCACGTCGATCTCGGCGGCGCTCGGCATGGCGTGCGCGCGCGACGCGCGGGACGAGGACTTCCGCGTGCTGGCCGTCATCGGCGACGGAGCGCTGACCGCCGGACTCGCGTTCGAGGGGCTCAATCAAGCGGGCCATCTCAAGAAGAACCTCATCGTGGTCGTCAACGACAACCGGATGTCGATCTCGAAGAACGTCGGGGCCCTGTCGCAGTATCTGACGCGACTCCTGTCGGCGCCGACCTACCAGCGCCTCGAGTCCGAGGTGTGGGACATCATGGGGAAGATCCCCGCCGTAGGCGAGAAGGCGCGCTCGCTCGCTTCCCGCGCCCTCGAGGGCGCGCGCGGCCTGTTCGTTCCGGGCGTGCTCTTCGAGGAGCTGGGCTTCAAGTACTTCGGCCCGCTCGACGGGCACAACGTCGAACTCATGGTCGACGCCTTCGAGCGGCTGAAGCACATTGAAGGCCCGCTGCTGGTCCACGTCGTGACGAAGAAGGGCAAGGGGTACGCTCCCGCCGAGGAGGACGCGTGCCGCTTCCACGGCATCGGCTCGTTCGACAAGGCATCGGGCACACTCAAGGCCCGCCCCAAGGCGATGTCCTACACGGAGGCCTTCGGGCGCTCACTGGTCACGCTCGCCGAGAAGGACCCGTCGATCGTCGCGGTGACGGCCGCCATGCCGGCCGGCACGGGGCTGACCTACTTCGCGCGCCAGTTCCCGGAGCGCTTCTACGACGTCGGCATCGCCGAGCAGCATGCCGTCACCTTCGCCGCGGGCATGGCGGCCGCCGGTCAGAAACCGTTCGTCGCTGTCTACTCGACCTTCCTTCAGAGGGCCTACGATCAGATCATCCACGATGTCTGTCTTCAGGGGCTCCCCGTGAGGCTCATGGTCGACCGTGGCGGCATCGTCGGAGACGACGGCCCGACGCACCACGGGGTCTTCGACCTGTCGTTCCTGACCGCGGTTCCCGGGCTGGTCGTGGCCGCGCCGAAGGATGAGAACGAGCTCGGGGCGCTGGTGAGGACGGCCGCGGACCACGACGAGGGGCCGATGGCCATACGCTACCCCAGGGGCGCCGGGCTGGGCGTCAGGCTCGATTACGACCCGGATCCTGTCCCGATCGGGAAGGGCGAGGTCCTGAGGCGGGGAAGCGATGTCACGCTGGTGGCCATCGGGTCCATGGTCCACGTGGCCGAGGAGGCCGTGCGGGCGCTCACGCGCGCGGGCATCGACGCCGGACTGGTGAACGCCCGGTTCGCGAAACCGCTTGACGAGGAGCTCATCCTCGAGGCGGCTGCGCGTACCGGACACATCGTGACCGTCGAGGAGAACGTCCTCCGCGGCGGTTTCGGAGCCTCAGTTCTTGAGCTTCTCTCGTCGCGCGGAGCCGTCTCAGTGAAGGTGGATTGCGTCGCGCTGCCCGACCGGTTCGTCACGCACGGGTCGCGGGCCAGGCTTCTGGCCGAGTGCGGCCTGACGGCCGAGACCATCGCGGCGCGCGCGAGGGCGCTGCTCACGCGTGTCCCCTCGAACAGGCGAAAGGAGGAGACGCGATGAAGACGGTAGGCATCGTCGCGAATCCCCAGAAGGAGGGGATCTCCCGCGCCACGGATCTCGTCGCTGCCTGGGCCGACGGCCACGGCCTCGAGGTCGTCGTGGACGAACTGGCGTCCTCGGCCGTCCACGAAGGTGTGGAGACCGGGTCCCGCAGGGAGATCGCGGAGCGCGCCGACCTCGTGATCGCCTTCGGAGGCGACGGCACGATGCTCGCCGCGGTCGGAGCCGTGGCGGAGACGGGTCGCCCGATACCCGTGCTGGGCGTGAACCTCGGAAGTCTCGGGTTCCTGACACAGGTGCCGGGCGACGAGCTGTTCGAGGTTCTCGAGTCGCTCGATCCGGAGAGCCTCCCCGTCACGGAGAGGATGATGCTCGAGGTCTCGCGCCGCGACGGCGAGAGGCGGCTCGCTCTCAACGACGTGGTCATCCTCAAGCCCGCCGACGCCCGGATGCTCTCCTTCGAGGCGCGGGCGAACGGAGAGCTGGTCACTCGGTATGCGGCCGACGGTCTCATCCTGTCGACGCCGACAGGCTCGACCGCGTACTCGGTCTCCGCCGGCGGTCCCGTGGTCGTTCCCGGCGTCGAGGCGATCATCGCGACGCCCATCTGCCCGCACACCCTGAGCATCCGCGCCTGCGTCGTCCCGCCCGATTCGGAGATCGAGGTCGAGATGCTCCAGTGCGAGGCGGGGACCATGGTGACGGCCGACGGCGAGCGCGCCTTCCTCATCGAGCAGGACGACGTGGTCGTCGTCAGGAGGGCCGCACGTCAGGCGCTCCTCGTGGACGTCGGCGGGCACTCGTACTACGAGATCCTCCGCCTCAAGATGCGCTGGGCCGGTCGGGTCCGCGAGCGGTAGAACGGGCCGGTCGGGTCCGCGAGCGGTAGAGACGACCGAACGGGTCCGCGAGCGCCGGGGCGAGCCGGCCGGGGGCCGGGAGATCCACGACCGCATCACAGCAGGGCCTTCCAGGGAGACTCACGTGGCGAGCAGCGTACCGAGAAGCAATGTCTACCTACTCAGGTCGAGCGACCGGGACGACCTGGTCGCGCGCGTCGATTCCCTCCTTGAGCGCTCCGGCATCGACCGGATCGCGGAGGAAGGGAAGATCGTCGCCGTCAAGATGCACTTCGGCGAAAGCAGCCAGACAGGTCATGTGCGTCCGCACTTCATTCGCAGGATCGTGTCGTGGCTCTCGCGGCAGGGATGCCGCCCGTTCGTCACCGACGCCAACACGCTCTATCGCGGCGCGCGGACGGACGCCGTCGCGCACCTGCGGGCGGCCGCCGAGCACGGCTTCACCCAGGCCGCGGTCGGGGCTCCGATCGTCATCGCCGACGGTCTCAGGGGCACGACGGAGACAAAGCTCGCCGTGGCGGGAAAGCACGTGTCGGAGGCGGCGTTCGGGACCGAGCTTGTGAAGGCTGACGCGGTTCTCTCGGTCGCTCACTTCAAGGGGCACGAGCTCTCCGGCTTCGGCGGCGCCATCAAGAACGTGGGGATGGGCGGCGCCTCGCGGTCGGGCAAGCTGGAGCAGCACTCCTCGACGAAGCCGTTCGTCCGCGACCACTGCGTCGCCTGCGGGACCTGCGCCGAGTGGTGCCCCGCGGACGCTATCATCATCGACGAACGGGCCGAGATAGACATCGATACGTGCATAGGCTGCGGGGAGTGCATCGCGGTCTGCCCGGAGCGGGCCGTCGGCATCCGGTGGGACCAGGCGACGGACATCTTCCAGGAGAAGATGGTCGAATACACGCTGGCCTTCGCGGCCGCCCGGCCGGACCGCATCGGCTACGTCAACTTCATCACCGACGTTCATCCTGTGTGCGACTGCTACGGGAAGGCGAAAAAGCCCATCTGTCCGGATGTCGGTATCGTCGCCTCGCTCGACCCCGTCGCGGTCGACCAGGCGTCGTACGACCTCGTGAACGACGCTCCCGCGCTGGCCGACGGAGGCCTGTCCGGGGGCTACCGGCGCGGCGGGGACAAGTTCCGGGACCTCCATCCCGAGGTGGACTCGACGGTGCAGTTGCGTTATGCTGAAGCCTTAGGGTTGGGGACGCGGAACTACGAGCTCATCGAAGTGGAACGCGCCCGTAGCTCAGCTGGATAGAGCACTGGATTCCGGTTCCAGGAGTCGGAGGTTCGAATCCTCTCGGGCGTACCATATCCCGGGGCGGCGGCCGGCGGCGTCGAGTCGCCGGCCGCGCTCCAATGGCCATGCGACGTGCTCGTTTGAGAAGGGGGAAGGGAATGAGAGCGGGATGGACGGTCGTTCTCGCTGTGGCCCTGCTTGCCGGGGGAACGCTTTTCGCCTCGGGTGCTCTTCATGCCGTGCGGTTCGGTGACGGAGAGCCTCTTCTGGCCGCCGAACGGGCCGGAGGCGTCGTCCGCCTGATCGGGGCCGGCGAGGCCATCGTGGAGGGTGACGAGCTCTTCGAGAACGTCGCGCTCGGGCGCGGTCTCAATGTGCGGCCGCTGCCCGCCGTGAGAGGGGACGAGCGGCTCGTCGTCTGGTACCCCGGCTCGGTCCGGCGCAGTCCCACGGCGGGACGCGTGCTATGGTCTGACGCCGCGGGCACCCGGCTGGTGGACGATCGCGAAGAGGCGCAGATAGTGGTCGAAGCCGCCAGCGGCGCCCTTTCGGTGGACAAGTCCGAATGGTTGCTGGGCAT
>CAZQSB010000028.1:0-14059 GCA_964596015.1 uncultured bacterium | reverse complement strand
GCGGCTTCGCCGGATGACATCGACCGTCTTCGTTCCGAGGCGCACCAGATGATCGACCTTCCCGATTCGATCGACGCCCGTGCCTGGTTCGACCCCTCGCCGCCGGACCACATCCTCGACCGGATGTCTCGCGACGAGAGCGCGTGGCGCGGGGCGGTCGCGGATGTGATCGAGTCCGTCTCCGCCGACAGCCTCATGGCGATGACCGCGCGTCTCTCCGAGACGCCCGCAGGCGAAGCGAGAACGAGATTCGTCTTTCACGAGGAGTGTCTGAGCGAGGCGAAGCCGACCATCGTGGCGGCGCTCGAGTCCGCCCTTCCGGAAGACTCTCCCATCGAGTTCCAGGACTTCGTGATCCCGGGCTACACGTGCGAGGGAGGCACGGGCGGTGCCGTGCTGGACTACCCCATGCAGAACATCGTCGGCACGCTCGAGGGAAGCGGGAGGCTCGGAGGCTACTACATTGTCTGCGGTCACTACGACGCGACGGCCTCGAGCACGGCGCACGACGATTCGTTCAGCTTCTGGTGGTGTCAGAACGACGCGCCGGGCGCCGACGACAACGCGACGGGCGTGGCGGCGGTTCTGGAGACGGCCCGGGCCCTCGGGGCGTCGGGACTCGAGTTCCCGTTCGACATCCGGTTCGTTCTCTTCACGGCGGAGGAGCTGGGGCTCATCGGCAGCGACGTCTTCGCCGACAGCGTCGCCGCGGCCGGCGACACCATCTACGGCGTCATCAACGTGGACATGATAGCCTTCAAGCCGCATCCCGCGAACCCCGACACGTGCCATGTGGTCACGAACGACTCCTCGATCTGGCTGGCCGACTGGGTGCTCGGGACCGCCGACGAGTATCCTTCGTTCTTTCCCTCCTTCGAGGGCGTGAGGATCGACACGCCGCTTCTCTACAGTGACCACGGCAGCTTCTGGATCAAGGGGTACGACGCTCTGGTCGCCATCGAGCACTGGAGCCCGAGGGACCGGAACCCCTACTATCACACGATCAACGACCGCTTTTCGACGGTCCGGGCGTCTCAGCTGACGTCCACGACCAGGCTCGTCGCCGGGGGCCTTGCGCGGCTGGCCGATCCGGACGGCGTGTTCAATCTGGCCGTCTTCCCGGGCAACATCAGCGCGACGCCCTACCGTCCCTGGACCGGGGACGTCGTCGAGATGGAGGTCGGCGTGCTGGCGTTCGGCCCCGATACGACGGCGTCGTTCACCGTCGAGGTCTGGGACGGTGAGGCCGGTGAGGGCGAACTCCTCTCGACGTCCGTTGTCGACCGCGTCGTCGGCTCGGGCGAGGTGGTCTCCTACTCGTTCCTCTGGGCGCTCGACGAAGAGGACGCCGGGGACCACACTCTCACCGCGCGGATCGTTCTTGACGACGGTCCCGACGAGCTCTCCGTGAGCGACAACGTCGCTCAGACCGTGCTGAACGTCCGCGACGAAGGCGCGATCCGGATCCTCGACCATCACTTCGCGCGGAACCCCGCTCGGTCCATCGAAGAAGCGGCGCTCGTCTACGAGTTGTCGCGCGAGGTCCAGCTCGTCGAGATCACGGTGTACGACGTGACTGGGCAGGAGGTCTTCTCGAACGACATCAGCGGGCGGGGCCCCGGTCTTTCGGCGGGCCGGAACGAGCTTGCGCTCAGCGAGATGACCGGGGTCGAACTCGCGAGCGGCGTCTACATCTACAGGCTGCGGGTCGCCGCCCGTGACAGGGCCTCGACCGACGACGTCGTCACCGGGAAGTTCGCCCTGGTACGTTGATCCCGCGGAGGACCGCGTGACCGACCCCAGACACGAGAACCGGGAGGCGCGTGTCTACCGGTTGGCCGTCGGACTGGTCAGCCTGGCGCTCTCCGTCACACTCATCTACGGGGCGTTTCGCTTCTGGCGGCTCATCATCCCGAGATACGGCCCGGGCTTCGTGTACGTCCCGATCGTGATGGTCGGGCTGGCCGTCTGGATGGCAGTGCGCGGCGTGCTGTCGCTCAAGGGGAGAGTCGGAGGTGACTGATGCGGCCGGGGCACAGCCTGTCCGTCGCGGCATCGTCGCGTTCGACGTGGACGGCGTTCTGCTCAGGGGTCTCTTCCTCTGGCGTCTGGCCTGGAGAAGCAACCCGTGGATCCTCCTGCGGAGCCTCTGGCTCGGCTTTCTTCTGAAGACGGGCGCGGTGCCCGTGGAGGTCGCGGTCGAGGCCGCCTACCGCTATCAGCGCGGACGCTCCATCGATGAGCTTCTGAGCCTGGCCGACTCGATCGCGCTCCGGAAGGGCGCCGCGGAATGCTGCGCGAGACTGAGGTCCCTCGGCTACGAGATCGTGCTCGTGAGCGCGGGAGTTCCCGAACAGGTCATCGAGCGCATCGCCGCCCGGGTCGGCGCCGACGACGGCCGCGGGGTGCCCCTCGAGACGGTGGACGGTCGCCTGACCGGACGACTGATCGGGAACCTCCACAGCGGCGAGGGCAAGCGACGCTCACTCGAGCGGTTCCTTCAGGAACGCGGCTACGAGTGGAGCGACACGACCGTCGTCGTCGACGACCGAAGCAACACCGAGATCGTGGAGTCGGCCTGGCGGAGCATCGCCATCAACCCGGAGTATCCGATCCTGCCGCTCTCGTCGTTCGTCATTCACACGAGGGACCTGCGCGAGATCCTGGAGTTCTTCCCGGAGGCGCGCCGGTTCGGCTACTCTCCCTCAGAGGCCGCCGCGAGACACGAGGTCTTCCGCAAGGCGCTCCACGCCTGCGCCGTCGCCGTGCCGTTCGTCGCGCTGTGGTGGCACGGCTTCGCGCTCTGGCTGGTCGGCTCGGTGACGCTTCTCCTGGTGCTGTCGGAGGTCTTCAGACAGCTCGGCGTGGCGCTTCCGTTCTTCGCGGACGTCACCTGGAAGGCGATGCGGCCGGAGGAGGAGCGGGGGATCGTCGGAGGGCCGATCCTCTATGGAGTGGGCATCTGGCTCGCGCTCCAGCTCTTCCCCCTCGAGGCCGCCTCTGTCGGCATCTTCGTGCTCGCCCTGGGCGACAGCCTCGCCAGTCTCGCCGGGAGGGCGTTCGGTTCGACGCTTCTGCCGCACAATCCGCGAAAGACGTTCGTCGGCTCGCTGACGGTCTTCGGGGTGGGCGCGGTTATTGCTATGTTATATGTTCCTGTGCCGTCGGCCCTGCTCGTGGGCCTGGTGGCGAGCGTCCTGGAGTCCCTGCCCATAGGGGCTCTTGACAATACACTGTTGCCTGTGGTCACAGCCGCGACCGTCGTCGTGTCGGGCGGCATGTGGGCGTGACGTCGTGTGCGCTGGGTGCAAGGAGGAAGCGGTGCTGAGGGAGAAGCTTGAGTCCCGGGAGGCCAGGCTGGGGGTCATCGGCCTTGGTTACGTCGGACTTCCGCTGACCATGGAGTTCGCCAAGGCCGGGTTCCACGTGACCGGCATCGACACGAACGAGGAGAAGGTCGCGTCGCTCAATGAGGGCCGCTCGTACGTCGGGGACGTGTCGGACGACAGGGTCAGGGAAGCGCTTGAAGCCGGCCGGTTCGAGGCGACGACCGACTTCTCGGTCATCGAGAAGCTCGATTCGATCGACATCTGCGTCCCGACACCCCTCAGGAAGACAAAGGACCCCGACATCTCCTACGTCAGCGCGGCCGTCTGCCAGATCGCGAAGTACCTGCACAGGGATATGATGATCATCCTCGACAGCACGACGTACCCGGGAACGACCGACGAGATCATCCTGTCGAAGCTCGAGAGAAAGGGCCTCACGGTAGGGAAGGACTTCTACCTTGCGTTCTCTCCCGAGCGCGTCGATCCGGGCAACCCCACGTGGAACACCAAGAACATTCCCAAGGTCGTGGGCGGCGCCACTCCGGCCTGTACGGAGCACGCGGTGCTGCTCTATGAGATGACGCTCGGTCCGGTCGTTCCGGTCTCCTCGACGAAGGTCGCTGAGATGGTGAAGCTCCTCGAGAACACGTTCCGGAGCGTCAACATCGGCCTCGTCAACGAGCTGGCACAGATGAGCGACCGAATGGGCATCGACGTCTGGGAGGTCATCGACGCCGCGGCCACCAAGCCCTTCGGCTTCATGCCGTTCTATCCCGGTCCCGGTCTGGGCGGCCACTGCATCCCCATCGACCCGTTCTACCTGTCCTGGAAGGCCAAGGAGGCCGGTTTCGAGGCGCGGTTCATCGAGCTCGCCGGGCAGGTCAACAGCAGCATGCCGTACTACGTCGTGATGAAGATCAACGACTGTCTGAACGACCAGTCCAAGCCGATCAGGGGCTCGAAGGTCCATCTGATGGGCGTCGCCTACAAGAAGGACATCGACGACGTTCGCGAGTCGCCCGCGCTCGATATCATCAGGCTTCTGACCGACCGGGGCGCCGTGGTAACCTACTCCGACCCGCACGTGCCGGTGCTCAGGGAGGCCGGCATCGAGCTCGAGAGCGAGGAACCGACGCCGCGGAGGCTCGCCGAGGCGGACTGCCTTGCGATCGTCGCGGCGCACAGCGCCTTCGACTACGACGCGATCGCGGGCGCCGGCGTGCCCGTTGTCGACACACGGAACGCGCTCAAGGGCTACACCGGCGCGCATATCAGGAGGATATAGTTCCTCGAAGGGACATTGGACCATGTCAACGATGCTCGTGACAGGCGGTGCAGGGTTCATCGGTTCACATATCGTCGAGAGGCTCATCGGGCTCGGAAACTCGGTCCGCGTGCTCGACGATTTTTCGACCGGCCGCCGCGAGAACACAGCTCCCTTCGAGAGCGACATCGATCTCATGGTCGGGGACGTGCGCGACATCGACATTGTGCGCCGCGCCGTCGACGGGGTTGACGTCGTCTTCCACGAGGCCGCTCTCGCCTCCGTGCCGCGCTCGGTCGACGACCCGATAACGAGCAACGAGGTGAACGTCGGAGGGACGCTCAACGTCCTGGTCGCCGCGAGGGACGCGGGCGTCCGGCGCCTTGTCTACGCCAGCTCGTCGTCCGTGTACGGCGATTCCCCCGAGCTTCCGAAGGCGGAGCACATGGCGCCGGCCCCCGAGTCGCCCTACGCCGTGGGGAAACTGGCCGGGGAGCACTACTGCACCGTCTTCTCATCGCTCTACGGTCTGGAGTGCGTTTCGCTCCGCTACTTCAACGTCTTCGGCCCCAGGCAGGACCCGGATTCTCAGTACGCGGCTGTCGTGCCCATCTTCACGAGCGCACTCATGGCCGGACGCCGCTGCCTCATTCACGGCGACGGAGAGCAGTCGCGCGACTTCACCTACGTTGAGAACGTCGTCGAGGCGAACCTCCTTGCGGCGGAGGCGGAGAATGTCGGCGGGACCGTGATGAACGTCGCGTGCGGCGACACGATCACCGTCAACGCGCTCCACGAACGTCTGCGCTCGCTCACGGGATCCGATCTCCAGCCTGAGCACGGACCGGAGCGGCCGGGCGACGTCAAGCACTCCTTCGCCGACGTGACCAGAGCGATGCGGGCCATCAGGTTCGAGCCGAAGATCAGCTTCGATGAGGGCCTCGAGAGGACCGTGAGCTGGTTCCGCGAGAAGCCGAAGTAGGGGCGGTCGGACCGGCGACGAGGCCCGGGCGCTGAACGCCCCGACCCGCGGACACGCGCGGGGCCTGTCTCAAGGCCACACCGGGTTCTTCCGGAGGAGCCATGCGAACCGTCTGGATCCTCGACACGGATGAGGAGCACGCGGCCCGGCTCCGGGACGCGCTTCCGTCCCTCATGTATGACGTCGCCGTCTGGACCGACGCGTCCGAGCTTCTGGCGGCGCTTCCCGACGGCGAACCAGATCTCATCGTTGTCGAACACGGCTGCGAGCGACCCCCGGCGGTCGAGGTCATCCGGTCCATCAAGGACCTGGAGCGGCGGCTGCCCGTCATCGTCGTCGCGGAACGGACCTCGAGCCAGGGCGCCATCGAGTCGATGCGCGAGGGCGCCTACGACTATCTTCCCAGAGAGACGCTGCCGTCCGGTCTCGAGGACGCCGCGAGGCGCGCTCTTTCGGCCGACGGCGGTATCATCCGGACCGTCGGCTCGCCCGGACCCGGGGACGTGGCCGACCTCGGAGCCATCGTCGGACGAACGCCCGAGATGGTCGAGATCCACAAGCTCATCGGCCAGGTAGCGGCCACCGACACCGCCGTCCTCATCCACGGCGAGGCCGGAACCGGCAAGGAGCTCATCGCTCGCGCCATCCACTACAACAGCGACCGCCGCGACCGCCCCTTCGTGGCCGTCAACTGCGCCGCTCTGCCGGACGACCTTCTCGAGGTGGACCTCTTCGGACATGCAGGAAGGGGAGGGAAGGACTACCGCGGCGAGGGGCGGTTCGAGCAGGCGGACAAGGGCACCATCTTCCTTGACGAGATCGACCGCGCCGACCTCCCTTCGCAGGGCCGCATCCTGAGCGTACTCGAGAACGGGTGGTTCGAGCGACCGGGCAGCAGGAACAGGGTGTCGGTCGACGTCCGCGTCGTGGCGGCGACCGGCCGGAGCCTCGTCTCGGAGATGAAGGAGGGACGCTTCCGGGTCGACCTGTTCTACAGGCTCAAGGTCGTGTCGCTCTACATACCGCCTCTCAGGGAGCGGCGGGACGACATCCCCTATCTCGCAGAGCATTTCCTCGAGCGCGCGAAGGTAAAGATGCAGAGGGACGTCGAGGGGGTGTCCGAGGAGGTCGTCGATCTCCTGAAGGCGTATCCCTGGCCCGGCAACGTTCGCGAGCTGGAGCAGGCCATCCAGAGGGCGATCGCACTGAACCGGAAGGGCGTGCTCGTTCCCGACGACTTCGAGATCTTCGAGAGCGGGTTCCCGGAGCTCCCTGTCCCCGACGATCTGCTTTCCTCCGGGCTCACGGACAGCGTGCGGCGCGAGTTCTCGCGTCTCCGCTCCGCGTCCGAGGGGGACATCGACCGCCTCGTCGTGAGCGAGGTCGAGCGCGCCCTGGCGGAGGCCGCTCTCGAGGTGACCGACGGCAACCAGGTGCAGGCCGCCAGACTCCTCGGGATCAGTCGGAACACGCTCAGGAAACGCACCCGGGAGGGCTCATGAGAGCGCCGGCGCTTCTTGCCGCGCTCGCCGCGTCGCTTCTCGCCGCCGGCTGTGGCTACTACAGCTTCTCTCCGGCGGTTCAGAAGGGAGGGATCGGCACCGTTGCGATCCCGGTTCTCGGAAACGAGTCGCTCGAGTACGGGATCGAGACGGACGTGACCGAAGCGCTGAACGAGACCTTCACCGAGGACGGGGGGCTCCGCGTCGTCGCGGAAGACGAGGCGGACGCCCTGTTGAGAGGCGCTGTCAGCCTGTACGAGCGCACCGTCATGTCGTACGACGCCGAGGGCGATCCGAGGGAGTACAAGGTCAGGATCCTGGCCGATCTCGCCTACGAGCGCGTGTCCACGCGCGAGATCATCTGGGAGGGCACGGCCGAGGGATGGGCCGTCTACTCGGCCGAGGGTACCGGCGAGAACACGACGGAGGAAGAGGCCAGGGAAGAGGCCCTCTCGGAACTCGCCGAGAACGTGCTTTCCAAGACAGTTCAGGGGTGGTAGATGGCGATGACCTTCGCTGAGTTCCAGAGGATCGTCCGAAGCGACGCCATCCCGCGCGTCGTGCTGTTCCACGGCGAGGAGCCGTTTCTCACACGCATCGGCATCAGACTGCTCAGGAGAGCGCTCATAGCGCCCGATGGCGAGGCGTTCGATCTCTCGAGCTTCTCCGGGCGGGAGGCCACAGCCGAGGCTGTCGTGTCGCACGCATCGACCGCCCCCATGCTGTCGAACCGCCGGCTGGTCATCGTGTATGAGGTGGAGCGGATGAGCCCTTCGGAGCGTACGAAGCTCTCGCGATCGCTCGATTCGGTGCCCGAGGGAGCCTGCCTCGCTCTCGTGAGCTTCGACCGGCTCGGAGGACGGGCGGAGTACGAACGCCGCATCCTCAAGGACGCCGCCGTCGTCGACTGCGGCAGGCCGTCGCCCGAAGTGCTCGGGGAGCTCGTCCGGCGCATGGCCGAGGAACGCGGAACGACGATCGCAGAAGAAGCGGCCTCGCTCCTCATCGACTGGACCGAGGGCGGCCTTTCCCGGATAGCGAACGAACTCGACAAGCTCGCCGCCTACGTCGGTTCCGACCGCGAGGTCGCGCTCGAGGACATCGAGGCGGTCGTGGGGGAGAGGGCGTCGGATTTCCGAGACCTGGCGCAGGCGGTCGGCCGCCGCGACCTCGGCGCCGCGCTCGGACTGGCAGGCGAGCTCGTTCAGGGTGGGGTCGCGCCGGCGCAGCTCGTATCACAGCTCTACACCTTCTGGATCTCGCTGTGGGAGACGCGAGCCGGAGGAGGCGGGCGCTCGAGGGCCGGGGTCGCCGACATGAGAGCCCTGGCCGCCGAGCGCACGTCCCGCGATTACGCGCGCGGCGTCAGGTCGTTCCTCACGGCCGACGTCGGCATCCGTCAGGGGTTGGAGTCACGGGCCGTGCTGGATGTCCTCGTCTATGAGCTGGTGAAGGGATCCGGGGACCGTGCCGTCCAGTCGGCGTAGCGAGTCTTCGAGCCGGGCCGCGGCGCGACGGAGGGTGAAGCGGATCGTGCGAAGGCTCGAGAGGGCGTACGGACGCCCCGCGCGAGACACGGAGGACGATCTCGTCGGGAGTCTCGTCCGGACGATCCTCTCACAGAACACCAGCGACGTGAACTCGGACCGGGCGTACGCGTCGCTCAGGGAGCGTCTCCCGCGGTGGTCCGACGTCGAGCGCGCAGACGCGCGCTCGATCGAGGCCGCCATCCGGTCGGGAGGTCTCGCGCGAACGAAGTCGAAGAGGATACGCCGCACACTCGGCCAGATCCGCGACCGCTCGGGTTCGCTCGACCTTGGGTTCCTCCGGGACATGGAGACGCCCGAGGTTATCGAACATCTCGAGTCGTTCGAGGGTGTGGGACCGAAGACCGCGGCCTGCGTGGCGCTTTTCGGACTCGGGCGGGAGGTCGTTCCGGTCGACACGCACGTTCACCGGATCGTGGGCCGGCTCGGCATCGTCGGCGCTCCCGCAACCCCGGAGAAGACCTTCGAGGCCCTCGAGGGCCTGACGCCCGACGGGGATGCCCTCTCGTTCCACGTCAACCTCATCCGCCTTGGGCGCCGGGTCTGCAGGCCGAGGGTTCCCGCGTGTCCTGAGTGCCCGATCCGTGCGCTGTGCGATACCGGTTCCCGTGGACAGGCGGGATGATCGAGGGGAGGGTCCACATGGGGCTCAGAAGGCGGACCGGACTCTGGATCGCGCTGGCGCTCATCGTCGTCGTCGGCGCGTTCGGCCTGAACGCGTGGAGCGCCCGGTCGGAGTTCTGCGGGAGCTGTCACGACGTGATGGGCGAACACTACGAGAGCTGGGCGCGTTCGTCGCATGGAGGTCTGGCCGACTGCCTCGACTGTCACAGCGAACCAGGCTGGGTCGGCTACTATCATTCGAAGCTCGAGGGAGCCAGGAACGCGATGTCGTACTATCTGGGCATCGAGAAGTCCTCTGAGGCACCGCCGCCCGGACCGGCATCCTGCCTGAGGAGCGGCTGTCACACGCGCGAGAACCTCCTCTCGGCAGAGACCGACGGCGGGGGCACGCACTCGATGCATCTCGACCGGGTGAGCTGCGTCGGCTGTCACGGGGCCATCGGTCACGCCGACGCCGAGGCCGAGAGAGCTCTCGCCTGCAGCGCGTGTCACGCCGACACGTCCTCCGAGTACTGAACAACGTTCATTGACTCGCCGGCCGGTATCGCGCGTTCGTTCGCCCGTCTGCGCGGGCCGCGACAAGCTCCCACGCAGTAGGGACTTCGACGGGAGAAATGGCTTGACGGGCCTCGTCGGGCTATGCTATCTAACGAATGAGGGATCGTCTCGGTGCGCCCTGGTGGGCGCTCCGTTTGGATATATGCGACCGGACCCGGCAGCGTGCGCCTCTCTGTCGGGAGGAGGAGAATCACATGCGTGCTTTGGGCGCTCTCGTCGGGTGTCTCGTGTTGACAGTCGCGGTCTCACTGCCGGCCTTCGCGAACGGCTACGTCGTGCCGACGGTCGGTGTTCGCGCGGGTTCGATGGGAGAGGCTTTCATCGGGCTGGCGGATGACTACAGCGCTGTTCACTGGAACCCGGCAGGCATCACACAGATCTCCGGCATGGAGCTGACCGCGACCCTTGCGAGTCCCATCCTCATGGCGTCTCGTGACGGCGTGGTGCTGCTCGAGGGCGTCGACGGTCCCGGCGGCCAGGACGCCGTGGCGACCATCGAGGCGACCCTCGATGCCGAGTTCCCGCTTGCGCCGGGGGTCTTCTTCTACACGGGCTGCGGACCTCTCTCGGGTCTTCTCGACAAGTGGGGCATCGGCGTCTACACGCTGACCGACTTCATGGCGACCTGGCCCGGGGACGACGTGTACGACGATGAAGAGATCGTTCCTGTGCAGGGCGCATCGCCCTTCAAGGACATCGTGCTCGACGCGGACGTCCCGGACTTCGAGACCGACATCAAGGGATACGTGGTCTCGCCGGTCATCGCGCGCGAGC
This sequence comes from uncultured bacterium, assembly GCA_964596015.1. GTDB lineage: Bacteria > Joyebacterota > Joyebacteria > Joyebacterales > Joyebacteraceae > WJMD01. The sequence goes on along the minus strand of CAZQSB010000028.1, from coordinate 3,479 downwards.
TCATGCCCGGGCTCTCGTTGGGGCTCACGGGACACGCGCTCTACGGCCACGTCATCCTCAAGGACGTCGGGCTCGGGCAGCGCGTCGCCACCGGCGTCGGCGAGAACGAGGGCGACACGCTCCACCTGATGCCGTACCGCATCGAGGACGACGCGACGGGCTGGACGTTCGGAGCGACGCTCGGCGTCCTCTACCGCGCCACCGACCAGCTGAGCGTCGGCGCCACGGTCAGAACGCCGATGACCATCCAGTGCTCCGGCAAGTCGCGCATCACCTCAGAGACCGATTCGCTCTCGGCCGCGTCGCGCGACTCCGAGTTCGAGTTCACGTTCCCTCTGACTGCCGGACTGGGGATGGCCTACAGGGACTTCCTGATGGACGAACTGACGCTGACCGCGGACGTCCAGTGGACGCAGTGGTCGTCGGTCGACGAGATCTCCCGCGAGATGGACGCCGCGCTGCCCATCGTCGCGGGCGAGGATCCCAACGTCACCGAGCTCAACTGGGAAGATACCATCGAGTTCGGCATCGGGCTCGACTACAGGCTCTCCAGGACGACATCTGTGAGGGCGGGCTACCGCGCCGTCCAGTCTCCGGCGCCGGACGAGACCTACACCGCGCTCCTGCCGACGACCGAGAAGAGCGTGCTCGGCCTGGGCGTCACGTACCGACGGGACGTCTGGCGGCTCGATGTCGGTCTCGAGTATCTCCTCGGTTCGCGCATCACGCTGGATCGGTCCGGCGACAACTGGGATATGGCCGGGAAGAACGTGGACGACATCATGGTCCCGAGCGTCGCCTTCACCTATCTGTTCTAGAGGTACCGACGAAGCCGACATTCGAGAGCCGGCACCGTCCCGGTGCCGGCTCTTCTTTCATACGGATCGCGCGCCGGGGCCGCCGGGTGGCCCGGGCGCGGAACGACGCAGGGGACCGGGAACGATGGCACGCTACCCTTTCAAGGACATCGAGCCCAAGTGGCAGCGGCGATGGGACGAGGAGGGCCTCTTCGAGTGCCCGACCGACGCCGAGGACCGCTTCTACTGTCTGGTGATGTACCCGTATCCATCGGGAGATCTTCATGTGGGGCACGGCCGGAACTACATCATCGGCGACGCGCTGGCGCGTCACGGGATGATGTCCGGCAGGAGCGTGCTGACCCCGATGGGATGGGATGCATTCGGCCTGCCGGCCGAGAACGCGGCCATCCAGCGAGGCATCCACCCGGCCGTCTGGACCGAGAAGAACATCGAGAAGATGAAGGAGCAGTTCCGGGCCTGGGGGATCGGCTACGACTGGCGCCGCGAGATCTCCTCGCACCGTCCCGACTTCTACCGCTGGACGCAGTGGATCTTCAACCGGCTCTTCGAGCGCGGCCTCGCGTACCGCAAGGCGGCCCCGGTCAACTGGTGTCCCTCGTGCGCGACCGTGCTCGCGAACGAGCAGGTCCTTCAGGGATGCTGCGAGCGGTGCGAGAGCGAGGTGAGCATCCGGGACATCGAACAGTGGTTCTTCCGGACGACGCACTACGCCGACGCGCTTCTCGAAGGACTCGACCGGCTCGAGGGGTGGCCCGAGCGCGTCAAGACCATGCAGCGGAACTGGATCGGCCGGAGCGAGGGAGTCGAGATCGACTTCACCGTGGCCGGAACCGGCGAAAGCCTGCCGTGCTTCACGACGCGCGTCGACACGATCTTCGGCGTGACCTACATGGTCATGGCCGCCGAGCATCCGCTGCTCCGCTCCATCGTGCACGGGACGGAGCAGGAGAAGGACGTTCTGGCCTTCGTCGAGCGCGTACGCTCACAGAGCGCCATCGAGCGCGGCGCGGCCGACGCGCCGAAGGAGGGCGTGTGGACCGGTCGCCACGTCGTCAATCCGGCGACCGGCGCCGAGGTCCCGCTCTGGGTCGCGAACTACGTCCTGATGGAGTACGGAACCGGCGCGGTCATGGCCGTGCCGGCGCACGACCAGCGCGATTTCGAGTTCGCGCGGGAGTACGGGCTCGCGATGCAGGTGGTCATCGACCGCCCCGGTGACGGTCTCTCGCCGGACACGATGGGGGAGGCCTACATCGAGGACGGGGTCATGGTGAACTCCGGTCCGTTCGACGGGATGCCGAACCGCGACGCGATGGACCGCATCGCCGACTGGATGGAGGAGAAGGACATCGGTCGCCGGACCGTCAGCTATCGTCTGCGCGACTGGCTCATTTCCAGGCAGCGCTACTGGGGCACGCCGATCCCCGTGGTCTACTGCGAGAACTGCGGAGTGACCCCCGTGCCCGACGGCGACCTGCCGGTCCTTCTGCCTGAGGACGTGTCCTTCACCGGCAAGGGCGAGTCGCCGCTCGCGACTTCGCCCACGTTCGTCAGCGCGACGTGCCCCGCCTGCGGTGGACCCGCGAGACGGGAGACCGACACGATCGACACGTTCATCGATTCGAGCTGGTATCTCTTCCGGTACATCTCACCTGACGAGCGGTCGGCGCCGTTCGTCACGGCGGACGTCAACCGGTGGCTCCCGGTCGATCAGTACATCGGGGGCATCGAACACGCCTGCGGGCATCTGATCTTCGTCCGGTTCATGACCAAGGCACTGCACGACATGGGCCTCGTCGCGTTCGACGAGCCCATCGAGCGCCTTTTCACACAGGGCATGATCTACAAGGACGGGCTCAAGATGTCGAAGTCGAAGGGCAACGTGGTCGCTCCGGACGAGCTCATCGCGCGCTACGGCGCCGACACCGAGCGGCTCTATACGCTCTTTATCGGGCCGCCCGATCGCGACGCCGAATGGAGCGACGCCGCGGTCGAGGGAGCGCACCGGTTCCTCAACCGGGTCTGGGACCTCGTCTCCGACTGGCCCTTCACGACGGACGCGGCGGGGGAGAGCGCTGCGAAGCTCTCGGGCGAGCTGCCCGAGGCCGTCGACGCGCTCCACAGGAAGACGCACCAGACCATCCGGAAGGTCACGGCTGACTTCGAGCGTTTCCATTATAACACCGCCGTTGCATCTATTATGGAACTCACGAATGCCGTCCGCGGCTTCACCGAGGGGCTCGATGAGCCCGCGGCGCTCGAGCGCGCCGCTGTTCGCGAGGCGGTGTACCACATCGTCGTCCTCCTGGCGCCGATGGTCCCGCATTTCTCCGAGGAACTCTGGGAACGGGCCGGCGGCACGGAGTCGATCTTCCGCGCCGCGTGGCCGTCGTACGATGAGGACGCCGCGCGCGAGGACGTCGTGACCATCGCGGTGCAGGTGAACGGCAGGCTTCGGGGCGAGATCGAGGCGCCGAGAGGCGCCGATGAGAACGCGGTCGTGAAGCTCGCGCGGGAGAACGAGCGCGTGGCGAAGCATCTGGAGGGCGTCGAGGTCCGGCGCATCATCCACGTGCCGGACAGACTCCTGAACTTCGTGGTCGGCTGACAGCGGTCTCCGGACACGGAACGAATCAACGGGGCGCGTCGCTCAGCGAC
>CAZQSB010000027.1:0-33313 GCA_964596015.1 uncultured bacterium | reverse complement strand
GGATGCTGGTTCGAGCAGTGGTTCATGACGTAGTCGATGATGACCTTGATGCCGCGGTCGTGCGCGGCCTGAAGGAACGTCTCGAAGTCGGCCATCGTGCCGTAGTCGGGGTTGATGGACCGGTAGTCGAGCGCGTCGTAGCCGTGGTAGGTCGGGCTGTCGTGGATCGGCATGAGCCAGATGCCGGTGATGCCGAGGTCGTCCGACGTGGCGGGGTCGCCGTCGTTCAGGTAGTCGAGCTTGCTCGTGAGTCCCTGGAAGTCGCCGATGCCGTCTCCGTCGCTGTCGTAGAAGCTCCGGACGAAGACCTCATAGAAGACGCAGTCGTTCCACCACTCGAGCAGGGTCGTGTCCGGCTCGGCCGAACCGGGCTCCTGGTCGTTGTACCAGACGAGGACGCTGTCGTCGGAAGAGGGCACCGTGTACGTGCGGTTGTTCCCGACGCCCGGGAACTCCTCGGTGCCGCCCCACTCGCCGTTCAGGCGGTACTTGTACTCGATGTACTCGTCGGGGTCGAAGCCGTCGATCGTCACCTCGTAGATGGTGTCGCCGTCGGCGTCGCTGAGCGGGGTGAGGTCCTCGCCCCAGTTGTTGAACGTCCCGGCGATGTCCACGAAGTCCTCGCCCGGGTCGAAGAGCCCCAGCTCGACCTGGTAGGACATCCGGACTCTGAACGTGACCTCGACCGCTCCGGCAGCGACCGCCGCGAACGCGATCAGCAGCGCAACGAGGGCGAGGGTCCTGAACATGTTCGTGCGCATGGGCAGCATTCACCTTTCAGCGGGCAACGCGGACGTGCAGGTCCACAGACTCTACATTATAGCATGATTCGACGGTCTTCCCAACTCGTCGGACTTCGGGCGGTCACTCATTGAGATGCGAAAGACGACGAGTGGTTCGGGGCGCGGCGGCAAGGGTGCCCTCCCTGACCGGGCGGGTGATGGTCGTGCTGCAGTGGTGGCTAGTCCCCGCAGATCCCAAAGGTCTCCTCCGCCGCCTCGATCTCCGACTCCGTCACGTCGAGAAAGTCCTGGCCCTCGAGCTGTCGAACGGTCTCGACGTAGGAGACATGCAGCGCCCGAGGGATCTTCTCGATCTCATGGAGCGCGATCTCGATGTTCGCAGGGCGGATGAGGATGACGGAGATCCGTCTTCTGGGGTCGTGGCAGCGCACAAGCTCAAGCTCTGTGATGACCCTGCCCTGGAGCCTCTGCGTGTACATCACCAGGTCCATCGGGTGCCCGAGGCGGTCCGTCGAGGGAGGCTCGCCCGGCGGGCCGAGGTCGATGCCCAGAATGGCCAGCTTCCTTCTTGAGAAGCGCGGCCGTACCCGCAGCCACTCCTCGCGCGCCGTGCCGATGGGCAGCTGCTCGATGACCCCGCCGTCGACATAGTATCGGTCACCGATGAGTTTGGGCGGGAAGACGCCGGGGATCGACATCGAGGCGGCGATGGCCTCGCTGATCCTGACGTCGGGTGTCGTCTCCCGGGAGAAGACCTTCTTCCTCGGCGCGTCGTTCTGGTCGGTGGCGCCCGTCCCCAGGTCCAGCGCCACGCACGCGAAGTCCGTCTCGAGTTCACCGAACGTCGGGACTCGGCCGACGTACTTCGCGAGCACGGCGGACACGAACTCCTCGACCTGCGCGAGGTCGTAGATTCCCGACTCCTCCGGCGGAAGGTCGAGGAGCACCCGCCGCATCTCGCGCGTCACCATCCGGAGTCGTGGGAAGCGGGCCGCGAACCCGAAGATCTCGTCCGGGGACTCAACGTCGAGCATCGTCTGCTCGAGTTCGGTCGTCGAGAGGCCGGCCGCCAGCAGGCCGCCGACGATGGCGCCCGCCGACGTGCCGTAGACGCGGTCGAGCGGTACGCCGATGAGCTCGAGCACGCGGAGAGCGCCGACATGGCAGGGGAGCAGCATGCCGCCGCCCGAGAGCGCGACGATGACGTCCCTTCGGCGCAGGTGCTTCCGGAGCGGCGCGAAGCGTTCGCGCCACCGCTCGAGGTCCGCCCCGGTCAGCGTGTCCCCCTCCGGTGAGAGCGGCTCCTGTGGCTGGTTCGCAAGGGAGAACCAGTCGATGTTCGCTTCCGGCCTGTTCGGCATGGCCCCTCTCCGTCCCACACATCCCGACTCCGTAAACCCTCAGAGTAGACGATTCCGGGCCATGTGGCAACGCGAGCCGGAAGTTGAGTCGCGGCTCAGCGAGAGCAACCTCGTCCCGATGATTCGTCTTGACTCCGTGGCGGGCCCGGGCTACACTATCACTCAGCAGAGGCGACCACGTCGGTATGGCGACATATCCGAAGACTCTTGACCGAGGGACTGGCGCACGTGTCGGTCCCTTGTGCGCAGAGAGGCCCCTGGAAGGCCCCTTGCTTCGGAGATCGCGGAGATACCGGGTTGGCGCCACCTGCCGGGGCTCAAGGTGGGTCCCGCGATGAAGGCAGTCGGCGCGCGGTGGAACCGCCGTCGACAGGACAGACGCCGCAGGGAACGTATCGTTCTCAAGGCGAGAAGAGAGAGGTAGAAGAGCGTGAGCACGACCGGAACAGTGAAGTGGTTCAATGACAGCAAGGGCTTCGGCTTCATCGAGCTCGATGACGGCTCGAAGGACGTCTTCGTTCACTTCTCCGCGATCTCAGGCGGCGACGAGTACAAGACGCTGACCGAGGGCGACCGCGTGCAGTTCGACGTCGTTCAGGGCGAGAAGGGCCCGGCGGCCGAGAACGTGGTGAAGCTCTAGATTCAAGCGCTTGTCGCCTGAACAGCTGTTGATCCTTCAGACAGGGCCGCTCCCGTTCGGGGGCGGCCCTGTTCTCTTGGCAACGCGCCAGAGAACGTCTCTGGCCGGCGGCGTGTCAGGGGGACTTCTTGAAGAGCACATGGGGTAGAATAGCGCTCCTCATCGTCGGCTTCCTGTGCGTCGGACTGGGCGCGGTGGGGATCTTCCTTCCGCTCCTCCCGACCACGCCCTTCCTGCTTGCCGCAGCGTTCTGCTTCGCTCGGAGCTCCGAGCGCTTCCATTCCTGGCTCATGACGAACCGATGGTTCGGCGCCTACATACGGGACTACGCCGAGAGCCGCTCGATCGCCCCCGCGGCGAGGTTCGGGAGCCTCTCGATGCTCTGGATCACCCTCGCGCTGACGGGCATCTTCTTCGTTGAGAGCTGGGCACTTCGGGCGCTGCTCGCGGGAGTGGGTGTCGGTGTGTCGGTCCACCTGGTGACGCTGCGGACCGCTCGTCCTGCTGCCGAGGCGGAGGGGGATAGAGGTCCAGCGTGATCTCACAGGCCGCGCGAACCAGGGACGTGGTTCGGATGTGGCTCTCAGTCCTCGGTCATGGCGCTCTTGATGGCCCGGATGTGCTCAGGCGTCGTGCCGCAGCATCCGCCGACCACGTTCACGCCGAGTCCGAAGAGTTCCCTCGCGCGCCGCGCCATGAACTCCGGCGACTCCGGATAGACGATGGCGCCATCGACGACCTGCGGCGCTCCCGCGTTCGGCTGGATGAGGAGCGGAGCGTCGGTCACCTCACGGAACGCCCGGGCGATTTCGACCATCACCTCTGAGCCGTGCCCGCAGTTCGACCCCACGACGTCCGCCCCGGCCGTCAGAAGACCGCTCGCGGCGCCCTGCACGTCGGTTCCCATGATCGTGTAGAACCCGCGCGGGGTCGTGTCGAACGTCATCGTGGCCATGATGGGTATGTCCATCGAGACGGCGCGCGCCGCCTCGATGGCGAGCGCGGCCTCGTTGTGGTCGATCATCGTCTCGATGGTGAGCGCGTCGACGCCGGCCTCGATGAGCGCCTCAACCTGTCTCCTGAAGCTCCGCCGGACCTCGACGCGGGGAGCATCGCCGTACGGCTCGAGCAGCTTCCCGGAGGGACCGACGGAGCCGGAGACGTACGCCCGATCGCCGACGCCGCGCCGAGCCGCCTCCGCCGCGCCCCGGTTGATCTCCTCCGTCCTGTCATCGAGTTCGTACGAGGCGAGCTTCAGGGGAGAACCGCCGAAGGTGTTCGTGTGAACGAGCTCGGCGCCGGCGTCGACATAGATGCCGGCGATGGTCTCGAGAAGCTCGGGGCGCGTCATGTTCATCGCTTCGGGGCAGCCGCCGGGCTCGAGACCGTGCTCCATGAGGATGCTCCCCATCGCGCCGTCGGCCACGACGACGGGGCCGTTCCGGACTCGTTCCCCGAACGGGGTGAGGCTCATGCCACAAGGCTCCTGACCCGCTCGACGGCGTTGGCCGCGTCGAACCCGTAGGCGTCGGCGCCGATGTCCCGAGCGAACTCCTCGGAGACGGGCGCGCCCCCGACGATGGTCTTCACCTTTCCGTCGAGCCCCTCCTGCCTGAGGAGCGCAACGACCTCCTTCATCGTGGGCATCGTCGTCGTCAGGAGGGCCGACATGCCGATGACCCCGGCTCTCTCGTCGCGCGCCGCCGCGACGAAGGCCTCCGGCGGAACGTCCTTCCCGAGATCGATCACCTCGAATCCGGCGCCGCCCAGCATGATGCCCACGAGGTTCTTCCCGATGTCGTGCAGGTCGCCCTTCATGGTCCCGATGACGACCCTGCCCAGGGAGCCGGTTCCGGATTCGCCGAGGAGGGGCTTCAGAACATCGACGCCGGCGTTCATCGCCCTGGCCGCGAGCAGCACGTCCGGCAGGAAGATCTCGTGCTTCTGGAACTTCTCGCCGACGGCCTGCATGCCCGGGATGAGTCCGTTGTCGAGGATGGTCCTGGGCTCGACTCCCTCGTCGACTGCGGCCTCTGTGAGACGCCTCACGGCCTCGTCGTTGCCGCCCTCGAGCTCGGTCGCGATGTTCGCCAGCACTTCCATCGAGATTCCTCCCGTGGGTCCTTCAGGGTCCTGTCTGCCGCTCCGTCGACGCCGTGACCGCGTGGATGCGGTCACGACACTCCCTGGTCGCGCAGAGCGAACAGAACTGGAAGTCGGCATCGAAGATGTGGATGTCCGCCGGGCCCGTCACTATGACGCCCGAGATCGACTTGAGCGGCTCCATGAGGCAGCTTTCGAGAAGACGAACACCGACCTTCTCGGGGCCGAGCGCCTCGAAGAGCGCTCGCTGCCCGGTCATGCTCCACCCGCAGTAGCCCGGGCTGTAGCGAAGGCTCCTGGAACCCGGAGACACTTCCCCGGCGGTCAGGAGATCAGCCTCGATGAGCCGCTCCATGCGCTCGGCGGCGAACTCAGTGCCCAGCGACGCGGCCGCGTCGAGAGTCGCCGCGAGCGCGGGCTCGCCCTCGTCGAAGAGGCGGGGGATGCGCGCCGACAGCGTCTCGCCGAGCGTCACCACGAAGAGCGTCAATCGCTCCGCCCTGGGGAAGACGAGTTCGAGCGGCGCCGGGCTTTCGTTGTCGCCCTCTCCCGCGTAGACCGCGGCGAACTCGTCTCTGTCGATGTCAGAGACGATGCCCCTCGGCTCGGCGAGCGTCGCGAACTCGTGAACGGCGTCCTCGAGAACGCCCGCGACCCGGGCGCCCGGCTCGCGGCCCTCGGGCACGCCCATGGCCCGAAGCACGGAGGCGGAGTCGGGCGTTACGGCGGACACCGCCATGGACGCGACGCGGCTCACGAGTCCCTCTCCGGCAGCTCCTCCATCCCGTGCTTCCGGGCCTCGGCTGACATGAGCGCGACGAGCTCCTTCTTCGCGCCGTCGTTGAGGCGCGAGGGCTCGTACGCCTGGATGTGCCTTTCCACCTCGCGAGCGGCCCGCTCCCTGAGCGTCGAGCGCCCTTCCTCGCGCCACCTCGCGAGGTTCGCGCGCTCGACGACAGGACCGGGGAAGTGATGTTCCGACCTCAGATGTCTGCGCGTGTGGTCCGCGATGAGCAGGTGCCCGTCCCGAAGCATCTCCTCGAAGATGGGTCGGGCGGGAAAGTCCTCCTTCGGCTCGATTCCCCGGGTCATCCGTCCGACGAGGCCGCAGATCTCGTTGTCGACGACGAGCTTCTCGGCGCTGACGCAGCTCTCGAAGTCGAGCATCCCAGGTCCCGAGACGCTGTTGATGCCCGAGAGCGCGGCGAGCGTCGCGCCCATCGAGCTCTCGAGGCCTGCCTGCGCGTCGAGCGCCTTGGCATCGGAGAGGCCGATGTAGGCCTGCGTCGGGAGCCCCAGGTGCTTGCCGACCTCGCTGTAGGCGCAGTCGAGCATCTGGGTCTCGACGGCGCCCATGGGCGTCGTCTCGTAGCGGATGTCGAAGGCGGCCGGAGAGCCCCCGTAGAGCACCGGACATCCGGGTTTCGCGAGCTGGCTCAGGACAACGCCCGAGAGGGTCTCGGCCGTGTGCTGTATGAGGCTTCCCACCAGCGTGACCGGCCCCATGAAGCCGATGAGCGGCATGGAGATGTACTCGACCGGCACCGAGTCGGCGGCGCAGTCGAGCAGGTTCTGCGCCGTGACGTCGCTCCACTTGAGGGGCGCGGTCGGACAGACCGAGAAGATGGTGAGGGGTCTCTCTCGCAGCGCTTCTCTCGACCCGCGCACCGCGAGCTGCATGTCCCTCATGACCGCGTACGACGGGATCGTGAAGGCGCCGGTGACGACCGGCTTCTCCCCGTAGAGAAGACAGAGAAAGAGTCTGTAGCTGTCCTGGACAGGCTCCGGAACGTCTCGACAGATGAACGCCGTGCTCTGCGCGTCGATGTGCTCCATGCGCGACGTGAGCTTCGTGAAGTCGACGAAGTCGCGCGTAACGGGGGAACGCATCTCTCCCGTTCCGGAGTCGAGGACGTTGATGCCCGACGAGCCGGGCGTGAAATGCACCGTATCGCCCGAGAGGTCGTGGGTGACATCGCCGAGGACGTCGTAGAGCCTGAAGCCGCCGGGGGCCTTCGCCACCGATTCCATCACGAGCGGCTCCGGGAGCGTCAGGCGCCCGGTCGAGTCGTCCCGCCTCGCGCCGTTGTCGAGGAGCAGCGATGTTGCGTTCTCGTTCTGCACTTCCAGCCCGACGGTGGCGAGAAGGTCGAGCGCCTCGGCGAGGACGCGCTCGATCAGGCCCTCGTCGAGGAAACGGAGTCTCGGTCGCATGGCTGCTCCGTGGCTTGAGGTCTTCTGTGGATGTGAGTTCCGTCCCGGCTCATACATCCCGCGGCCCGCGGCCATTGTCGCACAGCGTCGCCTGTCATGCCAGTACGAGACCCATATGCCCCTGCGGGAGGTCGGAATCCGCACCTGGCAGGCGTCGCTCACGCGGTGAAAAGCACGGGTCGCGTCAAATGTCAGTTAGTTGGGGACCATAACTATCACGTCTAGCAGAAGTTAACTGCGGCGGAATTGATTGGCATGTCTGTTGCTTCAGCAAGATGGAGCGCAGGTCCCAGTATAGCGATGGCCGGAAACAGGAACATGGAAGCCGGCACGGACGCTTCGACAGGACACCGCCCGACCCCCACCCGGGGCGCGTGCCGTTCAGAGCTCATACGGCTGGAGGCGAGACATGGAACTGGATATGAGAGTGAGGGTACGCTTGTTGAGCCTGGTGCTGGTCGCCGTCTTCCTCGCGGCGTTCTTCGTGCGAGCGGCGGGGGGAACGGAGACCGGTTCCGACTACGTGCTGCTGCTCGACTGCACGGGCACGATGCGGTACGGAGGCCGCGGCGAGGCTGTCATCGAGGTGACCCGGGACTTCATCCAGGACGCGGGGCCCGGCGACAGGATCTCGGTGTTCGGCTTCGGGGAGGAGCCGCAGCCGCTCATGGATGATTATCCCGCGACGGTCGGGGGAGGAGCGGACGGAGATGATGTCTTCTCCCGGCTGCGGTTCCCCTTCGAAGCGGACCGCACTGACATGACGCGCGGACTCGAGCTCGTGTGGGCCGAAAGGGAGAGGGTCTTCCCGCGCCTCTACGGCTCGGACAGCAGGAAGCCCGGGAAGGCGTGGATCGTCCTTGTCACAGACGGTCAGCTGATCCCGGTGTACGACGACTACTCGCGCTACGACGCCATCTACGACGGGAGCCGGAAGCGTCTGCTCGAGCTCGCCGGTCTGTTCGCGGCGGATGGCGTTCGGTTGAGCACCGTGTGCCTTGGCCCTGAAGAGAAGGTCGACAACGACCTCATGGCGCGCGTGGCCGAGCTTGGTGGCGGTACCCATTATCACGCCGCCTCGAGCCCCGATCTCGCGGCGTCGTTCGCGGCCATCTCCGGGGCGCTTGCGCCCGATCCGGTCGAGCGGGCCACCGATGTCGCCGTCGGAGAGGCTTCTCAGCAGAAGGCGACCGGCGCCGGGCTCTCCGCGGAGGCGAGGGGGGCGGAGAGCTCGGAGGCCGCCGTCGCGCAAGCCGTCTCTTCGAGCGAGCATGAATCGACGAGTCGCATGGAGAGCTCACTCGTCGCGCGCTACTCGGGTGAGGACCTCCGGGAACTCGTCTATCAGAGCATCGTCGGCATCCTCGGCGTGGCCATCGGCTTTGTCGCGATCGGGATCCACCGCCACGAATCGTGGGCCAGAGCGTTCACGAAGCCGCTTCTCAAGCGTGAGATCCGGGTGAGGGGATATTTGAAGCCCCACGCCCCGAGCGACGTCATGTCGGCTCGGGCCGCAATCCCCATCGAGAACCCCGGTCTTCCGGCGATCGAGGTGGGCGAGGGCGCCGAACAGGGGGCGTGGCTCCGGGGCGTGCTGGTTGAGTTCGTCGGCTCGCCGGACGACTCGCCGCCGACGATCCGCGTCCACAAGGGTGAGGTGACCGTCGAGGACCAGCCCGTGGAGGGTGAGCGCAAGCTCCAGGACGGCGATTGCATCCGGCTCGGGGACGAGTGCTATCACTATCTGAGAGGGACGCGGAGGTAGTTGAGTTCGAGGACGAACAAACGCTCTTGCAGGTACTCTTCATCGAGGAGTCCGGTGCGGCCGGACTCCTCTCTCGTTGTTCTCCGGTCGCGACCTGGCCGCGTGAGGCTCCGCGTGGTATGATGCTCGAGAGTGGCCGCTTCTTCCCCAGCACTGGAGGTTCTCCGATGCGTTCACGTTCGGCCCCCGGGGTTCTTCTTGCTGTGCTGTGTCTTCTCGCGTGCGGCATGACGGCCCCGGCGGAGGTCGCGGCTCCCGCACCAGGGACCGTCCCGGTCGGACATCGCGCACTCTACTCCAACGTCTATGTCCAGACGTCCGCCGAGTACCGCGCGTGCTGTCTCACCATCTACACGTGCGCCGTCCGTCAGCTCGAGTCGCGGCTCGCGTCGATGGTGGAACCTCCGGAACGCCCGGCCGTCGTCATGGACCTCGATGAGACCGTGCTCGACAATGCGCCGTTCCAGACGTTCCTCTATGTGAACGACCTCGAGTACACCCCGAAGCTCTGGGCCGAGTTCGAGAGGCAGGGCATCGCCGACGCCGAGCTGGTTCCCGGGGCCGGGGAGTTCATCCGACGCGCCGAGGAACTCGGTGTGACGGTCGTCTATCTGTCGAACAGGAATGAGCGGAACTTGATGGCGACGCGCGAGACGCTCGTGCGTCTCGGCCTGAATGCGGACGGCCTGACCGACCGTCTCTACCTCAAGCCGGACGGGGCATCCTCAAGCAAGACGCAGCGGCGGGACGCCGTGGAGGCGCGACACAACGTCCTCATGTACTTCGGGGACAACCTGCGGGACTTCTCCGAGAACTTCTCCGTGCCGGGTCTCTCCGAGGAGCCCTCGACCGACGAGTACCTTGCGGCGATCCAAGCCCGGAAGGACGCGGTGGCCGAGTCGGACTGCCACTGGGGCGTGGACTGGTTCGTTCTGCCGAATCCGATCTACGGGGAGTGGGAGAAGCTCGTTCCCGACGAACCGGCGACCGTGCTGCGCCACCGGGGTCAAGCTGATCAGGCTGAATAGCGTCCGGACGAGCGCCGTCAGTCGTGGTGCCCGCGAGGCGAGTACCGTCGGGCGACCTGACTGAGACAGGGTTTGACAGCTCCCGCGCCTGGGAGCGATGCTGAGCATGGAAACCAAGCGCTCACGATGCGACGGCATCTGGATGCCGCAGCACACTCGATCGAGGAGGCAACGATGATCCGCAGCGCACACTCGACGGCGCTCTTCCTTCCTCTGGCCCTGGCCCTGGTCCTCCTCGGGAGCGCCCCGGTGCGGGCGGACATCCCGGCGGACGCCGAGGCCATTGCGACGCACCTCGAGTTCCACGGGTACACACGCGGGGACGAGGAGGGCTGGCTCACCTTCTCGCACGAGGAGCGACTGAGCTTCACGATGCAGAGCTACCAGGGAGGAATACTGCTTCAGTCCTGGTTCGGCGGGACTGAGTACGCGGCCCAGAATCCCAACGAGTTCAGGCTGGTCGTCAACTCGATGAACACGTCCGCCACGGTGATGCGACTCTACGTGGACGAGGACGGTGATCTCGCCATGGAGGCGTGGTACCCGGGAACCTACAACAAGGAGACCTTCACGGCGTTCCTCGACGCGTGGATCGCGGACGGCGAGACGCTGCTCGGCTCGCACTACGAGGCGCTGAGCTCGCTGGTTCAGTAGGACAGAGAGACACCGACGGACCGTCGGTGAACACACAACTGGAGCATCATGGCCCGGGCCTGCGCTGGCCCGGGCCTTTTCGTGTTCTGCGCCGAATCGGAGAGTATAGCGGTACAAGCGAATCATAACTGGCGGTCAATGCGTTGTGTATGCTATCATGGTGGAGATTCAAAGACTATTTCTATACACGTCTACCAATGGCTGGCAAGGCGGAGGTTGACCGATGCGGTTCGGAGCTTGTGTCTCGATTCTCGTGCTGGGGTTCGTCCTGCAGAGCGGCACCGCGCTCGGGCAGGGGCGAAGCGAAGTTCTCCTGCATGACGACTTCAGCGGTTCGGGCATCGACACGACGCTCTGGACGGTTCACGGCACAGGTACGTCGAGCCCTGGTGACTCACTCGAGCTCTGGGCCCACTGGGGCTGGGATGATGGGGTTTCCAGCCGGCGTGTCTTCGCGAGGCCGCCGTCCGACTCGATGCTGATCGTCTCCGGGCGCCTTCGCGTCCCTCGCTCCAACTGGGAGTGCATTTCGTGCGTCTGGCTTCAGGAGGTCTGGGAGACCGACACGAGGACGTACGGGATCGAGTTCGACCAGGACGAGATCTATCACAGCAGTCACTCCGTTGACTTCCTGGCGCGCGACGGCGGTTCCTGGCTCGACAACCTGAGGATCCACGAGTTCCAGCCGGGAACGTGGGTCGGCTGGGAGTTCACAGTCTACGAGACGGGCTGCGAGGTCGCCGTCGAGGGGGACGATGGGCTGGTCTGGCGGCACACCTGTGAGGAGGGGAGCTTCCCGTTCCGGGTGAACCTCACGGCGCAAAGCGGCCTGCCCGAGTTCTGCGACTCCTGGTGGGACGACATCGAGGTACGCCGCGAGGCGCGCATCGTCAGGCCGCGGTTCGTCGCGGACCCGCGGTCGGGGCTTGCTCCGACGACGGTCCACTTCGAGAACCGGACGGCGGGGGAGATGACCTCGTGGGAGTGGGACTTCGGGGACGGCTCGCCGGTTTCCTACGAGCAGAGCCCTTCGCACACCTATCCGGCGTCGGGTTTCTACGACGTCACCCTGGCTGCGAGTGGTCCGTGCGGAGGCGGGACATGCACTGCCGACAGTTTCCTGATCGTGAGGGATGTCTTCTCAGATGACTTCACGGGTCCGGGCATCGACCCGGAGAAGTGGGTGGTGCACGGCGAGAAGACGACCTCTGAGGGTGACAGCCTTCTGATCATATCGCGCCTTGACTGGAGTCAGGGTGCGGAGAGCCTCCCGCTCTTCGAACGTCCCCCTGAGGGCCAGCGCGTCCGGATTCAGGGGAGATTCAAGTACACCGACGAAAGCGCTCCGAGCATCTGCAAGCTGGACCTGCGGGAGGCGTGGGCCGGCTCTTCTCTCGAGCACATGAATCTGCTTTTCCTCAAGGGGGACGGGGGCGGCGATGAGAATGAAGTCGTCCTCCGAACGGTGCAGTCAGGAACGCTGGCACAGGAAGCGGAACTTGCGCGGTTCGCGACCGGCCCGTGGATCGGGTGGAAAGTCCATCTCCTTCCAACGGGCTGCGATGTCTTTCTCGATACGGGCTCGGGCTGGGAGTGGCGCCTGGGACACGAGATGACGTCGCACGATGCGCGTTTGCTCCTGCACGGAGCGGGCCATGGCAATGGATACAACAACTTCGGCTACTGGGATGACATCGAAGCGATCCGCGAACCCCAGGAACTGGCGGCTCAGTTCGAGGCTGTCACCGTCGCAGGGCCGCCGCCTCTCGAGGTCGAGTTCATCGACCATTCGAGAGGCGATGTCTCATCGTGGGAGTGGGACTTCGGCGACTCGACGGCTCATTCTTTCGAGCAGCACCCGGTGCACGTGTATGACTCCGTTGGTGAGTACTCGGTAACGCTTGCCGTGACGGACCCCTCGGGAACGGATTCGTGGACGCGTGAGGCGTACATCACCGTTCTACCGTCGGTCGACTTCACCTGCACGCCCCCGTCCGGAGAGGCTCCGCTCGTCGTTCAGTTCGAGGGCGCCTGCGAGGAGAGCGTCACGACATGGCTGTGGGATTTCGGTGATGGGAGTCCCGAGGAGGAGGGGCAGACCGTGACCCACGAGTACGCTTACCCGGGAGAATACGACGTCACCCTGACAGCGTCTGGTGAGTTTGGCACGGTCGTCTGCGAGACACCAGAGGCGGTGCAGCCCTATGCCGTCTGGACACTGGACATCTCCGATCCGACGGGGGTCACCGTCGGGTACTGGGCTCACGCCTGGGGCGACTACGACACCGACGGAGACATGGACCTCTATGTGCTCAACAAGGAAGGCCCCAACGCGCTCATCAGGAATGACGGCGGGGAGTTCGTGGACGTGACGACGCCCGTTCTCGCCGGTTCGAGCGTCAGCCGCTCGGCGACCTGGGTCGACTACGACAACGACTGCGACACGGACCTCTACATCGTGAACTACCTGGAGCCGAACCGCCTCCTCAGGAACGACGGAGGAGGGTCGTTCACGGACGTCACCATGTCTCCTCTTGACGGCAGTGGCCCGGGACTCGACGCCGAGTGGCTCGACTTCGATCTCGACGGCGACCTGGACGTCTGTGTCACGTGCTACGACGGCGACAACGGCCTCTACAGGAACGACGGGACGCTCTTCACCGACGCGACGCCATCCGTCCTTGCCGGCATCGATGCCGTTCAGGACCTGTCCCGAGCGGACTACGACGGAGACGGTGACCCTGATCTCCTGCTGCTGAGGCGCGACAAACCCAACGTGCTCCTTCGGAACGACGAAGGGACGTTCGTCGACGCCTCGGCCCCTCCGATCTCATTCGCCGCATGCAGCTTCGGCGCGGCGTGGGCCGACTTTGATGACGACGGGGACCTGGACCTGTACGTAGCCGTCTGCGGTGGATGCAACGTGTTCCTGCAGAACGACGGAGACGGGACCTTCAGTGACATCTCCACGTGGCCGATGAACTACAACCATCACTGCATCGGGTGTGCCTGGGGAGACTACGACAACGACGCCGACCTCGACATATATGTGGCCTCCTGTGGGCACTACGGCATCCTCGCGCGGAACGACGGCGAGGGCGTGTTCCGAGACGTCGCCCGGAACCCGGTCGATGACATTCAGAACACACGGACCATCACGTGGTGCGACTACGATGCGGACGGGGATCTCGACCTCTACAACTCCGAGATGTACTACCACAACAAGCTCTTCACGAACGACACGGAGTGGGGCAATCATTGGCTCCACATCGATCTCGAGGGCGGACCGTCGAACAGGGACGCCGTCTCAGCTCGTGTCCACTGCGTGACAGGCGATCTGCGCCAGATGCGAGAGATCGGAGTGGATACCGGCTATCTCGGACACAGCAGCCCGACCGTCGAGTTCGGCCTCGGCGCGAGCGCCGTCGTGGACTCGCTCATCGTCGAGTGGCCGAGCGGCGGTCGCACGACGCTCACCGCTGTCGCGGCCGACCAGAAGATCCTCGTGCAGGAGACGGAGGATGCGTTCCCGGGTGTCCCTTCGTCGCTCACCGCCGAGCCCGGCCCCGACGGCGGTACGGCGGTCGTCAGATGGAGCGGTCCCGACGACCCCGACCTTGCGGGCTATCGTGTGGAGCGCGACACTACGCTGCTCTTCGGCGCCGGCACGGTCGTGGCATCGGTCGCAGACACAATGTGGAGCGACTCGGGGCTTCTGCCCTGGTCGGACGCGCACTACCGTGTCTTCGCCCTCGACGCGGCGGGGCATCAGAGCGCTCCCAGCGAGACGCTCTCGTTCGAAGCGCTCCCGACCGGCGTTGATGAGACAGGACGGTTCGTTCATTTCACAGGTCCGAACCCGTTCACAAGGAGCACGAGCATCGTTCTCGGCGTCCCCGCGCCGGGGTGCGACGTCAGCGTCCGCGTCTACGACGTGGCCGGGCGTCTCGTCGCGACGCTCTGCGACTCGCCCATGAAGGCGGGAGTCCACCGTCTGAGTTGGGACGGAAGAACCGATGGCGGACACAGGGTCGCTTCCGGGGTCTACTTCTGCCGGACCGACATCGGAGGCGAGCGGACCAGTTCGAAGTTCGTACTGCTGCGGTGAGGCGCTGGTCCTCCTTCGTGTGCGGTGAGTGCTATCTGTGGGGCGTGCCGTCAGTCTCGGAAGCCGGGCACGTGCGTTACTCCTGCGTAGAGCTCCGCGACCTCCTGGGCCGAGAGCGGTCCGTCGTAGATGCGGACATCGTCGATCGCGCCGTCGAAGTACATGGGCTCCTCGTCCCAGTATCCTCTCCCGATCCACAGCGCCTCGTGCATCACGGCGTCCTCGAAGAACTGGGAGTACGACGCGTTGCCGAAGTTGTACCAGCGCGATGTCATCTCCTCGCCGTCGAAATAGCCCGTGTTGTAGTCCGGCCCGACGACCGCGACGAAGTGATGCCACTCGCCGAGGGTGACGTCTCGCCGTGAGTCATAGCAGAACGACGGGTAGGTACACCCGTTCGCGAAGATCGTGAAGTAGAGCCAGTCGGAGCCCGGGTGGATCGGGCTGTGGCCGAGCTCGATGATGAGCCCCGCGTTCGAGGCGTCGAAGGTCTTCGGGCAGACGCTGTCCCTGCCGTAATAGAAGATGGGGCGCATTCCGAAGTTCTGCGGGATGTGGTCGACGCGGAACCAGACCGAGATGGAACCCTGGCCGAGCTCCGAGAAAGCCGGCGGAGGCTCGATCGCCACGTGGTCGTCGTCCCCGTCGAACTCGAGCGCCGGGCCCAGAGGACCGGTCGTCCAGGCGGCGCCGTGGATGACGCCGTCGGGACCTGTCCCGGTAGCGTCCGCTGCCGTGGTTCCCTCGCCCTCGTTGAAGGCGAGGTGGTAGATGAGGTTCGCCCCGCCCTCGGAAGGGTTCGGCGCGTAGTGCGCGCCTTCCCGGGCCCCGCCGACGACGCTGTTGCAGGAGAGAAGAGATGACAGCGCGACGACCGAGAGAGCCGTCGCGACCGCGATGACACGCATGCTCATTGAAGCCGCCTCCTTCCACACGACCACCCAACGACACACAGAGCGCTTCTTCTTCCAAGATAACTCCCACCCCGGAACGCGCAACGCGGCTTCTTGATTCACGACGGCATCGGGTGCACACTCGGGTTCCAGTCGAAGCCGCTGTCCCCGGCCGGGCAGTGCAGGCGCTTTACGATACGGGAGCCCGCCATGCCGTCCTTCCGAGCCACCGATATGTTCTGTATCACCGACGTCGGCAGCACGACCACGAAGGCGCTTCTCTTCAGAAGGGAGAACGGGGGGTGGTCGTTCGAGCGGGCCGAAGCTCCGACGACGGTCGAGGCGCCGTGCGAGGACGTCACGGTCGGCGTTCTCGACGCCATCCACGCGCTCGAGACGAAGTCGGGGGAACGGCTCCTCGAGGACGAACGTCCCGCCGTGCCCTATCTCTCCACCTCGAGCGCCGGGGGCGGGCTCGCGATGGTCGTGACGGGGCTCGTGCGCGAGCTCACCGCGCAGAGCGCCCGGAGCGTGGCGCTCGGGGCCGGGGCCATCGTGCTCGATGTCGTCGCCATGAACGACGGCAGGACCTCGTACCGGAAGATCGAGGACCTGAAGACCGAGCGTCCGGACATCATCCTGCTCGCCGGGGGCTACGACGGCGATGCCATCTCCGGGCCGGTGCACCTCGCCGAGCTCCTGGTCGAGTCCGACATCCATCCGAAGCTCAACCCTGACGCGCCGCTGCCGGTCGTCTACGCAGGGAACGCGAACGCGCGCGATTACGTCGCGGCCTCATTCGGCGAACGCTTCCTGTTCCGCCCCGTCGACAACATCCGTCCGGACGAGGGGACGCTCAACCCGGGTCCGGCTCGCGAGGCGATCCACGAGCTCTTCATGGACCACGTGATGTCCCAGGCGCCCGGCTATTCCTCGCTCGCCGCGTGGGTCGACTCGCCGGTCCGACCGACGCCGGCGGCGTTCCTGACCATCCTCTCCGTGTTGTCCGAGCACACCGACCGGACGGTGCTCGCCGTCGACGTCGGCGGCGCGACGACCGATGTCTTCAGCGCGCGCGGCGAGCAGACGTTCCGCACCGTCAGCGCGAACCTCGGCATGAGCTACAGCATTCTGAACGTGGCCGACACCGCGGGACTCGCCCGACTGGGCGGACTGTTGGGCGCCGGCATGAGTCCGCGCGACATCATGAACGGCATCGGGAACAAGTACGTCCGCCCGACCTCGCTTCCGGCCGACCGGGAGGCCGCGGAGCTCGAGTGGGCCGTCGCGGCGATGGCCGTGCGGGAGGCGGTGCGCGAGCACATGAAGGTGATGGCCTCGCTCCCGCCGTCCGAGCGGCCGGGTGGCGTCGACCCACGCGCCGTAATCGGAGACGATGTGAAGGAGGGCGACCCGCTGAGGCTCAGAGGCTACGACATGGTCATCGGAAGCGGCGGGATCCTCTCGCACTCGCCGCGCGGCGCGGCCGCCGCCGTGCTGCTCGACGCGCTCCGTCCCGAGGGGGACGTGGAGCTCGCGGTCGACAGCGCCTTCATGTTTCCGCACCTCGGGGTGCTCGCGGAGCTCGAACGGGACCTCGCAGGAGAGCTTCTTGAGAAGCTGGGCATCGTCCGCCTCGGCACGACCGTCGAGGGGGACGGGGTAGCGCTCAGAGCCGGAGGAGGACCCGACGAGGCCCGACTCCGGTTCGCTCCAGACGAGAGCGTCGGGGCCGCGACGCCGACGGCGCAGGGCGATGGGGCCGACGAGGCCCGTACGCGGGACGGCGCGCGCGCCACCTGTCTGGTGCCGGTCGGTTACGAGGTTCCGCCCGAGCGGACCGCCCGGGGCGCTTCCGACACCATGCGGCGCGGGGAGTTCCCGGTCCGCCGCGAGCTGGCCGTCGAGGGCGAGGTTCTCGTCGAGGTCGGCGAGCGCGTTGAGCCCTCCGATACGGTCGCCAGGAGCGTCCGGGAGTTCCTTCGTCCGTTCTTCCTCGATGTGGCGGACACGATGAAGGTCGACCCTGAGAACGTGGAGGACGTGCTGACGAAGAGCGTCGGCGACCGGGTGGAACGGCGCGAGGTCATAGCGAAGCAGCCGTTCCGTTTCGGGAGGCCGACATCGTACCGCTCGCCCGTCGACGGCACGATCGAGAAGATCCTGCCGAACGGGACGCTGGTCGTGCGCGAGAGCCCCGAGACCTCGCGCGTTCTGACGAGCGTGAAGGTGGCCGAGAAGCTGGGAGTCCACCGTTCGAAGATGAAGCCGTATCTCAAGGTGGAGGTCGGACAGGAGCTCGAGCGCGAGCAGTGGCTGGCCGCGCGGATCACTCCGTCGGACCGCCTCATCGTGCGCTCGCCGGTCCGCGGCCATGTCGAGAGGATCGACGAGAAGCTGGGCATGGTCATGATCGAGCCTCTTCTCCAGGAGGACGAAACCAACGCCTGGGTTCCCGGTGTCGTCCGGGAAGTGACGACACGAGGCTGCGTGTTGTCGACGAGCGGGACCAGGATCACCGGCGTCTGGGGCGCCGGCGGTTCGGCCTTCGGCCCGCTCACCTTCGGGGACGCGGCCGACGGCGCGGTCGTCGTCCGGGACCACGCCGACGGCGAGAGGCTCCATGATCTGGCTGAGGCCGGCGTCGCGGGGCTCATCGCTCCCGGCGGAGACCTCCTCGAACTGAGGGATCCCGAGGTCGACATGACCATCATCCTGCTCGAGGGGTTCGGCCGGAGGGACTTCTCCAACGAGGTGCGGGAGGCGTTGGAGCATCATGAGGGGATGCTTGCTTCCATCGACGGAACGACGCAGCTCCGCGTCGGGGTCCGCAGGCCGACGATCATCCTCCAGGAACCGAGGGGCGACTGAGCGGGCCGAGCCCTCCGACCGGCTCCCGGACGCCCCTGCCGGCTCCCGGACGCCCCTGCCGGCTCCCGGACGCCCCGACCGGCCGGTTCCCTGGTCCACCGTGGCCACTGAACCGACCTCATGCTACAATCCCGCGTCTGCGTGGACGACAGGACACCGTTCTTCCGTTCGGCCGAAACGAAGCACCTGAAAGGAGCTGCGCCCATGAAGGTCCTCGCTCTCCAGGGAAGCCCTCACACGGACGGCAACACCGCCGCCATGCTCGACCTCGTCGAGAAGCATCTCGGAGACGGGCATTCGTTCGAGCGTGTCGACCTCATCGAACACACCGTCTCAGGCTGCCAGGCCTGCTACGAGTGTCAGGAGGTCCCCGACACGCACGGCTGCGCGGTCGAGGACTACGGGCAGAGGATCCTCGACAAGGTCCTCGAGGCCGACGCCGTCGTCTACGCGACTCCGCTCTATATGTGGGGCATCGCGTCGTGGCTCCGCGCCATTATGGAGCGCCATCTGAGCCTGGTCATGGGTTACATGACGGGCGAGTGGAACTCTCTCGTCGAGGGGAAGAAGATCGTTCTTCTTGTCACGGCGGGAGGGCCGGAGGAGGAGAACGCCGACGCCGTGAAGACGGTGTTCCAGCGGTTCGCCGAGTACGGGAAGTGCCGGAGCCTGGGAACCCGCGTGGTTCCGCTCTGCACGACGCCCGAGGAGCTTGGCGAGAAAGGCGATGAGGTCGCGAAGAAGCTGGCCGAGGACATCGCCGCCTGAACGGGAGAGCTGCTCGCGAGGCGCCGAGGGACTCCGTGGCCCGGACGAGCTCCTCAGGTTCACTTTCCATGTTGGAGGTGCCGCGTGACGAGTGAAGGAGACCGCATCGTCCACGGAGCCGAGGCCGGCACGGGCGCGTACATGCCCGCGCCCGTCGTCCCCGGCCGGAGGATCGTCTCGCTCGACGTCCTTCGCGGGTTCGCCATCCTCGGCATCCTCATCATGAACATCCAGAGCTTCTCGATGGTCGGGGCGGCCTACTTCAACCCGTCGGTCTACGGTGACCTCTCGGGCATCAACCGGTGGGTCTGGGTCCTGAGCCACCTGGTGGCCGACACGAAGTTCATCTCGATCTTCTCGATGCTCTTCGGCGCCGGCATCGTGCTCCTGGCCGAGCGACTGACCTCGCGCGGCACATCGCCCGCGGGCATCCACTACCGCCGCATCATGTGGCTCTTCATCATCGGGCTCATGCACGGCTTCCTGCTCTGGGCCGGTGACATCCTCACCGTGTACTCGCTCGTCGGCGTCGTCGCCTATCTCTTCTGGCGTCGAAGTCCGCGGACGCTCCTCATCGTGGGGCTTCTCGTGACGGGCGTCTCGTCCGCGCTCTACGCCCTCGCCCAGTGGTCGCTCCCCTACTGGTACGAGCAGGGCGCCGAGCAGATGATGATGTTCTGGAACCCGAGCGCGGAGTTCATCGCCCGGGAGTTCGCGGCATACAGCGGCGGCTGGCTCGAACAGATGTCCGCAAGAGTGAACGAGTTCATCGGCGTTCTGACGGGAGCGTTCTGGTTCTTCCTGAGCTGGCGGACCGGCGGCATGATGCTCGTCGGAATGGCGCTCTTCAAGTGGGGCGTGCTCTCGGCCGAGCGCTCGAGGCGGTTCTACGCGTGGATGACGGCGCTGGGGCTCGCCGTCGGCTACCCTGTCGTCGCGCTGGGCGTCGCGAGGAACTTCGCCGCCGAATGGAACTTCAAGTACTCGTTCTTCGCGGGGTCGCAATACAACTACTGGGGGAGCGTCCTCGTCGCCCTGGGCTACATCGGTCTCGTCATGCTCATCGTGAAGACGAGGCCCGCCGGCGCGTTCGTCCGTGTCATGAAACCGGTCGGCCGCATGGCCTTCACGAACTACCTCATGCAGACGGTCCTCATGACGACCCTCTTTTACGGACACGGCTTCGGCCTCTTCGGGGAGGTCGAGCGGTGGGGCCAGATACTCATCGTGTTCGCCGTGTGGGCCTTCCAGATCTGGTTCTCGAATGTGTGGCTCGCGCGCTTCCGCTTCGGCCCGATGGAGTGGCTCTGGAGAACGCTGACCTATCTGCGTCCACAGCCGATGCGTCGCGAATCCTGACGTGAGACTATGATGAACCTCGAGATGCGCTTCACAGACCCCCAGCTCGAGAGGGCGCTCCGCTCCATCGCGGAGCTCGTCCGGGCGGCCGGAGGGCGCGCGCTCGTCGTCGGCGGCTCCGTGCGCGACGCGGTTCTCGGCCGCCCTGCCGGCGACCTCGACATCGAGGTCTATCGAATCGAGCCGGCGAAGCTCGTCGAGCTCCTCGGGGATGAGTTCGAACTCAACCTCGTCGGCGAGGCCTTCGGGGTCATCAAGATCAAGCACATACCGATCGATGTCTCCATGCCCCGCAGGGAAGCGAAGATCGGCCGGGGCCATCGGGGTTTCCTTGTCGACTCCGACCCGGAGATGTCGGTCCGCGAAGCGGCTCTGAGGCGCGATTTCACCATCAACGCGATGGCGTTCGACCCTCTCACCGGCGAGCTCATCGACCCGTTCCGCGGATGCCGGGACCTGAAGCGGGGCGTTCTCAAGCATACGTCCTTCCGGTTCGTCGAGGACCCTCTCAGGGTGCTTCGGGCCATGCAGTTCGCGGCGCGGTTCGACCTGACCGTCGCCGGCGAGACCGTCGAGCTCTGCTCCTCCATCGAACCCGAGGGTCTGGCGCCGGAGCGCGTCTTCGGCGAATGGAAGAAGCTCGTCGTCGAAGGAGTGCGACCCTCCCGGGGCCTCGAGTTCCTGAGGTCGTCCGGGTGGACGGTCTACTACCCGGAGCTCCACGCCCTCATCGGGTCCGAGCAGGACCCCGGGTTCCATCCCGAGGGCGACGTCTGGAACCACACGCTCGCCGCCATGGACGCCTTCGCGCGCGAGAGGAGCGGCGACCCGCGCGAGGACCTCGTCGTCGGGCTCGCGGTCCTCTGTCACGATTTCGGGAAGCCCGGGACGACGGAGGTCGTAGACGAGCGGGTCAGGAGCTTCGGTCACGAGGAGGCGGGGGAGGCCCCCACGAGGGAGTTCCTCGGGAGGATGACGCGCGAGCGCGACCTCATCGAGGACGTCGTCGCCCTGGTCGCGGAGCACATGAAGGTCCAGGCCCTCTACGAGGCCGGCGCGTCGGACCGCGCCATCCGGCGCCTGGCGCGTCGCGTCGGACGCATCGACCGTCTCGTCCGCGTCGCGCGGGCGGACCGCCTCGGCATAGCGCGGGAGCCGCGGGACGACTTCCCGGCGGGTCGGTGGCTTCTCGAGCGGGCCGGGGAGCTGGAGGTCCGGGACGCCGCCCCGAAGCCCATCGTGCAGGGACGGCATCTGCTCGAGATGGGCTACTCTCCCGGCCCACTCTTCGGCGAGATCCTCGACGCCTGCTATGAGGCGCAGCTCGACGGGAAGTTCGCCACGCTTCCCGAGGGCAAGGGCCACGCGCGACGGCTCCTGGAGGAGCTCCTCGGCGACCCCGGCTCGGACGGCTACGACCACACCACGTGACGTCGGCCTTGAGACGCGCGGCAGGAGTGCGTTATACTCATTCCATTGACAGCTTCTCTCATGAGCAACGTCTCTCCATGGGGTCTCTCCGAAGGAGGATCGCGATGAGGTTTTCGCGAACCGTTTCCGTTCACATGCTCGCCGCACTGCTTCTCACTTCGCTCTGCTGTTCGTCCTCAGGACGCTCCGCAGGTCCCCCGGCTCCTTCGGGAGACCTCTCCGCCTGGAAGCCCGTCAATCCGAAGCTCACGAGCGTGCTGGACCGCGCCGAGAGGCTCTGCCGTGAGCGCGGCCCGGAGGCCGTCGAGGATTTCGCACATCTTCGCGGGCTTGAGCTCTCGGGAGACCGCGTGGCGGTCACTGTGTTCCTGGAGGAGGGCAGGACGACCGACACGGTCGACATGGCCGCTGTGAGAGAGCTGGGGGCCGAGGTGCGCATCGCGTCGCGACATCTTCTCGACCTCGACGTGCCGGTCGACCGTCTCTCAGACCTCACGAAGCTCGACGGCGTCTTCCGCGTGACGCCGCTCGAGCGCGCCTACCCGACGGACCACCAGGTGCTGTCCACTGACGTGTCGCGGGACGGACGGCCGATCACGAGCGAGGGCGTCGAGCTCTCGGGCGCCGACTGGTGGCACGGACAGGGCCACGACGGCTCGGGTGTCACGGTGGCAGTCATCGACGGCGGGTTCGAGGGCGTCTATGACGCCATCGGCGCCGGCGAGCTGCCGGTCGGCATGTACGCGTGGGACTTCACAGGCACCGGCATCGAGGGCGGCGACGAGCACGGCACGGCGTGCGCCGAGAACGTGCACGAGATGGCTCCCGGCGCGCAGATCTACCTGATGCGTGCGCCCTCCCTCGCTGCGTGCGAAGCTGCCAAGGACACCTGCATCGCCCGCGGCGTCGAGATCGTCAGCATGTCGATGAGCTACTACGGCTGGCCGATGGACGGGCGCGGATGGCCCTGCGACGTCGTCAACGATGCGTACACCAACGGCATCCTCTGGGTGAACGGCGCGAGCAACCGCGCGCTCGACCACGAGGAGGGGACCTTCACCGACACGAACGGGAACTCCTTCCACGAGTTCGCGCCGGCCCCGCCGAGCCAGAGAGAACCCCTCGAGAACCTGCGGGTCGCTCTGGAAGTGGGGCAGCAGTTCCGGTGCTGCATCGTCTGGGAGGGCTACCCCTCCACCTACGATGACTACGACCTCTATCTGACCGACAGCGAGGGCGCGATCGTTGCCGCCGGCGCGAGCTATCAGAACCCCGGCATCCCCGAGGAGGAGATCGTCTACAACGTCCCCGAGACGGCGTTCTACTACATCTTCTTCCAGGAGTGGAGCACGACGAAGGACTGCACCTACGATCTCATCATCTGCGACGGGTATCTGCTGAGCGAGAGGCTCTTCGGCTACGGCATCTACGACGTCGGGGGCAGCGTCTGCGCGCCGGCCGACGCGACGGGAGCGCTGGCCGTGGGAGCGATTCACCGTGAGGACTGGTACACGGGTCCGGTCGCATATTTCAGTTCGCGTGGTCCGACGAACGACGGGCGGCTGAAGCCCGAGATCGCGGGCCCCGACAGCTGCGCCGGGTTCACGTTGAACG
The DNA here is from genome assembly GCA_964596015.1 of uncultured bacterium. Taxonomy (GTDB): domain Bacteria; phylum Joyebacterota; class Joyebacteria; order Joyebacterales; family Joyebacteraceae; genus WJMD01. The sequence goes on along the minus strand of CAZQSB010000027.1, from coordinate 9,761 downwards.
AGTGGGTCGGCACATCGTCGGCGACGCCGCACGTCGCCGGAGCGGCCGCGCTCGTCTGGGCGACCATCCCCGAGCTCGACGACCCGGATGACGTGCGGGGTTTTCTCCTCCAGAACGCCGTCGACATGGGCGCCGCCGGTCCCGACAACACCTACGGTTACGGCCGGCTCAACCTCCCCGAGGACACGCCCGTCGAGAGCACCTTCTACGCGGTCGCGGGCGGCTCGGGCGACGTGACCCTCCGCTGGGCGCTGCCGTCGCTTCATGACGTGGCGGGCATCGCCATCGACCGGTCGGTGGACGGCGGTCCCTTCAGACGGCTCACCGGGGAGCTCCTCGAGCCCGCCTCTCCCGGGATGTACGTCGACGGGACAGCGTGGGCGGGCCCCGAGTTCCGCTATGAGCTCGTGACGGTTCTCGCCGACGGCGCTCAGGAGATCGTTGGCAGGAGCGGCTCGGTCGAGGTTCCGGGCGTCCGGGCGCTGTCGCTCTCGGCCCCGTCACCGAACCCGGTCCGCGAGAGCTGCAACGTCTCCTTCATGCTGCCGGCCGAGGGGCCGGTCTCGGTCGCCGTCTACGATGTGACCGGGAGGCTCGTGCGGCGGCTCGTGGACCGACCGCTCGAGGCCGGCCCGCACACGGTCCGCTGGGACGGCCGGGACGACGCCGGAGAGCGAACCGCCTCCGGAGTCTACCTTGTCAGGCTCGAGCATGACGCGGGCGTCAGGAGCGCAAGGCTTGCGGTCATCCGGTAGCGGCCGGCATGTGCGGGAGGTCCTCCTGAGGTGAGAGCAGCCCTTGTCTGCATTCTCGCGTTTCTTGTGACGGCGCCGTCGGGCGCCGTCACGCTTCGTGAGGCCTACGAGGCCGCGGGTCCCGGGTCCGGCTACGACCGCGAGGTCGTCCTTGAGACCGGCGTGACGTACACCGGAGGACTCCTCATCGGTCCGGTCTACTCCAACATGACATGGTTGATGGACGGGGAGCCGGGGGAGGACGTGCGCATCGTGGGGAACGGCGCCGTCCTCGACCTCCGCGGTCAGCAGATCTGCATCTCGTACTGCGAGAACCGCCTCGACATCGAGGACTGCGTCATCCTGAACGGGAACGTCCGCTTCCGCGGCATCAACACCGCGTCGTATGTGCTCATACCCGAGGGCTCGGTGCGCTACTGCACATTCTACCAGCCGCACGACCACGGCGTCCGTCTCCAGGGCGCCGGCGACGGCGTCACGCTCGAGAGGAACATCGTCGTCGACGCCGTCGACACTGGCCCCGATTTTCTCTACACGCACGGGTCGTCGAACGACTGGCTTCCGACGGGCTCGAGCTTCGCGCCGAGCGTTCAGACCGGTTACTACGGGACTCCGGTCATCCGGGACAACTGGAGCTGGCATTCGAACCCGGCGGCGAACGTGGATTCGCTCAGGCACTTCGTGCTGCTCTGTGAGTACGGCTGAGTGATCCCGACGCCCTGGTCGGAGGCCGGGGACTGGCCCAACGACAACATCATCGGCGCCGACCCCGAGCTGCGCGATCCGAAGCACGGCGACTATCGGCCCCGGGAGGGGTCGCCGGCCGAGGCGTACGGATGCCGGACGTTCTCCTCGCGCCGCGCGACCGCCGTCGCGGTCGTCTCTGACGCGATGCCGCCCGGTAGGCCGCGGTCCGCTTCGTTCGGAGCCGCGGAGCCACGCTCCTCGATGAGCGCCGGCGGTTCCATCACGGCCGACACGGTGTGGGACGCGGACACCGTGCGGGTGACGTCGAACGTGAGCATCGCTGACGGCGTGACGCTCGAGGTCGCGGCCGGGACGCGCGTCGAGTTCCAGGACCATTTCGGGCTCGATGTGCAGGGCCGGCTTCTGGCCGTCGGGACCGCGGCGTCGCCCGTCGTCTTCACCACGGACGAACCCCGGCTCTTCCGAACCGACACAACGGCCGTCGGGTGCTGGGCCGGCGTCCGGTTCGAGTGGACGCCCGCCGCGAATGCGGAGTCCCGGCTCGAGCACTGCGTCCTCGAGTACGCGAAGGGCCTGGGCGACGAGCCGTGGGGCGGCGCGCTGTCGGTGACCGGCTTCTCGGACCTCGTTGTCCGGAACACCGTCTTCAGGCACTGCGTGGCCGAGCGCGGAGGCGCCGCGTTCTTTTCGCACCACGCGTCGCCGGTGCTCGCGGGCTGTCTCTTCCAGGAGAACGCGGCGTTCCTCTACGGGTCGGCCGTCTACAGTCACTACGCCTACCCGCTTCTGGCCGAGTGCACCATCGTCGCGAACGAGATCCTCTCCGGGGACGCCTACGACGCGACCGGCTCGGTGCACAATCACATCTCGAAGACGCGCGTCGCGGGTTCCATCGTCTGCGGCAACGGAAGCCCGTACTACGAGCCGACGGAGCTTCACGAGTCGAAGCCGTATTACACGACGGACTCGAACGTCGAGTTCTGGACCGGCGGCTTCGGGACGATCGACGAGGACCCCTGGTTCGTCGGGTTCGGGCCACACCCATACGCGCTCCTCGAGGGGTCGCCCTGCGAGGACACCGGTCCGGCAGACACGACGGGTCTCAGGTTTCCACCGCACGATCTCGCCGGACAGCCCAGAGTCAGCGGAACCAGGGCGGACATGGGATGCTATGAGGGCGATGCCGACACCGGCGTGGGAGACGCGCCGGTCGCGCGGTCCGGCATCGCGTGCGCGCCGAACCCATTCCGCGACCGCGCCCTGCTGTCGCTCTCGTTGGCTGAGGCCGGCCCGGTCACCGTCCGTCTGTACGCGGTCGACGGGCGGCTGGTGAGAACCCTTCACGACGCTCCCGTGCCCTCCGGCCGGTTCGAACTCGTCTGGGACGGGCTGGACGGGTCCGGCCGCCCGGCGGCGTCCGGCGTCTACTTCGTCCGCGCGACGGGCGCGGCGGGCGGAGCCACAGGCAGGTTCGTGCTTCTCAGATAGGTCGTCGATGGCCGCGCGGCGCCTTTCCCGACGGCTCCGGCCCGGTCTGGTCTCGCCGTTGTTGACCCCACGAGGCTCCGCCTGTACGGTTGGTTCCATGCCGAACTCACCCGAAGCGCCAGCGTCCGGGATCGGAGCGAGCGTCGGTCGCGCGCCGGTCGGCGAGGACCGGTGCGGTCGTGCGATCCTCATGATCGTCCTGTCGAGCCTGTCTTTCGGCTTCGTCGGGATCATGGTCAGACTGGCCGGCGACATCCCGGTCTACGAGAAGGTCTTCTTCCGGAGCATCGTCATGCTTCCGGTCGCCGCCGCCTTCGGCGCGCGGAGCGGCGCGAGGCTTCTGACGTGGGACAGGAACACGAAGTGGCTCGTGCTCCGCGGCATCTTCGGCACCATCGCGATGACGCTCTACTTCTATGCGATCGAGGGCCTCACGCTCGCCGACGCGACGGTCCTGAACAAGCTGTCCCCGTTCTTCGTTGTCGTGCTGGCCGCGATCTTCCTTCATGAGAAGCTGTCGAAGTACGTTCTCCCCGTGCTGGCCATCGCGTTCGTCGGGGCGGCGTTCGTCATCCAGCCTGAGCTGAAGCTCTCTCCGCGGCCGGCGCTCGCCGGTCTCTTCTCCGCAGTCGGTTCCGCCGCGGCGTACACCGTCGTGCGTTCGCTCAAGGGGCGCGAGGCCCCGTTCAAGATCGTCTTCTACTTCGCAATGGTCTCGACCGTCGCGATGATCCCCCCGATGCTCGTTCACTCCGTGACACCGACGCCCCAGCAGCTCCTGGCGCTCGTCGGCGCCGGGGTCTTCGCGACCTCCGGGCAGCTCGCTCTCACCATGGGATACCAGCTCGCGCCCGCGTCCCGGATCTCGATCTACGTCTACGCCCACGTGCTCTTCGCTGGGTTCCTGGCGTACCTCTTCTTCTCGGAGGTTCCCGATCTTCTGAGCATCATCGGGGGAGGACTCGTCATCCTCGCCGCCTTCTGAACTACCGGCTGGTCCGCCGCGAGCCTGCGAGCCCGCCCGCGGCCACCTGCTGAAACTCCGGCAGAGCGTTCTGAAGGGGGTCCGATGCCTTCCAAGCTGACCATCGAACACGCGCCGACGGATAAGCTCCGCCGCCTGTACGAGGAGGCCCTGGAGAAGCTCGAGGCGGACGAGATCATCCCCCGCATCTGGCGCCGCGACCACACCGTCTGGAGCGCCTCGCCCGAAGAGATAGAGAACCGCCTCGGCTGGCTCGACCTTCCCCGGTCCATGAACGATGAGATCCCCTGTATCGTCGCCCTCAGAGATGAGATCCGTTCGCTGGACTGGGACCGGGCCGTCCTTCTTGGCATGGGGGGCTCGAGCCTCGCGCCCGAGCTCTTCGCGAGGACGTTTCCGGGAGACGGGCGGGTGAGACTCGACGTCATCGACACCACGGACCCAGCGGCGGTGCTCGATGCCGAGAACGACATCGACTTCGCGCGGACGCTCTTCATCGTGGCGACCAAGTCGGGCACGACCGTCGAGACGGTCTCGCTCCTTAAGTACTTTCACAAACGCGCTCTCGAGAAGCTGGGGAAAGAAGCGGCGTCGCACTTCGTCGCGATCACCGACCCCGGGAGCGCGCTCGAGACGGCGGCGAAGGACCTCGGGTTCCGGGCGACGTTTCTGAACGACCCGAACCTGGGGGGACGCTATTCGGCGCTGTCGCACTTCGGTCTCGTGCCCGCGGGGATCATCGGCGTCGACCTCGAACGTCTTCTCGACCGGGCGCGGGAGGCCGCGAACGCGTGCGGTCCGGGAACCCCGGTCGGCGAGAACCCGGCGGCGCTGCTCGGAGCGTTCATGGGGGCTCATGCGAGAGAGGGATGGAACATCCTCAGGCTCGCGATGTCCGAATCGGTCGCGGCCTTCGCGGACTGGGTCGAGCAGCTCATCGCCGAGAGCACGGGGAAGAGCGGCACCGGCATTGTCCCGGCGCCCGTCGTCCGACCGCTCGAGGTGATGTCACAGATGGACGGCTGGCTGCTGGCCGCGATGCGCGTCGAGAGTGAGCCGCCGGGCGCGCAGTTGTTCCGGCGGGCCCCCGCACCGCGCGCGCGGCTCGCGCTCTCCGACCCGTACGAACTCGGAGGCCAGTTCTTCGTCTGGGAGATGGCGACGGCGATCGCCGGACACCTGCTCGGCATCCACCCCTTCAATCAGCCGAACGTCGAGTCTGCGAAGGCCCTGGCCCGCGACATGGTCGAGGCTTACAGGCGGGAAGGGCGACTCCCGGAGCGGGAGCCGGCGTTCGCCGACGGGGGCATCGCGGTCTACGGCGACGTGACCGGGAACACCATCGAGGAGGTGCGTGAGTGGTTCCGGGGGATCGGCGCCCCCTCGCGCTACTCCGCCGTCGATGAGATGCCATATCGCTACGCGGCGTTCCAGGTCTACCTGCCGCCCGGTCCCCGGCAGGACAAGCTGCTCGACGCGTTGTGGGAGCGTTGGGAGAACGACCTTCATCTTCCGACCACGGTCGCCTACGGTCCGCGCTTCCTTCATTCCACGGGCCAGCTCCACAAGGGCGATGCGGGGAAGGGACTCTTTCTCCAGATCACGGCCGACCATCCCCGGGACGCGCGGATCCCGGACGAGCCCGGCTCGGACGAAGGCGCGCTCACCTTCGGGACGCTCATCGACGCGCAGGCGTCAGGCGACATGCGGGCGCTCGAGGACGCTGGCAGGACCGTCGTGCGCTTTCATCTCGGAGGGGATGTCGAGGGCGGACTGAAGCGTCTTGCCGGGGCCCGTTAGGCTTCGTCCCATCCCTCGCGCTCGCTGCGCTGGGGACCGGCGAAGACGTCCGGGAGAGGCACCGTCGAGATGACGCGGCGGAACTTGCCGCGGGGAGAGAGCGGGATGTCGTCGACGGTCTCGAGAATGACCCGGATCTCGGGGCCGAACTTCGTCTGAAAGTACTTCACCAGTTCTTCGCGTTCGGCCTCCGTGAAGGGCTCCTTCCGGACCGCGCGCGCCCGGATCTCCCCGGGATCGTGCTGGATGAGCTGGGCGCGCTCGATTCCCGGCACGAGGAACGTCCAGTAAGCGAGCGAGATGGGCGGCATCACACGGCCGTCGGCGGTGATCAGGATGTCCTCCTGGCGCGTCGTGATCCCGCCCAGAAGTGGCAGCTTCCTCCCGCACGAGCACATCCTGTCGGTCGTGAGGACGGTGTCGTTGAAGGCGTAGCGGATGAACGGCATCGCGTGGTTGTGCAGGCTCGTCGCGACGAGTTCGCCCATCTCGCCGGTTCCCACCGGCTCGCGGTCCCGGTCGAGCACCTCGACGATGCCGTACTCCCTGAAGATGTGGTGCCCCTCGTGTCTCTCGCACTCGCTGGTGAACGCCACACGTTCCGACTGGCTGTAGCCATCGAACACCTCGGTTTCGAAGCGCTCCTCGATGAGCTGCCGCTCCGCCCGCATGAGCGGCTCCCCGGACGTGAAGACGCACTCGAGGGGCAGCGTCTCGCCGTTCGCCTTCAGAGAACAGGCGAGGAAGTAGGCCGTCGAGGGATAGGCCTCGAGCGCCTTGATGCCGCGCCGGCGAAGCTCCCGGATGTAGATGGGCAGGTTCTCGGCGCTCACGTGGAGCGGGGAGAGGAAGAGCTGATTCCACGGCCTGTTGTATCGCCAGAAGGGAGGCTTTCTGCGTTCCACCGGCACGACGGGGCGGCCGAGCGAGGTCGCGTACGGCTTCCCGAACGCGAAGTCTGCCCAGTCGCGGATGCGGAACGCACAGGCGTGGTTCGCCATGCAGACGTTCCAGTCCCAGACGAGTTCGAGCGGCGTGCCGGTCGTACCGGATGTCGTTGTGGTGCGGCGCTCCCTCTTGGGAACGGCCGTCGAGAGGAGGTCGCGAGGACGCGCTCTGACGGTCTCGCGTTCGAGGACCGGCATCTTCCAGAGATCACGTCTCCCGCGGATGTCGTCCGGCTTGAGCCCTTCCCGGTCCATCACCTCACGGTAATAGGGAACCGTCTCGTAGGCGTGGACGATGAGCCTGCGGAGTCGCTCGTCCTGCCAGGCCGTCATCTCCTCGCCCGAATACCACTGGGACTCGTCGAGGAACTCCTTCCAGGCGTCGAACTCCGGAGTAAAGCGCTCCTTGAGGATACGCGCTCCATGCCACGAGATGACGGCGCTCTGGAGGACGGCAGGGAGCCGCCCGTAGATGGCCTTCTGTGTCGGGTTCATGGAACTCTCCCTCGGCCGACGTCGAGACTAAACGGCCCGTAACCGCACGTCAAGGAGCAGGATTCAGGCCGGACGGGGCATTTCGGGCCAATGTGAGGTTCAGGTCAGGAAGACGGCACTCCTTGCGCTATCGCGAGTTATGTGATATACTCCCCATGCTGCTTGGGCCATGACGCCGGGCGGCGCCCGCAGTTCAACTACTCAGAGACAGTCGAAGATAGGGGACAGGGACCCGGACGGAGGAAGGAGAAGAGTGTCCGGGGCTGCGTCGTTCGCGTCGGAGTCTCGAGGCAAGAGATCACGGTGCCGGTGTGAAGGACGGGCGTGGGTGGTGCGGCACCCGCACAGAGGGAGACAAGAGAATGAAAGCTCTACTGGTCGCTGTCCTCATCGCAGCGTTCGTCGCGCCCGCGTCCGCCGACTGGTTCCCCGAGGACCCGGCGAAGTGGGTGCAGTTCCCCGACCTCACCGAGACCGGCATCGATATCAACGCGTCGGACGGTTTCATCCTCGCCGATGACTTTCTCTGCACTGAAGAAGGGTACATCACCGACGTGCACATCTGGGGCTCGTGGCTGCAGGACGAGGTCATGGACCCGGGGGCCGTCAGATTCACCCTGAGCATCCACGAGGACATTCCGGACTCGCTGAGCGGGACGGGCTACAGCATGCCCGGCGAGGTGCTCTGGGTCGAGACCTTCGAACCCGGGATGTTCGTGGTCCAGATCTGGCAGGACGGTCTGATGGAAGGCTGGATGGACCCGCCGGAGTCCTATCTCTTCCCGGGCGACACGATCTGCTGGCAGTACAACTTCTTCATCGACCCTCAGATCGCGTTCTTCCAGGAGGGCACGCTCGAGAACCCGAAGGTCTACTGGCTCGACGTCAAAGCCGAGCCGATCGAGACGATGGCCCACTTCGGCTGGAAGACGTCGCTCGACCACTGGAACGACGACGCCGTCTGGGGGCAGGGCGAGGAGCCGTACATGGGCCCGTGGTACGAGCTCCGGTACCCGACCGGACATCCCTACTACCCCGAGTCCATCGACCTCGCGTTCGTGATCACGAGCGAGGCCGTCGAGGACAGCATCGACTACGGCGATGCGCCCGACCCGACGTATCCGACGCTCATCGCCTCGAACGGCGCGGCGCACACCATCGTGCCGACGGTCTACCTGGGAGGCTCGGTCGACGCCGAACTCGACGGCCAGCCCACGCCTCTGGCTGACGGCGACGACACGGACGGCAACGACGACGAGAACGGCGTGACGTTCACGTCGCCGCTCATCCCCGGTCAGGTCGCAACGTACGACGTCGTCGCCTCGACGCCCGGCTATCTGGATGCGTGGGTCGACTTCTACGTCGACGGCTCTTGGGCAGGCGTCGACCGCATCGCGACGCAGGTTCCGCTCATCGCCGGTCTGAACTCGCTGACCTTCCCGGTGCCGAACAACGCCGCGCCCGGCATCTCGTTCGCGCGGTTCCGCTTCTCGTCCGTGGCGACTGCCGGAGGCCTGGCGCCGACCGGCGCGGCGAGCGACGGCGAGGTCGAGGACTACGAGGTGTTCATCGACGAGGGCGAGCCCCACAAGTGGCTCCAGAACCCCGACCTCAGCAGGACGGGCATCGACGTCAACGCGACGTTCGACTTCATCCTCGCCGACGACTGGCTCTGCACCGAACCCGGCCGAATCGACGAGATCCACATCTGGGGATCATGGCTTGGCGACTACTACCCGTTTGCGGGCGATCCAACGGCGATGGACTTCATCCTGAGTATCCACGCCGATATTCCTGCCTCGGAGAGTCCTGACGGCTACAGCATTCCCGGAGAGGAGCTGTGGGAGTGGGGTTTCCCCGCCGGTTCCTTCATCGCGGTGCCGTACGCCGAGAACATCACCGAGGGGTGGATGGATCCGCCCGACGTGTACAGCTTCCCGGCCGACTGGACGTGCTGGGAGTACATCTTCCATATCCCGCCGGAGATCGCTTTCCACCAGGTCGGGCTGCCTGACAGCGCCGTGGTCTACTGGCTCGACGTGCAGGTGATGCCTCACGACCCGGCAGCCCTGTTCGGCTGGAAGTCGTCGCTTGACCACTGGAACGACGACGCGGTGTGGGGACAGGGCTTCGAGCCCTACCCGGGCCCGTGGTTCGAGCTGAGGTATCCGGCCGGTCCGTACGTCGGCCAGTCCATGGACCTCGCGTTCATGCTGAGAAGCCACTACGGGACCGGCATCGGCGAGGAGCGGTACGACCGCTTCAACCTCGAGCAGAACACGCCGAACCCGTTCAATCCGGTGACGACGATCGCCTACCAGGTTCCGACCGGCGGCGGAGACGTCACCATCGAGGTCTTCGACGTGGCCGGCCGGTTGGTGACGACGCTTGTGGATGAGCGCCGACCCGCGGGCCGTCACGAGGTCTCGTGGCTCGGCAGGGACTCGAACGGCGAGGACGTGGCTTCCGGCGTCTACTTCTGCCGCATGAACGCGGGCGAGAAGGAGATGACGAGGAAGATGCTGCTCCTCAAGTGATATGGAACGGTCGGTGTCAAGCCGATTGTCTTGGGCGCCCCGCACT
>CAZQSB010000026.1:0-35388 GCA_964596015.1 uncultured bacterium | reverse complement strand
GACGCGCCGGCGCTCTGGGTCTATCATCTCCATTACTTCGACGTCCTCCCGTCCTCCATCGACGCGGTGGCACCCGAGTGGAAGGCGCGGCTCGTCGAGCGCTGGATCGAGGAGAACCCGCCCATTGAGGGGCCCGGCTGGGACCCGTATCCCACGTCGCGCCGCATCGCGAACTGGACGCGGTGGATTCTCGAAGGAGGCCCAGGCGAGCTTCTTGAGGAGCGCATGCTCCAGAGCCTCGCTCTGCAGATTCGACATCTCGAGCGGAACCTCGAATACCATCTCCTGGGGAACCACCTTCTCGCGAACGCGAAGGGTCTGGTCGCGGCCGGCCTGCTCTTCGCGGGTGAGGAGGGCGAGCAGTGGCTCGACCGCGGCCTCTCGCTGCTCGAACAGGAGCTCGATTACCAGGTGCTCGAGGACGGAGGGCACATCGAGCGCTCTCCGATGTACCACGCGGTGCTTCTGGACGACCTGCTCGACCTCCTGAATCTGCTCCGGGCGTCGGGGGAGGCGCGGCACATCGCGGAGGGGCTGATCGACGGTGCCGCCTCCATGCTCGACTGGCTCGCAGCAATGAGTCATCCGGACGGTGGGCCCGCCTTCTTCAACGACACGGCGAAGGACGCCGCGCCGACCCTGGACGAGCTCGCCGGCTACGCGCTCAGGCTCGGCGTTCGGTGGCGGCCGGACGCGTTCGCCGCGGTCCACACGCTCGACCCCTCCGGCTACGTGCGCCTCGCCTCCAGGGACGGTCGGACGGTGGTGTTCTTCGACGCGGCGGGACCCATCGGTCCGAATGAGCAGCCGGGCCACGGCCACGCCGACGCTCTCTCGTTCGAGGTCTCGAGGGACGGACACAGGCTCTTCGTGAACTCCGGCATCTCGACCTACGAGCGGACGCCCGAGCGGCTGGCCGAGCGTGGAACGGCCGCTCACAACACGGCGCGCATCGACGGGGTGGAACAGAGCGAGGTCTGGGCGAGTCACCGGGTGGGTCGCCGCGCCAGGCCGGTGCGCTCAGGAACCGCGAACGGGACGGTCTTCGCCGCCCACGACGGCTACACCCGTCTCCCCGGCAGGCCGATTCACGAACGGCGGCTCCGACTCGATGATGGAGCGCTCACGGTCACGGATCGCTTCGAGGGGACGGGCGATCACCGCCTCGAGTGGTTCTTTCATCTCCATCCTGATTGCGAGGGCTCGGTAGAGGGGCGGAACGTTGTCGTGCGGCGCGCCGGACGCGATGTCGCCCGCCTCGAGATCCCGGAGGGTGTGGAGGTGTCGGTGACCGCGGGCCTCTGGCATCCGGGCTTCCACACATCGCTGGAGAACCTGCGCATCGTGGGAACGGCCGACGCCACCCTTCCCGCGGCCTTCGGGATCGCGATCCACTGGCTCGACTGAGGCCGGGCACAGGACCGACAAAACCGCGCGCCATCTACCGGGAGACCCTTCCTCCCGAGCTCTCGTCGGCTCCAGAACCTCGCCCGAATGCGGTTGCGGGCCCCCCGCAAAGCTGATAATACGTTCAGAAACGCGGTCTCAGCGCGATTCCGCGCTCGACAGTTTCGGGGGAACGTCATGCGTGTGGCCCTCATCGCAGGCGCCAGGCCCAACTTCGTCAAGCTCGCGCCCGTCCGGCGCGCGCTCGCCGAGCGCGACGGCGTCCGGCCGATCGTCGTCCACACAGGCCAGCACTACGACGAGGCCATGTCGGCGACGTTCTTCCGCGACCTCGAGATCCCCGAGCCGGACGTCAATCTCGGCGTGGGCTCCGCGTCGCACGCGGTCCAGACAGCGCGCATCATGAGCGCTTTCGACGCCTTTCTCGACGAGGAGGCTGTCGATCTCGTGGTCGTGGTCGGCGACGTCAACTCGACCCTCGCCTGCTCCGTGACGGCCACGAAGCGCGACATCCCGGTCGCCCACGTCGAGGCGGGACTTCGGAGCTTCGACTGGGCGATGCCCGAGGAGATCAACCGGGTCGTGACCGACGCGGTGTCGGCCATCCTCCTGACGCCGTCCCGGGATGCCGACGAGAACCTGCGCAGCGAGGGCAGGACCGACGACGCCATCTTCTTCGTCGGGAATGTCATGGTCGACAGCCTCGACCGCTTCATCGGGAGGGCGCGCGAGACGAGCGATGCACTCGGACGTCTGGGGGTCGAGGAGCGAGAGTTCGCGCTCCTGACGCTTCATCGTCCGCGGAACGTCGACACGCCCGAGGCCCTGTCCGGCTTCCTTGGAGCCATCGAGCGGATCGCCGAGCGCCTTCCGGTCGTCTATCCGACGCATCCCAGGGCGCGGAAGATGCTCGAGAACGTCGGTCTTCTGGAACGCGCTGAGTCGATGGCGGGTCTCATCATGACGGAGCCGATGGCGTACCTCGACTTCATCGCGCTCGAGTCGTGGGCGAGGCTGGTCCTGACCGATTCGGGAGGCGTGCAGGAGGAGACGACGGTGCTGGGCGTGCCGTGTCTGACGCTTCGGCCGAACACGGAGCGGCCGGTCACCGTCTCGGAGGGGACGAACCGTCTCGTGGGAACCGACCCCGAGGACATCGTGAGGGCCTCGTTCGAGGCGCTGGACGCGCCGGAGTCGTCCCCAAGCCGGCCCGAGCTCTGGGACGGCCGGGCGGCGGAGCGCGTGGCGGACGTGCTGACGACCTGGCGGAGGACGTGACCGCGCGAAGCCGGCGGCGAGGAACGTGATGTCGGCGACCGCGCAGCGTACAGACCGACGATGTGAACGGGAAGCGGGCGTGAGGGCCCGGCACAGGGCCCCGAGGCAGGGAGCGAGGCTCCCGCGGAAGAAGGGAAAGGGCGGAGCATTCATGAACGTGCCTCTTCTGGATCTGAAGCGGCAGTATCAGGTCATCAAGGACGACATCGACGCCGCGATCCGCGAGGTCGTGGAGAGCCAGGTCTTCATCAAGGGGCCGAAGGTCAGGGCGCTCGAGGAGGCCATCGCCGACTACTGCGGGACGAAACGCGCCGTGGGGTGCGCGTCGGGGACCGACGCCATCCTGCTCTCGCTCATGGCCCTCGATGTGGGCGCCGGCGACGAGGTCATCACGACGCCGTACACATTCTTCGCGACGGCCGGCTCGATCGCGCGCGTCGGCGCGACGCCGGTCTTCGTGGACATCAGCCCTGAGACCTACAACATCGACCCGGCGAAGGTCGCCGAGGCCGTCACGCCGAGGACGAAGGCCGTCCTCCCGGTCCACCTGTACGGCCAGTGCGCCGACATGGACCCCATCCTCGAGCTCGCCCGCGAGCACGACCTCGCCGTCATCGAGGACGCGGCTCAGGCCATCGGCGCCGAGTACCGCGGCCGCCGCGCCGGCTCGATGGGTCACACCGGCTGCTTCAGCTTTTTCCCCAGCAAGAACCTCGGCGGGTACGGCGACGGCGGCATGATCACAACGAACGACGAATCGCTGGCGGACAGGCTCGTGAGCCTTCGTGAACACGGGCAGTCGGACAAGTACTTCTACAAGGAGGTGGGGGCGAACAGCCGCCTCGACGCCATCCAGGCTGCCGTGCTCCTCGTCAAGCTCGGCCATCTCGACAGGTGGAGCAACGGTCGCTCCGCCAACGCCGACTACTACACCGAGCGCTTCGAGGGAACGCCGGTCGCCGCCCCCCATCGCGAGTCGTGGAGCCGGCACATCTACAACCAGTACACCATCCGCGTCCCCGACCGCGACGGTCTCCTCGAACACCTGCGGGGGAAGGGCATCGGCTGCGCTCTCTACTATCCGCTCTCCCTGCATCTTCAGCAGTGCTTCACCGACCTCGGCTACTCGGAGGGTGACCTTCCCGAGTCGGAGAGCGCCCAGCGGGAGACCATCTCTATCCCGGTCTTCTCGCTCCTGTCGGAGGATGAGAAGGACGCTGTGGCGACGACGATCCTCGAGTATGTGACACAGGAGTAGAGGACGAGTGCCGGCGATGCGCCAGGCGGCCAGAGGCCGCTTCATCGACACGGGAACCCCCCGCGGGTACTACGTGGACTACTCCCGGTTCGCGGAGCGGTGGGCTTCCACGGAGCTTCCTCCCTCGCCCGCCGAACTGGCGCGACTGGCGCTGGGCGACCTCGAGCTTTATCTTGCGCGCGGTACGCCCGAGCGGCGGGACCGGTTCGCAAGAGCGGTCGAGCGGCTCGTCCGGAGCGTCGAGACCATCCCGGGCGGCTTCGTTGGATGGGCCATGACCCGGGTCCCGGGCGCGTATCGGGGAGAGCTCGAGGAAGGCTGGTTCTGCGGACGCGTCCACGCCGAGTGCGTGTCGGCGCTTCTGAGGGCCGGGACCGTTCTGGGCGACGACGCGGCGGTCGACACCGCCCGAGCGGCGCTCGGCGGGTTCGAGACGCCCGTCGAAGAGGGCGGCTTCGCCCGCGAGATAGCGGAGCGCGGTCTCGAGAGCGGTCTCGAAAGTCCGCTCTTCATCGAGTCGTATCCGGTAAGCGAACCGTCGCTCAACCTGCTCGGTCACACGAGCGCGATGCTCGCGGTCCACGACTACGGGCGTCTCAGCGAGCCGGAGCGGTCCGCCAGCCTCCTGACCCGTCTGGCCTCGGGGCTCGAGTACACGCTCGACCGGTTCGACGTGGGGGGCTGGTCCCTGGTCGATCTGGACGACCGGTGGAGCGGCCGCTTCCTCGCCGGGAGGGCGCTGCACAGGGAACACATATTGCACCTGGAAGAGGTCGCGCGACTGACAAGGCGGTCGGCCTTCAGAGAGGCCGCCGAGCGCTGGCGCGACCATGATGCGAGGTTTCTTCCGCGATTGCGGGTTCTGGTCGGACGGGTGGTGTTCCGCATGATGAACCCCGGGGCGCCTGCCGGCTGACGGAGAGGACGACGTGCCTGAGCTTCCCATGACATTGTGGGGTCTTGCCTTTCTCGGGACGACCGCGGCGGTCTCGTGGCTCATGACCGTGCCCGCGTCCAGACTCGGTCTCCGGCTCGGTCTGGTCGACCTCCCCAGCACCCGAAGAACGCGCGCCCGCGCCATCCCGACCTCGGGCGGCCTCGTCGTCTTCGGGACGACCGCCGCGGCCGTCGGGCTGGCGCTCCTCTGGCCGGGGCTCATCGACGCCCCGACCTCCCGAGCGTTCTCCGCGCTCATCTTCGGCGGGTCGCTCATCGTGGTCCTCGGGATGCTCGACGACCGGATGAACCTCCGACCCATCGTCAAGCTCATCGTCCAGACCGCCGTCGCGATCGCGATGGTGTACGCCGGCGTCCGCATCGGGCACGTGCGCTTCCTGGTCGGCCCCTCGTTCCAGCTGGGCTGGCTCGGCGCGCCCCTGACGGTGTTCTGGTTCGTCGCCCTCATGAACATCGTGAACCTCATCGATGGCCTCGACGGGCTCGCGAGCGGGATCGCGTCGGTCGGGGCCCTCGCTCTCCTCGTTGTCGGGTTCCTGAACGACTACGCCGCGCTGACCATCCTCGCCGGGTCGGTGCTCGGAAGCACCATCGGCTTCCTGCTGCACAACTTCCGGGAGGGCAACGTCTACCTGGGCGACGCCGGCAGCATGGTCCTCGGCTTCTTCATCGCGGGCGGCGCCATCGTCGGCGCAGGTTCGGACGTCGCGAGCGAGGCGCTGCTCGTGACGGTGGCGGCCATGGCCGTTCCCGCGTTCGATGTGGTCACGACCATCGCCCGCCGCGCCCGGTCGGGACGCGGCGTCATGACGCCCGACCGCTCGCACGTTCATCATCGACTCATCCGCTTCGGGCTCTCGCCCCGGCAGACGGTGGTGGTCCTCTGGGGGATCACCCTCTTCTTCACGGGCCAGATGCTCGGGCAGATCACCCCGCACGGACTGGTATACGTCCTCCTGAGCTACGGCATCGCGGCCTACGTCGGGAACGTCGTTCTCGAGCAGCACCGCAAGAACGCCCGGACCCTCGAGAGCGACCTCAGGGACGAGCTCGCTTACCTCGTCGGGGCCACCGACACCGTCGTCTACAGTGACTGCCCGCCGGACGCGACGCTCCGTCAGATGATCGTCTCCCAGATCCGGCGCGAGGCGCGCTTCCGCCGCATGGTGCGGGAGGAGCTGCGTCGCCGGGTGCGGGACGAGCGCGCCCGGGCGGCCAGGGAGCCGGTCGACGACCTCGCGGACCGGAAAGAGACCGAGAAGACGAGGCACTGACCCTCCCTCACGATCCACGTGTACCATTCCTCTCCGTCCAGGGCCCTTTCGAGACCGCTTCCCGCCGCTCTTCTCCGGCCCTCGGCTCCGGGAATCTCCCCGGAACGACCATTCTCGGCACATTCCTCACACAGAGCGCGCGGAATCCTGACAAAGCGCCGACGCGAACGGATTGCCTGAGAGGGCGGGCCGTGCTAGTGTGTGGGGTTCGGAGGTCGGCCGCTCCCTCGCGCCGGGCTCCCGAACGGTGTAGTCGGAGAACATGGGAAAGGAGCTCTTGTGAAGCAGAAGCGAGTCTACTTCTTCGGCGGCGGCGAGGCCGACGGCCGGGGCGAGATGAAGAACCTCTTGGGCGGCAAGGGAGCGAACCTCGCGGAGATGTCGAACCTCGGCATCCCGGTGCCGGCGGGATTCACCATCTCGACGCAGGTGTGCACGTTCTACATGGAGCACGACGGGGAGTTCCCGGAAGGGCTCAAGCAGGAGGTCGAGCAGGCGATCTCTCGCGTCGAGGACGTGATGGGGATGAAGTTCGGGGACAGCGAGGACCCTCTGCTCTTCTCGGTCCGCTCGGGCGCCCGTGTGTCGATGCCCGGCATGATGGACACCGTCCTGAACATCGGGCTCTCGGCCAGAACGGTCGACGGGCTCATCCAGAAGACCAACAACGAACGCTTCGTCTACGACAGCTACCGGCGTCTCATCATGATGTACGCCGACGTCGTGATGGGCCTCGACGCGGAGGAGTTCCACTCGCTGCTCGACGCCCGCAAGAGGGAGAAGGGCGTCTGGCACGACCTCGAGCTCGACGCCGACGACCTCAAGGGACTGGCGGACCAGTTCAAGGCCAAGGTGAAGGAGCTCTCGGGGAAGGAGTTCCCCGACGACCCCAAGGAGCAGCTCTGGGGGGCCATCCGCGCGGTCTTCAACTCGTGGAACACTCCGCGCGCGGCCAGCTACCGAAGGCTCAACGACATTCCCGACGACTGGGGCACCGCGGTGAACGTCCAGGCCATGGTCTTCGGCAACATGGGCCAGGGGAGCGCGACCGGCGTCGCCTTCACGCGCGACCCGGCGACCGGCGAGAAGGTCTTCTACGGCGAGTATCTCCCGAACGCCCAGGGCGAGGACGTCGTCTCCGGCGTCAGGACGCCGCACCCGATCAACAAGGCCCAGAAGAAGGAAGGCGATCCGGAGTCTCTCGAGGAGGAGATGCCTGAGATCTACGGAGAGCTCGAGCACATCCGTGAGACCCTCGAGCGTCACTACACCGACACACAGGACATCGAGTTCACCATCCAGAGCGGGAAGCTCTGGATGCTGCAGACCCGGACCGGCAAGCGCACGGCCGAGGCGGCCGTCCGCATCGCGGTCGAGATGGAGTCGGAGGGTCTCATCGACCGGAAGACCGCCGTCCTGCGCGTCGACCCGGACCAGGCGGAGCAGCTGCTGCACAGGCGTATCGACCCGAAGACCGAATACGAGGCGCTGACCGGCGGACTCCCGGCGTCGCCCGGCGCAGCCGTCGGCCGCGTCGTCTTCACGGCCGAGGACGCCGTCGCCTGGGTGGAGAGCAGCGACCCCGAGAAGCAGCGCACCATTCTCGTCCGCGAGGAGACCTCTCCCGAGGACATCGACGGCATGAACGCCGCGCAGGGATTCCTGACGGCGCGCGGGGGCATGACCTCGCACGCGGCGGTCGTGGCGCGCGGCATGGGCAAGTGCTGTGTGGCCGGAGCCGGCGACCTCAAGATCGACTACGCGGCGAGGACGTTCAGCGTCGGCGGCACGACGATCAAGGAAGGCGACTGGATCACGCTCAACGGCTCGACGGGCGAGGTCATCGTCGGACAGGTCGAGACGGTCGAGCCCGAGCTCTCGGGCGACTTCGCCACCATCATGGAGTGGGCAGACGAGTTCCGCCAGCTCTCGGTGCGCACGAACGCCGACACGCCGGAGGACGCGAAGACCGCGAGGAAGTTCGGGGCGGAGGGCATAGGACTCTGCCGCACCGAGCACATGTTCTTCGCCGAGTCCCGCATCCGCTTCATGCGCGGCATGATCATGGCGTCGGGGGAGAAGGAGCGACGCGAGTACCTCGATCAGCTCCTCCCGTTCCAGCGCGACGACTTCTCCGGCATTCTCGAGGCGATGGAGGGCCTGCCGGTCACCATCAGGCTTCTCGACCCTCCGCTTCACGAGTTCATTCCCGGGACGGAGAAGGAGATCGAGGAGCTGGCGCGCGACCTTGGCAAGGACCCCGCGCTTCTGAAGGAGCGCGCGCAGGAGCTTCACGAGGCGAACCCGATGCTCGGGCACCGCGGCTGTCGCCTCGGGATCACTTACCCCGAGGTCTACGAGATGCAGGCCCGCGCCATCTTCGAGGCCGCCTGCGCTCTCAAGAAGCAGGGCAAGGACGTCAAGCCCGAGATCATGATCCCTCTCGTCGGCGAGCCGAAGGAGCTCTCCATCCTGCGCGAGCTGGTCGACCGCGTCGGGCGCGAGATCATCGCGCGCGAGCACGCCGACCTGACGTACCACGTCGGAACGATGATCGAGGTTCCGCGGGCCGCCCTGGTCGCCAACGAGATCGCCGAGTACGCGGACTTCTTCTCGTTCGGCACCAACGACCTGACGCAGATGACCTACGGGTACAGTCGCGACGACGCGGGCTCGTTCCTCAAGGAGTATCTGAAGCGCGGCGTGCTCAGGAAGGACCCCTTCCAGTCGCTCGACCAGCGCGGCGTCGGCTCGCTCGTCAAGATGGCGCTCGAGCGCGGCCTCGAGGTCAACCCCGATCTCCACGTCGGCATCTGCGGCGAGCACGGAGGCGACCCAAGCTCGATCAACTTCTGCCACCACGCGGGTCTCGACTATGTCAGCTGCTCGCCGTTCCGGGTGCCCGTCGCCCGTCTCGCCGCGGCCCACGCCGTCCTCAAGGCGAGGATCCGCGGGTTCATGATATAGGGGTAAGCTGTTCTCACGTTTCCTTCGACGCGGGGCTCCGGTGCGGGGCCCCGCGTTCTCCTTCTCGGGGGGCCTTCATGACGCCCGGCCGCACCGCGCGACCGGCCGAAACACCCTAACTCTCGATGAGAACGGGCGGTTCCCATGTTGACTGCGGGCCGTTTCAGGGCGTACAATCGTTGTGGTTCCCGGGAAGAACGCGACCGGGAGAGACGGGTTCCCCGAGACACGATCCCCGGACGGTGACCTTGCGCAAGTTCGTCTTCACGGCGCTCATAGTCCTGTTCGCGCTCGCCATCTGGTACGGCATCGCCGCGGGCGATTTCCTCGAGACAATCTCGAACGGGGTGACGATCTGTCTGACCTGCATCGGTGTTGCCTGACAGGGACAGACCTGACGACGGGAAGGCGAGGGCGGGAGTGAACCGGAGGATCGTGCAGCTCGTCGCGTTCTTCACCGCGAACTCGTACTTCGCGTCGATCCCGAGAGCCGGCTTCTACCAGGGATCCCTGAAGGGCGTCTGCGTTCCGATCCTGAACTGCTACGCGTGCCCGCTGGCGTGGGGGTCCTGCCCGATCGGGGCGCTGCAGCACTTCATCATCATCCGCGCGCTGCCGTTCTACCTTCTTGGAGTTCTCGGGCTCATCGGCGTCGTCGTCGGCAGATGGCCGTGCGGCTGGCTGTGCCCGTTCGGGTGGTTCCAGGAGCTCGTCTACAAGCTCAGGCTCCCGAAGTTCAAGGGCCCCGACTGGCTCAGACACATGAAGTACGTGTTCCTCTTCGGCGTGGTCGGGTTCATAGCCTGGTGGACGTGGGAACCGTGGTTCTGCAAGCTCTGCCCGGCCGGCACGCTGGAGGCGGGGCTGCCGTGGCTGGGTTGGCAGTCCCGGGGCTCGGATTTCGCGGCCGGGATGGACTTCTCGACCTGGATGTTCACTCTCAAGATCGGCATCCTGGCCGGGTTCATTCTGCTCTTCGGGATGATGAAGCGCCCGTTCTGTCGCTTCATGTGCCCGCTCGGAGCCATCTTCGGGCTCTTCAACAAGGTGAGCCTGCTTCAGCTGAACGTCGACACGGACAGCTGCAGGATCGCCGTGGCCCGCGGATCGGACTACGAGAACTGCGTGACGTGCAAGCACTGCTCGGCGAGCTGCCCCATGGACCTCAAGGTCCCCGAGCAGATCGACAGCGTCGACTGCATCCGCTGCATGGAATGCACGTACGTCGGCTCTCCGCGCTGGAGCATGCGCTTCAGGCGAGACCACAACTGGGGCTCGGGAAGAGCCCGAAGCACCGAGGACGACCTCACGACCGCGACCGGATCCGACCGAGCGTGAACGACCCGTGAGGTCGTTGGATCCCCGCTGCTCCCGACGCCCCCCGGCCATCCCCGAAGGGAGGGATGTGTCCATGGAGCTCTCCACCGGGATCACAGATGACCTCGTCGACAGACTGAGCTGCGCAGACCGCTTCGTCGTGTTCACCGGGGCGGGCGTCTCTCAGGAGAGCGGCGTCCCCACGTTCCGCGGCAGAGACGGCCTCTGGAACGACTACAGCGCCGAGGACCTCGCGACCGCGGAGGCCTTCGACCGGGACCCCGAGCTCGTGTGGAGCTGGTACGACTACCGGCGGCAGATCATCGCCGACGCCGAGCCGAATCCCGCCCATCACGCCATCGCCGACCTCGAGGACGTCCTGCCGGATGTCGTGCTCATCACGCAGAACGTGGACGGCCTTCACAGAAGAGCCGGGAGCGGCGAGCCGATAGAGCTCCACGGCAACATCTGGCGGGTCCGGTGCACGAAGGAGCTCACCGTCAACGACTTCGATGAGGTCCCCCTCCGAGACAACCCGCCCCGATGCCGGGCCTGCGGCGCGCTGCTCCGACCGGACGTCGTGTGGTTCGGGGAGCCGCTTCCCGTCAAGGCCTTCGAGGCCTCACGCAGGGCTGCCGAGTCGTGCGACGCCATGCTCGTGGTCGGGACGTCGGCCGTGGTCCGCCCGGCGGCGTCGCTCCCGCTCGTCGCGAAACACAACGGCGCCACGGTCGTCGAGGTCAACACCGGCTACACGCCGTTCTCCGTTCTTATCGACGCAACGCTTCTTGGGGCCGCAGGCGCGATACTGCCTGAGCTGGTGGGCAGGATCGCCGAGCGAAGGGACGCTGAGGGGAGGACGAGGAGCTCCGTCAGGGACGTGAGAGAGGAACGGAAGGCGTGACGGACGGTCCCGGCCCATCCGGGTAAGGCGAAGAACGGCTTCGTCTTCCGGCTGCGCTCGGGCGAGGCGCTTGACGGTTTTCCCACGCTCTGCTAGCTTCATCCTTACACGTACGCGATCAGGGTGAGAACGCTCCGACGGCCCGTCCGGCCGAACAGGCGCGTCTACCCTTGTGACGGCGATATGGCCCGACCGCGCCCCGGCGCGGCGCTTCAGGGGATCAGCTTATGAGACGCACGTTGCCCGTCGTGGTGCTTCTGGCCCTCCTGGTGGCCCTCGGCACAGCGACCTCGAAGACGTACAACAGCCCGAACGTCAACGGGCGGGTCCGGATCGACGCTGGGGAGTGGGAGGCCGACGAGCTGGTCTTCGACGATCCGAACGACGACTGCCGGTACTACCCGTCCGACGGCGACCTCGACAACCTCTGGGTGACGTGGACCGCCGACAGCCTCTACGTCGGCATCAAGACGGTGAACGGTCCGGGCGGGTACGGGAACGGCTACCTCCTCTTCATCGACAGCGACTGGCAGAACGGCGTGACAGGAGCGACGAGCTTCGTCGACGCCGATTTCTACGGGCGGCAGCTCCAGTTCGAGGGCTTCGGCGCCGAGATCGTGATGGGCGGATGGAACCTGCCGGTCACGTTCGACGCCATGTACTGCTCCGACCCGACAAGCACGTCGCCGGTCGAGGAGTTCTATTCGCAGTGCAACCCGGGCCTCAAGCACATCGAGGCCCGTTTTTCGTGGAACGCGCTCTTCGGGCTCGGGGACGGCCAGGTTCCGTCGGGCACGACCCTCCAGTTCATCGCGGCGGTCGTCGGCGGCGACGGCTCGGGTCCCTACGACCTCATGCCGACCTCGTCCTCCGGCATCGAGACCAACGGCGCCACGGCGTGGAACGCGCTCATCACGGCCGACCGGGCCGTGGAGATCGTGGTCGACGCCAACGGCGACGGCGTGCCGGACGAGGGCTATCCGCCGAGCGGGGCCATCTCAGGGCTTGTGACGCTGGACGAGCCGTCCGACACGACGACGGTGGTCACGGTGAGCGCCATACAGGGCGGAACCGTCGTCGGAAGCGACGACACCGCGCCCGGCGGCGGCGACTATCTCATCCCGACGCTCGCCGACGGCACGTACGACGTCATGACCTTCGCCGAGGGTTATCTGGATTCGACCATCACGGGCGTCGCGGTCGCGAACGAGGATACGACGGAGAACGTCGACTTCACCCTGACGAGGGTGGACGGCAGGATCATCGGTTCGGTCTCCGCCGTCGGCGGTCCGCTCGAGGACGTCACCGTGACCGCGTACGATGTCGCGACCGGCGACATCGGCGGCGACGGTCCGCAGGTCGTGGAGAACGGCTCGGGTCCCTTCGAGATCAGCATCGTGGTCGACGGCACGTACCGTGTCGAGGCGACGGCAAAGGGCTACGTCGAAGCCGTGGCCACCGTGACGGTCGCCGACGAGAGCACCGAGGACACGGGACAGCTCGTGCTGAACGTGGTCGAGGCGACGCAGTACGCCTTCGTCGACTCGGCCGGGACGACCATCCAGGGCGTCCGGACGACGGTGAGCCTTCCCGCGGACACGGTCTACTACTTCGCAGAGGCCTGGATCCAGCCTCGCGACGACGAGGGCCGCGTCGCCTACTGGGACGCCGCCGCGATGGACAGCATCCTTCTCGACGCGACGAAGCTCGACCCGGCCTATTCTCCCGACGGCCAGATCGTCGTCGCCGACCCCGACGGCGTCATCATGGACGAGCCGTGGTACATCACGGAGGACATGTTCGAGGACGCGCGGGCGCAGTTCCTCGTCGCGGGCGACGAGGTGGAGGTGATCCGCCTCGAGGCCCAGAGGGACACGGTCCAGGGCGTGCTGGAGGTGGCCATCGACCCGGCGGCGCCCACGAGGCTCGCGCTCTCGGCCGACGTGACCACCATCGCCGCGGGCGGGACGGAGACCGCGCGGATCACCGGGCAGCTCGAGGACGCGGCCGGCAACGACGCTCCCATAGGAGGGGTGCGGGCGAGCCTGTTCACGAGCGGCGTCGGCGGCCAGTTCACGGTCTCGGCGCCGGAGACCGACCCGAACGGCGCGTTCGAGGTTGATTTCTCGAGCACCACGGCGGGGACGACCTACGTCAGCGCCAGCATCGACCCGGCGTCCGGGCTCACCGCCGTCGACGTCGACACGCTCATGATCGTCATCGAGCCCGGGGACGCCGCGCTCGTCATGACGGACCTCGACCCGCCGGCCCTCCGCGCGGGCGACTCAGGGACCATCACGGCGCAGGTCGTTGACGATTGGGGCAACGCGGTCGCGCAGTCCGGGCTCGAGATCACTCTGACCGCTGAGCCCGCGGGGATCCTGACGTCGCTCGAAAGCCCCATCACCACCGACGCGGAAGGCTCTGCCACGTCCGCGGTCACGGCCGGAAGCTCCTACGGTGTCGCCGAGGTCACCGGGACGACGGCGAGCCTGCCCGTCCAGAGACTCTACGTTCCGGTCGACGCGACGATCATCGCCGTCAGCGAGACCGCGCCCGAGTCCGATCCCGATCACAACACCCTGCCGGGCGTCGACCTCACGGTCATGCGCTCGGCGAACGAGGGCGACACGCTGGTCGTGACGCTCGACTTCACCTCCGACTGGACGGGCATTCACATCGGGCTTCTCATTGAGACCAGCGGGACGTCCGGAGGCGGAACGACCGATCCCTTCGGCTTCCCCGTGAACTACGGACACGGGCTCCTTCCCGACTACTGCTACACGTACAAGTACGCCGCCAACGACTACGGCGACCTCAGGCGGTGGAACGAGCAGTGGGAGCATTACGACTTCGTGGAGGAGGAGTGGCGCATCGGTTTCGCCGAGGGCGTGAACGCGGTCGCCCTGGGTCTTCAGACAAAGACCGCCGATCAGGCCATCCTTCGCATCCCGTTGTCCATCATCGAGGCCGACGTGGGCGACACCGTCAGGGTGCAGGCTTACACGATGCAGGAGGACCAGGAGAAACGGACCGCGCTCGACTCGGTTCCCGACGACGATACCCACGACATGATCCCCGACACCGGCGAGTGGTGGGAGACCGCGACCACGCCGGTCACGCTCTCGAACTACGCGACCTACGTCGTCCGCGCCGAGGGACTGGCGCCGGCGCTCTCGGGCGGCGAGGCCGACCCGCCGGTCGCCGAACCGGGCGAGCTCGTCACCTACACGGTCGATGTCGCCGACATGGGCGGCGGCATCGGCGATGTCTTCCTCGACCTCACCCCGGTCGGAGGCGACGAGCTGACGCGTATGTACGACGACGGCGCCGTGCCCGATCAGGGAGCCGGGGACGGCGTCTACACGACGGCCGAGGAGGTCGGCTCCGGAGCGTCCGGTGGCGAGCAGACCGTCGTCGTGACCGCCAGAGACTCGCTCAACATCTTCGAGTCGTCTCTGGCCATCGACATCGAGGTCGACAATCCCCCGGTGCCGCTTCGCTCCTTCGTCGACTCGCTGGGCGACGACCACGGGCCGAACCAGACGACCGCGAACGGAAGCCCCATCGACGGGCTCTACTACTTCTACCCCACGAATCTCGTCTTCTTCCCGGGCTCGTTCGACCTGACGGAGGTCGAGATATTCGTCGACGGGGACATGCTCGTGTTCCGCGTGTATATCGACGAACTCGTGAACCATCAGGATCCCGGGACCGCCGACTGGGGCGCACCTCAGCCGAGCGAGCAGACCTGCGACAGCGAGTTCAGAACCGACCTGAACCTCCAGAAGATCGACATCTACATCGACGCTATCGAGGGGCAGGGCGCGACGGGCGGTTTCCCGAACCGCTACATGGACATCGCCGGCGTCGACGCGTGGGATTACGGCATCGCCGTCGAGGGCTGGGGCAAGTGGTTCATTGAGTCGAACGGCTCCAACTCGCAGGCGAGCTGGACGCTCTTCAAGAACGACAGCGACATCGCGATGTGCAACAACTACGCAGAGGACTACATCGACATCCGGGTCAACGCCGACCTCTTCGGGGGAGACCTCGGGGTCGACTACTCGAACGTCGCCTTCTGGGACATCATCGTGACGATCGCGTCGCACGACGGCGACTCGAACGACCAGAACCTGGGCGGCATCCGCTGGGTCAACGGAAACACCAGCGAGTGGCAGATCGGCGGCGGCAGGGACAGCGAGGCGAACCGCGATCGCGACGCCAACATCATGGACCTCGTGACGTCGGCCGGACAGGGACACGAGCCCGGCCGCACGCAGGAGGAGATGCTGGACTACACCACCGAGGAGGCCGAGGCGCGCTTCGAGAACAACATGGTCGCGTGCGTCGTCGAGGCGAGCTTCGCTGTCGACACGTCGCCTCCCATCATCTCGCCGTTCCCCTCGGACCCGGAGCTGGCGCACATACCCTGGCTCGCGCTGGACGGCGCGCCGGCGGTCATCTCGACGGACGTGAGCGACGTCACGGGGATCGAGGCGGCGAGATTCCACTGGTATCCGGTCGGACAACCCGCGCTGCGCGAGTCGGTCGGCATGTTCAATCTGGCCGGCGACGTCTGGGCGGCGGACATCTCTCGCGAGGACATCGTCGCCGACACCGACGTCGTCGAGCTCAACAAGACCGGCGACGCGCGCGTCATCGAGGGCTGGGTCTACGCGAAGGACGCCTCGGCCAACGAGAACTCCATCCGCACCTCGCTCCTGACCTTCGGCATTCCCGAACCGTGGGCCGACTCGCAGACGCTCACGCTTTCCGACACGCTCACCTCCGCCGAGGAGCGCGAGCTGGTCTTCGCCGACGGGACCGTGCTCGCGGTCGACGGTTCGCATCTGCCTTCGAGCGGCGACACCATCGAGTTCACGCTGGCGCCGCTCACCGAGATGGAGATCGACCTCGAGAACATCCGCGACGACATGGAGTTCGCCGGGGTGGCGCGGACCATCAGCGCCACGTACGGCCAGGGGAACCCCGTGAACATCACCGGTCAGCCGACGCTGACGCTCCACTACCCCGACTACGAGGTCGGCGGGCTGGACGAGAGCGACTTCGGCGTCTTCTCGTGGATGCCGGACACCGAGCGGTGGATCCTCGTCGGCGGGGGCGCGAGCCCGGTGAGCAATACGGTGACAAGCAGCGTCCGGGGGCTCGGGCTCTACGGCGTGTTCTACTGGGAGGCGCTGGACGTCGGCGACGCCGAGGGCCTCTCCGGTGTGCTCACCGAGCCCAATCCGTTCTCGCCGAACGGCGACGGGCTCTACGACGAGACGGTCGTGAGCTTCTTCCTCGGTCGCGAGGCGGACTACGTGAACATCGAGTTCTACGACCTCGCCGGCAGGCTCGTGCGTCGTCTCGTTTTCCAGCAGGCGACCGAGTACACGGGCCGCACCCCGGCGCAGGTCGTCTGGGACGGCACCGACGAGAACGGCGAGGTCGTGCCATACGGCATCTACGTGATGCGCGTGGAAGCGCGGTTCGATACCGAACCCACGTTCGAGCGCGTCAACAGACCGGTTGTGGTCATCAAGTAGCAAAGGACGACGATTATGAAGCGGAGCATCGTACTCCTTGTCGCGTCGGTCCTCCTGGCGGCCGCGCCGGCGTCGGCCAACTTCCTCGAGGTCGAGATGGGCGCTCGCGCGATGGGCATGGGCGGCGCGTTCGTCGCGGTCGCCGACGACGTGACGGCGCTCCACTGGAACCCGGCGGGGCTGGCCGACATCGACGGCGTCCAGGTCTTCGGCATGAGGACGAGCGTCTACGGCGTCGACGGCCTCTCGGAGGACGCGGCGATGGCGGGCTGGGGCAGCGGATGCCGCGGGCTCGCCGCCGGGTGGATGAGGACGGGCGCCACCGACCTCTATAACGAGGACACCATCGTTCTCGGATACGGACAGCGGCTCCTTCTCGAGGGGCTGCGCGTGGGGGCGTCGGTCAAGCGGTTCTCGGTCGACGCGCCCGGCTACGAGTACTACGACGACCCGGCCTACGCGGGAGGCGGCGACGACGCCTACTCCGGGGACGTCGGCCTCCTGTATCACAGCGGCCAATGGACCTACGCCGCGACCTACCGGAACATCGGGGAGCCGGAGCTTCAGCTTCTCGACACGACGGAGCAGACAGACAAGGTGACGGGCGAGCTCCGTCTCGGGGCGAGCTATCTCTTCCGCGAGGTCATGCTCATGACCGCGGAGTGGCGCGTCCCCAGCGAGGTTCCCTCGTACTACGAGAGCGATACGAGCCTGAACATCGGGACGGAGATCTGGTTCTACGACGTCTTCGCTCTCCGAGCGGGCATGAACAGAGACAGGATCACGGCGGGGCTCGGGATCAAGGCGGACTACCTGAGGCTCGACGTGGCCCTCCTGTCCGAGCGCAGGATCGGCAGTCTCTACCGGCTGTCGGCGACCTTTGCGTGGTGATGACGCCGTCGGGGCGCGTCCCTGAGGGACGGGGCGCCCCCTCGACCAAGGAGCTACCGGTGACGCTACACAGACGACACAGAAGGCGGTTCCCCTGGGCGGCGCTCGGGGCGGTCGTCCTCCTCGCCCTTGTTGCGTCCGACGGCGCGGCGCTGACGAGGCTCGAGGGGTATTCCGAGTTCGTGGCCGAGCTTCGGAGCAGCGGGGGCGACGATCCGACCTGGGACCTCTCGAATCCCAAGATCTACTCGGAGCTCCGGCTGATCTCGACGCCGTGGCAGAACATCGAGACCTATCTCAAGATCTCCGCCGAGTCGAACCTGTGGGAGGACGATCAGAAGGAGACCTTCTTCTACTTCCGCGAGGCGCACATGCGCTACCGCGCCAGCAACTTCGAGACCCATCTCTTCTCGGGACAGGACAGGTTCTGGCTCAACGAACCGCTTCTGGAGATCGTGAACCCGGGCGTCATCAAGCACGACGACTACGGCCCAAGGGCCCAGGGCATCCGCGCCGACTTCTGGGGCGTCCACGGCTTCTCGGGCGCGGCGTTCATAAGCGAGCGCACCGACTACGGTCTCTCGTCCTGGTCGAACCTCTCGGACGCCGAGCAGGACGCGCATCCCGGGACCGCCGAGGGCGACACCATCAGCACGAACACGGACGACTATCGGGGGTTCCGCCTGAGCAGGAATTTCTTCTCGAACAACATGCTCGTCGGCACCACGTACGCGCGGAAGGATTTCTCCGAGTCGCCTTTCTACGGCGAAAGCGAGCAGTTCGACGAGGTCATCGCCTTCGACGCCGAGCTCGCGCTGGGCGAACTCATCCCAGTCCTCACTCAGTTCGGGCGAGTGACGTGGGTGACCGAGTACGGCAGGAACACGTCGGGGCACCTCTGGGACGACGAGGACCCGGCGGTCAACGGGTTCAAGACGGAGCTCCGCGACTTCCGCGCGGGGCCCTTCAGGTTCGCCGCCTCGTACGGCGACTACGGCGCCGACTTCTACACCGTGGGGCTCGCGCAGGGCTACAAGAACGACCTCAACGACTACCAGCGCTACTACGCCGAAGCGCATTACAGAGTCCCCGCCAAGGCGGTCAACCTCAAGGGCTGGCTCATCCACGCCGAACCGAAGCACCCCGGGCTCACCAGCTACTCGAACTCCGTGGGCACCATCGACGAGTGGGGGACCGAGGCCTACATCAAGTTCGTCAACGGCTTCACGGGAAGAACCGAGTACAAGGTCTACGAGGACAACAACGGCACCTGGCCGAATCTGCTCTTCGAGGTGACCGGCGAGAACAGGCTCGTCGAGCTGACGACGCAGTTCAGGATCAGGGACATCGACACGGACTTCGAGGTGACTGCGTACGGCTTCGAGTCGAACGTCAACCTGGGCGAGGACTGGAAGTTCTACGCACGCGTGCTGCACGTCGACGAGGGGACCGAGTCCCGGCAGACGGCGTTCTGCCAGCTCAGGTACAACGGCTGGAGCGGCGCGGAGTTCTTTCTCGAGTTCGGCAATCCCGATCACTCGAACGACCTGGCGAACGACGGCGACTTCGTGAGCCACGGCAGCGGCGCGACGACCGAAGAGGTGTTCAAGGCGTTCCTGAAGATCTACTACTAGAAACGGGCCCGCCGCTCGGGCGGACGCCCCGGAGCTCTTCTGGCGGCGCAGAGGCGCGCAAGGTCTGGAGAAGGATCATGAAGCGAAGGCTTACATCCTGGTTGACGGTGATGGCGGCGACGGCGGCGCTCCTCGCGGGAGCCGGCTCGGCCACTGCGGAGGTCGTCGGCGTCGAGGACGGCGTCGAGTTCCGCTACGAGGACCCGAGCGCCGGCAGCGTCAGCGTGGCCGGTGAGTTCAACAACTGGAACACGGCGGCGGACCCCATGACGCTCGGCGACGACGGCGTGTGGAGCGCGGTCATCGACCTCGAACCCGGGACCTACGAATACAAGTTCGTCGTGAACGGTACCGAGTGGATCGCGGACCCGGGCAACCCGAAGGTCGTCGGCGAGTACGGGAACTCCCAGGTGACCGTCACCGAGGAGGGTGAGGTCGTGATCGAGGGCGGCGCGGCCGTTATCTCGAACACGCCCGTCAACTCGCGGGTCATGATCAACGGATGGTACCGCGCCATCTACGACACCGAGAGCGACGTTCCGGACGATCCGCGGTGGCGACTGAACCGTCCCGAGCACGAGGTGTACGTCTCGGTCGAGCCGACCGTGACCTCGCAGGTCAAGGGCGACGCCACGCTGAGGATCTCCACGGGGTCGGGCGACATCACGGAGATCTCGGCCGATTTCTACAGCGGCCATTTCGATTTTGGCGGCGGTCCCTTCAGCATCGCCGGCTACTACAACGAAGAACGCATCCGGTTCGACAACCCGCTCGAGTCGATCGGCCATCGCGATCTCCGGGGGACGATCCCGGAGGAGCACATCGCGTTCGGCCGCGGCTCGCAGGGGCTCGTCCTGAACCTGACCGCTTTCGACGCCGACCTCGAGGCCGTCTACTCCAACATCTACGAAGCCGAGCTTCTCAACGACCCGGGCATCTATGACAACACCGACAGCGACCTGCTGGCGGGACGTCTGACCCGCGGGTTCGGATTCATGGACCTCGGCGCGACCTTCACATCGTGGCGCGACGGTTGGTGGATGGACTGGACCGGCACGAACTACAGTCCCGACCTCGAGGCGTTCATAGACAGCACGGGCTCGACGAGCACGTGGTTCGAGCTGGCGAACTCGGAGAACCTGCTGGGTCTCGACGTGACGCTCCCGCTCATGGATGAGATGATCACGCTCAGGGCGGAGGGCGCGAGCTACAGCTACGACAGCCGCTGGGACATGGGGAACGAGGAGCAGGTCGAGGGAGAAGACTATTCGAACGGCGTGATCGACGTCGAGGCCGGCACGATGGACGGGTTCGCCGGCGTCGGCATCGTCGAGGCGAAGCCGGCCGGGCCCTTCGACCTGAGGCTCGAGTACCAGACATTCTCCACCGACGGAATGGACGCGGACGAGGAGTACACATCGTTCGCGGCGCCGCGCTGGGCCCGGGAGTACGAGCTCATCGCCGCCACGTTCGCGCCCGAGATGGCCGAGCGGACCTACACCGAGGTCCGGTACGACGGGTCCCCTCTCGAGGTCTACGTCTGGGGTCCCATGCCTGAGCTCACTATCGGCAAGATCGAGTTCGACGGCGGCATGACGTTCGGGATCTTCGACCTCGGTCTCGAGTTCGACTGGACCGACTACGACATGTCGTTCGCCGACTCGAACGCCGTCATGGTCGACTCCGTGACGTACTACTTCGACGAGTGGACCGGGACGACCACGCGCCTCGCGGGCCGCGCCCGGGCGAACATCATCCCCGACGCGTTCTGGGTCGAGGTCGCGGCGCAGAAGATGAGCTACGACGAGGACCTGGAGTTCCTGGGGGCCCCGGACGTCGAGGCGTCGCTGTACGACGAGTTCGAGCTCTACGAGAGGCTCGAGACCATCCTGCGGGGTCGCTACGATTTCGCGGAGAACTGGGGTGTGATGACCGACCTCAGGTTCATCTCGTACGACGTCCCGACGTGGACGTCGGCGTCGGACACGGCGGGGGGCTCACGTCAGGAGTCCTACGAGTACGAGACTGAGTCGTTCTTCGCCCCGTATCTCGCGCTGGTCTACAGTCCGCGTCAGAACGTCGAGGTCCGTCTCTCGTACGGGGTGGACCCGACCCGCTATGAGGACGCCCCGGTCGAGGGCCGGGCCGACGGCCGCGCCGCCTGGCGCAGGCGCTACCTCAGGGACCACAGCGCGTACGATCTCATCGACGCCGAGGAGGCGCTCGAGGACGCGAGGACCATCGGCGTCATGGCGGTCATCACGTTCTAGCTTCGTGCGGGTCCCTTGACCGACCCGATGACAGGATGAACCGGGAGGATGAGGAGAGCGTGAGGATGAACAACAAGACACTCAGAAAGATGCTTCTGCTGGCTGCTGCTGCGCTTCTCATCGCGGGCGCCACGTCGTGCGCCGGCGTTCTCGGCGCCATCGAGGACCGGCTGCCGCCGCCGCATGAGGTCGAGGGCGGCATTCTGTTCAGATTCTTCGCTCCGGCCGCGCGCCAGGTGACGCTGGCCGGTTCGTTCAACGCGTGGGGTGGCAGCGAGACGGGGCGCTACCAGCCGGAGATCGATCCCATGCGCGACCCCGACAACGACGGCATCTGGACCATCGTGAAGCCGCTCCCGCCGGGCCGCTATCAGTACAAGTTCGTCGTCGACGGAGGCGTCCGCTGGGAAGAGGATCCCTCGAACCCCGACGTCACCGAGGACGGGTACGGCGGGTTCAACTCGCTCCTGGTCGTTCCCCCGACGGTGGACTACGAGTACGAGGCCATCACGGGCACGGTCACCGGCTCGGAGGCGCGCGAGCGCTCGCAGGCGACCGAGGAGGCGGACACCGAGGGCGGCGAGGACGTGGTCTTCGAACTCGACCGTCCCGACGCGTCCGAGGTCTCCGTTGCCGGCAGCTTCAATGAAT
The DNA here is from genome assembly GCA_964596015.1 of uncultured bacterium. Taxonomy (GTDB): domain Bacteria; phylum Joyebacterota; class Joyebacteria; order Joyebacterales; family Joyebacteraceae; genus WJMD01. The sequence continues at coordinate 13,028 of CAZQSB010000026.1, read as the reverse complement.
GGGACCCCGAGGCCGACCCGCTGACGAAGGGGGACAACGGCATCTGGCGCGCCACGCTCGAACTCGAGCCCGGCACGTACGAGTACAAGTTCGTCGTCGACGGCGAATGGGTGACCGACCCCGAGAATCCCGAGACGGTTCCCGATCCGTACGGCGGGGAGAACTCCGTCCTTACGGTCGAATAGGTTCGCGATGCCGCGCGGTCCCGACGAGAGGGGCCGCGCGGCCTGACCATCCGCTCAAGAGGAGGCCGCGCCGACGATGCAGGAGGGCGCAAAGGCCAGAGAGACCGCCGCGGCCGCCGCCGAGGTCGGGAACCGCCGCCGACCATCCAGGGGGTTCCGCTCCGCTCACGTCCGGGGGAACCTCTCGGCCTACATGTTCATTGCGCCTTTCATGATCATCTTCGGGGTCTTCCTCGCGTACCCCGTCTTCTATTCGCTCTATCTCGCGCTGCACCGGGTCCCCACCGACACGTTCGACGTCTTCGGCTCGCTCCGATACGTGGGGTTCGCCAACTTCCAGCTGCTCTTCACGGACGTCAAGTTCTGGTGGTCGGTGCTGATGACGCTCTACTACGCGGCGCTCATCATCCCGTCCGGCATCGCGGTGTCGCTGACGCTGGCGCTCCTTCTGAACAACCGCCTGAAGGCGGTCGCCTTCTACAGGAGCGCCTTCTTCATGCCCTACGTCCTCGACATGCTGGTCATCGGCATCGTCTGGACGCTCATCTACAGCCCGCACGTGGGCATCCTGGTGCGCATCTTTGAGAGCGTCGGCATCACGGCGTTCTCGGAGCGCGGGTTCCTCGGCACGCCCGAGACGGCGATGCCGGCCGTCGTCCTGACGAACGTCCTCAAGGGCGCCGGGTTCGGCATGATCCTGTATCTCTCGGCCATCCAGAACATTCCGCAGTCGCTCTACGAGGCGGCCTCCATCGACGGCGCGTCGCCGTGGCAGCGGTTCCGCTCGATCACGCTCCCTCTGGTCAAGCCGATCACCTTCTTCATGGTCATCATCGGGACCATCACGGCGCTGAACGCCTTCGTCGAGGTCTACGCGATGACCGGGGGCGGGCCGAACGTGGACATCGGCGGCCGCGCGCTGGGAGCGACGTGGGTGACGGGTTACTATGTCTTCGACACGTTCTACAACCAGTTCCGGTTAGGATACGCCGCCTCGATGTCGTACGTCCTCCTGGCGCTGACCCTGGTCGTGACGTTCGTCAACAGGAGCTTCCTCGGGAGCGATGAGGAACGATGAGCCCCAGGACGAAGACCATCATCCGGAAGATCGTCGTCTACGCCGGGCTGACGGCCGCGGCGGCCGTCGTGCTGTTCCCGTTCTTCTGGATGATCGTGACCTCGATCAAGCAGCCCGGGCAGGCCTTCACCCCGAACGTCTTTCCCGAGGACCCGACACTGAACAACTTCAGCCGGGTCCTCACCGAGTTCGGATTCGGTCGCTACTTCGTCAACAGCGTCATCGTGGCGACGAGCGCCGCGCTCTTCGCCACGCTCTTTGCGGCGCTCGCGGGCTACGCGTTCGCCAAGAAGCACTTCTTCCTGCGGGACAAGATCTTCGCGTTCCTGCTGGCGTCCCTCATGATCCCGGGGCTCATGTACGTGGTGCCGCAGTTCGCGGTCATCAACCAGCTCGGCTGGATGAACACCTACCGCGCGATGGTCATCCCGCATCTGGCCAACGTCTTCGGGCTCTTCCTCATGCGGCAGTACATGCAGACCATTCCCTCCGAGCTCCTGGAGGCGGCCCGCATCGACGGCGCGGGGGAGTGGCAGGTCTTCTCGACCATCATGGTGCCGCTCTCGATCCCGATCCTGGCGACGCTGTTCCTGTTGACATTCCAGTTCCACTGGAACAACTTCCTCTGGCAGCTCATCGTGACCAATCTCGAGAGGCTCTACACGGTTCCCGTGGGGCTGGCGCTCTTCAGGAGCCAGCACGAACAGTCGTACACGCTCATCATGGCGGGATCGTGCATCTCGGTCCTGCCGATCGCGTTGATCTTCTTCTTCGCACAGCGGTACTTCATCGAGGGCATGACGATGGGCGCGGTGAAGGGCTAGGCCGCGCCGGCATACGAGAGAACGGGAGACTCTTTCATGAGAATGGCCATTCTGTTCGTTGCGGTCGCTCTGGTCGCCTCGCTCGCCCTGTCGGGATGCGGCGGCGGGGGGGAGGCCGCGTCGCTCACGATCTGGCAGACCTACAATGACGAGGAGAACCCGGTCTTCAAGGAGATCGTGGCGCAGTTCGAGGAATCGCATCCCGGCGTCACGATCGAGATCGTCCGGCTTCCGTTCGCCGGCGCCGAGCCGAAGATAATGACCGCGCTCACGACGAACACGGAGCCGGACATCGCGCGCGTCGATGTGTCGTTCCTGGCGAAGCTCGCGACGAGGAACGCGCTCTACGACATCACGCCGCTCGTGCCGGCCGAGTTCCGCGGCGAGATCCTGCCCGTGGCGCTCCAGAGCTGCATCATGAACGACAGGCTCTGGGGGCTTCCGGACCAGACGAACGGTCTGTGCCTCTTCTACAACCGTGAGCACTTCCGCCGGGCGGGGCTCGACCCGGACCGGCCGCCACAGACGTGGGACGAGCTCATCGAGTACGGGAAGCAGCTGACGGACAAGGACGAGGGCGTCTTCGGTGTAGGTGTCAGGAACTCGCTCTGGTGGTCGCTGCCGTTCTTTTACACGTATGGCGCCGAGCTCCTGAATGAGGACGGGACCCGCTGTCTCCTGGCGAGCGACGAGGGCGTCGCGGCCTTCCAGCTCAAGGTCGACCTCTACCAGAAGCACGGCATCGAGGGCGGCGCCTGGCGCGCGGGCGGCATCCAGAACGACCTGGGGTTCCAGAACGGTCGGTACGCGATGATCCTGAATGGGCCGTGGGCGGTCAAGACGCTTGAGAGTGCGGGGATGGACTTCGGCGTGGGACTCATACCGGCAGGTCCCGCCGGCACCCACACCAACGTCGGCGGCAACAACCTCGTCGTGTTCCGAAGCGCGGAGAACCCGGAGCTCGCGGCTGAGTTCCTGATGTTCGTGGCGAGCGCCGAGACCCAGGAGATGTGGTCGGATCGCCTTGGTCAGATCCCGATCAACATGGGCGCCATGGACACCATCGACGCGGAAAAGCACCCTTACCTTCCGGTCTTCGTGGAGCAGATGCAGACGGCGATCGCGAGGCCGCAGACACAGTACTATCCTGAGATCGAGCAGCTCATGAATCCGGAGATGCAGGCGGCGCTCGACGGCTCCAAGTCGGTCCGGGCCGCTCTCGAGACGGCGGTCGGGGAGATCAACAAGCTGCTGGCCGGGGAGCGCGACTAGCGCCTGCGCATGCGACTTTCCTGAGGAAGGAGCGGACACCTGGTACGGCGCCGATGGCGTCCGGAACGGGCCGCTCCGGAGGTGATGCAATGAAGAGACTGACTGTTTTTGCTCTGGCGGCGCTGGTCCTGTCGACGTCGACGGTGGCCGGCGAGGTCCTGGCGACCTGGGACGATCCCGCGGGCGACGATGTCGGGGACGGCGACTACACCTACCCGACGAACGAGGTGTTCGGTGATGGTGGCCAGGCCGACCTCCTGTCGTTCGCGATCGAGAAGGACAACGGCAACCTCATCTTCGTCTTCACGATCCGGAACCTCGTCGACCCCTGGGACGTCGGCAATCGGCTGACCATGGTGGCCGTGGCGATCGACACGGAAGAGGGCGGCGACAACGAACTTCGAAGGAACGCGAACGTGCTGCTCGAGCAGCCGTCCGAGTACCAGATCTTCGCCGCCGGCGAGACGGTCCAGATGATCGACGCGGACTCCGAGCCTGTCGACGTCGGCGTCACCGTCGACACAGACATGGAGAGCGGCGTCATCCGCGTCACGGTACCCATTGACGCTCTGAACGGCGCGGCCTCCGACTGGCGGTACACCCCGGCGGTCGGTCTGCAGGACGATTACGGGGCCGGCGGACTGGGCGACTTCCGCGAGGTCAAGGCCGAGGCCGAGGAGTGGCGCGGCGGCGGCGGCGACGACCTGGCCATCGACCCGAACATCTACGACATCATCGTGCCCGAGGCGAAGAAGATGTTCGGACTCTTCGGAGGCAAGGAGCGTTCGCAGGAGGAGATCCTCGGGGACTACAGCCTCGAGGAGGGCAGGATGGCGACGCTCCCGGCGCTCGAGATCGACTGACGACCTGAGGCACTCCCGGTCTCCGGACCGGAGGTCCGCGATCGGCTCCCTAAGGCATCAGACGGAGCCGATCGTGGTTTGAGGGCGAGGTGGAGAGATGAGGCAGAGAACAGAGTTCATGCTGGTCATGGCCGCGCTTCTCGCGCTCTCGGTGAGCGCCCGCGCGCTTCCCGAGGCTGTCGAGGGCGGCGTCCGGTTCACCGTGGAGGCGCCCGACGCCGAGACCGTGCATCTTGCCGGCGAGTTCAACGCGTGGGATCCCGAGGCGACGCCCATGTCCGATGAGGACGGCGACGGCGTGTGGCAGGTCGTCATGGACCTGCAGACCGGCAGGACCTACCAGTACAAGTTCGTCATCGACGGCGGCGCCGAGTGGCGTTCCGACCCCGAGAACCCCGAACAGGTCGACGACAACTACGGAGGCATGAACTCCGTCATGTCGGTCACCATGGACGGGGAGGTCGTTCTCGGAGCTCTCGACGGTCCTGAGGACTTCGAGCCCGTGGTCGATGCGCTGGAGCCGGCCGGAAGACCGCTCAGCGTGGCCATCGTCTGGCACCAGCATCAGCCGAAGTACCTGAAGAACCTCCAGACGGGCGAGTATCATGAGCCGTGGGTCCGGCTCCACGCCATCAAGGACTACTACGACATGGCAGCGATACTCCAGGACTACCCGGACATTCACTTCACCATCAACCTGACGCCGGTCCTCCTGACACAGCTCGCCGACATCATCGAGGGCTACCGCGCGGGCGGCGCGACCGACCGCTACCTCAGGATGACGCTGAAGGACGCGGCCGACCTCACGCTCGACGACAAGATCTTCCTCCTGACGCACTTCTTCAACGCGCACTGGGACAACATGATCCATGTGTGGCCGCGGTACGGCGAGCTCAAGGACATGAAGGGCGGAGACACGCGCGAGGAGCTCAAGGAGGCGGCGGCGGAGTTCTCGGAGCAGGACTGGCGCGACCTTCAGGCGTGGTTCAACCTATCGTGGTTCGATCCCGACTTTCAGGACGGCGACGTCGAGCTCCCCGACGGCACGGTGGCGACCGTGAAGCACCTCATCGAGAAGGGTCGCGACTTCACCGAGGCCGACAAGCGAGAGATCATCGACACGCAGATGGCGATCGCGCAGAACGTCGTCCCGATCCACCGCGAGCTGCAGAACGAAGGACGGCTCGAGGTCATCACGACGCCGTTCTATCATCCCATTCTTCCGCTCCTGGTCGACACCGACCTTGCGAAGGTGGCGATGCCGAACATCGTCCTGCCGGAGGACCTCTTCTCGTATCCGGAGGACGCCGAGCGCCAGGTCGAGATGGCCGCCGACTACTACGAGGGGCTCTTCGGCGCCGCCCCGAGAGGACTGTGGCCCGCCGAGGGCGCGGTCGCCGAGGAGATCGTGGCTATAGTCGCCGCCGAGGACTTCGACTGGATGGCGTCCGACGACCAGGTGCTCCAGCGGTCGCTCGGCGCTTCGAGTCTGAACGACCGGCAGCGCTACCAGATGTACTGGGTCGAGGACGAAGGTCAGAGGATGGCGACCATCTTCCGCGACCATCGCCTGTCGGACGACATCGGGTTCAACTTCGGCAAGATGGACGGCGTCGAGGCGGCGAACCACATGATGCGGAGCCTCCATCAGATCCACAGGGATCTGGCGGGCGACGACCGGACGTACGTGGTGCCGATCATCCTCGACGGCGAGAACGCGTGGGAGTGGTATGAGAACGACGGCAAGGAGTTCTTCCACTCCTGGTACGACCAGATGAGCCGCGCCGGGTGGCTCGACGTCGTGACCGTTTCCGAGCACCTGGACGCCCATCCGCCCGTCGAGACCATCGACCACCTCTGGGCGGGGTCGTGGATCAGCCACGACTTCTCCACGTGGATCGGCGAGCCGGAGGAGAACACGGCGTGGCGCTATCTGGCGAAGGTGCGCGAGGACCTCGGAATCTACGCGAGCGGGACGCCGGCGAGCGACGACGCGCTCGAGCGGGCGTACGACGAGATCTACGCCGCCGAGGGAAGCGACTGGTTCTGGTGGTACGGCGCCGACCAGAGCACGTCTCTCGAGGAGGACTTCGATCGCATCTTCCGCGGGACCCTCAGGAACGTCTACGAGCTCATCGCGGTCGAGCCCCCGGACATGCTCGACCGGTCGATCCTCGAAGAGAAGAGGACCGTTGATAAGGGCGTCGAGACCGGCGTCATGGCCCGAGGCGAGGACGACGGCGAGCCCGAGCTTCTGGGCGGCCCCGTGTTCCTCGAAGAGGGCGTCCTCTTCAGTCACGAGGCGCCCGATGCCTCAAGCGTTCATGTCGCGGGTGAGTTCAATGCCTGGAGCACGTCGGCGACGCCACTCACGGACGAGGACGGCGACGGCGTCTGGACCGGGGTCGTCGATGTCGAGCCCGGCCGCTACGAGTACAAGTTCGTGATCGACGGCGGGGCGCGCTGGGAGACCGACGCCGGGAATCCTGTGACCGCGGCCGATCCGTACGGCGGGCAGAACTCGGTTCTGGTGGTGAAATAGAAGTGACGCGGGCGGTCGCCCGGCGTCCGGCGCGCGGCCGACCGGTCGCGCCGCGGCTCCGTCAACCGAATTGACAGACGCCGGGCCGGGGGCCCGGCGCTCAGGGCAGGTAGGGGATGGCAGGGAACTTGCGACACACAGCGTGCGACGCGGGAGACGACGTTCTTCCGACGTCGGGACGCCGCCGAGGCCTTCAGATCGTGACCGGGCCGAAGGTGTCCAGAGAGTACATCCTGACGAACAAGGAGCGGGCCTACTACGCGGGCGAGACGGGAGTCACGCGCTCACGGAGCTACTCCGGACTCGTCGTCGATCTTCACAAGTACGTCGAGAGCTGGGAGCTGATCGTCGGCGACACGCCGCTCGCGTCGTGGGGCATCAGGCACTCCTGCGTTCTGCCGCAGAGCATGACCCGCGAGTATCTCTTCGAGCGAACGACCGAGACGGTCTTCCTCGCGGACGAGGAGAACATCCTCATCGTAGGTCTGAACACGAACTACCGGGGGCGCGCGGCGTACATCCCCCGCATCGACATTCGGAGCGTCTGGGAGGAGGGCAGGCCCGAATACCAGACGTTCTGGGAGCCCAAGACGAACACGCTCGCCGCCCGTCGCATCGACCACACGGAGCGCACCGACCAGGATGACTATCCCGTCTGGGTCGCGTTCTCGTCCGACCGTCCCCTGAGGTTCGTGCCGGAGCCGGCTTACAGACAGACCACCTACACGAAGGACGCGGCGCGCCGCGCGATGGGCTCGGCCGCTCCGTTCATCCCCGGCCGCCTCGAGTTCGAGTTCGAGGCGGACGCCGATTTCCCCGCGCAGGCGACGTTCACGGTCGCCGTGGGCGACACGCTGGACGAGGCGATCAAGCTCGCGCGGCGCGGGGTCGAGGACGAGTTCGCGCTCTACGACGCCAAGATGCGCCGGGTCTCCGAGGTCCTCGATGGCATAGGCGTCGAGGCCTCCGACGAGGACTACAGGCTGTCGCTCCTCTGGGCCGCGGCGTCGGTCGACAGCCTCATCATGAACCAGCTCGGGCGCGGCATCTTCGCGGGGCTCCATTGGTTCCCCAACTACTGGGGTCGTGACACGTTCATCAGCCTGCCGGGCGCGTGCCTGGTCCGCGGCGCCTTCGACGTGGCGCGGGACATCCTCGAGTCGTTCGGGGAGCTTCAGCAGAAGGACGAGAGCTCACCTCACTACGGGAGGATTCCCAACTTCGCGATGCCCGGAGAGGTCTACTACAACACGGCGGACGGGACCTCGTGGTTCGTGCGCGAGACCGCTGAGTATCTCCGCTACACCGGCGACGTGGCGTTCGCGAAGCGCGTGTTCAAGACCGTCGAGCGCGCCCTGGAGGGGAGCATCGAGCGAAGGACGGACGAGCACGGGTTCCTCACACACGGGAACGCCGAGACCTGGATGGACGCGGGCGGAGAGGAGCACCCGCACTCGCCGCGCGGCGACCGCGCCGTGGAGGTGCAGGCGCTCTGGATCACCGCGCTCGAGTCCGGAGCGGAGATCGCGAAGGCCGTCGGAAAGAAGAAGAGGGCCGCTCGCTGGCTCGAGCACTCCCTGCGCGTCCGTGAGGCCTTCGTGCGGTTCTTCAGGCGGGCCGACGGCGCGGGACTCTACGACCATCTCGACCCCGACGGCACGCCGGACCACAAGATGCGTCCCAACCAGGTCTTCGCGGTCACGGTGCCGTGGGAGCCCATTCTGGACGACCAGGACCGGAGCGCCGTGGTCTCGACCGTCGCGGCGCACTGCGTCCTGAAGCACGGCGTCACCTCGCTCGACCCCGAGGACCCGGATTTTCACCCGAGACACCTCGACCTCGAGCACTACCATTTCGATGAGGCGTACCACAACGGCGACGTCTGGGTGTGGCTCACGGGTCCCGTGGTGAGCGCGTTCGTGAAGGAAGGGCGCGTGGGCGCGGCGTGGGAGCAGACGCGGATGCTCTCGGAGCTCTTCTATGAGGAGGGTGCTGCGGGGACGCTCCCGGAGCTCCGGAACGGCGTGCCGCCGGAGGGCGAGGAGAACGTGGCCGGGGCCGTCTCGCAGGCCTGGAGTCTCGCGGAGTTCCTCAGGAACTTCTATCAGGACTATCTGGGCATCCGCCCCGACCTTCTGCGTGGCGTCCTGGTCGTCGAACCCTCGCTGCCCGAGCCGCTCTCCTGGGTCCGCGCCCCGGTCCACCTGGGGGGAGGCGTGGTCGAGGTCTTCTACCGGGTCGAGAGGGAGGCGGGCGTCGCCCGCTTCACTCTGACGGCGTCCGACGAACTCGCTCCGCTCGAGCTCCGCTTCCGCCTCCGTGTGCCGCCCTGGGCCGACGAGCGCGCCGAGCCCCTCAGCGCCGAGGCGGACCTCAGGCCGGGACGAACCGTCTCGTTCGTGTGCAGGAAGACCGACGACGGCTGGTTCACGGAGGTCGAGAACGCGGACGGGTCGGCGTCCGGACCAGCCGGCGGCCCCGATGGTGCTCCGTCTCTGCCCGCGTCCTCCGATGGGGAGCCCAGCTCGTGAGGCTCTTCGCCAACCAGGACAATGCCTGGATCTTCATCGCTCTGATCGCGGCGGCGCCGTTCATTGCCGCGTGGTTCTACCGCCGCGTCCCGCCGACCGTCGGCCGGGGGCTGCGGCTCGGTCTGGCCACGCTCAGGGCGGCCGCCCTCGTGGTCCTGTTCGCGGCGCTCCTTGAACCGGTTGTCGCTCTGACGTCCGTGGCCGCTGAGCGGCCTGTCGTCGCCGTCCTTCTCGACGGCTCGCGGAGCATGTCGGTGGAGGACGGCACGGGCGGGGTCCGGCGCGGAGAAGAGGCGCTCGACCTCCTGAACGGCGTGCTTCTCGAGCGCATCGCGCGCGACGCCGAGGTCCGCGCATACGAGTTCGCGGAGGACGTCAGGCCGCTCGAGGCGGGCCGCACGGGCATCGAGCCGGCGTCTCCCGACGGGGACGCCACCGACATCGAGAACGCTCTTCTCCAGGTCGACCGCCTTCTGGCCGAGAGGAGCATCGGCGCCGTGATACTCGCCACCGACGGCGCGGCGAACCGCGGCGGGAGCCCCGTCGAGGCGGGAGAACGCCTGGACGCCCCGGTCTTCGTTCTCGGCGTCGGAAGCGCTGAGCCCCCCGTCGACATCGCTCTCAAGGAGGTTCTCACCAACCGTGTGTCGTACGCGGGCGAGACGCTCCCCGTCGTCGCCCGCATCACGAGCGCCGGATTCGGCGGGGACGAGACAACGGTCGAGATCCTGGAGAACGGCTCGCTCATCGACTCGCGGGTGGTCTCGCTTTCGGGGACCGGCGAGGAGGTCGAGGTCACGTTCCGCGTGCGTCCGGACGAGCCGGGCGCGCATCGCTACACGGTGCGCGTGCCCGAAGCGCCCGGCGAGATCGTAACCCGCAACAACGAGCGCGTGGTCGTCACGACCGCTCTGAGGGGGCGGTTCAGGGTGCTTCTGGCCGCGTCGCGACCGGGCTGGGACTACGCGTTCCTCAGGAGGGAGCTCGAGTCGGACCGGAACGTCGAGCTCACGGCCGTCGCCCGCGAAGGCGCCGGTCTGCCGCGCTCCAGAGACCGGCTGCACGAGTTCGACCTCGTCGTCCTGGTCGACCCGGACTGGACGTCACCCCCGGTTCCGGCGGACTGGCTGCGGTCGTTCGTCGAGGAGAGACGTGGTGGTCTCGCCGTCTTCGGGCTGCCGGAAGGCCCGCCGGAGACGTGGCCCGGGTTCCTGCCGGTCGACGCCGTGAGACCCGTCGGCTCGGCGCGGGAACGCCGGATGGAGCTCACTGCGGAGGGAGAGGGCTCGCCGCTCCTGAGAGTACGGAGCGGTCGCTCGGAGAACCTGTTGGCGTGGGGCGAGCTTCCGCCCGTCTGGACGGCGCCGGACGGCACCTTCGCGGTCTCCGCCGAAGGACGGACGCTGGGCGAGGCCGGCGGGCAGCCGGTCGCGGTGACGGGCGGGCGAGCCGGAGAGGGCCAGCTCCTCGTTGTGCTGGCCGAGGGGTTCTGGCGCTGGAAGATGGCGGGTGAGTCCGACGAGCTCTTCGGTCGTTTCGTCTCGAACGTCGCCAGGTGGCTCACCGCTCGGGGCGAGGTCGAGCGGGTCGCCGTGACGACCGACTCGGACGTGGTCCCGGTCGGCGGAGTCGTCTCCTTCCGGGCTCAGGTGTACACGAGCGACCTGAGGCCGGAGGCGGACGCCTCGGTCGAGGCGGAGGTCTCGCGCGGCGGGGGGGCTCCGGTGGCGACCCTCAGCCTCGCGCCGGTCGTCGGCGGCTACGAGGGTGAGCTGGCGGCGCCTTCGCCGGGTGTCTACGAGTACCGGGCCGTCGCGAGCGCCGACGGCGAGGTGGTCGGGACCGACGAGGGCACCTTCGAGGTGGAGCCGTTCGCGCTGGAGGACGCCGACGTCAGACGCCGCGCCTCCGCCCTCCGGCGACTCGCCGAGCTCACCGGCGGCGCCTACGTGACGCCGCGAACGCTGGATGAGCTCCCGGAGGAGCTGCCGCTCGAACGCGTCGGACGGCGGCGGACCCGCGAGTACGAGCTCTGGGACACCCCCTGGCTCCTCATGACCTTCGTCGGCCTGCTCTCCGTCGAGTGGATCCTCCGGCGACGGAAGGGCATGCCGTAGCGAGCCCGTCCGCCGGATCCGCAAAGCCCCAGACTCCGAGACCTCCCAGGCCACCAGACCCCAGGTCCCCAGACCCCCCAGAACCTCCTGTGCTGCCACGTCCCCTCGTTCCCCGAAGAGACCAGGACCATGACACGCCATCTTCTGGCGGCGCTTCTCTGCGTCGCTCTGTCCACCTGCGCTCGCGCTTCGGACATCGTCATCAATGAGGTCCTCTACGATCCGGAGGGCTCCGACACCGGGCTCGAGTTCATCGAGCTCATGAACTGCGGGCACGCGACGGTGCCTCTCGCCGGATGGACCCTCGAGACCGGGAACGGCGCCAACCCGGACGACTGGACCGTCGAGTGGATCGGCGGGCCCTTCGACGAGCTTCCTCCCGGAGGCATCCTTGTTGTGGGCGAGCGCGACGTCGCGCCGCCCCCCGATCACGTGACCGCTCTCGACCTCCAGAACGGGCCTGACGGCTGTCGGGTGACCGACGGAACCGCTGTGGTCGACGTCGTCGGATGGGGAGAGCCGCTTTTCGTGGAGTACTCGGAGGGCACGCCCGCGGCCGACGTGGCGAGCGGATCCGCGCTCGCGCGGCTCCCCGACTGCATGGATGTCGACGACAACAGCCTGGACTTCGCGGCCCGACCGCCGACCCCGGGCTCGAGGAACAGCGTGCTCCGGGACGTCTCGGTCTCAGTGCGACACGCTGAAAGGGCGGTCTTTCCGGAGGGAGAGGAGCTCCCCGTCTCCGCCGTCGTCAGGAACGAGGGAGCCGAGGATCTGCCTGCCGGCTCCATCACGCTGTCGCTGACCTCGGGAGACGTCCTCCTGGCCGGTCAGTCTCACGCCGCGGCGCTCGAGCCCCGCGACTCGACCGAGGTCGTCATCGTCTGGCCTGACCCGGCTTCCGGGTACCACCGGCTCAGACTGTCGGCCGGCATCGACGGCGACGGTGACCCCTCAAACAACGTCGCGGCGACGTCGGTGACCGTGGGCGGCGCGGCGGGCGTCCTCCGGCTGAACGAACTCATGCACTCGCCCGGCGACAGTGCGACGGAGTGGGTCGAGCTCGTCTCGATGGTCGCGGAGACGCTCGATGTGACCGGATGGCGCCTCGGCGACGACGAGGATGCTCATCCGCTGAACGCAGGCGCGTCCTCAGCGGGCCTGCCCTCACATCCGGCTCAGCCGACCGGAAGCGCCGCGTCGGGGGACCTCCAGGGAGGACACGGCCGGCACCTGGTCTCTCCTGGGGCGTTTCTCGTCGTAGCGCGCGACCCGGAGCTCGTGAACGCCTGGGGGGCTCCGGTGATCTCCACGGATGGATGGGAGGCTCTCTCGACCGACGACGTCGTGATGGTGCTGGACGAGTTCGGCACGCCGGTCGAGAGCGTGGCGTACGAGCGTGGCTGGGGCGGAGGCCGCGACGTCTCACTGGAGCGGGTGCGTCCCGACCTCGACGGCGGCGACCCCGCAAGCTGGGGCAGCTGTGTCGCGCCCGAGGGTGCGACCCCGGGGCGCGCGAACAGCATTCTCATCGGTCATCTGCCGTCCGACGGAACGCTCACGGTCAGCCCGAACCCGTTCTCGCCCGACGCCGACGGTGAGAACGACCGGGCGGT